>DATLRD010000018.1:0-29169 GCA_035534855.1 Allostellaceae bacterium | reverse complement strand
AGCGAGCCGGCCCGCAGTTTCCTCGCCGAAGCCGGGCGCGCCGGCGCCCGCACGATCGAATTTGCTGCCGAGCGCGCCACCGCCTCCGGCCGCTTCGCCGAAACCCGCCCCGGCCCCCTGGTGGAGACCGTGCCGGAATGGGTGAAGCAAGTGATCGCGAAGGGGTAAGAAGCGGCGCGCGGATTGCCATGCTCGCCGGATTTTCGGTGGTGACCGAGGAGATCGCGGCGGGATAGGCGCCTTATGCCGCCAGCTTTTGCCGCGCCGCCGCACGGATCATCGCCGCGCCCTTTTCGGCGATCATGATCGTCGGCGCGTTGGTGTTGGTCGAGGTCACCGCCGGCATCACCGAGGCGTCAATCACCCGCAGCCCGTCGAGCCCGTGCACGCGCAGCTCGTCGTCGACGACCGACATCGGGTGGCTGCCCATCATGCAGCTGCAGCTTGCGTGATAGACGGTGGCGCCGGTCTGCCGCGCGTAATCGAGCAGCTCGTCGTCGCTCTGCACGCCCGGCCCCGGGACGTTTTCGCCGACGATGTGCTTGGCGAGCGCCGGCGCGGCGAACAGGCGGCGGAGAAACCTGAGCCCGCCGACGATCGCGCGCTGGTCGGTGGTCTCGGCGAGGTAGCGCGGGTTGATCGCCGGCTGCTCGTGCGGGTCGGGCGAGCGTGCCAGCACATAACCGCGCGACAAGGGCCGCATCTGCCACGGCCCGCCGGTGATGCCGGGCTTGTCGTCGAGCTTGCGGATGAGGCCCGGCTTATAGCTCGCCGGCGCAAACACGCACTGCACGTCGGGCGTCGCCGATTCCGGCAGCACCTTGACCGAGGCGGCGCACAGCGAGGCGGCGAAGGTCAGCATGCCCCGGCCCTGCGTGACGTAGCGCAGCAGCTCGTTGCCAAAGGCGATGCCGCGGCCGCGCTCGTTGAGGGTTTCGACACCCTTTACCTCGCACGACATGCGACAGATGTAATGGTCCTGGAAATTCTGCCCGACGCCGGGCAGCGCGTGGTGCAGGGCGATGCCAGCCTTTTCCAGCGCCTCTGGCCCGCCGACCCCGGACAATTGCAGGATGTGCGGCGAGCCGATCGCGCCGGCCGACAGGATCACCTCGCGCGCCGCGTCGACCACCTCGACCTGGCCGCCGCGCGAATACACCACGCCGACCGCACGCTTGCCCTGAAACGCGACGTGGTGAACGAGGGCGCCGGTGACGATGTGCAGATTGGGCCGCTTTTTCGCCGGGTTGAGGTAGGTGCGCGCGGCGCTGGCGCGGCGCCTTCCGCCGCGGGTCTGCTGGCACCAGCCGATCGAATCGCCGGCGCCGGGTGGCAGGTTGTTGACGTCGGCGCGGAATTCGAGGCCCAGCTCCTGCGCCGCGGCGACGATGGCGCGGCACGCCTCGGGCTGCTCGGTCATCGGCGAGGTCGTCAGGTGGCCGCTGCTGCCGTGAATTTCGGCGGCATCGCCGGTCCAGTTCTCGGCCTGCTTGAAATAGGGCAATACGCCGTCCCAGCCCCAGCCGCGGTTGCCGAGCTGCGCCCAGTGGTCGAAATCCTCGGGTTGCCCGCGGATGTAGATCAGCCCGTTGATCGACGACGAGCCGCCGAGCACGCGGCCGCGCGGATAGGGGATCGCGCGGCCGGCGGTGCCGGGATCGCTCTCCGCCTTGTAACCCCAGGTCAGGGTCTTGTGGTCGAGCAGTTTCATAAAGCCGACCGGGATATGAATCAGCGGGTTCCAGTCGCGCCCGCCGGCCTCGATCAGCACCACCTTCACGCTGGCATCCTCGGTCAGCCGGTTGGCCAGCACGCACCCGGCCGAGCCGGCGCCGACGATCACGTAATCCGCTTGCATGGCTTCACTCCCAACGGCCGTCGTCCCGGCGAAGGCCGGGATCCACGCTTCAACCGCCCGTGCGGCGGAAAAGTGGGCCCCGGCCTTCGCCGGGGTAACCTCAAAAACACTTACGCCGCCAGCTTTTGCCGCGCCGCCGCCCGGATCATCGCCGCGCCCTTTTCGGCGATCATGATCGTCGGCGCATTGGTGTTGGTCGAGGTTACCGAGGGCATCACCGAGGCATCGATGACCCTGAGCCCGTCGAGCCCATGCACGCACAGCTGGTCGTCGACAACGGCGAGCGGGTCCTGCCCCATCTTGCAGGTGCAGGTTGCGTGAAACACGGTCGAGCCGGTCTGCCGCGCGTAATCCAGCAGCTCGTCGTCGCCGACGACCCCGGCGCCGGGCAATATTTCGCCGACGAAATACGGCTTCAGCGCCGGCGCCGCAAACAGCCGCCGCGCCGCCCTGAGCCCGCCGATCGCGGCGCGCCGGTCGGTATCGTGCGACAGGTAGCGCGGGTTGATCGCCGGCGCCTGGTGCGGGTCGGCGGATTTCGCCTGCACATAGCCGGTCGACAGCGGCCGCATCTGCCACATGCCGCCGGTCATCCCCGGCTTGGTGTCGAGCTTGCGCACCGGGCCGGGCGCGAAACTGGCGTTGGCAAACAGGATCTGCACGTCGGGCGTCGCCGACTCCTCCAGAACCTTGATCGAGGCGCAGACCAGCGAGGCGGCGTAGGTCAAGAGCCCGCTGCCGCCGAAAACATAGCGCATCACCTCGCCGACAAACGGCATGCCGCGCGATTTCTCGTTGGCGGTGGCGATGCCGGTGACCTCGCAGGTGACGCGGGCGAGGAAATGGTCCTGCAGATTGCTGCCGACGCCGGGCAGCGCGTGCGCCACCGCGACACCGATCTTGCCCAGGTGCTCCGGGTCTCCGATCCCGGAAAGCTGCAAGACATGCGGCGAGCCGATCGCCCCGCCGGCGAGGATGATCTCGCGCCGCGCATCGACCCGCTCAACGGCGTTGTTCCCTGGGCCGCCGCGCGAAAATTCGACCGCGACCGCGCGCTTGCCGTCGAGCACGATTCGGTGCACCAGTGCGCCGGTGACGACCGACAGGTTCTGCCGTTTCAGGGCCGGGCGCAGATAGGTGCGCGCCGCGCTCTGCCGCCGCCGGCCGCGCCGGGTCTGCTGGACCCAGCCGATATTGTCGCCGGCGCCGGGCGGCAGGTGGTTGATGTCCTCATGGTATTCGCAGCCGATCTGGGTGCCGGCCTCGATGATCCGCTCGCACAATTCGGGGCGATCCGAGGTGCGCGAGGTCAGCAACGGCCCGTCCTGCCCGTGAAATTCGTCGGCACCGCCCTCCCAGCTCTCGGCGCGCCGGAAATAGGGCAGCACGCTGTCCCAATCCCAGCCGCGATTGCCGAGCTGCGCCCAGTGGTCGAAATCCTCGGGCTGGCCGCGCACATAGATCATGCCGTTGATCGACGACGAGCCGCCCAGCACCTTGCCGCGCGGATAGAGGATCGAGCGGCCGTTGACCCCGGGGTCGGGCTCGCTCATGAAGCCCCAGGTCAGCGTCTTATGGTCGAGCAGTTTCATATAGCCGGCCGGGATGTGGATCAGCGGGTTCCAGTCGCGTCCGCCGGCTTCGAGCAGCACAACCCGCGCGCCGTCTTCGCTGAGCCGGTTGGCCAGCACGCAGCCGGCCGAGCCGGCCCCGACGATCACGTAATCCGCTTGCATTGGGTTTCTCCCGTTTGAACCCTCACCCACCATCCGCTTCGCGTCGGGTCCCCCCTCTCCCGCATGCGGGAGAGGGTGCCGAAGGGTGCAGCCCCGAGGCGTTACGCCGCCAGCCGCTGCCGTGCCGCCGCCTTGATCATCGCCGCGCCCTTTTCGGCGATCATGATCGTCGGCGCGTTGGTGTTGGTCGAGGTCACCGCCGGCATCACCGAGGCGTCGATCACCCGGATGCCGTCGAGCCCGTGGATGCGGAGCTGGTCGTCGACGACACAGTTCGGGTTCGGCCCCATCATGCAGGTGCAGGTCGCGTGGTACACGGTGTTGCCGTTGCGCCGCGCGTAATCGAGCAGCTCGTCGTCGCTCTGCACCGCTGCACCGGGCAGCTTCTCGGGGCCGAGATACGGCTGCAGCGCCGGCGCCGCGAAGATTTTGCGGACAAAGCGCAGCCCGCCGATAACGGCGCGCCGGTCGGTGTCCTCCGACAGGTAGCGCGGGTTGATCGCCGGCTGGTCCTCGGGCCGGTTGCTGCGCGCCCGCACATAACCGCGCGACAGCGGCCGCATCTGCCACATGCCGCCGGTAAGGCCCGGTGTCTCCTCGAGCTTGCCGACCTGCCCGTCCTTGAAGCTGCCGGGGGCAAACGAGCACTGCACGTCGGGCGTCGCCGATTCCGGCAGCACCTTGACCGAGGCTGCCACGAGCGAGGCGCTATAGGTCAGCATGCCCTTGCCGGTAACCAGATAGCGCATGATTTCGGCGGCGAGCGGCAGGCCGCGCGAGCGCTCGTTGGCGGTGGCGATGCCGTGGACCGGATAGGTCATGCGGACGACGTAGTGGTCCTGCATGTTGGCGCCGACGCCGGGCAGCGCATGCACCACCGGAACGCCGATCGAGGCGAGATGCTCGGGATCGCCGACCCCCGACAATTGCAAGAGGTGCGGCGAGTTGACTGCGCCGGCGCTAAGCAGGATCTCGCGCCCGGCCTCGGCCCGCTCGATGGTGTTGCTTCCTGGGCCGCCGCGCGTGAACTCGACCGCGACCGCGCGTTTTCCGTCAAACACGATACGCCGCACCAGCGCCTTGGTGACCAGCTGCAGATTGGGGCGTTTCAGCACCGGGCGCAGATAGGTGCGCGCGGTGCTGGCGCGGGTACGGCCGCCGCGGGTCTGCTGGCACCAGCCGATGCAGTCGTTGTGCAGCCGGGTCAGGTCGTTGACGTCTTCGCGGTATTCGAGCCCGATCTGCTTGCCGGCCTCGATCACGGTTTCGCACAGCGGCGGCCGGTCCATCTTCGAGGTGAACAGCGGCCCGCCCTTGCCGCGCACCTCGCCGCCGTCGCCTTCCCAGTTCTCGGCCTGCTTGAAAAACGGCAGCACGCCGTCCCAGTCCCAGCCGCGATTGCCGATCTGTGCCCAGTGGTCGTAATCCTCGGGTTGGCCGCGGATGTAGATCAGGCCGTTGATCGACGACGACCCGCCGATCACCCGCCCGCGCGGATAGAGGATCGCGCGGCCGGCGGTGCCCGTGTCGGGCTCGGCGTGATAGCCCCAGGTCAGGGTCTTGTGGTCGAGCATCTTCATGAACCCGGCCGGAATGTGGATCAGCGGGTTCCAATCCTTGCCGCCGGCCTCGATCAGCAATACCGAGACGCTCGGATCCTCGCTGAGGCGATGGGCCAGAACACAGCCGGCCGAGCCCGCGCC
The DNA here is from genome assembly GCA_035534855.1 of Allostellaceae bacterium. Classification (GTDB taxonomy): domain Bacteria; phylum Pseudomonadota; class Alphaproteobacteria; order ATCC43930; family CGMCC-115725; genus DATARH01. The sequence goes on along the minus strand of DATLRD010000018.1, from coordinate 23,872 downwards.
GACGATCACATAATCTGCCTTCATCACGATCCTCCCGTGGCTCATCGCACTCCCCTCCTCCGCCGGCGCCCGCGGACCTCGGCTCGCTTCGCGTCCGGTCCACCCTTTCCCGCACGCGGGAGGAGGGTGCCGAGCGCCGCAGGCGCAAGGCGAATGAAGGTCATCCCTATCTCACTCTACCGCACCGCGGCGGGATGAAAATCGCCTTCTTGCTCACTATTCTTATTCAAGCAGCAGGGAGAGCGACGGGATGAGCGCCGCGGTCAACCGCATCTATCGCTATCCGGTAAAGGGGCTGTCGGCCGAGGCGCTCGACCGCGTCGCGCTGAGCCCCGGCAAATGCCTGCCGCAGGACCGACGCTTTGCGGTCGCGCTCGGCACCACCGAGTTCGATCCCAGCCACCCGGTATGGCTGTCGAAGCGCCACTTCATCATGCTGATGCGCGACGAGGCTCTGGCGCGGCTGCACACAAGGTTCGCCCCGGAGACCGGGGTGCTGTCGGCCGAGGAGCACGGCAGGGTCGTGCTCGAAGCGCGGCTGACCGACGCCGAGGGCCAACGCCAGATCGCCGCGTTTTTCGACAAATTTCTCGGCGAGGCGGTGCCGGGGCCGCTGCGCATCGTCGAGGCGGCGGGCCATGCCTTCGCCGACGCCCGACCCAAGCCGGATGCGAGCACCGATCAATACGTCTCGCTGATCAACCTCGACAGCGTCCGCGCGCTCGAAACCGTGATCGGCGCGCCGGTCGACCCGATCCGCTTCCGCGCCAACCTTTATTTCGACGGCACTCCGGCCTGGCGCGAGCAGGAATGGATCGGCCACGAGATCGCCGTCGGCGGCGCGCGGCTCCGGGTCATCTCGCCGATCACCCGCTGCAAGGCGACCGAGGTCAACCCCGACACTGCGATGCGCGACCTCGATGTGGTGGGAACGCTGATGCGCGCCTATGGGCACAACATCATGGGCATCTACGCCGAAGTGATCGGCGGCGGCGACGTTGCCGCGGGCGACGCGGTGAGGGTGCCGGAATGAGCGATGCCGTGACCGTGCAGGCGGAACCGCTGTTTGCCGCCTTGCGGCAGGCAACCGACGCCGATGTCGCCACGGCAATCGAAGAGGCCGTGCGCACGGCACCGGACCGCGCCTTGTGCCGCATCAACGCAATCGAGTTCGCCGCCAAGCGGAACCTCGACGAAGACCAGACGATTGCCGCCCTTCTCCACGCCGCGCGCCTCGGCCTTTTCGAGCTGTCGTGGAACGTCCTCTGCCCCGGTTGCGGCGGCGTGCTCAGCGAGGGAATGAGCCTGAAATCCGTCCGGCACGATGATTACCTCTGCGCGTTATGCGCGGGCGGCTATTCCCCGTCGCTCGACGACATGGTCGAGGTGACCTTCACGGTCAGCCCGCGTGTTCGCCCGATCGCCGCGCACAGCCCGCACGAGCTGTCGTTCTCTGAGTATTTCCGCCAGATGTTCTGGGCTTCGGCGGTCGATCTTCCCGAAGACCTTGAACGGACGCTCGACGACATCACGCTCGACACGCTCGAACTGCCGGCGCGCGAAAAGGCGCAATTATCGCTGCACCTGCCCGCCGAGTTTCTGATCGTCTTCGAGCCGGTGACGCACGCCGCCCAGTTCATCGACGTCAAAGGCGAGCCAACGCGGGAGCGCCAAACCCTGTCGCTCGCCTTCAACGACCTTCAGCCGCCGACCGGGACGATCGAGATGCGCCCGGGGCCGTTGCGCCTGGTGCTGGAAAACCGCACCGACCGCCGGATTCTGCCCGGCATCTGGATCGCCGGAAACGAATTGCACGAATTGCTCGGCCGCAGGCGCCCGTTCCTGACCGCGAAGCGGCTGTTGAGCAACCAGGTGTTCCGCGATCTTTACGGGGCCGAGACGCTCAACCCCGATCAGCGCCTCAGGATCACCAGCCTGACCTTTCTGTTCACCGACCTCAAAGGCTCGACCGCGCTTTACGAGCGGGTCGGCGATCTCGCTGCGTACGATCTGGTGCGGGCGCATTTCCATGTGCTGCGCGACATCGTCGCCGGCGAACAGGGCGCCGTGGTCAAGACGATCGGCGACGCGGTGATGGCCACCTTTATCACGCCCGACCGCGCGGTCGCCGCGGCGTTGCGCATGCGCGAGGCGATGGAGCGGCTCAACGCCGAGCACGGCAGCGACGATCTGCGGCTCAAGATCGGCATCCATGAAGGGCCATGCCTGGCGGTCGTGCTCAACGACCACCAGGATTATTTCGGCTCGACCGTCAACATTGCCGCGCGCGTCCAGGGCCTGGCGCAGGACCGTTCGATCTTTGTCAGCGAGCCGGTAGTGCGCTCGGAACAGACCGGCGCGCTGCTCGCCGCCAAGGGCCTCACCCCGCGGCCGCAGCAGCGCGCGCTGCGCGGCATCGCCGAGGAATACGCGGTCTACGAGATTCCGTGAGGCTCACGCGGCGCGTTGCCGCGGGGGCGGCCCGGGCGTATCCTGAATCAACGCACCTGTTTTGGGAGGCAGCACATGGCAGAAAACACCCCGGTCGGCGTCAACCACGTCGTGCTCAATGTGCGGGACATCGAGGAATCGCACCGGTTCTGGACCGAGATCGTCGGCCTGAAGCAGGTCGGCGCGCTGCACCCGCGGCCAGAGATGGGCAAGACGCCGCGCATGCAATTCTACAGCGGCGACCACGGCGGCAAGTACACCCATCACGACGTCGCGCTGGTCGAGAACCCGAACCTGCCGCCGCCCGCCGAGTGGGGGCTGTTCGACAAGCCGGTGGCGATCAATCACATCGCGATCGCGATGCCGACACGCGAGGCGTTTGTCGCCAAGCTCGCCGACCTGCAGGCCAAGGGGGTCAAGTTCAACATGCGGGTCAATCACGGCGTGACCCACAGCGTCTACATCAACGACCCCAACGGCTACGGCGTCGAACTGCTTTACGAATTGCCACGCCAGATGTGGGAAGGCGACATCGACGCCGGGATCAACTACCTCGAGCGGCTGCCGACCGAGGGGCCGGAAGCGCTGGTCGACGACCTCGAAAACTCGCCGAGCTTCGGCAAGGCGGCCGAGTAGGCTCCCTTCCGCCCCGCCTTGGCCAGGCTTGACCCGGCCAAGACGGGGCTCCGAGCGGCGGCATGGCGACCTGTGCCGCCCAGGAAACTGTTGTAACTGCGCACATACTCCTCATCCTGAGGAGGGCGCGGCTTTGACGGATGTGCCGCCCCGAGACGAAATCGTCATCCGCGCGGTGCTGCGAGACTCCGGATGCGTGGCGATGTTCCTGGCGGGCTTCGGCCTGCGGCGGAGAGACGAGCGGGCCATGCAGGCGTTGACCGCTTAGCAACCCGTCGGAGGCTCAAATGCTCAGGCTCGCTCTGTTCTTTCTGGTGGTCTCGCTGATCGCCGCGCTGTTCGGCTTCGGCGGCATCGCCGCCGCCTCGGCCGGGATCGCCAAGATCCTGTTCTTCGTCTTTATCGTGATCTGCATCGTTCTTGTGGTGATCGGTCTGGCGATCGGCTCGCGCCTGTTCTGAGCGTCGCGCCCGGACCGCCGGCAAACGCATAGCCACGCCCGCCGCCATTCCGAGAACGCCCGCGTCGCCTGCGCCCTGCGTGCTATAGTTGGTGCAATTATCGCGCGTGCGACGCGGACGGAGGAGGAAAACCGATGGCGTACGATGTCCTGATAAAGAACGGGCGCGTGGTCGACGGCTCGGGAATGCCGTCTTTCCATGGCGATGTCGCGATCAAGGACGGCAAGATCGCCGAGATCGGCAAATTGTCCGGCGCGGCCCAGCACACCATTGATGTCGGCGGCCAAGCCATAGCGCCGGGCTTTATCGACAACCATTGCCATTACGACGCGCAGGTCACCTGGGACCCGCTGTGCTCGTTTTCGTGTGACCACGGCGCGACCAGCGTCGTGATCGGCAACTGCTCGCTGTCGCTCGCGCCGGTGCGCCGCGGCCACGAAAAGCGGATGGCCGAATTCCTCAGCTATGTCGAAGCGATCCCGATGGAGGTGCTGAGCACGATCGAGGTCGATTGGGAATCGTTCCCGCAATACATGGACCGGCTCGACCGCAACCTCGGCGTCAATGTCGGCACGCTGATCGGCCACACCGCCGTGCGCTATTACGTGATGGGCGACGAGTGCCAGGCCCGCGCCGCCACCGATGCCGAGCTCAAGCAGATGCAAGAAATCGTGCGCGACGGGATGGAGGGCGGCGCGCTCGGCCTCTCGGTGTCGCGCAACCGTGGCCACTACGATCCGCAGGGCGTGCACATTCCGGCGTTGTGGGCCGACGAGGCGGAGATTTTCGCGCTCGGCGACGTGCTGCGCGAACTCGGCACCGGCATCATCCAGTCGGGCGGCGGCCGTGAGGCCGAGATGCGCGACGGGCTGATGGCGCGGCTCAGCGAGGCGACCGGCCGGCCGGTGGTCTACAATAATTTGGGCCAGAGCGTGCGCCGCCCCGGCGAATGGCAGAAGCACATGGACCGGGTCAGCGAGACCGCTGCGCAAGGCATCCGTGCCTATCCGCTGTGTTCGCCGAACACGACGACGCAGACCTTCAACATGAAGAACACCCAGGTGTTCCGCGGCTCGCCGACCTGGCACCCGATCCTGCTCGCCGGCGACGACGAAAAGCTCAAGGCCTATGCCGACCCGGCGGTGCGCAAGAAGCTTCATGACGAGATGGTCGAGTGGAAGGTCGAAATCCCGGGCGGGACGATCTCGCGCGAATGGTACAACTACATCTGGGTCGAGGAAGTTAAGCTCGACAAGAACAAGGGGCTGGTCGGCAAGACCTTGAAGCAGGTCGCCGAGATGCAGGGCAAGGGCATCATCGATGCGTTCCTCGACCTGGTGGTCGAAGAGCAGCTCGAAACCGTGTTCATGCAGGCCGAAAACAACATCGACCCCGAGGCGATGAAGCAGATCCTCAACTTCCCGAACGCGCTGATCGGCCTCAGCGACGGCGGTGCGCATGTCCAGTTCCACGGCGGCTACGGGTTCTCGACCCGGCTGCTCGGCGAATGGGTGCGCGAAAAGCAGGTGATGAGCCTCGAAAACGCGGTGCGCCGGCTGACCTTCGACTCGGCCTCGACCTTCGGCCTCTACGATCGCGGGCTGTTGCGCCCCGGCATGGTCGCCGACATCACCGTGTTCGACCCCGACACCGTAAAGCCGCTGCCCGAATTCATCGTGCACGACTTCCCGGCCGGCGGCTGGCGCTTCAAGGAGCCGGCGGCCGGGATCTATGCCACCTTTGTCAACGGCCAGATGCTGATGAAGGAAGGCAACCACACCGGCAACCTGCCCGGCCACGTATTGCGCAACTCGCGCTACCAGGCCGCGCACCGGTAGGAGAGAGACCGACGGCAAAGGCCCCTTCGCTCGCCGGCGGAGGGGCTTTTTTTGACGGAGACGGAGACACCGATGTCGCTGAACGAGCCGCCGGGCCTGCAGGAATTCGAGGCGCGGTTCAAACGATCGGTACGCGATCACTGGGGCCTGTTTCTCGGCGAGGGGATCGTGCTCGTGGCGCTCGGGATCGCGGCGATCGTCGTGCCGCCGCTGGCCGGGCTGGCGGTGACGGTCGTCATCGGCTGGCTGTTCCTCATCGGCGGGGTAACCGGCCTCGTCGCGACGGTCGCCGCGCGCCAGGCCCCCGGCTTTCTCTATGCGCTGCTGTCGGCAATCGTCGCGCTGGCGGCCGGCGGTCTGTTGCTGTGGAACCCGCTTGCCGGCGTGGCGACGCTCACTTATGTGCTGGTGTTCTTCTTCGCGCTCGACGGGATCCTGGTCATCGTGATCGCGCTCGAGCACCGGCGCGAGCTGTCGGGCCGGTGGGAGTGGATGATGGTCGGCGGGGCGATGGATCTGGGCCTCGCCGCGATCATCGTCCTCGGCCTGCCGGGAACGCTGGCCTGGGCACTCGGACTGCTGGTCGGCATCGACCTCCTGTTCGGCGGCACCGCGCTGATCGGAATGGCCCTGTCGGCCCGGCAGGAGGTGCGGTAGGGGGTAGCCCCTCACCTCTCGCGATGCGCGGGTCCCGCCCTCTCCCCGTTTACGGGGAGAAGGCGGGGGTGGGTGAGGAACAGCGCCCTACTTCGCGGCGTCGCGCACCGCCGGGGCGCCGCGGAAATGCGGCATGACCTCCTCGGCGACGACGTGGAACTGCTCCAGCATCAGCGCTTTCGGCGTGGTCAGCGGCGACGACAGGTTGATGTGCTCCATGCCCGGGTATTTCTCCTCGATCCCCTTGAGAAAGGCGATGAGGTCGGTGGGGGTACCGGCAAACCACGCACCGAGGTCGACGAAATGCTCGACCTTGGGCACCCCGGCGGCATACCACCCGCCGCGCCCGGCGATCGTCTTGATCTGATCGGCGTTGACCCCGGGCACAAAGCCGAGCGGCGCGAACATCTTGGCGTGCTCTTCATAGAGCGGCGTGATCCGGCGCAGCGCCTCTTCGCGCGTGCTGGCGACGAGGTAGTGGATGCCGAGCGTCAGGTTCTCGCCGAGCTTCAAATGTTTGCCGGCGCGCTCGGCGGCTGCCTGATAGCCCTGGATCGGCCCGGCCTGCATCGTCGCCGCGCCACCGCCGACCGCGCCCTTGATCCCGTGCCTGACCATGAAATCGAGGCCGCGCGGGTTGGCGCTGACGATCGGCTGCCAGCATTCGACCGGCAGGCGCAGCGGGCGCGGCACCAGCGTCAATTCTTTCAGATCGTAGCCGCGATACGGCACCCGCGCCGGCAGCGTGTAATGCTTGCCCTGGTGCGAAAAGCTCTCGTGGTTGAATGCCTTGAAGACGATCTCGACCTGTTCTTCAAAGAGTTCGCGGTTGGCCTCCTGGTCGATGATCGGCGACCCGAAGGTTTCGACCTCGCGGCTGTGATAGCCGCGCCCGACACCGAACACCGTGCGGCCCTTGGTCAAGATGTCGGCGACCGCATAATCCTCGGCGAGCCGCAGCGGGTGCCACATCGGCGCGATATTGAAGCCACAGCCGATGCGCAGCCGCTCAGTGACATGCGCGAGGTGCACCGCCAGCATCAGGATGTTGGGCAGAGCCTCGTAGCCCTCGTGCTGAAAATGGTGCTCGGCCAGCCACAGCATGTCGTAGCCGAGCTTGTCCATCGTCTTGGCGATCGCCTCGGTCTTTTCAAAGACGCCGGCGAGCTGGTCGTTGGTAAACCGCCGCTCGTTGGCCGGCGTGGCGTCCTGGCCGTGATCCGGAAAATCGACATGGCCGGCATAGACCGTGGTGAACTTGTTGATCATCGGGGATTCCTTTCGCCGCCGTTCTGCCGCGCATCGCCACAGGCTAAAGGATCAGCCCGTCCCAGGAAACCGCCATGTCGGCGAATGCCGCGCTCATGCTCTCCCCCAGGTGCGGCTTGCTAGCGGCGCGGCAGGCGAACGGTGAACTGGGTATAGGCGTTTTCTTCGCTGGCGACCTCGATCGTGCCCCCGTGCTGTTGCGTGACGATGTCGTAGCTGATCGACAGGCCGAGCCCGGTGCCCTCGCCGGTCGGCTTGGTGGTGAAAAACGGGTGGAACAGCTTGTCCCTGATCTCCGCCGGGATGCCGGTGCCGTTGTCGCGCACGGCGATCTCGACCGCGCCCTCGGCCTCGCGGGTAGCCACATGTAGGGTGGGTCGATAGGTGGGGTCGCTGTTCGCGATCTCCCGCTTGTGGGCCGCGTAGAAGCCGTTGCCAAAGAGGTTGAGGAACACCCGGGTCATCTCCTGGGGGGCAAGCTCAATCGGTGCAAGGCCGCGATCGAACTCCCGCTCCAGCGTGATGTTGAAGCTCTGATCTTGGGCGCGGGCACCGTGGTAAGCGAGATTGAGGGCTTCATCGACCAGCGCGTTCAGATCAACACCCTGTCGCTCGCCGATGCCCCCGCGCGAATGCGCCAGCATGCTTTTGACGATGTTGTCGGCCCGCCGGCCGTGCTCGACAATCTTGTCGAGATTGCCGGTGAGCGTTTCGATCGTCTCATCGATCTCGGCCCGGACCTCCTTGTCGATCACCTCGATCGCTCCCGCGACGTGCACCTTCAACTCGTCCAACAGCTCAACAGACAATCCAGCGAAATTATTGACGAAATTGAGCGGGTTCTTGATCTCGTGGGCGATGCCGGCGGTCAGCTGGCCCAGCGAGGCCATCTTCTCGGCATGGATCAGGCTCGCTTGCGTGGTTTTCAATTCGTTCAACGCTGTTTCCGCGGCATCCCTCGCAGAACGGATATCGGCTTCGGCCTGCTTGCGCTCGCGCTCGAGTCGCTCCCGCTCGACCAGGCTGTTGCGGAGCATTTCGAGCGTCTTTGCCATCTCGCCAATCTCGTCGCCGGTCGTCGGCGGGATTGAGACGTCGAGCTCCCCACGGGTAATCGCGGCCATGCTGCGCTCGAGACGCCGCAACGGGACATTGATCGAGCGCACGATCAGCGCGGTCAGGCTGACCGCAACGGCCAAGGCAACGATCCCGCCGGCGACCGAGAACTCGACGGCCGCTTTCGCTCTGCGCATTGACGCATCTCGCTGCGCTAGCGCGCGCTGCTCCAGACCATCGACAATCTTATCGATTTCCCGATCGATCGTCAGAATGTGATCCCGGGCTTGCGCCATCAGGGCGCTGCCCGTGGCGCTGTCGTCGCTCGAATAGGCGTCGGCGGCCTTGTGCGTCAACTTGCTGAGAATCTCGACCTCGCTGACGATCGCCGCGACGCCACCCGGGTCGAACGGCGCGATCTTCGTCAAATCGTCGGCCAACTTAGCCTTGGCGGCATCGGCGTTCTCTTGCGAACGCGCCAGTTGGGTCACAGCAAAATCGGTAACCCAATACTTTAAATCGCCGAAATGCTTGCTTGCGATATTCGCGTTCCTGACGCTCGAGACGAGCTGCGCCTCGCTTGCAAGGTCTTTGGCTTCGTGCGCTAATTCTCCTGAGAGAAGGACCGACGAAATGCCCAGCATCGCAAGTAGCACGACCGCGAGGAAGATCAGGCGTGCTCGGATTGAAAGATGTGGCACCGGAGCTTCCTCAGGGCATCACAGCCCGTTATCATGCCATGGGTTAAGTAGCGGCGATAGACGCGCGCGCCCGAGCCTCGTCGCGGATACTCCTGTCCGCATGAACCTTTGCCACGAACCGCGGGAGAGAGAGATGCAGAATTTGCTACCTCGGCCGGGCCTGATACTCCTGGCGTGCTTGACGGGTATCGTTTGGTCGGGTCTGGCTCTGGCCTCGCCCGCCTCCTTTAAAGTCGCATTGAACGGCGCTCAAGAAGTGCCCACCACGGAAACCGGGGGAACAGGTTCGGCCGACATCACCTATGACCCGACGACGCGAAAGATCAGCTGGTCGATCACTTATAGCGGGTTGTCGAGCCCCGTGACGATGGCGCATATCCATGGTCCGGCCGCTCCGGGGAAAACGGGGCCGGTGATTGTCTGGCTATCGGTACAGGGCGTTCCGCCGGCGAGCCCGATCACGGGCGAAACGACGCTGACCCCTGAGCAGGCAACGGAGCTTGCTGCCGGCCAGCTCTATGTCAATGTGCACACCCGGTCGCATCCTGCCGGTGAAATCCGCGGTCAGGTGGTTCTGCCCAAAGGCTGAGCCTCCTTCATAGAAGGTTGGCAATAGCAGCGACAGCAATTCCGCTGACGAGGGCACAAACCAGGGCCCGCGCCGCGCCAACAATCCGTGGTTGGGCAGTGCTCGCCGGGAGGCTCTTTTTTCCGGTGAGCATTGGCTTCACAAGGTTATGTCCCTTAGCCAGGGCATAGACCAAAATCGCCACAATGTGCACAACAACAGCAACCAGCAGCGCGTCCCAGAGAAACCGATGAAGCTCGGTAATCGCATCGGCGATCGGCGCGGGGGTGAATACAGTAAGCGGCCCAACGTCTGCGACATCATTAGCAACGTAAAGTCCGGATAGCGCCTCGGCGAGCAGCAAGCCAAGCAGGAACAGCACCATCCACCCGCCGGCCGGATTATGTCCTACCTGGTTGTCAGGTTCGCGGCGGAAGGCCGATGCCAAATAGCGCGCCGCCGCCCCCGGCGAGGCCACAAACCTTGAGAATCGTGCCGTGTCGCTTCCAAAGAACCCCCACAGCAGCCGGAAGAACAGCAACCCGAGAAGCGTCTCTCCGCCGTAGGCATGCCAGCCCATCCAATTGAGGCGCCAAGTTGTGTACTCCACCGCCACCAGCAGAATGACCACCCAGTGAAACAGCCGCGTGGGAGCATCCCACACGATAATTACGCGACGACCATTACTCATGGTTCCTGCCGAATGACCCTGTCATCACGATAGGATATTGCCTCGTTTACGCCGTTGCGGCGATCGGAACGTCCGTAATCGGCGCAAAGCCGAACATTCTCGGGCGCGCCGGACGGTAGGGTTGGATTTATCTCGGCTCATCCATCAGCCGTTGCGCCAGATAGGTGAATTCGAGCGCGTAATGGTGGGCGCGCTGGCGCAGATTGGCCGCCGCCGAATGGCCGCCCTCGATGTTCTCGTAATAGAGAAACGGCAGGCCCAGCGCCGCCATCCTTGCCGCCATCTTGCGTGCGTGGCCGGGATGCACCCGGTCATCGCGGGTCGACGTGATGAACAGCGGCGCGGGATACGCCACACCGGCGGCGAGGTTGTGATAGGGCGAGATGCGGCGCAGAAACGCCGCCTCGTCGGCGATGTCGGGGTCGCCGTATTCGGCGATCCACGAGGCCCCGGCCAGGAGCTTGTGAAACCGCAGCATGTCCAACAGCGGCACCTGGATCACCACCGCGCGGAACAGGTCGGGCCGCTGGGTCAGCATGACCCCCATCAACAGCCCGCCGTTCGACCCGCCCATGATCCCCAGCCGGCGCGGCGTGGTGATGCGGCGCGCGACCAGATCCTCGGCGACCGAGATGAAATCGTCGTAGGCGCGCTGGCGGTCGCCCTTAAGCGCGGCCTGGTGCCATTCCGGGCCGAATTCGCCGCCGCCGCGGATATTGGCGATGACGTAGACGCCGCCGCGCTCGATCCACAATTTGCCGGCGATTGCCGCATAATTCGGTGTCAGCGACACCTCGAACCCGCCATAGCCGTAGAGCAGCGTCGGTGCCGCGCCGTCAAACGCGAGGCCGCGCGGGCGAACCACAAAATACGGCACGCGCGTGCCGTCCTTCGAGGTCGCCTCGAACTGTTCGACCACCGCGCCGCTTTCCTCAAAGCGTGACGGGGCGGCTTTGACGGCTTCAACGCCGCCGCCGGCGAGGTCGGCGAGATAGAGGGTGCTGGGCTGCAGAAACCCGGCGACATCGAAAAACGCGTGGTCGTCGCGGTCGTTGGTCGCGACGACCCCGATCGAGGTGTCTTGGGGCAGCGCCAGCGGGGCCGCTTGCCAGGCACCGTCGGCAAACCCCCAGGCAGAGGCGGCAGCGCGGACGTTGCGGTACACCACCACCGCGAGCCGGGTGCGGGTCGCGGCGGCCTGCTCGATCGTCTCGCGCGGCCCGGGCGCGTAGATCAATAATGGCTCCAGCGCATCGGGCCGCGCCACGCAGGCGGTGAGGTCGAGCGACACCAGCGCGCCGGCCGGCAACACCCGGCCGCCCGCCATCCACGCCTCTTCGAGCGAAAAGACGAGCTGCCCCGACAGAAACGTTTGGAAGCTCGATTTCGCCGGCAGCGCCAGCCGCACCGGCCCGGCTTCGGCCAACAGGTACCGCTCGCTCTCGAAGAAATTCACCGCACGGGTCAGCAGTACGCCCTGCACCACCCCATCGGGGTCGCGCAGCACGCTGGCGCCCACGCTGACATCCTGCGCCGTGCCGCGAAACACCTCCTCGGCCTCGGCGAGCGGGGTGCCGCGGCACCAGCGCTTGAGGATGAACGGGTAGCCCGAGGCGGTCATCGTGCCGGGCCCCCAGTCACGCGCCACCAGCAGCGTGTCGGCGTCGAGCCACACCGCGCTCTGCTTGCCTTCGGGCAGCGCGAACCCGCCCGCAACAAAGGCTTTCGCCTCGGCGTCAAACTCGCGCCACGTGCCGGCGTCCTTGCCGCCGTCCGACAGGGTCAGCAGCGACCGGCGATAATCGGGCGGCAGGCCGACCCCGCCCTGGTACACCCAGTTGCGCCCCTCGGCGGCGGCGAGCGCGTCGATGTCGAGCACAATGTCCCAGCGCGGCTCGGCGGTGCGGTACGATTCGAGCGTCGTCTGCCGCCACAACCCGCGCACGTGGCGGTCGTCCTGCCAGAAATTGGACAGGCGGCCGCCACGGAACGCCGGATAGGGAATGCGGTCCTGCGCCGTGGCGATCGCCAGCGCCGCCGCGCGCAGGCCGGGATAGCGCGGATCGCTTTCGAGCGCGGCAAGGGTGTGGGCGTTCTGCCCGCGCACCCAGGCGAGCGCAGCCTCGCCCTCGATATCTTCGAGCCAGAGGAAGGGGTCGCTTTCACTCATGAGGCGTGAAGCTAATCGAGTTTGCGTGGCGGCGCGACCATCCCGCAGAATATCGTCGTCCCGGCGAGGGCCGGGACGACGCCCATAGGACTATTCCGAGTGGAGAAGCGCTTCTTCGTCTATCTACTGGCAAGCCGGCTACTGGCAAGCCGGCTACTGGCAAGCCGGCTTCGCGGTACGCTGTATATCGGCGTGACGTCGGACCTGCTGAAACGGGTGTGGGAGCACAAGCAAAAGGCGGCTCCCGGTTTTACCGCGCGCTATGGCGTCGATCGGCTGGTGTGGTTCGAGGTCCATGGCACCGCCGAAAGTGCGATACGCCGTGAGAAGCAGATGAAGGAATGGAGACGGGACTGGAAGATCAACCTGATCGAACGGCAGAATCCGCTTTGGGAGGACCTTTACCGGGGGCTGGGGGTCGGCTGAACTCCGGCCCGACGAATTATCTCGACCCGGACCGCCCCGGCGCGGTGCGGCGGAGTGTGGCCGAGGCGCGTGCGCTCGGCGAAGGCGCGCTGTTGCGCATCGGCTACGGCGGCGACGACGCACGCATCATCACCGACCAGCTGATCGACAATTCGCTGTGCGGCTACCGCTTTGCCGGGCTGCCGCGCATCCTGGCGATCGCCCGCGAGGCCAAGACGCAGAACGCCCGCACCCCGGTCGCGATCGTGCACGAGACGCCGACCACCGCGCTGGTCGACGGCGGCAACAATGTCGTCCGTTGAAAAAGAACGGACAGACCCCCATCTTATGCATAACTGAGAGGCAAAAATTGCATGCTTCTCGCTGAGACAGGGACCTGATTCAATGAATCTCTCATGGATAAAGCCCTTTGGATGGGGCGCTGCGACGGGTGCTGTCGTGTGGTGGATTGCCCTAGCCTCCGTCTTCGGCTGGACCAGCTCGTCCACAGCCCAGAGGCAAGCTGCCCGCCAGAGCGAGGAAGCAGTCGTTGCGGCACTCGCTCCGGTCTGCGCCGCCAACTTCATGGCGCAACCCGATGCCTCGGCGAAAAAGGCGACCCTCGCGAACACGACGTCCTGGCAACGTCGCGACATTTTCCCCGAAAAGTGGGTCACCCTGCCGGGCGCAACCAGCCCCGACAGCGGCCTGATCGCGGCGTGTTCGAAACTGGTGCTCGACGATATGCCAAAGACCGACGCGGCATCGTGATCGGCCAGCCGAACCCAACCCATGCGGCATGAACGGCGGCGCGCACCGGGCAATTGACCCGGTGCGCGCTGTCTTTTTGCGGTAAATTCATCTCCTTGACGATCGCGTCGGTGCCGGCGGGCAAAGCTTCGGCGACCGGCATAATTCACCCTAAGATCACGCCGAACCGAACAGCCCGGGAAACAGCGCCATGCCCGTCACGATCCGCCAGATCGGCCCAAGCCTTGCCGGCGAGGTCGAGGGCATCGACATGCGCCGGAAGCTGACGGGAGACGAGGTCGCGGCGATCCATGCCGGCATGGATGAGTACGCGGTGCTGGCGTTTCACGGCCAGTACATCGACGACGACCAGCAACTCGCCTTCACCCGCAGCCTCGGCGAGATCGAAATGACGCTCAACACCGGGCTGCGTGCCGAAAACGAATACCGGCTGCCGCCGACCTTTGCCGACGTGTCGAACCTCGACCAGCACCATCGGCCGATGGCGCGCGACGACCGCCGCCGGCTGTTTGGGCTCGGCAACCGGCTGTGGCATTCCGACAGCTCGTTCAAGGTGGTGCCGGCGAAATACTCGCTGCTGCACGCGCGGAAGATCCCGTCGAAAGGCGGCAACACCGAGTTCGCCGACATGCGCGCCGCGTGGGATGCACTCGACGACGAGACCAAGGCGGCCTGCGAAGGTCTCGTGTGCGAACACAGCCAGATGTATTCGCGCCAGCAGATCGGGTTTTTCGAGCTGACCGACGAGGAACGCGAGCGGTTCCGCCCGGTATTGCAGATTCTGGTGCGCACCCATCCGGTGACCGGGCGCAAATCGCTTTACCTGTCGGCGCACGCCGGCGCGATCGTCGGCTGGCCTATCCCCGAGGCGCGCGCCTTTCTGCGCGACCTGATCGAGCACGCGACGCAGCGGCAGTTCGTCTATTCGCACCAATGGGCGGTCGGCGACCTGGTTATGTGGGACAATCGCCAGACCATGCACCGCGGCCGGCCGTTCCCGGCGGAAGAGGCGCGCGACGTGCGGCGCACGACGCTGACCGCCGACGGCCCGACCGTAGCAGGGCAGCAAGCCGCTTGACTAAACCGCGCACGGGTCTAGCGTCGCGGGTGATTTCATCCCGGAGGAAACCCCGATGATCGTCGAATTCCGTACCTACCGCCTGAAGCCCGGCAGCGTCGCTACCGCCGAGGAGCGGTTTGGCCAGGCCCTGCCAGCGCGCACCAAGGTGTCGCCGCTCGCGGCCTTCTGGCACACCGAGGTCGGCCCGCTCAATCGCATCATCCATGTCTGGCCGTATGACAGCTTCGAGCAGCGCACCCAGGTCCGCTCGCAGAAGATCGAAGGCTGGCCGCCCAATATTCGCGAATTTGTCGAGGAGCAGACCAGCGAGATCTTCCTGCCGGCGCCGTTCTCGCCCAAACTCGAGCCGCGTCGCCTCGGCAATCTCTACGAAATCCGCATCTACACGCTGGCGCCGGGCGCGATCCCCGGACAGATCGAGCGCTGGAGCACCGCGATCGACGCGCGCCAGAAATACTCGCCGCTGGCCTTTGCCGGGCACTCCGAACTCGGCGGGCTCAACCGCTGGTGCCACATCTGGGCCTACAAGGATGCAGCCGAGCGGTTTGCGGTGCGCGACAAGGCCCGTGCCGATGGTGTCTGGCCGCCCAAGGGTGGGCAGCCGGGCCAGACCCTGATCCAGGAAAACATGCTGGTCGTGCCGGCGGCGTTCTCGCCGCTACGCTAACCAGAAGACCTTGCTCGTATCCTCTCTCCGCGTAGCTTTTCGCGGAGAGAGGTCTCCCATTCGGACCCGCAGGAACCCCCGCAACTTCGGTGCACTCGCAAAACTCGCCGCGTGGGCGGCCGAGAAGCGCTGATAATCAGCTGCCCGTCAGCGCGCGCTGACGCAGCAGGTGGTCGGCGAGCACGCAGGCCATCATCGCCTCGCCGACCGGCACCGCGCGGATGCCGACGCACGGGTCGTGGCGGCCATGCGTCTCGATCTCGACCTCGTTGCCGTCGGAATCGACCGTGCGCATCGGGTGCAGGATCGAGCTGGTCGGCTTGACCACAAACCGCACGACGATGTCCTGCCCGGTCGAGATACCCCCGAGGACGCCGCCGGCATTGTTTGACAGAAACACGACCTTACCGTCGTGCATCCGCATCTCGTCGCCGTTTTCCTCGCCCGACAGCAGCGCGGCGCCAAACCCGGCGCCGATTTCGACGCCTTTGACCGCGTTGATCGTCATCATCGCGCGGGCGAGGTCGCCGTCGAGCTTGTCGTAGACCGGCTCGCCGAGCCCGGCCGGCACGCCGCTCGCGACGAGCTCGATGACCGCGCCGGCCGACGATCCCTTCTTGCGCACCGCGTCGAGATATTCAGCCCATTGGGCCGCCATCACCGGGTCGGGGCACCAGAACGGGTTGGCTTCGACCGCGTTCCAGTCCCACCGGCCGCGCTCGACCCGGTGCGGGCCGATCTGCACCAGCGCGCCGTGGATCGCGACGCCCGGCCCCAGCACCTTGCGCGCCACCGCGCCGGCCGCGACGCGCGACGCGGTCTCCCGCGCCGAGGCCCTTCCCCCGCCGCGGTAATCCCGGATTCCGTACTTCTTCCAATACGTGTAATCGGCGTGGCCGGGGCGGAAGCGGTCGGCGATGTTGCGGTAGTCTTTCGAGCGCTGGTCGGTGTTCTCGATCAGCAACTGGATCGGCGTGCCGGTCGTCTGCCCCTCGAAGACCCCGGACAGGATCTTGACCTCGTCCGGCTCCTGGCGCTGGGTCGTATAGCGCGACTGGCCCGGCCGGCGGCGGTCGAGAAACACCTGGATGTCGGGCTCGTTGAGCGCCAACCGCGGCGGCACCCCGTCGACGACGACGCCGATCGCCGGCCCGTGGCTTTCTCCCCAGGTGGTGAACCGGAATTGCGTGCCGAAGGAATTGCCGGCCATCGACTCGCCGCCCTCACACGGTCGAGATATCGGGCGCGTCGGGCCTCTTCATGCCGACGACGTGGTAGCCGCAATCGACGTGGTGGACCTCGCCGGTGACGCCGGATGACAGATCGCTGAGCAGATAGAGCGCGGCGCCGCCGACATCCTCGATCGTCACGTTGCGCTGGAGCGGCGCGTTGAGCAGGTTCCATTTCAGGATGTAGTGGAAATCGCCGATGCCGTAGGCGGCGAGCGTCTTGATCGGCCCGGCCGAGATCGCGTTGACCCGGATGTTGTCGCCGCCGAGATCGGCCGCCAGGTATTTGACGCTGGCCTCGAGCGCGGCCTTGGCGACGCCCATCACGTTGTAGTGCGGCATCACCCGCTCGGCGCCGGCATAGGTCAGCGTCAGCAGGCTGCCGCCGCTACCCATCAGCGGCACCGCGCGCCGGCACACATCGGTGAACGAGTAACAAGAGATGTCCATCGTCCGCAGGAAATTGGCGCGCGAGGTGACGATGTACTTGCCGGTCAGCTCGTTTTTGTCGGAAAACGCGATCGCGTGCACCACGAAATCGAGCCGCCCCCAGCGCTCGCCGATCGCTGCGAACACCTCGTCGAGGCTCGCCTCTGAGGTCACGTCGGCTTCGATCACGAAATCGCTGCCGAGGCTTTCGGCCAACGGCCGCACCCTCTTGCCGAGCGCGGCACCCTGATAGGTGAAGGCCAGATCAGCGCCCTGCTCGCCCACGGCCTTGGCAATGCCCCAGGCAAGCGAGTGGTCGTTGGCGACACCCATGATCAGGCCGCGTTTACCGGCCATCAGCGCCATACACACCCCCTTGTGGCCGCGGCCGTAGGGGAGCCGGCCGGGCGAAAACCTCGAATGTCACGGCATCCTACACGAACCCGGCTGCGGCGGCCAATCGAGCGGCTGCCGACCATCACGACGATTGCTCGGGGCGCCGCGTCGGAGTACCGGTTGCGGATGATCGACGAGATTGCCGAGTTGGAGCCGGTGGCGCCGTTCCGACGCTGGTTTGCCGCGGCCGAAAAGGCCGAGGATCTGGCAGAGGCGATGACCCTGGCAACCGCGACCCGGGCGGGCGTGCCGTCGCTGCGCGCGGTGCTGCTGCGCGGGCTCGATGACCGGGGGTTCGTGTTCTACACCAACCTCGACAGCCGCAAGGCCGCCGACCTCGCCGAAAACCCGGTCGCGGCGCTGTGCTTTCACTGGAAGTCGCTGCTGCGCCAGGTGCGCATCGAAGGCACGGTGTCGCCGGTTGGCGCCGCCGAAGCCGACGCCTATTTCTCTGCGCGCGCACGCGAAAGCCAGATCGGCGCCTGGGCGTCCGACCAGTCGCGTCCGCTCGCCGACCGGGCGACGCTCGAAGCGCGGTTCGAGGCAGCGGCCGCGCGCTTTCCCGGCGACGAGCGGGTGCCGCGCCCGGCCAACTGGTCGGGCTATCGGGTGACACCGGCGCGGGTCGAATTCTGGCAGGAAATGCCGCACCGGCTGCACGACCGGCTGGTGTTCATCCGCGACGGGGGCGGCTGGCGCCGGGAGCGCCTGTTCCCGTGAGCCTGCCATCGGTCGATCGCGACCGCGCCGCGCGGCTGCGCAACACCGCGACCTATGCCGCGCTTGCCGCGGCGATCGTGCTGATCGCGGCCAAATTCTCCGCGTGGCTCGGCACCGGCTCGGTCGCGCTGCTGTCGAGCCTTGTCGATTCGATGGTCGACGCCGCCGCCTCGGCGGTCAACTTCGTCGCGGTGCGCCACGCGATGAGCCCGGCCGACCGCGAGCACCGGTTCGGCCACGGCAAGGCCGAGCCGCTGGCGGCGCTCGGCCAATCGGCCTTTCTCGTCGGCAGTGCGATGCTGCTGCTGGCCGAGGCGGTGCGCCGCCTGATCTGGCCGGTCGCGATCGAAAACACGCTGGCCGCGGTGATTGTGATGGTGTTTTCGACGATCGTCGCCGCCGCCCTCGTCACCTATCAGCGCCACGTCGTGCGCCACACCGGGTCGCTGGCGATCAACGCCGACGAGCTGCACTATCGCGGCGACATCGTGCTGAACCTGGCGGTGATCGCGGCGATCGGGCTGAGCAGCCGGCTCAAACTGCCGATCCTCGACCCGCTGTTCGGCGCCCTCGCCGGGCTGTGGATCATCTATCGCGCGATGAGCATCGTGCGGCTGTCGCTGACCCAGCTGATGGACCAGGAATTGCCGGATGCGCAGCGCACCCGCATCCGCAACATCGCCGAGCACCACCCCGAGGTGAGCGCGGTGCACGACATGCGCACCCGCGTCTCCGGGCCGACCGCGTTTATCCAGCTGCACCTCGAAATGGACGGCGCGATGAACCTGATGCGGGCACACAAGATCGCCGACGAGGTCGAGGCCGCATTGCGCCGCGCCTATCCGAACGCCGAGATCATCATCCACCAGGACCCGGCCGGGCTTGAAGTGCCGCCGGTGTTTCCGTCGCGCGCCGGCGTGCAGTAGGCCTCAGCGGGCGCGGCGCAGGCCGAGATCGGTAAGACAGGGGTCGAGCGCGCCGCCGCGGTCCTGGCACGAGGCGACGACGGCCTCGAACTCCGCCTGGGTCGGCACCTCGCCCGAGGCCATGCGCCAGCTCGTCATCGATACCGGGCGACTCGCCGGGGCGGTATCGCTGCTACCGCAGGCCGCCAGCCCCAGCAACAGCACCAGCGCACACCTCGGCATTGCCCCCGACCTCGTGATAATCCCACCGCTGCCAACAGCTTACGCCATGCCAGCCGCTTCGTCACGCCGGCTGCGCGGGCGGCTATTGCGGGTCGAATTCGCGGTCCTTGCTGGGGATCAGATCGTAGGGCAGCGCAAAACCGGGCAGCGCCTTGAGGCGCCCCGTCCATGCCTCGAGATGCGGCCAGTGGGAAATCTCGAACCCGCCCTCGGCCATGAACACCATGCGCCCCCAGCAGCCGATATCGGCGATCGTCGGGTAATCGCCGACCAGAAACGGCTGATCCGTCACGGTCTTGTCAACAAACGACAGCGCAGCCTCGGCGCGCGGGCGGAACTCGGCGATGACCTCGTCGTGCATCTTGCGGAACCGCGCCGAATGGCGCACCCGCGCGACCGCGGTGATGTGGTCAGTCTCCCACGACAGCCATTCGCGCGCCCGCCAGCGCGCCTGCTCGGTGCGGCCCTCGAAAAGCCCGGTCTCGCGCGCCAGGTAGTCGAGGATCACGTTGGATTGCAGGATCGTCAGCCCGCGATGGCGCAGCGACGGGACCACCCCCCAGCGGTTGACCGCGAGGTATTCGGCACTGTTCTGCACGCCGGTCTTGAGGTTGACGGTGCGAAACGAAAACGGCACCCGGGCCAGCGCCAGATACAGCATCGGCTTGTAGCTGGAACTCGAGGTAAAGCTGCCATAGAGCGTCAGGCGGTCGGGACCGAGAGGCGCCCCGATCATTCGACATCCCCGAAGCCGAGCCGGTCGGTGACGCCGTATTCGTCGGCCAAAAGGCGCAGCCGGGCCCACGTCGCGTTTTCGACATCGATGCCGTTCTGGCGCCGGTCCTGTTCCTTGATGTGCTCGATCTCGCCGGGGTAAAGCACGCCGCTCGACCCTTCGGCCGGCGGCGTCGCCTTCAGATAGCTGACGAACTCGCCGACCTCCTTCTTGAACTCGGCGAGCGGGCGGAACGCATCGACCTTGAAGCACGCCATGAAGCATCCGTCATTGTGCCGCCCGGTGGGCTCGACGCCAAAGCCGAGCCCGGTCAGCAGCCCGCACAGGATCTCGACCATCACCGCGAGGCCATAGCCCTTGTAGCCGCCATCGGGGCCGCCCATCGGCAACAGCGCGCCGCCCTGGCGCAGCTGGCGCGGGTCGTTGGTCGGCTTGCCGTCCTTGCCGATCACCCAACCGTCCGGCACGGTCTCGCCGCGCGCCACCGCGACGCCGATCTTGCCGGCCGCCGCCGCCGAGGTCGCCATGTCGAGATAGAGCGGCCCGTCGAGGTCCGAGGGGATCGCGATCGAGATCGGGTTGGTGCCGAGCCGCGCTTCGCGCCCGCCGAACGGCGCCACGGCTTTCGGAGACCGCCCAGAATCGGCGGTGATGAGGCCGATCATCCCGGCCTTCGCCGCCATCTGGGTATAGCTCGACAGCCGGCCGATATGGCCCTGGCGAAACACCGTCGCGGCGGCGACGTTGCCCTTTTCGGCCTTTTCGATGGTCAGCCGCATCGCCTTGTCGTTGGCGACGTAGCCAAACGCCCAGTTGCCGTCGACGACGGTGTGGTTCGGCGATTCCTTGACGATGACCCAGGGCGCGCCGGGCACGATATGGCCGACCTTGATCCGGTCGATATAGGTCGGGATCTGGATGACGCCGTGCGAATCGTGGCCGACAAGGTTGGCGCCGACGATGTGGCGGGCGACCAGCTCGGCCTCGTCCTTGGGCGTTCCGGCGGCGACGAACAGGGTCCTGCCGATATCTTCGAGCCGGTCGGCCTTGATCTTGGGCATGGCGGTTTCTCCCGATATCGGTCTATGGGGTTCCGTGACAGGACGGCGGCCTCGCCCGCTTGCGCGAGAGGGCGTTATCGGCAGCAGCTATTTACGCAGGCTCTTTGATGTGCGTGGCGCGCATCAGCCGCAGCGTCTCGGGGTCGCTGCGCATCGCCGTCGTCGCGGCGGTCGTGAGGAAATTCTCGTACTCGGCGCGCATATCGGGCGGCGCGACCTCGATCATCAGCCGGTTTTCCAGCCAGAACTCGATGACGTGGAAAAACGGCTTGTGGCCCTGCATGCCGCGGCCAAAGGTCTTGGCGCGCCAGCCTTCGCGCACGCCGATGCGCTCGACCTCCTCGCGCGAGCGCGACACCGACAGCAGCACGTGAAACGGCCAGGTGTGCGGCGGCGCCTGGTTTTCGCCGAACACGACCTGGTCATCCGTTGCCGGAATGTCGAGCGTCGCGCGCTCCGGATAGACCTCGACCATGCTGCCGTCGGCACCGGTCGCCATGAAGGCGCCTTCGAGCGGGCCGAACGGCATGCATTTGCCGCCCATCACCTCGGCCAGCACGGTGGCGACATTCTCGGGGTTGTGCGCCGGGATCGAAACATGGTGGATCATCGCGGGCCTGCCTTTCGCTGGAAGACCCGGCTACTGTAGCGCCGCAGGCAAGGATTTGGGAGGAAGATGCGATGAGCGACGGCGGCCTCGACCCGGCGCGGGTGACGCTGCACCGCGAGGGAACCGGCCCGGCCCTGGTGCTGCTGCATTGCCTGGGCGTCGACCATCGCCTGTGGGATATCGCCACCGCCGGGCTCGAACGCGATTTCACGCTGATCTCGTACGATTTCCCGGGGCACGGCGGCGCGCCGCCGGCCGGGCAAGGCTATGGCGTCGAGGATTTGTCGGCCCAGCTTGCGGCGCTGTTCGAGCGCGAAGGGATCGCGCGGGCGCATGTCGCCGGCATTTCATTGGGCGGGCTCGTCGCCCAGCACTTCGCCGCGACGCACCCGGCGCGCGTCGACCGGCTGATGCTGCTCGACACGACGCCGCGCTATACCGACGAGATGCGCCAGATGTGGGTGGTGCGGGCCCGACAGGCACGCACCCAGGGCGTCGCCTCGCTGCTCGACAGCCTGCTGCCGGTGTGGTTCACCCCCGGCTTCATCGCGCAGGACCCGCCGGCGGTGCGCTATGTGCGGGACTGCTTTGCCGGTGATTCCGGCGAGGCCTATGCGCTCGCCTGCGAAGCGCTTGGCGCCGCCGATCTGCGGCCGCTGGTGCCCGGCATCACCGCGCCGACCCTCGTCGTCTGCGGCAGCGAGGAAAGCCCCGCCTTCCGCGACGCGGCCGCATGGCTCGCGGCGAATATTGCCGGCGCCAGATCGTTGACGCTGGCGCCGGCCCGCCACGCCTCGATCCTCGAACACCCGACCGAATTCGTGAAGGCGGCGCGGGAATTTCTGCTCGGCTAGCCGAGCGCCCGGGCGACGGCGACGAGCGTTGCATCGGCGCCGCGCGGACCGATGACCGACAGGCCGATCGGCAGCCCGCCGACGGTCGTGCCGGGGATCGAGACCTGCGGCACGCCGGTCAGGCCGCCGTGGCAGGCGAGCGCGGTGATGCGGTCGCGCAGCGGCTCCAGCGTCGAGATGCCGAGGCCGCATCCGGGAGGTGGAAACGGGGTCGTCGGCAGGCAGAGGATCGTACCCGGCTGCAAAAGATGGCGCAGGCGGCCGCGCGCCTCCTCGCGGACGAGGGCCGCATAGGCGCGGTCACCGGCCGGGATCGCGCTGGCGAGCACGAGGTTGCGGGCAACGGTGAACTGGAACCGCGGGTTGGCGCGGTCGATCCATTCCTGAAAGGTCTGCCACGCCTCGTAGGGCTGCAACGTACGCTGGGCCCGGGCCCAGGCGGCAAGACCGGGCGGCGCCATCGTGACCTCTTCGCTCTCGCCGACCAGCGCGCCGAGCCGGGTGACGAGCGGCCGCAATGAAGCGGCAGCATCGGGGTCGGCGAGAGCGAAGGCATCGGCCGCGATCAGAAGGCGGGTCGGCAACGCGGCCGAGATCGCCTCGCCGAGCATCACCGCGCTGACGCGGGCAAAGGTCTCGGCGTCGCGGGCGAACCAGCCGGTCGTATCGGAACTCGGCGCCTGCTGCATCATCCCGGCGAGGTTGAGCCTGCCGTGCGTCGGTCGGATGCCGTAAAGCCCGCAAAAGCTCGCCGGCACGCGTACCGAACCGCCGGTATCGGTACCCAGCGCAGTGTCGCACAGCCCGGCCGCGACCGCCGCCGCCGAGCCCGACGACGAGCCGCCCGGCACATGCCCCGGAGCGCGCGGGTTGACCGCCGTGCCGTCAAACGGGTTCTCGCCGAGGATGCCGAGCGAAACCTCGTCGGTGACGGTCTTGCCGACAAACGTGGCGCCGGCACCGAGCAGAGTTTGCACCGCCCAGGCGTGTCGCTCGGGCACCGGGTGCGTGCGCGCCCAATCGGGGTTGCCGCCGCCCGTTGGGCGCCCAGCGATATCGAACAGATCCTTGACGGCAAACGAGAGGCCGGAAAGCGGGCCGCCCACCGTGCCCTCAATCCGAAAAACCTGCCCCGGCACAAAGGCGCCGACCGTATCCGCCATGTTGTCAGCCATCCGCCGCTCCCGCCTTTCGCCGCCAGCCTGTTTGTCCTATCATCCGGGTCGTGCGGGTGTAGCTCAATGGTAGAGCAGAAGCTTCCCAAGCT
>DATLRD010000017.1:0-22259 GCA_035534855.1 Allostellaceae bacterium | reverse complement strand
GCCGGCAGCGGGTAGGGCGGGGCCGGCTCCCATGTGATGAGCCTCTGCGCCGGCGCCCTTGCGCCGCCGCGGCGAAGGCGCTAATCACGGGCGCGGTGCGGACCCGTAGCTCAGCTGGATAGAGCGCTGCCCTCCGAAGGCAGAGGTCGTACGTTCGAATCGTATCGGGTCCGCCAGATTTATCAATTCCTTGATCGCCGCTTCGTGCGCGACCAGTCGCCCTCGGTCTTTAGCGCGAGCAGGACGTGGTTGACCGCATAGTGCCACGAGGCCCAGGTATGGCGCAGGCCGTGGGGCGTGATTTCGGTCGTGATCCCAGCGCGGCGCAACGCGGTCTTGATGTGCTCGCCCTAAGCATTGGATACCGCAAAAGCGCCCATCGCCAGCGGCAGGCGCAACCCGATGCCGCGGCAAGGCTGGAGGCGGGCAGATGATCATTGGCAGCGGGACATTTCGTTATCAGGTCAACGCCGACTGGGCGAAGCTGCCCGAGGGCTGGTCGTTCAAGGAAGTTGGCGGCGTCGGGGTCGACGCCAGCGACAACGTCTACGTCTTCAATCGCGGCGAACACCCGATGATGGTGTTCGACCGCGACGGAAATTTCCTGCGGTCATGGGGCGAGGGGCATTACCCGCGGGCACACGGCGTTCACGTGGCGCCCGACGACACAATGTTCCTGACCGACGATGGCGGGCATTTCGTCCGCAAGGTCACGCTCGACGGCAAGGTATTGCTGGAGCTGGGCGTGCCGGGCAAGCCGGCGCCCTATATGTCGGGCGAGCCGTTCCATCGCTGCACCCACACCGCAGTGTCGCCGCGAGGCGACATCTATGTGTCGGACGGCTACGGCAATTCGCGCGTCCACAAGTTCGATCCAAGCGGCCGGCTTTTGATATCGTGGGGCGCGCCCGGCACCGGCGAGGGCGAGTTCAACATCGTCCACAACATCTGCTGCGATGCGGATGGCTGGGTCTATGTGGCCGACCGCGAAAACCATCGCGTGCAGGTGTTCGACGGCGACGGCAAGTTCGAGACGCAATGGCAGAACCTGCACCGCCCCTGTGGGTTGTGCATGCCCTATGGCCACAAGCCGATCTTCTATGTCGGCGAGATCGGCCCGGCGGCCGCGGTGAGCCGCGACATCCCCAATCTCGGGCCGCGCGTCAGCATCGTCGATCATCAAGGAAAGCTGATCGGCCGCTTCGGCGAGACGCCGGCGGGGACTGAACTGGGGAAATTCCTCGCGCCGCACGGCCTCGCGGTGGATTCGCGCGGCGACGTCTATGTCGGCGAGGTGTCGTGGACGGCCTGGCCGCAGATCTTCCCAGACACGCCGCGGCCGTCCCACATCCGCTCGCTGCAGAAATTCGAGAAGGTCGCCTGATCAGCCCGTCGCGTCCCGTGTTGCGATCACCCCGCTATCCGCGAGCGCGGCGACCTCGGCCGGCGCGAACCCGGCTTCGCGCAGCACTTCGGCGTTGTGCTCGCCCATGCGCGGCGGTTGGCGCGAGAGGCCGGGGCGGCGGCGATCGCCGCCGAACTCGATCGGCAAGGCCGGCAGCCCGGCGATCTTGCCACCCTCTTCGCCGAAGCGGGAGATGAACACATCGACCAGCCCGCCGGTCGCCATGAGATGCGGGTCGGCGAACAGATCGCCCGGCTGACCGACCGGTGCCCAAGAGACGTTGCAGCGTTCACAGCGCGCCGCGACTTCGCTCTGCGGCAGGGTCGCCAGCACCTCCTGCAGCGCCGGAATCAGCCAGGCGCGCTCCGCGAGGCGCATGACGTTGGTCGCCAGACGCGGATCGGCCGCCAATTCCTGCAAGCCGAATTCCTCGACAAAGCGCGTCCATTGCTGGTCGCTCGTGACGCCGATGAAGAGCTGTCCGCCACCGGCGGTCTCGAACACCTCGTAGATCGCCCAGGCACCCCGTCGCGCCGGCATCGGCCGCGCCTCGAGCCCGGTCGCGGTCATCCCGGCCATGTGCGTGCTCATCAGAAACGCGGCGTTCTCGAACAGCGCGCTGGAGACGCGCTGGCCCTTGCCGGTGGTGTCGCGCTCGCGCAGCGCCGCCTGCGCGGCGATCACGCCGAACATCGCGCCCATGATGTCGATGACCGAGGCGCCGGCGCGGAGCGGCCGACCCGGCGGGCCGGTCATAAAGGCGAGGCCGGTCTGGAACTGCACCACCTCGTCGAGCGCGGGGCGATGCTCGTAGGGCCCGGCGAGGTAGCCCTTGAGCGCCAGGTACACGAGTCGCGGGTTGAGCGCCGCGAGCGCATCGTAACCGCAGCCGAGCCGCTCCATCGTGCCCGGCCCGTAATTCTCGAGCACGACATCGGCGCTCTGCACGAGGCGGTGGATCGCCGCTTGGCCTTCGGGCCGCTTGAGATCGACGGCGAGGCTGCGCTTGTTGCGGTTGAAGGCGGCGAAGAACCCGGCGCCGAACCCGCCCAGCCCGCGCGTGTGGTCGCCCTTCGGGGCGGGCTCGATCTTGACGACGTCGGCGCCGAGCTCGGCGAAGATCAGCCCGGCGGTCGGCCCCATGACCGTGTGGCTGAACTCCAGGACCTTGATGCCCCCTAGCGGCGCGACAACTTTCGGCGTCGCCAGCTTGCGTTCCGGCATCAGGCGGCGGCCCGCCGGCGGAACGCGTCGAGGCTGCCGGCGTGGATCAGCTCGCCGGGCAGCTGGTGGCCGACGATGTCCTCGGCCATGCGCCCCACTTCGATTAGCGCATCAAGATCGACGCCCGTGTCGATGCCCATCTCCTCGCACAGCAGCACCAGCTCCTCGGTGCAGATATTGCCGGCTGCCTTGGGCTGGCCGGCGAACGGGCACCCGCCGAGCCCGCCGACCGTCGAATCGAACTGGGTCACGCCCATCTTGAGCCCGGCATGCGCATTGGCGACCGCCAGCCCGCGCGTGTCGTGGAGATGCAGCGAGATCGGCATGTCGGGCCAGCGGCTGCGCACCTCGCCAATCACCCGCTCGATGCGCAGCGGCGTCGCCCAGCCCATCGTGTCGGCCAGCGAGAAGTACTTGATGTCGGCGCCCGCCTCTTTGGCGATCGCCAGCCCGTCCCCCAGCGTCGCGATGACCTGCGCCGGCGCGATATCGCCCTGGTAATTGCAGCCGAACGCCGCCATCACCCCGACGCGCGGCACCTCGACGCCGTTTTCGAGGTGCAGCGCCGTCTGCTTTTTCATCGCCTCGACATTCTCGGCATGGGTGCGGTGCAGGTTCTTTTGCGTGAACCCTTCCGACGCGGTCAGCGAGATCGAGCCGGTGATCGTCAGCTTGTTGCGGAACACGAGCGCGCGGTTGAGACCCGCCGCGTTGAACCACAGCGCGGTGTAGTGCACGCCTTCCTTGGGGGTGAACCCGGCGACGACGTTCTCGGCGTCGGCCCAGCCGGGAACGATCTTCGGGCTGACAAACGAGGCAGCCTGGATGTGGTGCAGCCCGGTCTCGGCGAGCGCCTCGATCAGCCTGATCTTGTCGGCCGTGCTGATCGGGCCGGGCTCGATCTGAAAGCCCTCACGCGGGCCTTCCTCATGGATGTCGACGTGGTTCGGGAGGTCGGTCATGGGCTGCCTGCCTTGTTGGGTATCGCACGATATCGCGCCGCCGTACCCGACGAAAAGGGGCGCGGAAAGAACGGGCGCAATCCTTTGTTAACCGGAAATGTACGTTTCGCGTTGTACACTGAGGCACTGTCCGATGCCGCGTTCCGCCGACCTCGCAGAAAGCCCGACCGCATGTCGTACGCGCTCGAAATCAAGGGTCTTGCGAAGCGCTTCAACCGGCCGGCAGTCGAGGGGCTCAACCTGCGCGTGAGAGCCGGCGAGTTCTACTCTTTGCTGGGTCCCAACGGCGCCGGCAAGACGACGAGTTTGCGCATGGTCGCCGGGCTGCTGGCGCCCGATCAGGGCTCGATTTCGGTCTTTGGCGTCGACGCACTCGCCGATCCGGTCGCGGCCAAGCGGATCATGGCGTGGGTCCCCGACGAGCCAATGGTTTACGACAAGCTGACCCCGGTCGAATATCTCCAGTTTGTCGCCGGGCTGTGGACGGTCGAAACCGATAACGCCGCGGCACGGGCGCACGATCTGCTTGAGTGGCTCGGATTGACGCCGCATGCGCACGAGCGCTGCGAGTACCTTTCCAAGGGAACCCGGCAAAAGGTGGCCTTGGCGGGCGCGCTGGTGCATGAACCGCGGCTTATTATCCTCGACGAGCCGTTCACCGGGCTCGACGCTGCCTCGGCCCGCTTGGTCAAGAGCGTGTTGCGCGAGCGCGTCGGCGCCGGCTGCACGGTGATCATGACCACGCATGTCCTCGAGGTCGCCGAGCGCATGGCCGATCGCATCGGCGTCATGTCGCACGGAAGGCTTATCGCCGAAGGCACCCTCGACGAGCTGCGCCGCCAGGCCGGGGCCGGTCATATCAGCCTTGAAGACACGTTCCTGGCGTTGGTCGACGGTGGCCTCTCGTCGGAGGCCGCGGCCGCGTGATCCAGGCCGGTTCGATCGCCTGGTTTGCCCGCCACGAGGGGCGCCTCGCGTGGCGCAGCTGGTGGTCGCTGCTGACCGGCGGACGCCGGCGGCGCGGACGCACCGTGCTGCTCGGCTTTTCCGGGTTCGTGCTGCTCCTGCATCTGCTGGCCTATTCGAGCCTGGCGCGCTCGACAGCGTTGCTCGGCGACCCCGACAGGCACCTGTTCGTGGTCGTCACCGGAATACTGGCGCTGTACGGCTCGCTGATGCTGTCGCAAGCGATCGAGGCGGTGACGCGGGCGTTCTATGGCCGCGGCGATCTCGAATTGATCCTGTCGTCGCCGGCGCCGGCGCGGCGGTTGTTCGCCGTGCGGATCGCTGCCACGGCGGTTACGATCCTGCTGATGTCGTTGGCGCTGGCCGCGCCGGTCATCGACGTGATGGCCTGGCTCGCCGGCCCGCGCTGGCTTGCCGCCTACGCCGTCGTCGCCGCGCTGGCGATGACGTCGGTGGCGCTCGCCGTGGTGATGACGGTGTGGCTGTTTCACGCGATCGGCCCCAAGCGCACGCGGCTTGCCGCGCAGATCGTCGCCGCGGTGATCGGCGCCAGCTTTGTCATCGGCGTGCAGCTCGCTGCCATCGCCTCTTACGGTACCCTGTCGCGGACGGCGTTTTTGCAGTCCGATACGGTGATGCGGCACGCGCCTGCGATCGGCAGCCTGCTGTGGTGGCCAGCCCGCGGCGCGGTGGGCGAGCTGCTGCCGCTCGCGGCGGTAGTCGCCGTCGCCGGAATCGCGCTGGGCTTGGCGATCTATGCCTACGCGCCGCGCTTCGGGGACTTCGCGATCGCAGCCGCCGGGGTTTCGCACGGCCCGACCGGACGGCGGCGACGGCCGGCGTCGTTTCGCAGCCTTTCGCCGGCGCAAACCCTGCGGCGCAAGGAGTGGACCCTGCTGCTGCGCGACCCGTGGCTGGTGTCGCAGAGCTTGATGCAGCTGCTCTACCTGCTGCCGCCGGTGTTCCTGCTCTACCGCGAGCTTTACCACGGCGGACACATCTCTTCGCTGCTGGTGCCGGTGCTGGTCATGTCAGGCGGACAACTGGCCGGCGGTCTCGCCTGGCTTGCCGTCTCGGGCGAGGACGCGCCCGAGCTGATCGCGTCTGCGCCGGTGACCACCGCCCGCATCGCGCGGGCTAAGGCCGAGGCGGTGATGGGCGCCCTGGCGATCGTCTTCGCGCCATTCATCGCGATCCTCGCGGTCGCCGACGCCACCTCCAGCCTGGCCGCCGCGCTCGGCATCGCAATCGCGGCGGCCTCGTCGACCCTGATCCAGTTCTGGTTTCGCGCCCAGGCGAAGCGCAGCCATTTCCGCCGCCGCCAATCCTCCTCGCGGATCGCCACGATCGCCGAGGCCTTGTCGTCGATCACCTGGGCCGGGGCTGCCGCGCTCGTCGCTATCGGGTCGGAGCTGGCGATCGTTCCGGTGGTTATGGCCGTCCTGATACTCGCCGGGACCTGGATGATCAGCCCGCCTGCCGGCGCCCAGGCTGTTTGAGCAGCCCATGCTTATCCATCCGACGTTACGACTTCATAGATCCGGGTCAGTACCGCGGGTAGTCCTCGCGTGTGAGCGCCTGAGCAACAACAGGGCGGGAACTGTGCCTAACCCGCCAAGCAGGAGAAAGGCAGAGCGGAAGTTCCCCGTGATGGCGGTTGTGGTGCTGAACAGGGCCGGTCCGGTGAGCGCACCCAGGAACGTCATCCCGATCATCCCGGCGCTCGCTGCCGGGATCATCTCCGGGGCAATCCCGCGCACCGCCTCCGCGATCCCGATACCGGCCCAACAATAGGCCGACAACCCGAACACCGCCGATAACCCGAACACTGCTGTCGCCGGCCAGTCCGATCCGACAAAAGCCGCGGCGAATGCCGCGGCGCTCATCATCAGCCCCATCACGCCGAGTATCGGGCGCGTGCCGATCCGATCGGCGACGCTGCCCCAGATCAGCCGGAATACGACACCGAGGATAAGGGCAAACGACAACACGATACCGGAGCCTCGCAGCGACCATCCGATCTGCACCAGAACAGTCGGAAAGACTGCGGAGAAACTGAATTGGACCGCGCCGAAACTGAACGACGAAAAGCCCACCAGGCGAAATCCGCCCGGCGTGAGCAACATCCGGATTGGCATCGACAGGCTGGTGCCGATCCCTTTGGCCTCCTCGATGCTGTCGCGATCAAGTTCGTCGCGCCAAGGCTGAATGAGGGCGGCAAGGCCCAGGCAGATCGCTGCGATCACCAAAACCGTTCCTTGCCAGCCGAGAATGCCTGCTGCGATCGGACTGACGAAGCCGGCAAGCGCGCCGCCGGCAGGAACCGCCGTCTGCTTGAGCGAAAAAATCCGCGCGCGCAGGTGGTGCGGCGTGCGCCGAGCGAGCATCACCGTACTTGCCGGATTCATTGGGCCGTAGGCGCATCCCAATATGATCGCGCCCACCGCGAAGGCGAGGGGGGTCGCAGTGGCCAGCGATGCCATTGCCGCCGCCGTCAGGATGAGCATTCCCTGATGGAGCCGGATGCCGCCCCAACGGCGCAAAAGGCTTGGCGTCACCAGCGATGTCAGCGACGCAAACCCGTAGATCAGCGCTGAATAATAGCCGACGAGGTAGGCCGGAATGCCGGTCGTCGCGCCGATCACGCTCGCCAATACGGGCACGGTCAGCGATGCCATGACGATCGCCACCTGGACCGCGACGGTCGAGATCACGACCTGCGTCAGCCGTGATGCCCCATCTGCCGGTGCGGTGCGCCGTTGAACCTCCGTCACGAGGCGGTAGAGTAAAGGAGTAGCGTAGAGTTCGCCCTATGGTGCTGACCGGCAGCGGGGTCGCGAAAAAGTCATGCCCGGAGGCTCCGGTGGGGATCGTGCCCTGTTTGGAAGAGGCAAATCCGACCCGTGCGGCCGGTTTCGGGGGGCCGATCAGCCGCAAGGTGCCGCGGATGCTGGAGGAGTCTCGATGATGCCTGTTTGCCCTCGTACGGCTGCGGCGCCGACCCAATTCCCCGATAGCCCGCTTTCCCAGGTTATGCGGCAGCCACTTATCCTCGGCCTCTTCCTGCCGGTGCAGAGTGGCGGGTGGTCGGCATCGCTGTTGCCGCGGACCACCGATTGGACCTTCGACTATAACGCGGCCTTGACCAGACGGGCCGAAGAGCTGGGGTTCGACCTCGTCTTCGGCCTCGCTCAATGGGCGGGCAAAGGCGGCTATGGCGGTGTCTCAAAATACCGCGAGGATTCGCTCGATGCGTTCACTGCGGTAACCGCGCTTAGCGCGATAACCCAGCGCATCCTTCTGATCTCGACGATCCATGTGCTGTTCGGCCCGTGGCATCCCCTGCACCTGGCCAAGTTTGGGGCGACGATCGACCACATCTCGGGTGGGCGTTGGGGGGTCAACGTGGTGACCGGGTACTCGCCGCGCGAGGCGCGGATGTTCGGCGGGCCCCACATTGAGCACGACCGCCGTTACGAGATGGCCGAGGAGTTTACCGACATCCTGTGCCGGCTCTGGGGCGAGAGCGAGGACCTGACGCTGCAGGGCAAGTTCTGGTCGCTGGAGAAGGCCTTCGTGACGCCGAAGCCGCGATACGGGCGGCCCGTCCTGGTGAATGCGACCGGGTCCCCGGCCGGCATAGACTATGCCGCGAGACATTCCGACCTCGTTTTCATCACCAGTCCCGCGGGGCACGAGATCGACACCGCGTTGGCCGCTCTACCGGCGCATAACGCGGCGATCAAAACCGCCGGCGCCGAGCGCGGCCGAAGCCTGCGCACGATCATTAACCCGATGATCGTCTGCCGCGAGACCGATCGCGAGGCGCAGCGCTATTACCAGGCGATCATCGACGCCGCCGATCGCGGCGCGATCGACGGATTCTTCGCGCATCAACGGTCGGGCGACGCCGTCGCCTGGAAGGCGCATGGCGATACGCATCGGGCCCTTGGCGGCAATATCCAGATCATCGGCAGTCCTGAGTACGTGGTCGACAAGCTGGCGCGGCTCAAGCAGGCCGGCTGTGACGGGATCCAGGTCGCCTTCTTTGACTTTGCGCCGGACCTGGAGTTCTTTGGCGAGGCGGTGCTGCCGATGATGTTCGAGGCGGGGCTGCGGGTCCGCTGAATCGATGGCGGCGTGAGCGAAGATTTAAGGGGAGCTGGCCGATGAATGACGTCTCGTCCGTGACCGAGGGGAAAGCCTTGGCAGAAGGTGCCGGCGCTCTGGCTGGGCTCAAGGTCATCGACCTGACGCGCGTGCTGGGCGGCCCCTACTGCACGATGCTGCTGTCCGATCACGGCGCCGACGTGATCAAGCTGGAGCCGCCGCAAGGCGATGAGACGCGCGAGTGGGGCCCGCCCTTCGACGATGCAGGCGACGCCAGCTATTTTATCGGCATCAACCGCAACAAGAAGAGCGTCGGCCTCGACCTGTCGAAGCCCGCGGGCCGCGAGGTGCTGTTGCGCCTGCTCGATGGCGCCGACGTGGTGGTCGAGAACTTCAAGCCCGGCAGCATGGAGAGATGGGGCCTCGGCTACGAGGACGTGCTGTCGAAGCGCTTTCCGCGCCTGATCCATTGCCGCGTTTCCGGGTTCGGGGCCGACGGGCCGATGGGCGGTTTCCCGGGCTATGACGCGATCCTGCAGGCGATGGTCGGGCTGATGTCGATCAACGGCACCGAGACCAGCGGCCCGACCCGGCTCGGCAACCCGATCGTCGATATCGCGACCGGCTTGTTCTCGGCCGTCGCCATCCTGATGGCGCTTCATGAGCGCGAGAAATCGGGCAGGGGACAGTTTTGCGACATGACGCTGCATGATTGCGGCATGGCGCTGCTGCATCCGCATGCCGCCAACTTCTTCCTCAGCGGCAAGCGGCCCAAGGCGACCGGCAATCCGCATCCCAACCTCGCGCCCTATTCCAAGTTCCAGACCCGGACCTGCGAGATCTTTGTCGCCGCCGGCAACGACCCCGCCTTTCGCAAGTTCTGCGAGGTGCTCGCCATGCCCGAGATGGCGGGCGATCCGCGCTTTACGACCAATGCCGGCCGCATCGTCAATCGCGACGCGCTGACCGAGGCATTGAACGCGCGCTTCGCCGATGAGGACGGGCATGAGCTGACCCGCCGTATGCTGGCGGCCGGCCTACCCGCCGGGCCGGTGCTCTATGTCGACGAGGCGATGGAAGCCGACCATACGGCGCACCGCAAGATGGTAACGGAACTCGGTGCTTATCGCGGCCTCGGCACGCCGATCAAGCTGTCGCGCACCCCAGGCGGCACGAGGAGCGCGCCGCCGCGCTTCAATGAGCATGGTGAGGCGGTGTTGCGCGCGCGGGGTTTCTCGGATGCGGAGATCGCCGCCCTGGCGCAGGACGGAGTGCTGGTGCAGCATCGCCGCAAGTAGCGCCTGGCCGTTTGAAGCGCATCGGATCGGCCAGTTTTTCGGCTATTCAGGCGTCAGCGCTCCGACCGTGCCATTCCCCATGAAGCGGCTTGCGGGCGGTAACGCTGGTTCATCACCCTGAGGCGTCGCGCCATGAGGCGCATCACCATCACCGCAAATTCGGGTGCATCGGCCACCAGGGTCAAGAATTCCGCGCTGTCTATCCGGATCAATTCGGTGAAGGTTCCGGCAATAACCGATGCGCTGCGGGGTATGTTCTCGTCGACCAGCGCCATCTCTCCGACAAGACCGCCGCTCTTGATGACCTCATAAACCGCGGAGCCGCTGATAACTCGTAAAGTGCCGCGAGACACAATGTACAAGGCGTCCGCGTCGTCGCCCTCACGGAATAAGAATTCGCCGGGCTTCAATGAGATAGTCGCATGCAGCCCACGCTGGCGAGCGAACGTTGTGAAGTCGCATTCGTGCATGCCGGCATATCCTCGTAATCACTATTCGTAGATATGATCTTTAATTAAAGGTTAAGTTTGCTGTCTCTCGGCGTTGAGGACGCGAATGGAATCGGGCCGGCGAGCTTCTCCCTTAATGCCTCTCGGTGCCTCATGCCGACCGCCGTGCATTTTCCGAGACGCGAATAATTCGCATTGCGGAAAAGGGCAGGTTACGATTTAGTAATGCGAACGGTTCGCATTCGCAAATTCAGAGACATAAATGGCCAAAAACCGACATGATCGCGGCCTGAATCGTCGTGGCCTGAATCTTCCCAACCGTCGGGACCTGTTGTGGTTCGGCGGAACGGCGCTGCTCGCCGCCGGCGTCGCGGACGCGCGGCCCGCCGGCGCGGCGGCGCATTCCGGCCCGGGGATGGGGGCTGGCAGCTCCACGACGACGGCGCCCCCGATCCGCGGCGCGGCCGACCATACGATCCGCATCGGCACCGGAGTCATCGAGCTCGGCCCGGACGCAGCGGTGTCGACCCGGCTGTATAATGGGCAGTTTCCCGGGCCGCTGCTGCGCCTTACCGAGGGCAGGCGGGTCGTCGTCGACATCCATAACGACACCGACACGCCCGAGCAGCTGCATTGGCACGGGCAGTTCCTGCCCGTGGATGTCGACGGCGCGGCGGAGGAGGGCACCCCGTTCATCCCGCCGCGCGGCAGTCGGCGCATCGCCTTCGCGCCTGGCCCGGCCGGGTTCCGCTTTTACCACCCCCACCTGACCGCCGGCGCCGACCTGTCGCTCGGCCTTTACAGCGGCGAGGCCGGGCCGGTCTATATCGAGCCGCGGCGCGAGCCCGGAGCCTATGATCGCGAGGTGTTTCTGACCCTCAAGGAGTTTGGCCCCTATCTGTCGCACATGGAGATGCCGGCCGATTTTCTGGCGCCCACCGGCGAGGTGCCCGGCCTGCGCGCCGCCGCGAAAGAGGCGACGCTGGCCGCATTGCGCCAAGGGCGGCAGCCGGGCTACGAGCCGGCCTATCAGTTTTTCTCGATTAACGGCCGCATGCTCGGCCACGGTGAGCCGATCCGCGTCAAGGCCGGTGAACGCGTGATGCTTCATGTGCTGAATGCCAGCGCCAGCGAAATCCGCAGCCTCGCTCTGCCCGGCCACGTCTTCCGGGTGGTGGCGCTCGACGGCAATCCGGTGCCGATTCCGGCCGAGGTGCCGGTGCTGTGGCTTGGCACCGCCGAGCGCGTCTCGGCCATCGTCGAGATGAACCAGCCGGGGGTATGGGTGCTTGGCGACGTCATAGACGACGACCGGACCCGCGGCATGGGCATCGTCGTCGAATACGCCGGCAGCAAGGGCGAGGCGCAATGGCGCAAGCCGCCCGATTTCCGTTGGGACTACCGGCGCTTCGCCAAACCGGCGGGGAGCGCGGCGCCGCCCGACGACACGATCGAAATGGCGATCGCCGCGCGGGTCGGCGGGCGCGACGGGTTCGACGAGTTCACGATCAACGGCGTCCCGTTCTCGATGGAAACGATGGAACCGCGCTTCCGGCTCACCCGCGGACGCCGCTATCGCCTGCACCTGCGCAACGGCACCGACGACGTTCATCCGGTTCACCTGCACCGGCACAGCTTTGAGATCACCGGCCTCGCCGGCCAGCCGACCGCCGGAATCGTCAAGGACGTGGCGATGCTCGGCGGCTTCCAGGAGATGACGCTGGACTTTACCGCCGACCAGCCGGGTCTCAGCCTGTTTCACTGCCATATGCAGCAGCACATGGATTTCGGGTTCATGGCGCTGTTCGACTGCGCCTGAGCCGGCGGCACGCGGCCCGGTGCCGTCGCGCCCGCGCCGGGTGTACCCTCGGGGGCATGATTTCCACGCCGCGTGACCCGGTTCTCGTCCATGTCCTGCTGGTGTCGTTCCGCGCCGCGGCGACCGCCGAGCAGCGCGACTGGGTGTATTCGGCCTGTCAGACCCTCGCCGAACGCTGCGGCGGGCGGGATGCCGGCATCCTTCACTGGCAGGTCGACTGGAACCTCGACCAGCGCAAAAACTGGCACTTGGTGGAATTGGCGGTGTTTTCCGACGATGCGGCGCTGCGGGCGTTTCGCACCCACCCGGCGCATGCCGAGATGAGCGGCGTGCTGCGCGAGATCGCCGATTGGGCGGTTGGCGACATCCTGTCCACGCTCTTGCCGTAGGCGGCGATTAGGCGTTTGCTGCGCTCGATCGACAGGCGAGGGGACCCGCTATGCAGCTCGGATGCTCGTTGCCGGTGCAGGATATCGGCACCGGCCCTGCGGTGGTGCGCGACTACGCGCAGGCCGCCGAAGGGCTGGGCTATGCGCACCTGCTCGCGCCCGACCACGTGCTCGGCGCCAATCCGGAGGCTGATCACGGCGGGCTCCGGGTCGGCACCACCGCCAACGCCTATCACGACCCGTTCGTGCTGTTCGGGTTTCTTGCGGGCTGCACCCGGCACGTCGAATTCGTCACCGGCGTCTTGATTCTGGCGCAGCGCCAGGCGGCGCTGGTCGCCAAGCAGGCCGCTTCGCTCGCGGTGCTGTGCGGCGGGCGGTTCCGGCTCGGCATCGGGGTCGGGTGGAACGAGGTCGAGTTCACCGGCCTCAACGAGGATTTCCACAACCGCGGCAAGCGCTCCGAAGAACAGGTGCGGGTCATGCAGGCGCTGTGGGCCGAGCCGCATGTGACCTATGCCGGCGAGTTCCACCACATCCCCGACGCCGGGATCAACCCGCGGCCGCCCGGCGGCCGGGTGCCGGTGTGGTTTGGCGGGCATGCCGAGGCGACCTTCCGCCGGACGGCGAAATACGGCGACGGGTTCATGCCGCTGGCCTACCCGGCTGGCGAGGCGGCGCTCGCGGCGTTCGACAAATTGCGCCGGATGACCCGCGAGGCCGGCCGCGATCCCGGCCGGATGGGGATCGAGGTATGGGTGTCGCTGACCGGCAGCGAAGAGGATTGGCGGCGCGAGCTCGGATTCTGGAAGGCGTGCGGCGTCACCCACGTGACCGCGCACACCACCTATACCAGCGCGCACCACACGCGCATCGCGGGCCGCACGATCGACGACCACCTCGCCGCGATCACCCGCTACCGCGCCGCGGTCGCGGATATGCTGTGAGCGCGCTGCCGGGGCTCAACCTGATCGCCGCGCCCGGCGAGCGCCGCGCCGCGCTCGACTTGGCGCGCGACATCGAGCGCCGTGGCTTCGCCGAAATCCAGGTGTCGAGCCAGTATGCCAACCTGGCGCAGTGCCTCGGCATCGGCATGGCGACCGACCGGATTGCGTTTGCCACCGCGATCGCGCCGATCTATGCCCAGACCGTCGACGAGTTTGCCCAGGGCGCGGCCTATCTGCACGAAATCTCTGGTGGCCGCTTTCGCTTCGGCATCGGTATCGCGCACGGGCCCGCCTATGTGCGGATGGGGGTGACCCCGGGGAAGCCGCTCGGCGACACGCGCAGCTTTGTCGAGCGCTACAAGGCGCACACCGCGTCGGGGCCGTTGCCGCCGGTGATCCTCGCGGCGTTGCGCAAGCGGATGATCGCGCTTGCCGGCGAGATCGCCGACGGCCTCGTCTTCGCCAACGGCAGCCGCTCGCACATGGCGCAGTCGCTGGCTGTGCTGCCGCCGGCAAAGCGCGCCGACCCCGGTTTCTACCTCGGCAACCGCATCCGCACCTGCATCTGCGACGACCTTGCCGAGGCGCGGGCGACGCTGCGCCGCACGATGGTCGGCTACGCGCTGCTGCCGAATTACCGCAACTACTGGAAGGAAGCCGGCTACGGCGACGAGATGGCGGCGGTCGAGCGGGCCCTGGCGGAAGGCCGCGCCGACGACGTGCCCAAATATCTGACCGACCGCTGGCTCGACGATTGCACCCTCGGCGGCCCGGCCACCAGAGTACGCGACGGGATCGAGGCATGGCGGGCGGCCGGCATCCGCAGCCCGGTCGTCGTGCCGCTGTCGCCCGACGGCAGCCAGAGGACCGCGCTCGCCGCCGCCTTTACCGCCTTTGCGGAATAGGACCACGGTTGACGGGGCGACGACTCTCCGTATAATCGGCCGGCTGTGTGGCGAGAACGCCGCACCCATCCGTATTGCCCGCATCCGAGGAGAGCGCTGTGGCGCGAATTGCCGGCGTCAATATCCCCAACCAGAAGCGCGTGCCGATCGCGCTGACCTATATCCACGGGATCGGCCGCTCGAAGGCGCTTGAGATCTGCACCAAGGTCGGCATCCCGCTCGATCGCCGTGCCCACGAGCTGACCGACGACGAGGTGCTGCGGGTGCGCGAACTGATCGACCGCGACTTCGCGGTTGAGGGCGATCTGCGCCGCCAGGTGGCGATGAACATCAAGCGGCTGATGGATCTCGGCTGCTATCGTGGCCTGCGGCACCGTAAAGGGCTGCCGGTGCGCGGGCAACGCACGCACACCAATGCGCGGACCCGCAAGGGCCCGGCGCGGCCGATTGCGGGCAAGAAGAAATAGTGCACGGTTCACCCCTCTCAGCCTGGTTGCGGAAGAGCTAAATGGCGAAATCGGCGGCAGCGCCGCGCCTGCGTCGGCGCGAGCGTAAAAACATCACCTCTGGAACGGCGCATGTAAACGCGACGTTCAACAACACGATGATCACGATCACCGATGCCCAGGGCAACGCGATCGCGTGGTCGTCGTCGGGCAGCCAGGGCTTCAAGGGGTCGCGCAAATCGACCCCCTACGCGGCGCAGGTCGCCGCCGAGGATGCCGGGCGCAAGGCCATGGAACATGGCATGCGCACCCTCGACATCGAGGTCAAAGGGCCCGGCTCCGGGCGCGAATCTGCCCTGCGCGCATTGCAAGCGGTCGGGTTCGCCATTACGTCCATACGCGATGTCACCGCGATTCCGCATAACGGCTGCCGCCCCCCCAAGCGGCGGAGGGTATAGCGCGTTCTGTCGCCGCGCCCGACGCGGGCTGCGGGCGGACAGGGTAACCGGCGGCTCGGCCGCCGTTCGGCATTTGCATTAATGCTTGTCCTTCACCGACTGAGGTCGCCGTGATCCAGAGAAACTGGCAGAATTTGACCAAACCCAAGGCGCTGTCGGTCGAGCCGGGCGAAGACCCGTCGCGGGTCGCCACGGTCGTTGCTGAGCCGCTCGAACGCGGCTTCGGCCTGACCCTCGGCAACGCGCTGCGCCGCGTGCTGCTGTCGTCACTGCAGGGCGGGGCGGTGACCTCGATGCAGATCGAGGGCGTACTGCACGAGTTTTCCTCGCTGCCTGGCGTACTCGAAGACGTGACCGACGTGGTGCTCAACGTCAAGGGCATCGCGCTGCGCATGCATGGCGAGGGGCCAAAGCGGATGCGCCTGCGCGCGACCGGGCCGGGCGAGGTCAAGGCCGGCGCGATCGAGACCGGGCACGACATCGAGATCCTCAATCCCGACCTGGTGATCTGCACGCTCGACACCGCGGCCCGCATCTCGATGGAGCTGACCGTCGAGAACGGCAAGGGCTATGTGCCGGCGACCGACAATCGGCCGGAGGACGCCCCGATCGGCCTCGTTCCGGTGGATGCGCTGTTCAGCCCGGTACGCAAGGTGTCGTACCGGGTCGAGAACACCCGTGTGCAGCAGCGCACCGACTACGACAAGCTGGTGATGCGGGTCGAGACCAACGGCGCGGTGACGCCGGAAGACGCGGTCGCTTATGCCGCGCGCATCCTGCAAGACCAGCTTCAGCTCTTTATCAATTTCGAGGAGCCGCGGCTGGCTGCCGAGAAAGAGATTTCGGGCGAGCCGCCGGTCAACAAGAACCTGTTGCGCAAGGTCGACGAGCTTGAACTGTCGGTGCGCTCGGCCAACTGCCTGAAGAACGACAACATCGTGTATATCGGCGATCTGGTGCAGAAGACCGAGGCCGAGATGCTCCGGACGCCGAATTTCGGGCGAAAATCCTTGAACGAAATCAAGGAAGTGTTGGCAAACATGGGGCTCCATCTGGGAATGGAGATCCCGGCCTGGCCGCCGGAGAACATCGAAGAGCTGGCGAAACGCGTCGACGAGCCGTATTGAGGGCTTTGTCGAAACCTGGGCGTTAAATTTGCCGTCATGCCCGGCCTTGTGCCGGGCATCCACGTGGATGGCTGGGACGCGCCCAGCCATGACAATTGTTGGGGAGCGGGAGAGTACGATGCGCCATCGCATGAACGGACGGAGCTTCAGCCGCGATTCGGCGCATCGCACGGCGATGTTCGAAAACCTCGCCGCGGCGCTGCTCAAGCACGAGCAGATCAAGACGACGCTGCCCAAGGCCAAGGATCTGCGGCCAATCGTCGAGCGGTTGATCACGCTCGGCAAGCGCGGCGGGCTGCACGCAAGGCGTCAGGCGATCGCCCGGCTGCAGGATCGCGGTCTGGCCGACAAGCTGCTGACCACGCTGGCGCAGCGCTATGCGACGCGGCACGGCGGCTATACCCGGATCATCAAGGCTGGGTTTCGCTATGGCGACAACGCCGCGATGGCGGTGATCGAACTGGTCGACCGCGACATCTCCGCCAAGGGCCAGGATTCTGGCCCGGTCCAGACCAAGGACGACGAAGCGGCGTAGCTACACCGTCGGCCGCGCGGTAAACCCGGTGCTGCCGTCGTCGCGCGCTTCCTCGGTCGAGACCGCAGCGACGCGCGCCGCATAGGGGCCGTCGCGGCAGGCCGCGATCATCGCCGCGACCCTGTCTTCATCGCCGGTAACCACCGCCTCGACGCTGCCGTCGCGGCGGTTGCATACCCAGCCCGAAACGCCGAGGCGGGACGCCTCGTGCACCGCCCAGGCGCGATACCCGACGCCCTGCACCCGCCCGGTGATGCGCAGCCGGACCGTGCTCATCGTCCCTCCTTGTCCGAATTCCCTATTCAAATTCCAGAATCACCTGGTCGACGCTGAGGCTATCGCCGATTTGGGCGCACAATTTGGCGATGCGGCCGTCGCGCTCGGCGCGCAATACGTTTTCCATCTTCATCGCCTCGACGATCGCCAGCGGCTCGCCGGCCTTGACCTCCTGGCCTTCGCCGACGACGAGCGCCGCCAGCAGACCCGGCATCGGCGACAGCACCAGCCGCGAGGTATCGGCCGGCTTTTTCTTTGGCATCGTCAGCAGCAATTCGGCGGTGCGCGGCGGCAGCACCTGGGCCCGGCGCACCACCCCGCGATGCGCCAGCCGGAAGGCGCGCGCCGGCAGCATCTCGATCTGCACGATCGCCGGACGGCCGTCGAGATCGAGGTGCAGCAGGTTCTGCCCGGGCTGCCAGGCGCTCGCCGCGCGGCACGTCTCGCCGGCGCAATCGACGAGATAGCCGATCCCGTCGGCGCGCAGCGACACCGGGTGCGGCGTGCCGTCCAGCAGCACGACGCGGTCACCCGTCGGGCGCTGGGTTGCGGCGTCCGCGAGCGCGGCGGCGATCAGCAGGGTGCGGTCGGCGGCGACAAATTCGGCCGGCGGCGCGAACCCGCCGGGAAATTCCTCGGCGATGAAATCGGTCGACAACGCGCCGGCGGCAAAGCGCGGGCTGGCGGCGATCGCTGCGAGAAACGCGATGTTGTGCCGCAGCCCGGCGACGTAGAACCCGTCGAGCGCGCCGCACAGCCGCTCGATCGCTGCGGCGCGGCTTTCGGCGTGGACCGCCAGCTTGGCGATCATCGGGTCGTAATACAGTGTGATCTCGGCACCCTCGGTGACGCCGGTATCGACCCGCACCCCGTCGCCGGTCGGCGGCACATAGCGCACCAGGCGGCCGATCGATGGCAGAAAACCGCGCTCCGGGTCTTCGGCATAAACCCGCGCCTCGATCGCCCAGCCGCTATGCCCGAGGTCTTCCTGGCGAAACGGCAGCCGCTCGCCGGCGGCGATGCGGATCATCCATTCGACGAGGTCGAGGCCGGTGACCATCTCGGTGACCGGGTGTTCGACCTGTAACCTTGTATTCATTTCAAGGAAATAGAAGCGTCGGTTGCGATCGACGATGAATTCGACCGTCCCGGCGGAGCGGTAGCCGACGGCGCGGGCCAGCGCCACTGCCTGCGCGCCCATCGCGGCGCGGGTCTCGGCGTCCAGAAACGCGCTCGGCGCCTCTTCGATGACCTTCTGGTGGCGGCGCTGGATCGAGCATTCGCGCTCGCCGAGATGGACGATGTTGCCGTGCGCGTCGCCGAGCACCTGGATTTCGATGTGGCGCGGCTCCTCGATGTATTTTTCGAGAAACACCCGGTCGTCGCCAAAGCTCGACTTGGCTTCGTGTTGAGCCCCGGAAAATCCCTCGCGCAGCTCGGCGTCGTCGTGGGCGATGCGCATGCCCTTGCCGCCGCCGCCGGCCGACGCCTTGATCATCACCGGGTAGCCGATGCCGTGGGCGATGCGCGCCGCCTCGTCCGCGTCGGCGATGATGCCGAGATGGCCGGGCACGGTCGAGACGCCGGCCGCCGCGGCGAGCTTTTTCGATTCAATCTTGTCGCCCATCGCCGCGATCGCCTCGGGCGTCGGGCCGATAAACCCGATGCCGGCCTCGGCCAGCGCCGATGCGAACCCGGCCCGCTCCGACAGGAAGCCATAGCCGGGATGCACCGCCTCGGCCCCGGTCTCCTTGCAGGCTGCGATGATGCGGTCGGCACGCAGATAGCTGTCCGACGCGGCGGCCGGACCGATCGCCACCGCCGCGTCGGCCATGCGCACGTGCAGCGCCTCGGAATCGGCCTCGGAATAGACTGCGACCGTGGCGATCCCCATGCGTCGCGCCGTCCGGATGACGCGGCAGGCGATCTCGCCGCGATTGGCGATCAGGATTTTACAGAACATTGCGGATAGGACGCCATCACAACGGAATATTGTCGTGTTTTTTCCACGGGTTGGATAGCTGTTTGTTGCGCAGCATATCAAGCGCGCGGCACAGGCGGCGGCGGGTCGTCGCCGGGGCGATTACGTCGTCGATAAACCCCCGGCTGGCGGCGACAAACGGGTTGGCGAACTTCTCGCGGTATTCCTCGGTGCGCGCCTCGATCGCGGCAGCGTCGCCGAGATCGGAACGGAAGATGATCTCGACCGCGCCCTTCGGCCCCATCACCGCGATCTCCGCCGATGGCCATGCAAAGTTGACGTCGCCGCGCAAGTGTTTGGAACTCATAACGTCATACGCTCCGCCATAGGCCTTGCGGGTGATCAGCGTAACCTTGGGCACGGTCGCCTCGGCAAACGCGTAGAGCAGCTTGGCGCCGTGCTTGATGATCCCGCCGTATTCCTGCGCGGTGCCGGGCAGAAACCCCGGCACGTCGACAAAGGTCACGATCGGGATGTTGAAGCAGTCGCAGAACCGCACAAAGCGCGCTGCCTTACGCGCGCTATCGATGTCGAGACAGCCGGCCAGCACCATTGGCTGGTTGGCGACGATGCCGATCGTCGCGCCCGCCATCCGGGCAAACCCGATCAGGATGTTGCGCGCGTAATTGGGTTGGATTTCGAAGAAGTCGCCGTGATCGACCACCTTCGCGATCAGTTCCTTCATGTCGTAGGGCTTGTTGGGGTTGGCCGGGATCAGCGTGTCGAGCGACGGCTCGGCGCGGTCCGCGGTGTCGGCGCAGGGGTGCGGCGGCGGCTGCGCGCGGTTTGACGACGGCAGAAAATCGACAAACCGGCGCAACTCCAAGAGCGCCTCGACATCGTTTTCAAAGGCGAGGTCGGCGACACCCGAGCGGGTGGTGTGGGTGACCGCGCCGCCCAACTCTTCCTGGGTAATCGTCTCGTGGGTCACGGTCTTGACCACTTCCGGGCCGGTAACAAACATATACGAGCTATCCTTCACCATGAAGATGAAGTCGGTCATCGCCGGCGAGTAGACCGCGCCGCCGGCGCACGGGCCCATGATCAGCGAGATCTGCGGCACGACACCCGAGGCGAGCACATTGCGCTCGAACACCTCGGCATAGCCGGCGAGCGAAGCGACACCCTCCTGGATTC
The DNA here is from genome assembly GCA_035534855.1 of Allostellaceae bacterium. Classification (GTDB taxonomy): domain Bacteria; phylum Pseudomonadota; class Alphaproteobacteria; order ATCC43930; family CGMCC-115725; genus DATARH01. The sequence continues at coordinate 1,828 of DATLRD010000017.1, read as the reverse complement.
GGGCGCCGCCCGAATCGTTGAGCCCGATGACCGGCGCGCCGACCTGGATCGCCTGGTCCATCACCTTGCAGATCTTTTCGGCGTGCGCCTCGCTGAGCGAGCCGCCGAACACCGTGAAATCCTGGCTGAAGACAAAGACCAGCTTGCCGTTGATTGCGCCATAGCCGGTGACGACGCCGTCGCCCGGCACCCGCTGCTTGTCGATGCCGAAATCGTGGCTGCGGTGCTCGACAAACATGTCCCATTCCTCGAAGGAATCAGGGTCGAGCAGGATTTCGAGCCGCTCGCGCGCGGTCAGTTTCCCCTTTTCATGCTGGGCCTTGATGCGCCGGGCGCCGCCACCGGCGCGGGCGGCTGCGCGCATCGCGTCGAGCCGGGCAATGATGTCGTTCATCGCGCCGAATTAGCACCAAAGCGCGCGCCAAGACCAGCGTTGCGGCTATCCACGTGCGGGGTGGCGCGGCAAGATGGCGTCTCGCAACCAGGGCAAACCGCGAGGGGATGATGGCCGAAAGCGAACTCTACAAGAAAGGCGCGGAGATGCGGCGCCAGCTGATGGGCGACGCCGCGGTCGAGGCTTCGGCCAAGGGCCTCTACAGCGATCCGGTGATGAAGAAATTCATCGACGTGGCGACCGAGACCGTGTTTGGCGCGCTGTGGACCCGGCCCGGGCTCGACATCAAGACAAGGGCGCTGATCTGCGTCATCTCGGACACCTGCACCGGGCGCGAGCCGGAACTGGGGCTGCACATCCGGTTTGCGCTGCGCCAGGGCTGGACCGAGGAGGAGCTGACCGAGGCGCTCTTGCACCTGTCGGGCTATATCGGCGTGCCGATGATCCGCGAGGCGCTGCAGGTCGCCTCGAAGGCGTTCAAGGACTACGGCGAGGAAACCAAGGCGGGGGCGTAGGCCGCGGGATCAGATGCGACGAACCGGCCCGGGGTATTGCGCCACCCTTGGGTCGGCCGTCACCAGGGTGATGCCCTCGACGAGGCTTTGGGCGACCAGCAGGCGGTCGAACGGGTCTTTGTGCAATGGCGGGAGTTGGCCGATCGCAACGGCGTGCTCGCCCGTGACGTCGAGCTCGATAAACCCGTTGTCGAGCAGCTCGCGGCGCAATAAGCGAGGGTCGAGTATTATCTCGGCAGGCCGAAGGCTGTACTTTATCGCGAGCTCCCACAAGCTGACGACGCTGCAGAGCAGCTCATTGTCCGGATCGCCGAGCAGCTTCCGTGCCGCCACCGATAGACGCCTCGAGTCCGAGATCGTCCACACCAGCACATGCGTATCGAGCAAAAGCCTCACGGTTTGCCGTAAAACATCTCTTCGATTTCCTCGGCGCACATCGTATCGAAGTCGTCGGGGATCGAAATCCTCCCGGCGAGGAAATCGAACCGTCGCACTTCACCCTTTTCTGGCGCGTCGAGTGGCACGACCTTGACCAGCGGCTTGCCCGATTTGGCGATGATGAACGGTTCGCCCTGTGCCGCGCGATCGACGAGGCGCGATAGGTGGGTTTTGGCTTCGTGGATGTTGACGGTTCGCATTGGTACGATCTTGAACTTGGTCTAATAGACTTAGTTTACCACCGCGGCGCATGCAAGGCGACTACGCCGCCAGCAGTTCGAGAAACTGCGCCGTCGCCGCGATGTCGGCGGCGAGCGCCTCGCGCCGGCGCATCGCTTCCTCGTCTTCGCCCCACGCCTCGATCTGATAGGTCTCGTCGAGCTGCGAGACGGCAAAGGCCGCGTCGGCGTCGAGCCGGCCTTCCATCAGCGCCAGCGCGATGATCAGCGAGCCGCAGGCGGCGGTGGCGGTATGCAGGGCG
>DATLRD010000016.1:0-12414 GCA_035534855.1 Allostellaceae bacterium | reverse complement strand
CCTGTGGACCGAGGAATTCGTCGACATGGCGGGCACGCATTTCACGCTCGACCGCGCGACCTGCCCGGTCAAACCGCTGCAGCAGCCGATGCCGCCGATCTGGATCGGCGCCAACGCCGATGTCGCGATCGAGCGCGCCGCACGCATCGGCGATTGCTGGTACATCAACCCGCACAACACGCTGGCGACCATCGAGCGCCAGATGGACCTCTACAAGCGCGCGCTCGACGCTTGCGGCAAACCGTTCCCGCAAGAGGTGCCGATGCGCCGCGAGGTGTTTGTCGCCAAAAGCCGCGCCGAGGCGATCCGCCTCGCGCAGCCCTACCTCGAAGAAAAATACCGCGCCTATCGCGCCTGGGGGCAGGACAAGGTGATGCCCGCGGGCGACGATTTCGACCACGAATTCAACGAATTGCTGGAAGACCGCTTCCTGCTCGGCTCGCCCGCCGAGGTAGCCGACCAGCTCAACCGGCTAAACCAACGCCTCGGCGTCAACCACCTCGTCGCCTCGGTCCACTGGCCCGGCATGCCCAACAGCCTCGCGCTCGAGCAACTGCAGATTTTGGCAGAGGACGTGCGGCCGCTGGTCGGCTAGGGAGCTGGTCGCGCCGACAATCTCAAGTGGCTGACCGCTCTTGCCCTGATCCGGTAATTTGGAAAGGGGCTGTACGCGGGTTTGGGGCTCGTTTTGCGTGCCCGCTCAGGCCTCGGCCGATCGGGCGCACTTGACGCAGGTCGGCACCGTTGGGTCGAGATCGAGCCGCTTCGGCGCGATCTCCTCGCCGCAGCTCACGCAAATCCCATACTCTCCCTTTTCGATCCGCCGCAGAGCCGCCTCGATCCGCCTCAATTCCAGGCCGCGACGGCGCTCCGCTTCCAGCGCCATCGCTTGCTGTTGAACGGCATCCATGCGCGACACACGGCCCACCGTAGTCTGATCGAGCTGGACCGGCTGCCGGGAACTCTCCGTCGCGGCCGCAAGCCGCAGTAGCTCGGAGCGTTGTCCGATCAGCCGCTCCCGAACGTTCTCGATATCATGCTCCGCCATGCACTTATCCTTCTTTTAGCTCCACTCCCCTCAGGTTTGTCCCCAACCGATCTAACTGCGGCACCAGAAGCTTCAGCCAGAGGCAAGCGGCCAGCGTATACAGCGCCATGCCGATGAATTGATGCTCAAGACGAACCCCCAGATCAAGCAGCACCCCTGCCACGCCCGGCCCCAGCGCCGACGCCAGGACCTGCGCCGCTGCGGCAATCGAGCGGATTGCGCCCAGGTGCCGCGTCCCGAAAAGCTCCGCCCAGAGGGTGGCCAGAAGCGTTGCGCCGCTCCCGTTTGTCACGGCCCCCAGCACCATGAATGCCGGCACGGCGAGAGGAGAGCCGACCAGTCCCAGCACCAATACCCCGGCGGCGAGCGGCAACAGGAACAGCGGCAAGAGCTGCCGCGCATCGAAGCGATCGACCAGCCAGCCGGTTAGCAGGGCCGTCACGAAACTGGTTGCGGCGTAGGCGGGAAACCAAGCCGTGAACCATGCCAGGGTCCATCCCTTTTCGGCTACCAGGTTCGCCTGATTGAAGAAAACGGCGGTCGAGACAAACGATGAGGCGACCGTGCCCAAAAGCACCGCGAAGAAGGCCGGCGTTCGGATCACTTCGGCGCGGGTCCAGTCCCGTTGCAGACTCTCAGCCGCGCCGGCGGCGTCCGGTTTCTCATCATGACGCGGCTCATGCCGCATCAACAGTAGCACCAGTGGGATTGCCACGAGAAAGAGCAACAACGCCGCCGCGACCCAGGTGTTTCGCCACCCGAGGGCATTGTTGAGCATGACGGCGGCGATCGGCATGGTCGCCTGGCTCACTTGGAACCCAAGAACCGCGAAAGAGATCATCCGGCCGCGGCGCGCGGCGTACCACCGTGCAACTCCTGTCAGGGACAGGTGCCCCAAGAAGCCCTGCCCGAAAAGGCGCAGGCAGAAAAAGATCGGCAACAGCAGCCACGCCGACGAGATGCCTGCCATCGCCATACAGGTCGCCCCGAGCCCGCCCAACACGCAGACCGCAAGCCCCCTTATGCGGAAATGGTCGGCAATCCGACCGGCCCATGTCAGAACGCAAGCGCTCGCTAGCGTCGCGCCCATGTAGAATCCGCCAAAGCCGCCATCGGTGAGACCGAGCACGTGTTTTAGCTGCGGGGCGAAGATACCGATGAAATAGGTCTGTCCAAAGGACGACGACATGGTCATCAGGAAAGCTGCGAGAACTAGACCGGGCGGCCTTCGGTGAGGCTTGACTTGGCGCTGCCGACTGCTGCTTTCATCCGTCTGGCCGTCAGACGGCTCGTTGTGAGTATCGGTTGTCAACTCTGCGTCGTCTCCTCGATAGGTTCGACCAGGGACAAGGCCATTCTACAATGCCTCCGCCAAAGCGGTCGCTGCCGCACTCCGTTGGTTTCAGGCCGCGAGGCCCAGGACGCCGCGAACCGTGCATTGTGATCGGGGGAAGCGGGCACCATAGCCAAATCGCCGCGGAACTGCAGTGGATTATGCAGTAGAACCCTGACGGTATGCGGGGCTGAGCCGGAAGGGTGTTGTTACACTGGCCAAACGCACCGCGCGGCCTGGGAGCCGCTATAAGGCTCTGATGTCCGGTTTCGCGGCAAAACCCTCATCGCCGCAAGCGGGGTCGAGAGCGACGTCCGCTGCTCCAAGAAACCGCGCGGCCGACTACTGCACTGCAATCCCGAAATTCGTATGCCCCGCCCCCGAGGACGGGCCGTATTCGCCGTATTGCCGGCCGCTCAGTTGCGCCGCCGGCACGCCGTCTAGCGCGCCGAGCGCGCTGGCGATGTTGCGCCCGCCCATCTCGACCAGCGTCTCTTTGGCATAGCCGTCGAGCATGCGCCGTGCGGCGCCGGTGTCGCCGTCGTGCAAGAGCCCGATAAACCGCTGGTCGAGCGCCTGGTGCTCGGGTGTCGGCCAGGCCGCCGGGTTGCGCACCAGTCTGTGCGACAGCGCGCTGCTCGCGACAAACACCACCGACTTCCCCGAGCTGGCTGCCGCCTCGCGCACCGCGACGCCGATCCGGTAGCATTCGTCGAGATCGGCGAGGATGCAGGTGCCCATCGTCACCACCGGGATGCGCTGCGCCGGGTCGAGATATTGCAGCGGCACGAACGTGCCGTAATCCCATTTGTAGTGCGGCGTCTCGTTGCGCCCGGCGAGCAGCCCCTGCGCCCGGATCGCGTCAACCAGCGTCGCGCCGAACTCCGGGTCGCCCGGCCGGTCATACGGCACGCCCGGGATCAGATCGGGCAGTTCGTCGGACACGCAGCTGCCGTGATGGCGCGGCTGGCAGGTCGCATACCAGGTGAACGTCGTCACCCAATGCGCTGATTGCAAAACGATCACATCGGGTTCAAGCGCCTGGATCGCACGCCCGAGCGCGTATTCGCCGGCGATCACCCCGTGCAGGAAATCGGGCGCCGTCGCCTCGATCCCGATGCGCGGCGAGTGCGACGCGATCGCCGACATGACCACCCGGCCGGTCATCACGCCGCCTCCCTCGCCTACGCCGCCGCGAGGCGGCCCTTCAGCACCTGCCCGCCGTGCTCGCCGGTCGCCTGCCCGTTCTCGATCGCGACGGTGCCGTTGACGACCGTCGCGGCGATCCCGTCGGCCTTCTGCACCAGCCGCCGCGCCCCGCCCGGCAGGTCGGTCTCGACGGTCGGCAGCTGCGGCTTGATCCGCGCCTCGTCGAACACGACGAGGTCGGCGGCATAGCCGGGGCGGATCAGCCCGCGATCCGGCAATTCCCAGGCCGAGGCATTGTCGAAGGTCAGCATCCGCACCGCTTCCTCGAGCGTGAACCGCTCCTTGCCGCGCACCCAATAGCTCAGCAGGTGGGTCTGCAGCGACGACCCCATTTCCTGGCACACATGCGCGCCGGAATCCGAGAACGTCGCCAGCGTGCGCGGGTGCTTCAGCAGGTTCAGCACGTCGGCCGGCCGCTCGTTGACGATCGGCTGCACGAACATGCGGTTGTCGTTTTCCAGCGCGAGGTCGAGGATCACCTCGACCGGGTGCTTGCCGTGCCGCCGCGCGAGGTCGCCGACCGACGGATCGTCCCAATCGACGCTCAGCATCGGAAACAAATTGTCGTAATCCGGCTTGCGCGGGTCGGTGGTCGCAGAGCCGCCGCCCTGCAGTTCGCGGTCGCGCGGCCTCATCGTCGCCTCTTCGGCGATCAGCCGCGCCCGCACTTCGGGGTCGGCGAGCCGGCGCTTCTGCTCGTCGAGCGGCAGCGCGCGCACCGCCTGCCACCCCGGCAGCACGTCAAACGGCAGGTACGAGCGCAGCGAGAACACCGCGTTGATCGACCGCGTCGTCGCCTGGCCGTACATGCGGCCACCCAGCGCCACGGTCTCGTCCATGAAGCGGGTCTGGAAATCCCACGGGTTGGGGTCGATCCCCTGCCGCGTCGCCAGCATCCCGAACATCACCGGCCGGCCGCTGGCGAGCGCGATCTGGCGCAGCTTTTCGAGGCAAGCCCTTTGCGCCTCACCGCCTGAGATGTCGGGCCCGACCTGAAAGATGCCGGCGTCGAGCGCGCCCATCGCGCCGACCAGCCGCTCGATCTCGCTCCACTCGGCGATGCGGCTGGCGACCGGCGTGCCGTCCGGCGTCACATGGGTTGTCGCGCGCGACGTCGAAAACCCCATCGCGCCGACCTTCAGCGCCTCGCTCAGCGCGGCTTCCATGCGGCGCAGATCGTCCTCGTTCGCGGTCTCCTCGAGCCCGCGCCGCGCGCCCATCGCGTACATGCGCAGCGCCGAATGGCCGATATACATGCCGTAATTGAGGCCCTTCGGCAGACCTTCGACAGTGGCGAGGTATTCCGGAAAGGTTTCCCAGGTCCAGTCGATCCCGGCCATCATCGCCTCGGTCGGGATATCCTCGACCGCGGTCAGGCAGCGCGCGAACCATTCGCGGTCCTGCGGCTTGCATGGCGCCAGCGCGAACCCGCAATTACCCATCACGACGCTGGTCACGCCGTGCCAGCACGAGCAGCTGCCCAGCGGGTCCCACGCCACCTGTGCGTCCATATGCGTGTGGCCGTCGATAAACCCGGGCGCGACGATCATTCCCTCGGCGTCGATCACCCGCTCTGCCGGCGCGCGGATGCGCCCGATCTCGACGATCCGGCCGCCCTTGACGCCGACATCGGCGCGAAACCGCGGCATCCCTGATCCGTCGACCACCGTGCCGTTCTTGACCAACAGATCAAACGCCATCGCACCACTCCTCCCAGGACGGTAAACCATCGGCGCCCCGCTCGCCTGCTGTCAACCGGCGTTGGCGCAAGGGAGGGCGCACTCCTTAGCGGATTGTTAAGCGGAGCGGCCTAAAGCACTGCGGGCAGACCCAAGGCCGCATCATGAGCGTGACGCTGCGACACCCGGTCACCGGCGAAATCAGGGTGCACGACGAAGGCTGGAGCTGGTCGTGCTTTTTCGGCGGCGTGCTCGGGGCGCCGCTATTCAGGCGCGGGCTGCACGTCTGGGGCGCTTCCGTGCTGGTCTTCGATATCACCGCCTTTGTCGTCGGATGGATTCCCGGCCACAGGGCGGCGAGCCTTGATGTCTGGACGTCGGCGATCGCCATTGCGGCGAGCCTGTTTTTCGGCATGAAGGCAAACGCGATGGCCACCCAGCGCGATCTCGACCACGGCTGGGTCTTCGCCGACCGCCGGCAGGAGTGGTTCCGCTAGGCACGGCTGCACGGCCTCGCCCGCGGCATGGTTGACAGCCGCCGCCGCCGGGGCTTGCATCGCATCGTTCCTGGGTCGCCCGGAAAGGATGCGCCATGCCCACCGCCCGGCACGCGATGCCGCCCGAGATCGCCGCGCTGCCGCCGGCCGAGATCGCCCGGCGCTATATCGGCCGCTTTCGCGACAAGGTGCCCGATTGGGAAGCCTTCGAGGACGCCAAGATCGAGGGCTACCGCCGCGCCCAGCACCGCTTCATCGGCGCCGGCGGATCGGGCAAGCACGATGACCCGAGCGTAATCCCGGCGCGCGCCTTCACCCTCAGCGTCATGTTCGTGCCGCCAGGCCAGGGCAATGCCGCGCACACACACGAGGTCGAAGAGGTGTTCTTCGTCCTCCAGGGCTATCTCACCGTGTTTGTCGAGAACGAGGCCGGAAACCGCGAAACCCGCCGCCTCGGCCCGTGGGAGTGCATCGCCTGCCCGCCGGGCGTGATCCACGGCTACCAGAACGACAGCCTCGAACCAGTGTATTTCCAGGTCATGCTCGGCCGCGGGCGCCCGGAAACGATGGGCTATGCCGACGACGAACTGTTCCGCCGCCGCGAAGCCCACCTCGCCGCCGAATAACCGAATTACGGAGAACCCAGCCATGCCGGTCGTCGAAACCGAAACCCACGGCCAGATCCTGATCGTGCGGATGAACCGCCCGGAGAGCCTCAACGCGCTCAACTTCGAGATGCGCGAGCTGCTCGCCGAAACCTGGAGCGAATTCCGCCGCAGCGACAACCTTGAGGTCGCGATCTTCACCGGCACCGGGCGCGGCTTCTGCGCGGGCGAAGACATGAAGCAATCGCTCGCCGACGGCGCCCCGGGCGGGCGCCGCCCGACGATCGACGATCCGTTCATGTCGGGCGCGCTCGAAAAGCCGGTGATCGCCGCGATCAATGGCTATGCGATGGGCGGTGGCTTCATGCTGGTCGAGCGCACCGACCTGCGGGTCGCGGCCAAGGGAGCGGTCTTCGAGGTGTCGGAGGCCAAGCGCTGGCTGCTCGGCGGCTACAACCACGGCCACCTTGCCAACGTGCCCTATCCGATCGCGATGGAGATGGCGCTCGGCTTCCGCTTCACCGCCGAGCGTTTTTACGACATCGGCTTCATCAACCGGCTGGTCGATCCCGACCAGTTGATTCCCGAGGCGATGAAGATGGCCGAGCACCTGCTGACGCTGCCGCCGGCCTCGCGCGTCAACACCGTGCACATGATGCGCCAGATGCGCCCCGAACCGACCCCGGCGCAGCAGCGCCTCGCCGCGGCGCTCCACGAGCACGGCGCCAAGAGCGACCTGATGGAGAGCCGCGCCGCGTTCGCCGAAAAGCGCAAGCCCAGCTTCAAAGGCTGGGACGACCCGGCCGACCGCTATCGCCTGCCGACCCTCGACCCGGCCGCGGAATGAGCGATGACTGACACCGGTCCCTTGCAAGGCCTCAAGGTGCTCGATCTGACCGAGCACATGGCGGGGCCGTTCTGCACGATGATCCTCGCCGACATGGGCGCCGAGGTGATCAAGCTCGAGCGCCCTGGCAAAGGCGATTCGTCGCGCGCGATGGGCGACGGCAGCGAGCGCAATCCGTATTTCCGCTACATCAACCGCAACAAGAAGGGCATCACCCTCGACTACAAGGACCCCGAGGGCAAATCCCTGTTCCTCAAGCTCGTTTCCGGTGTCGACATACTGATCGAAAACTACCGGCCGACCGTGATGCCGCGTGCCGGCCTCGGCTGGGAAGCGCTGCACCCGCTCTACCCGCGGCTGATCTATGCCCAGCTATCCGGCCTCGGCTATGACGGGCCCTATGCCGGGCGCGGCGGGTTCGACCTGATCGCGCAGGGCATGGGCGGGATCATGCACGTCACCGGCGAGCCCGACGGGCCGCCGACCTCGGTCGGATTGCCGATCTGCGATCTCGGCACCGGCATGTGGGCGGTGCAGGGCATCCTCGCCGCGCTCTACGAGCGCCAGCGCACTGGCGTGGGCCGCCTCGTCGAATGCTCGCTCCTCGAAACCGCGATCGGCTACAGCTCGTGGACCAGCGCCGGCTGGCTCGCCGACCACAAGGAGCCGGTGCGTGAAGGCTCGCGCCACCGCCAGAACGCGCCCTACCAGCGCATGCAAACCCAAGACGGCTATCTGATGATCGGCGCCGGCGACCAGTCGATCTGGCGGCGCTGCGCCGCCGCGCTCGACCACCCCGAATGGGCCGAAGACCCGCGCTTTGCGACCGGCCAGGCGCGCATGAAACACCGCCCGGCGCTCGAATCGACCATGGAGGCGGTGTTTGCCACGGCACCGACCGACCATTGGGTTTCGCTGCTCGAAGCCGCCGGCGTGCCGTGCGGCCCGGTCTACAATTACGCGCAGATGTTCGCCGATCCGCAGGTGCGGCACCGCGCGGTGATCCAGACCGCGCGCGACCCCGAACTCGGCACCGTCGAGCACATCCGCACCCCGATCCGCATCGGCGACGACATCGGCGTGCGCACGGTCGCGCCGCGACTCGGCCAACATAACGACGAGGTTTTCGGCGCGCTCGGCGTGAGCCCGGATGACCTCGCCCGGCTGCGCGGCCGCAAGGTGCTGTAGGCCGCGCGATGGCCCCGCTCGGCATCGCCTTTTCCGGCGGCCCGACCCCGGCCGAGATCGCCGGGCTGATCGGGCTCGCCGAGGCATGCGGCTATGACTCGGCCTGGGTCGCCGAGGGGCACGGCGGCGACCAGTTCGCGATTCTCGCCGCCGCCGCGGTGCAGACCTCGCGCATCCGGCTCGGCACCGGCATCACCAGCGTCTTTGTCCGCACCGCGCCAACGATTGCGATGGCGGCGGCGACGGTCGACGATTTGTCCGGCGGTCGGTTCGTGCTCGGCGTCGGATCGAGCCACAAGGTCCAGGTCGAAGGCGAGCACGGCGTGCCCTATGCAAAGCCGCTGACCCGCACGCGCGAAACCGTCGTGGCAATCCGCGCCTTGCTGCGCGACGGGCGGGTCGATTTCGCCGGCGAGACCCTTCGCATCGGCAATTTCGACCTGTGGTTCAACCCGGTGCGCCCGCCGCCGCCGATCTACGTCTCGGCGGTGTTCCCGAAGATGGTCGCGTTGTGCGGCGAGATCGCCGACGGCATCATCCTGACCCGCAGCACCGTCGACACCGCCGCGATCGTGCGGCGACAGCTCGCCGAGGGCGCCGCGAAAGCCGGCCGCGATCCGGCCGCCGTCGCGGTGGTCACGCTATTGCCGACCGTCGTTGCCGACAGCAAATCGGCCGCGCTCGCGGCGCTGCGCCCGGGCCTCGCGTTCTATGCCGGGTTCTTCCCGCGCTACAACCGGCTGATGGCCGAGCACGGGTTTCCCGAGGAGGCAGCGGCGATTGCCGCGGCCTGGGCGCGCGGCGACCGCGAAGCGGCGGAGCGCGCGACCAGCGATGCGCTGATCGACGCCACCAGCCTCGCGGGTACCCCGGCGCAATGCCGCGAGCGCCTTGACGCCTACCGCGATTCCGGCATCGACCTGCCGATTCTCAGCCCGTTTGCCCGCGGCCCGGGCGCGAAAGCCGTGTTCGAAGCGGCGATCCGCGCCCTCGCACCGGAACCGCTGCGATGACGCTGCTCCGCGGCCTTCGCGTCGCCCAGCTTGGCGACGGGCTCGCCGCCGCCGTGTGCGGGCGGCTCTTCGCCGATATCGGCGCGACCGTCGCCTGCCTCGCCCCCGACAAATCGACCCCCCTCACCGAATACCTGAACCACGGCAAGGCGTTGGAGACCGATCTTGATGCCGCGGTCGAAAGCGCGGGCCTGATCGTCGCCGAGGGCGGGCCGCGCGCCCTGCGCAAACGCGGCCATGACATCGAAAGCCTGCGACGCCGCAACCCGCTTGCCGCGATCGCACTGATTTCGCCGTTCGGCCAGACCGGCCCCAAGGCAGACAATCCGGCCAGCGATCTGACCCTGTTCTATTCGAGCGGCATCGCGCATTTGCTGACCGGCCAGGTGGATGACCTCGCCGAAGCGCCGATCCGCCCGGTCGGCGAGCAATCCGCGTTTATCGGCGGCATCGCCGCGGCCTGCGCCGCGATGCATGCCGTCTTTGGCGCGGCGCCTGCGATGATCGACGTGTCGATCGAAGAGGCGCTGGCGACGATGGCGATGACCGAGCTCGCCCGCGCCGGGCTCGGCAAGCCGAGCCGGCCGCGCAGGCGTGCCGGCGATGGCAACGGCGCCACGGTCTGCATCCTGCCGACACTTGACGGTTATGCCGCGATCTCGCCGCGCGAGGAGCGGCAGTGGGCCGCCTGGCTCGGCGTGATGGGCAACCCGGATTGGGGAAGCGACCCGCGCTTTGCGACCAAGCCCGACCGCGTCGCCAACTGGGATGCGCTGCACGCGCTGATGTCGGAATGGAGCCGGCACAAAGACAAACAGTGGATTGCCGACCGCGCCCAGGAGGCGCACGTCCCGAGCTTTCCGCTGCGCGAGCCGGCCGAGCAACTGCGCTCACCCCAGCTTGCCCATCGCCATTTCTACCGCGTGCTCGGCATCGCGGATGAGGCGGTCAAGGCACCGGGCCCGCCATTCGGCCTTACAGTCGCGTCGCGTCCGCCGGCCACCGCCGACAACCCTGCCGGCCCGCTGCCGCTCAGCGGCATCCGCGTGCTCGATTTCAGCTGGGTCATCGCCGGCCCGACGACGACCCGCTACCTCGCCGCGATGGGCGCAGAGGTGATCAAGGTCGAGGCGCCCGGTCGCGGCGACCCCGGCCGCGCCTCAGAGCTGCACACCGTGCTCGGCCAGGGCAAGCACGGCATCGTTCTGGATCTCAAGACGCGGCAGGCCGCCGCCGTGGCGCGCGCGCTCGCCGCCAAATGCGACGTGCTGATCGAGAATTTCGCGACCGGGGTCATGGACCGGCTCGGCCTCGGCGCCGAGGCGCTGCGCGCGGTCAATCCCGGCCTTGTCTACGTCTCGGCCTCTGGACTCGGGCGCACCGGTCCGGAGTCGCACGCGGTCGCCTATGGCACGCTGCTGCAATGCTATGCCGGGTTCGCCGGGCTCAACCGCCATCCCGGCATCCCGCCGCGCGTCGGGTTTGCCTGGCTCGACCCGATGTGCGGGCTGATGCTCGCCTTTGTCACTGCCGCCGCGCTGTGGCAGCGCCGGCACGGCGGCGGGGTCGCGCGCGTCGATTTCTCGATGATCGAGGCGCTGCTGTGGACAATGGCCGAGCCGCTGCTGGCGACCCAGCTCGGCGACCCGCCCAAGCCGCAAGGCAGCCGCTCGGTCCGCTTCGCGCCGCACGGCGCCTATCGCTGCGCCGGCGACGACGAGTGGATCGCCCTCTCGGTCACCCGCGAGGCCGAGTGGCACCGGCTGTGCGCCGCGATCCCGGCGATGGCGCATCTCGCCGAATGGGGCCTGCGCCAGCGCACCGAGCGCCGCGCCGGCATCGATGGCGTGCTCTCCGGATGGGCGTCGCGCCGCAGCGCCGCCGAGGCGTTCGCCGAACTGCACGCGGCCGAGATCCCGGCCGCGCCACTCGCCGATTCCGCCGAGCTCGTCGCCAGCCTGCATCTGCGCGCCCGCGGTTTCTGGGAGCCGCATGGCGACGGCGTGCTGCCGAGCCTGCCGTGGCGTGCCGGCTTCGGCCGGGCGAGCGGCCCGGCCCCGGCGCTCGGCGCGGATACTGATGCGGTATTGCGCGACGTGCTCGGCCTGCCGTCCGACGAGATCACCGCCCTGCGCAAAGCAGGCGCTTTTGGCTAACGAGCCGACCAACCGAGGGGAAACGATATGGCGAGCATTTCCTTGAACCAGGCCAACCGCGTGCTGCGCGCGACGCTGAAAAAGGCCGAGGAGCTGAACATCAAGGTCAGCGCCGCGGTGGTCGACGATGGCGGCCGGCTGGTCGCGTTCCAGCGCATGGACGGTGCGTTTTTCGCCGGCGTCTATGGCAGCCAGGGCAAGGCGGTCGCCTCGGCGGCGTTCGCGCGGCCGTCGGGCGTCATGCAGGAGCGCGCCGACCAGCCGACCCCGCGCGGCATCGCCGCGGCCGAGGGCGGCCACATGATCATGGGCCAGGGCGCGGTGCCGCTCTTCCGCAACGGCAACCTCGTCGGCGCAGTCGGCGTCGGCGGCGGCACCTCGCAGGAAGACGAAGACTGCGCGGCAGCTGGGGCGGCGGCGCTGTAACCCCCTCGTCATTCCGGGTCGCCGCAACGCGGCGAACCCGGAACCCAGAGCCCCACAGACGGGCCTAAAACTCGCCGCTGCGGTAGATCTCGTCGAGGCGTTCGGCGTCTTCGTCCGACGGCTCCGGCCACGCCTCGCCGCGTTGGCGCAGCGCGCCGGTGAAGTTCGGCTTGCGCTTGGTGTTGAACGCCTGCCGGCCTTCCTCGCCGTCGGTCGTCACCTGGATCAAGAGGTTGTTGATCAAGTTCTGCACGTGCCACGCCTGGTCGGTCGGCATGTCGCCAAAGCGCACGACGAACTCCTTCATCATGCGCAGCGCCACCGGCGGCATCGCGCAGATGTGCCGCGCGATCGTTTCCGCCCGTGCCATCAGCTCGGCATGCGGCACGACCTCGTTGACGAGGCCGATGCGC
>DATLRD010000015.1:0-4535 GCA_035534855.1 Allostellaceae bacterium | reverse complement strand
CACGAGCCCGGCCTATCGCGACGAGGTGCTGTTCTACGAGTATTTCCACGGCGATACCGGCCGCGGGCTTGGTGCGGCGCACCAGACCGGCTGGACGGGGCTGATCGCTGCGCTGTTGATGCCGCTGCACACCACCGCCAGTGATCCCGACGCGACGATGGCCGAGGACCGTGCCGAAGCGACGCGTTGACCTCGTGCCGCTGCGGCTCGGGCGCGACATCTGCGGCGATCTCGCCGCAGCGGAACGGCGCGAGTGGTGGCTGGCCAACGGGCGCGGCGGCTATGCCGCCGGCACCGTCGCGCTGAGCCTCACCCGGCGCTATCACGGGCTGCTGATCGCGCCGGTCGACCCGCCACTCGGCCGCACGCTGGTGCTCGCCAAGGGGGATGCGACCGCGACGATCGACGGCGTCGCCTATCCGCTGTTCACCAACCGCTGGCGCAGCGGCGCGGTCGCGCCAGAGGGCTATCGCGCGATCGACGAGTTCACGCTCGACGGAACGGTGCCGGTGTGGCGCTCTCGCTGCGGCGGGCGGGTCATTGAGCACCGCATCTGGCTGGAGCCGGGGGCGGACACGGTCTACATCGCCTGGCGGCTCGACGAGGGTGCGGCGGCGGCGCTGTCGGTGGCGTTTCTCGCCAACGGCCGCGACCATCACGGCGACACCTGGCCCGACGGGTTCCAGCCCGAGATCGCTGCCGACGGGGCACGGCTGACTGTGACCATTCCCGGCCGGTTTGCGCTGTCGATCGCCGCCAGCGACGGGTCGATCGCGGCACGGCGCGACTGGTACTGGGATTTCGACCTGCCGGTCGAGCGCGAACGCGGGCTCGGCGATCGCGACGCGCACCTGCATGTCGGCGACGCGACGCTGACGCTGGAGCCCGGCCGATGGGTCGGGGTCGCGGCCGGACTCGGCCCCGATGTGACACCCGATATCGACGCCGCGCTCGCCCGCCGCCGGGCCTGGGACCGGGCGGTGATCGACCGCGCGGTTGCCGCCGACCCGGTATTCGCCGCGGCGCCCGATTGGGTACGGCGCCTGGTGCTGGCCGCGGACGCGTTTCGCATCGCCCGGCCGCTGCCCGACCTGCCGGAGGGCCGCTCGGTGATCGCCGGGTATCCGTGGTTCGGCGATTGGGGCCGCGACACGATGATCGCGCTGCCCGGATTGTGCCTGGCGACCGGTCGCGCCGCCGAGGCGCGCACGATCCTCGACACCTTCGCGCGCTTTGTCGATGGCGGGATGCTGCCCAACGTGTTCCCGGATTCGGCCGGGGCGCGGCCCGAATACAACACCGCCGACGCCTCGCTGTGGTACATCGAGGCGTGGCGCGCCTACGTCGCCGCGACCGGCGACGAGGCGGCGCTGCGCGCAGTGTTTCCGGTGCTGGCGGGGATCATCGCCGCGCACCAGGCGGGCACGCGCTATGGCATCGGGGTCGACCCGGCCGACGGGCTGCTGCGCGCCGGGGTGCCAGGGGTGCAGCTGACCTGGATGGACGCCAAGGTCGGCGACTGGGTGGTGACACCGCGCATCGGCAAGCCGGTCGAGATCAACGCGCTGTGGCACAACGCCCTCGTCGCGATGACCGAGATGGCCGGGCGGGTCGGCCAGGACGCCGGCCGTTATCACACGGCGGCCGGGCGGGCAAAGGCCGGATTTGCCCGGTTCGTCAGGCCGGACGGGCAGGGCCTTTACGACGTGCTCGATGGGCCGGATGGCGACGATGCCAGCCTGCGGCCGAACCAGGTGTTCGCGGTCAGCTTGCCGGCGAGCCCGCTCGACGCGGCGGCGCAGCGCGCAGTGCTCGACGCCTGCGCGCCGCTGGTGACGCCGGTCGGGCTGCGCTCGCTGGCGCCGAACGCGCCGGGCTATCGCGCGCAGATCACCGGCGGCGTCGTCGAGCGCGACGGTGCCTATCACCAGGGCACGGTGTGGGCCTGGCTGCTGGGGGCGTGGGCGTTGGCGCAGTACCGGGTATTCGGCGACGCGGCGGCGGCGCAGGAATGCCTCGCCGGGATCGCGGCGCATCTGGGCGATGCGGGGCTCGGGCAGGTCAGCGAGATTTTCGACGGCGACCAGCCGCACACGCCGCGCGGCTGCCCGGCCCAGGCGTGGTCGGTCGCCTGCGTCCTCGAAGCGTGGTGGCGGCTGGAACACGCGCGGCTCGGCAAATAGCGCTCTGCCGCGCTACTGCGCGGTCAGCCCGCCATCGACGACGAGGGCCGAGCCGGTCATGAACCCGGCATCGTCGGAGGCGAGGAACACGATGCCCTTGGCGATGTCGCCCGGCACGCCGAGCCGGCCGATCGGGTGGTGCGACAGCGCCAGGCGGCGCGCCGCCTCGACATCGTTGCTGCCGAGATTGTGGGCGCGGGCGGTGAAGGTCTGCGCGCCCATGTCGGTCTCGATGACCCCGGGGTGGATCGAGTTGACCCGGATCTTGTAGCCCTTGCGCGCGCATTCGAGCGCGGTCGATTTGGTGAACAGGGTCACCCCGCCCTTGGTCATCGAATAGAGCGGATCGAGCTGCGAGCCGACCAGCCCGGCGACCGAGGCGAGGTTGACGATGGCGCTGCCGTGCGGAAGCTGGCGGCCGCGCTCGCTCAAGGCCGGCAGGCACAATTTGGTGCCGAGAAACACGCCGGTCAGGTTGACCCCGGCGAGGCGGTGCCACTCGTCGAGGCTGGTCTCCTCGATGCCCTTGCCGAGAAACAGGCCGGCGTTGTTGACCAGGATGTCGAGCCCGCCAAAGCGCGCGACCGTGGCGCCGACGATGGCCCGCCAATCGTCTTCGCCGGTGACGTCGAGATGGTGGTAGAGCGCGGCGTCGCCGAGCGAGCGCGCGGTCTCGCGCCCGTGCTCGTCGAGCACGTCGCCGATCGCGACCCGGGCGCCGGCCTCCACCATCAGTCGCGCGGTTTCGGCGCCAATGCCGCGTGCCGCGCCGGAAATCAGCGCCACCTTGCCGTCGAGCTGGTTCATCGGAGTTCCTCCCATGGCGAAGCCGTAAGGTTTTTCACAATGAGACGGGGAGGCGGTGAGATGCCGAGACGTGCGATCTCACCGCCTCGCTGTCTCATTGTGAATCTTCTGGCGGTTCGCGCCGGACGTGGCAAGCTCCGACCACACTCGTTGCGGGAGGCTTTTCATGCAGATCGCGCGGCTCGACCACCTGGTGCTGACCGTCGCCGACATCGCGAAAACCTGCGAGTTCTACACAAAGGTGCTGGGCATGGAGGTCGTGCGCTTTGGCGAAGGGCGCACCGCGCTCAAATTCGGCCAGCAGAAGATCAACCTGCACCCGGCCGGCAACATCCCCGGCCTCGTCGCCGACAAGCCGACCGCCGGGTCGGGCGATCTGTGCTTTATCACCGAGACGCCGATCGCCGAGGTGGTTGCCCATCTCAAGCAATGCGGGGCGCCGATCATCACCGGCCCGGGGCCGCGCGCCGGTGCGCTCGGCACGATCCAATCGGTCTATATCCGTGACCCGGATCAGAATCTGGTTGAGATTTCAAACTATTGACCTCCTCCGCGCGCGAGCGGCGCGGTTCCACTGGCTGCGCTCGCGCGCAAGTGGCAAGGTGGGGTCGCAGCAGCCCCAGGGAGGCCGGGATGAAGATCGAGCGCATCGACCACCTGAACATCACCGTCGCCGACATCGACCGCAGCGTCGCCTTCTACAAAAAAGTGCTCGGGATGGAGGCGGAGACGATCGCAGAAGGGCGCGCAGCGCTGCTATTCGGCCAGCAGAAAATCCATCTCGATGCCGCCGGCGGTCCGATGGCCATGGCGGGTGACATGCGCATGCCGGCGCATATCTGTTTCGTGACCGAGGCGCCGGTCGGCGAGATCACCACGCATCTCGCGGAGTGCGGCGTCCCGGTGCGGATGCAAGGCCCGCGCACCGGCGCGATCGGCACGATCCAGTCGGTCTATATCGACGACCCGGACGGAAATTCTATCGAAATCTCGCATTACTGAGGCCGCGCCATGCCCGAAGACGGGTTGCCCGACGACGCCCAAATCATCGCCGCTGCGTTCGAGGACCGGGTGCGGGAGCTGTTCAAGACTTTTGCCGAAGTCGTCTATACCGGCGAGCCGGAACGCGAGGCCGTGGCCCGGTTCCGCCGCGGGCTGGTCTCGGCCAAGCGGGTGCGCGATCTGGCGCTCGAGGTGGCCAAGGATTTGTAACGAAGCCGCTTAATCGTCGACCGACAGCGCCAGGATCAGGCTGAGGTGACAGAGCGGTCGGGCGGTTTCGGCCGCCCACTCGTTGAACACCGCTTGCGCGGCGAGCCGGTCGCCGCGGCTTTTCGGCGGCGCGGCGAGGCCGGCCCAGCGCTTGAGCCCGGCGATCACCGACGGCGACAGGACGAACGTGTCCTTGCCGACCATGCGCAGAAAGCTCGGCCCGGAATTGCCGCCCATCTGGCTGAACCCTTTGGCGAGCGACTCCCACAGCCCGACGATATTGGCGCCGGGCCACGCGGCGATCCAGGCACCGAAACTCTTGTGCTCTCCGGC
>DATLRD010000014.1:0-142211 GCA_035534855.1 Allostellaceae bacterium | reverse complement strand
CCGGGCGCGTCGTGGATTGCGCCATCGATCGCGACGGTGGTTTCCTCTTCGAGGTGTTCGCCGAGGCCGGGGTACATCGCATCCAGCGCCCGGATGACGCCGCGCAGACTGGTCGCCACGATATCGAACTCGCGCCTCCCGCCGGTATAGCGCCGGCTGAAACCGCTCGACAGCGTGACGTGCGCCGGGGCGGCGGGCACAGCGGGCATCACCGGCGGCGTCTCCGGCTTCGGCCAGCGGTCGCTCACCCCGGCGCCTGCCCTTAATCCGCCGCTTCGGGCAGGTCGAGCGCGGCGCGGATCCGCGGCGGCGACATCGGCAGTTCGGTCAGCCGCCGGCCGATCGCGTGGTCGATCGCGTTGGCGATCGCCGCCATCGGCGGGCAGATGTTGACCTCGCCGACGCCCTTGGCGCCGAAGGGGTGCGCCGGGTTCGGCACCTCGACCAGGAGCGCCTCGATCATCGGCAGGTCGGAGGCGACCGGGCAGCGGTAGTCGAGGAACCCGGCATTATCGAGCCGACCGTTCTTGTCGTAGATGTATTCCTCGTTGAGGGCCCAGCCGATGCCCTGCACCACGCCGCCCTGGATCTGCCCTTCGACATAGGACGGGTGGATCGCGGTGCCGACATCCTGTGCCGCGACAAAGCGCAGGATCGTCACCTTGCCGGTTTCGGGATCGACCTCGACATCGCAGAACTGGCTGGCGAAGCCCGGCGCCTGGCCGCCGGCGTTGACCGACGCGGCAGCGGTGATCGGCCCGCCGGTCTGCGCCGCCTTGGCGGCGATCTCCTTGAGCGGCATCGGTTTGAAATCGCCGACATTGCTGCTCGCCGGCTTGGCGCAGCCCTCTTCCCAGATCACCCCGTCGACCGGCACGTCCCAGATCATCGCGGCGCGGGCGCGCAAGTC
The DNA here is from genome assembly GCA_035534855.1 of Allostellaceae bacterium. Taxonomy (GTDB): domain Bacteria; phylum Pseudomonadota; class Alphaproteobacteria; order ATCC43930; family CGMCC-115725; genus DATARH01. The sequence continues at coordinate 141,301 of DATLRD010000014.1, read as the reverse complement.
GTCGATCGCCTTTCTCGCGGCGTTGACGACCGCGGTGCCGGTCGCAAAGGTGACGCGGCTGCCACCGGTCACATGGGTGTAGCCGACCGATGCGGTGTCGGCGACGATCGCCCGCACGTTCTGGTAATCGACACCAAAGGTCTCAGCCGCCATGATCGCCATCGACGCGCGCGAGCCGCCGACGTCGACGCTGCCGGTGGCGACGAGGATCGTGCCGTCGGCGTTGACCTGCACAGTGGCGCTCGATTCGCCGCCGCCATTGAACCAGTAGCCCGAGGCGACGCCGCGGCCCTGGTTGGGACCGAGCGGCGCCTTCCACGCCGGATGGCTCTTCAGCGCCTCCAGCGTCTCGATATAGCCACCGTGGGCCAGCTTTGGCCCATAAATCATCGTGGTGCCGGCCTTGGCGGCGTTCTTCAGGCGCAACTCGATCGGGTCCATGCCGATCTTCTTGGCGCAGATGTCGAGCACGCTTTCGACCGCGAAGGCCGAGATCGGCGAGCCGGGCGCGCGGTATGCGGCCGATTTCGGCCGGTTGCACACCACGTCGTAGCCGACCGCACGGGCGTTGGCGACCTCGTAGGGCGCGAAGGCGCACAGGCACCCGTTCATCACCGGCGAGCCCGGAAAGGCGCCGGCCTGATACTTGAAGACGCCGTCGGCGGCGGTGATCGTGCCGTCCTTCTTGACGCCGATCTTGACCCACATCGACGCGCCCGAGGTCGGGCCCGAGGCCTTGAACACCTCGTCGCGGCTCATCACGATCTTGACCGGCCGGCCGGTCTTTTTCGCGAGCAGCGTGGCGACCGGTTCGAGGTACACGACGGTCTTGCCGCCGAACCCGCCGCCGATCTCGGCCGGGGTCACCCGCACGTCGCCGATCGGCAGATTGAGCAGCTTGGCAGTCAGCGCGCGAACCACGAAATGCCCCTGGCTCGACGCCCACACCTCGGCCTGGCCGTCGGCATCGACCCGCGCGATCGTCGCGTGCGGCTCGATATAGCCCTGGTGCACCGCCGCGGTCTTGAACTCCTTCTCGACGATCACGTCGGCCTCGGCAAAGCCCTTGTCGAGGTCGCCGATCGCAAATTCGAGCCGCTTGGAGATGTTAGACGGCTTGGTCGGCGTCGGCTCGACACCGCGGGTGATCATGTCGTCGAAGAGGAGCGGCGCGTTATCCTTCATCGCGTCGTCGACATCGATGACGTGCGGCAGCACCTCGTAGTCGATCTTGAGAAGATCGGCCGCCTCTTCGGCGATTTCCTTTGAGGTCGCAGCGATCGCGGCGACTGCGTGGCCTTCGTAAAGCGTCTTTTCCTTGGCCATGACGTTGCGCGTCACGTGCCAGAAATTCACCGCCACGCGCTCCGGGCCGATGTATTCGAACTTGTGGTCGGGAAAATCTGCGCCGGTGATCACCGCCTTGACCCCCGGCAGCGCCGCCGCCTTCGAGGTATCGATCGAGCGGATGCGCGCATGGGCGTGCGGCGAGCGGATGACCTTGCCGTAGAGCGCGCCGGGGAAGGTCTGGTCGGCGCCATACATCGCGCGGCCGGTGACCTTAGGCACGCCGTCCGGACGAATCGGGCGAGTTCCCACCCATTTGTACCGCGTCGTCGAAACATCGTTCACGGCATCTCTCCTAATGGCGCTGAGCAATTCCGAGTCATACGCTAGGGTCGCGCCTCGCGGGCTCAAATTCAAGTCCTTGTCTGCGCCCGCAGGTATGCCCGACTGCGACCCTTCCGCCGACCCCTGGCGATTTCCGGTTGCCGTGCGGCCGGCAAATGCCCAGTATTCGGGCAATTCGGCTTCCTCGTCTCTGCGCGGAGACTCAAGCCATTCGACCCCGTGACCCATCCTAACCGCAAACGGGCTTCCGGCCGGCCGCTTGTCGTGTCCATCGGGCTGGCGCTCGGTGTCAAGGCGATCGCTCTGGCGATCTTGTATTTCGCGTTTTTTGTACCTCCCGCCGCGATGGCGCCGCTGCCGGACGCGGTTTTCGGTTCGTCCTCCACGCCCAGCCACAACGGATAGCCGCACCATGATCGACCCGGTCGTCGTCGACCTGTCACGGCTGCAATTCGCGCTGACCGCGCTTTATCACTTCCTGTTCGTGCCGCTGACGCTCGGCCTGTCGCTGCTGCTGGCGATCATGGAAAGCGTCTATGTGATGACCGGGCGCGCGATCTGGCGCGAGATGACGCAGTTTTGGGGCGTATTGTTCGGCATCAACTTCGCGATGGGGGTCGCCACCGGGCTCACGATGGAGTTCCAGTTCGGCACCAACTGGGCCTACTACGCGCAATATGTCGGCGACATTTTCGGCGCGCCGCTGGCCATCGAAGGGCTGATGGCGTTCTTTCTCGAAGCGAGCTTCGTCGGGCTGTTCTTTTTCGGCTGGGACCGGATGTCGCGGCATGGACACCTGGCCGTCACTTGGCTGGTGGCGATCGGCTCGAACCTGTCGGCGCTGTGGATATTGATCGCCAATGGCTGGATGCAGAACCCGGTCGGCGCCCATTTCAACCCGGCGACCATGCGGATGGAGCTGACCTCGTTCTATGACCTTGTATTCAACCCCGTCGCGCAGGCCAAGATCGTGCACACGGTCAGCGCCGGGTATGTCACCGGCTCGATGTTCGTGCTGTCGATCAGCGCCTGGTACCTGCTGCGCGGGCGCCACATCCCGCTCGCCCGCCGCTCGATGGTCGTGGCGGCCAGTTTCGGTCTCGCCTCGGCGCTGTCGGTCGTCGTGCTCGGCGACGAGAGCGGCTACACCGAGACGCTCGACCAGAAGATGAAGCTCGCGGCGATCGAGGCAATGTGGAAAACCGAGAAGCCGCCGGCCAGCTTGACCGCATTCGGCTTTCCCGATGTCGCCACCCGCACGACCTACGACAGGGTCGAGATTCCGTGGCTGCTGGGGCTGATCGCGACCCGCTCGCTCGATACCCCGGTCAAGGGCATCGACGAGCTGGTTCAGGAGGGCGTAAAGCGCATCCAGGTCGGAATCGGCGCCTATCAGGCGTTAGCGACGCTGCGCCAGCATCCCGACGACGCCGCAGCGCAGAAGGCCTTTACCGCCGGCGCAGCCAATCTCGGCTATGCGCTGCTGCTGCGCCGCTACACCAACGACATCGCCCACGCCGACCCGGCGACGATCCAGCGCGCCGCCGACGATCTGATTCCCAACGTGCCGGTGCTGTTCTGGTCGTTCCGCTTCATGGCCGGGCTCGGGTTTTATTTCATCGCGCTGTTCGCGGTGGCGTTCTTCATGGCGTCGACCGGGCGGCTCGACCGGCGCCTGTTTCTGCGCGTTGCGCTGTTGAGCCTGCCGCTGCCCTGGGTCGCCGCCGAGCTCGGCTGGGTGGTCGCCGAATACGGCCGTCAGCCCTGGGTCGTTGAAGGCGTGCTGCCGACCTTTCTCGGCGCGTCGGCAGTGCCGCGCGCGACGGTGATCACGTCGATCGCCGGGTTTGTCGTGTTCTACACCGCCCTGGCGGTGACCGATGCGGCGCTGATGGTGCGCGCGATCCGGCGCGGGCCGCCGACGCCCAGCGCCGCCGGCGCGGCCCAGGGCGTATCATGAGCGGCCCGGCGATGCCGATCCCCTACGACATCCTGCGCCTGATCTGGTGGGCGCTGCTCGGCGTGCTGCTGATCGGGTTTGCGGTGCTCGACGGCTATGACCTCGGCAGCGCGATCCTGCTGCCGTTCGCCGGCAAGGAAGATGCCGAGCGGCGCCAGATCCGCGAAACCATCGAGCCGAACTGGGAGGGGCACCAGGTCTGGTTCATCCTCGGCGGCGGCGCCGCGTTCGCCGCCTGGCCGCTGCTTTACGCCGCTGCGTTCTCGACGTTCTACCTGGCGATGTTCCTGGTGCTGGTGGCGCTGATCCTGCGCCCGGTCGATCTTAATTTCCGCGGCAAGCTGCCAGGGCCGGGCTGGCGAAATTTCTGGGATTGGGGGCTGGCGGCAAGCGGGTTTGTTGCGGCACTGGTATTTGGCATCGCGTTCGGCAACCTGCTGCTCGGGGTGCCGTTCGCGTTCGACAGCGACTTGCGGGTCAGCTATGGCGGCGGCTTTCTCGAGCTGTTGAGCCCGTTCGCGATACTCGCGGGCCTGGTCAGCGTGGCGATGCTGACGATGCACGGCGGTAACTGGCTGGCGCTCAAGGCGGATGGGCCGGTCGCCGAGCGCGCCGGCTGCATCGCCCGGTTTGCCGGGCTGGCCACGGCGGTGCTGTTCGCCCTAGCCGGCTGGTGGGTCGCAGCCCAGCTCGACGGCTATGTGTTGGGCGGCACGGTCTCGCATATCGGGCCGGCGAACCCGCTCGGCCAGACCGTGACCCGCATGACCGGGGCGTGGCTCGACAATTTCCGCGCCGTTCATTGGCTTGCCGTGGCACCGACGCTGGGCTTAGCCAGCTGCCTGCTGGCGGCCGCGATCCCGGCCCGCCGGGCGCGCAAGACCGCGTTTCTGGCGAGCGCCCTCGGCGTTGCCGGCATCATCGCTACCGCCGGCATCGCGCTGTTTCCGTTCCTGATGCCGTCGTCGACCAGCCCGGGGACGAGCCTGACGGTGTGGAACGCATCGAGCAGCGCGGCGACGCTGTCGGTGATGCTGATCGCCACCGCGGTGTTCCTGCCGATCGTGCTGGCCTATACGGCGTTCGCGCTCCGCGTGATGCGCGGCCGGGTGCGGCTTGCCGATGTGATCCGGCGCGACAGTTCGTATTGAGCAGCCGAAGAGGAGGGCCGGCGATGTGGTATTTCAGCTGGGTGCTGGGCCTCGGCCTCGCGTGCAGCTTTGCGATTCTCAACGCGATGTGGTTCGAGCTTCGCGAGGACGACCGGCGGCCCGAGCGCTGAGCGCCCGGGCCGACCGGCGCCGCACTACGCCAGTTCGGGCACCGCCTCGGTGAAGTCCTCGAGCTGGCCGATCGTCTCTTTGCCGAACACCAGCGGGATGAAGGCGCCGATCGAAACGATGACGAGGATCGTGCCGAAAAAGATCGGCGCCGACCCGGTGTGGGGCTCCATCAGAAACGGCGCCAGCACGCCGGCAAAGAGCCGCCCGAACGATTCGCCGAAAATGTGCCCGCGCCCGCGTAGCGCGGTCGGGAACTGCTCGGACAGATAGACGCGCGTCGCGGTAAAGGCCGACAGCACCGTAAACCCGGTGATCAGCCCGCCTGCGATCATAACGACCCCTGCATAATCCCCGGCCCGGTGCGCCAGCATCATCAGGCACAGCCCGGGCAGCGAGCCGACCAGCGCATAGGCGATCGTCCAGCGCCGGCCGATCACCTCCATCAGATAGCCGGTGAATCCCTTGCCGAAGAAGCTCGCGGCATAAACGATCGAGGTGATCGCGAGGCTCGCCTTGACCGCCGCGCCCTGGTCGTTGAGCGCCTTGGGCAGCAGCACCGCGATCAGGAAATACGCGGTGCCGGCGCACACCCCGCTGAGGATGCCGACCGTGGTCCAGCGCAGCTGACCCTTGGCGAACAGCGCCCAATACGGCGGCAGCTTCTCGCGTGCGGCCCGCGTGGTGTCGCCGAGTTCGGCGAGCGTCAGAGCCGCGACCCGGTTGCCGGCGCGCCTGACGATGCGGTTGACGATGTCGATCGCCGCCTGTGCCTGCCCGCGGCGCAGATGCCAGCGCGGGCTTTCCGGCAGCACGTAATAAATCAGCACCGGGATCACCGTGATCGACAGCCCGCCGGGCAGCGCCAGAAGGCGGAAGGCCGACTGGTTGCCGGCGAGCAGCCCGGCGACAAACGGCACCACGGTAAACGAGGCGGCCAGCGCCATCTCGTAGATTGCGCCATAGGTGCGCCGATGTTGCGCCGGCATCAGCTCGGCAGCGATCGGAAACGCGGCGGAGACCGCGCCGCCGGCGCCGATGCCGGTCAGCAGCCGAACAATAATGAGCTGCTCGGCATTCTGCACCAGCGGGATCAGCAACGTGAAAAACGTCGTCGCGATCACGCCGATCAGCATCACCGTCTTGCGGCTCCAGTGATCCGAGATGGCCGACGAAACAAATCCGCCGACGCAGAGCATCAGCGTCGGGCCGACGGCGAGCAGCCGGATGTCGGTATCGGTCAGGTGCAGCGGCGCCTTGGCCAGCACCAGCAACGCCCCGGTCATCACGAGGTCGTAGCCCTCGACAAAGCCGACGAGAGCGAGAACCGCAATAATAAGAATGTGGTAAGAGCTGAACGGGATGCTGTCGAGCTTGCGCCCGAGAATGTAATTCGCCCTGCCCCCCGAACCGCCGGCAACAAGAGTCGCAGTCATCATTTTCTCCCAGGTTGAGCCAACCCGGGGGAACCCTGCGACGACAGCCGACCGCGATGCCGATCCGTCTGGCTTAGGGAGTTTTCTTATGTGTCAATTGCCGATCGTGCCCCGCCGTCTCCTCCCCCCGCAGAATGCCGCCAGGCTGAACGTATTGCTTCCTGCTCAGAAAAGGGCCGGGTTGATCCCGGTCCCGCTTTCATGGCCCGAAGGCCACAAGCACTCTAACCCGGCTGCGACACGGTGTCACTGCGCTTGCAGCAAACCGGCCGCGCCGACAAGCGGCGCGGCCGAAAAGCGATGCAAGCCAACCGTCAGGCGAGATGTGGCGCCATCTCGGTCACGGTTTCGAGCTGGCCGACCGTCTCCTTGCCGAACAGCAGCGGAATGAATGCGCCGCATGACACGATGACGACGATCGTGCCGAAAAAAGCGATCGGGGATGCGGTATGCGGCTCTACCAAGAACGGCGCCAGCACCCCGGCAAAGATGCGTCCGAACGCCTCGCCAAAGATGTTGCCGCGCCCGCGCAGCGAGGTCGGGAACTGCTCGGACAGGTACACCCGCACCGCGGGAAACGACGACAGCGCGGTAAAGCCGAGGACGATCGCGCCACCGGTCATGACCATGTTGGCATAAGCCCCGGCCAGGTGCGCGGTGGCCATCAGCACCAGCCCGGGAAACGCGCCCGACAGCGCGCATGCGATGGTCCAGCGCCGCCCGATCCTCTCCATCAGCACCGCGTTGAACGCCTTGCCGGGGATCGTCGCGAGAAACACGATCGAGCTGATGCCAAAGCTGGTCGTGACCGCCGCGCCCTGGTCGATCAACGCCTTGGGCAACAGGATCGCGATCAAGTAATAGGCGCTGCCGGCGCAGATGCTGGTCACGATGCCCACCGCGGTCCAGCGGAACTGGCCCGGCGCGAACAGGGCGCTGAACGGCGGCAGGGCCTCGCGCGCCTCGTGCAAACGGGAGCCGAGATCGGCGACCGTCATCTCCGACACCTTGCTGCCGCAGCGGCGGATGAACTGGTTGACGGTGTCGACCGCCGCCTGGGTATGGCCCTTGCGCAGTTGCCAGCGTGCGCTCTGCGGGATCACGAAATGCACCAGCGTCGGCACGACAAACAGGGCGAGGCCGCCGGGCAGGGCGATCCAGCGGAACCCATTGGGGTTGCCGGCGAGCATGAAACCGACGAGCGGCAAGAGCGCGAAGGCGCTCGCCAGGCAGATCTCATAGATCGCACCATAGGTGCGCCGGTGCTGCGCCGGCATCAGTTCCGCGGCGACCGGAAACGGCGCGGTGATCGCAAAGCCCAGACCGACTCCGGTCAGCAGGCGCACGATGATCAACTGTTCGGCATTCTGCACCAGCGGGATCATCAGCGTGAAAAAGGTCATGCCGACGACGCCGATCTGAATGATCACCTTGCGGCTGACATGGTCCGAGATCGCCGCGGCGATGAACCCGCCGACGACGACAAACAAGGTCGCGGCGATGGTCAGCCAGCGGATCTGATCCGGGGTAATGTGGAGCGGTCCCTTGGCCAGCACGAGCAGCGACCCGGTCAGCGCCAGATCGTACCCGTCGACGAACCCGACGAGCCCCAAAACCATGATGACGGCGACGTGAAACGGGCTGAACGGAATGCTGTCGAGTTTGCGACCGAGTATCGCGCTGGCAGAAAGTTCGGCCATCAGTGTTTCCTCCTTGTTCCTATTCTGCGCCGCCGCATTGGGCGACCCCGTGGCCATTTCGGCTTCTTCAGGTTGAAAGCTGATCCCAAAATCTTGCCAAACGCAATGGCATCTTCGCCACACTAGGGGAATTCTCCCGACAGCGTCACCGGCAGTCATGCCCTGCTGGCGGTGACAACCCGGGAATGCGATAGTTATCTCCGACACCCCCTGCGGCGGTGCGACGCATGCCGACCGATGCCGAGGATGGCCCGCGCCAGACGGCCGCATCGCCGCCACGATTGGCGGAATGTCGCAACCGGCGGGAAGGCCGCCGACAACCGGGAGAAGCGCCATGAAAGTGGGCATCGCACTCAACATGCTGTACCAGGCCGGGCGCTCCGACGCCTCGGTGGTGGGCGAGCATCTGGCGATGGGCGACCTTGCCGAGCCGCTCGGCTTCGACTCGCTGTTCGCGCTCGAACACCACTTCACCGGCTATGCGATGTCGCCGGCGCCGACCCAGCTGTTGAGCTATTATGCCGGCCGGACCCGGCGGATTTTGCTCGGCACCTCGGTCATCGTGCTGCCGTGGCACGACCCGATCCGGGTCGCTGAGCAGATCGCGCTGTTGGACATCCTGTGCGGCGGGCGCTGCCTGTTCGGCTTCGGCCGGGGCGCCGCCAGCGTCGAATACGAGGGCTTTCGCATCCCGATGGGCGAGGCGCGGCCGCGCTTTGTCGAATCGGCGCAGATCATCGTCAAGGCGCTGAGCCAGGATTCGTTCTCACACGACGGCGCGTTCTACCAGATCCCCCAGACCGCAGTCCGGCCGCGCCCGGTCTCGCACCCCGAACGGCGCTTCTACGCCTCGGCGGTGAGCCCTGATTCGGCCGAGATCATGGCCAAGCTCGGCTTCGGTCTGCTGATGGTAATGCAGAACGAATGGCCCAAGGCTGCGGAAGACATCGCCCGCTACCGGACGATCGCGGCCGAAGCCGGCCACGCGCCGCGCCCGCCGATCATCCTGACCAATGTGTGCTGCGCCGAAAGCCGCGCCGAGGCGCAGCAGCGCGCGGTCGAATATCTCGGCCGCAAATGGCAGTCGATCGACGACCACTACCATTTCTCGGATGGCCACCTATCGACGGTCACGGGCTATGAGAGCTACGGCAAGATGGCCCGCACCTACGCCAAGATCAACGAGAGTACCGAGTCGAAGGCCAAGGCGACCGATTTCTACGTGTCGATCCAGATCGTCGGCACGCCTGCGGATTGCCTCGAACAGATCGCCGAATTACAGCGCTGCACCGGGATGAACCACCTCGTCACCGAGTTCTCGTTCGGCGGGCTGCCGCACGAAGAGGCGGAGGTCAACATGCGCCTCTTTGCCGACCGGGTACTGCCTGTGCTGCAGCGCGACCCAGCCTTCGCCGCTCCGCCGGCGCCGGCCGAGCGCCCTGCCCCCGCCGCCGGCGAGCGCCTGTTCGCCCCGGCATAGGGTCGGTTACTCCGCCGCGTTCTTGACCTCGATCAGCTTGCCGTCGTCATCGACCGCGAGCCCGGTTTTGCGCGCCTCGGCGATAACGCTCGGGTGCCAGTCGACCTTGCCCGGGTCGGGTCCGCCGACCACCGCGATCAGCACCGCGTCGAGATCGTCGCTGGCATTGCGGAAGCCGCGGTAGAGGCCGATCGGCACATTGACGAGGTCGCCCGGCTGCAGTGTGATGACCCTCTCCTCGTCGCCTTCGAGCCAGAACACCTCCCACGGCCCCTTGGCGGCAATGAATACCTCTTCGGTCGGGTGGCGGTGCAGCGCCGCGCCGTTGCTCTTTGGTGTATTGCGCACATAGGTCACGGTAAAACCGTGCGCTCCGCCCTTGATCTTTGGCGCCAGCGTGGCGTCGGTCACGTTTTCGGTCACGCCCATGCCGATCATGTTGATGATCTCGCGCCGGTAGCCGGGGATGCGCTGGTCGAGAAAGGCGAGGTCGGAGCCCTTGACCGCGTCGAGCCGGGCGACGCGCTCACGCTCCATCTCGGCGGCCGAGACTGAGGGCACCGGTTTGCCAAGCAGGCGCGGATCGACATAGGCCATGGTTTGCCTCCCTGTTGAGAGAGCCAACGGTGGCACGCTCCGGCAGAGGCGGCAAGGGGCCGAGGCCGAGGTGGCCGGGCCGGCAACTCGGCCTTAAGGAATCGGCCCGCCGAACAACTCGGCGACGGTTTCGGCGAGCGCGTCGTGCCACGGCCGCGCGGCGACGCCGTAGGCGGCGGCGAGACGGCCGCAGTCGAGCACCGAATTGGCCGGACGGTGCGCCGGGGTCGGGTAATCCGCGGTGGCGATCGCCCTGACCGGCGGCGCTTTCCCGGTATGCGGTGCGGCGAGCGCGACGATCGCCTCGGCAAAGCCGTGCCACGTCGTTGCCCCGGCGCCGGTAAGGTGGAACGTGCCCCAGCGTCCCTGCCCGGCGGCAATCCGGCTGGCGATCGCGATGACCGCTGCGGCAAGGTCGGCGGCGGCGGTCGGAGAGCCGTGCTGATCGGCGACGACGCGCAATTCCGGGCGTTCGGCGGCGAGCCGCAGCATCGTCTTGACGAAATTGTTGCCGTGCGCGCCATAGACCCAGGCGGTGCGCAGGATCACGTGCTCGGCCAGCGTTGCGCGCACCGCCCGCTCGCCCTGTTCCTTGCTCTTGCCGTAGACGCCGAGCGGGTTGACCGGGTCGTCCTCGGCATAGGCGCCCGGCTTCTCGCCGTCGAACACGTAATCGGTCGAGAACTGGATCAGCGGGATGCCGGCGTCGCGGCACGCCTCGGCGAAATAACCGGGCGCCGCCGCATTGGCGGCAAAGGCCGCCTGCGTCTCGCTCTCCGCCTTGTCGACCGCGGTATAAGCGGCAGTGTTGACCACCAGGTCCGGCCGCTCGCGCGCCATCGCGGCAAACACCGCATCGCGATCAGCGATGTCGAACGCGTCGCGGTCGACGGCAACGAGGCTCCAGCCGACGGGCAGCCGGGCGCGGCGCAATTCGAACCCGACCTGGCCGGCGCCGCCGGTGACAAGCAGCTTCATCGCGTCAGCGAGAGGCGAACGGCGATTGCAGCTCGGCAAAGAGCGGCTGCGCCCTATCCTTGGCCGACAGGATCGCCGAATCCTCGGCGATGCCCCAGTCGATACCGAGCGCCGGGTCGTTCCAGCGCAAGCCGCGGTCGTGCGCCGGCGAATAATAGCGGTTGACCTTGTAGACGACCTCGGTGTCGGGCTCGAGCGTGCGATAGCCGTGGGCAAACCCTTCGGGCACAAACAGCTGGTTTCCGTCCTCGGCCGACAGCCGCACCGCGACGTGCCGACCATAGCTCGGCGAGCCGCGGCGGATGTCGACTGCGACGTCGAGGATCGCGCCGCGCGCGACGCGCACCAGCTTGGCCTGCGCCGCGGGCGGCAGCTGGAAGTGCAGCCCGCGCAGCACATTGGCGGCGGCCGAGAACGCCTGGTTGTCCTGCACGAAATCGAGGTCGATGCCGTGCGCGGCAAGCGCGTCGCGGCGGTAGGTCTCGGCGAAAAACCCGCGCGCATCGCCGTGGCGCACAGGGGTGATCAGCTTCACCTCGGCAATCGCGGTGGCGACGATCTGCATGCGGCGGCATCCTCGGCGGCGGCAGGGAGGCGGCACACTAGGCCGGCAGCGCCCGCGGGTGAAGCGCTTCCTGCGCCGTCGCGGCTTGCAGCCCCGCCAGAGGCTGTGCCAGTCTCTGGCGATGCGAGCGTCGAATTATTACGCCCATCCGGGGTTTGAGCGCGCCGGGCTGCGCCGCCGCGACATGGCGTGGATCACCGAACAGGCCGTGCATCCGGCGAGCGTGTTCGTGCCGGTGTGGCGCAGCCAGAGCCTGGTCGTCGAGATCGCCGGCGGCGAGCCGCGCGCCGCGCTCTTGTCGGTCGGCGGGCTCGCCGCGGTCGGCGCCACTGACAGCGCCGAGAACCTGCTGGTGCGCGGCGAACTGGTGTTTCTCGGCGTGATCGAGGAGCGGCCACATTTCGCGCTCGACCTGTCGGAAACTCCGGAGCCCCCGCTCGAGGCGCTGCGCACCCCGATCCTCGCCTCGCCCGTCCTCGCCTCGCCCGTCCTCGCATCGGTCGGCAGCGCCGAAGCCGGGGTGCGGTTCAGCGATCTGCGCCAGCTCGCCGGCCGCCTCGACCGGCATGAGGGGGCGCTGCTGGCCTTCGCGCGGGCGATGGCGTTCTGGCATTCGCGCCACCGCTATTGCGGGGTCTGCGGCAGCCCGACCCGCAGCGAAGAGGCCGGGCACATGCGGCGCTGCACCAACCCGGGCTGCAACGCGATGCATTTCCCGCGCACCGACCCGGCGGTGATCATGCTGGTAACCGACGGCGAGCGCGCGCTGCTCGGCCGCAACAAGAACTTCATTCCCGGCATGTATTCGACCCTCGCTGGCTTTGTCGAACCGGGCGAAAGCCTGGAAGACGCGGTCGCCCGCGAGGTGCGCGAGGAAACCGGCATCGAGGTCGGCGCGGTGCATTACCACTCGTCGCAGCCCTGGCCGTTTCCCGCCAACATCATGCTCGGCTTCCACGCCGAGGCGGTGTCGATCGACATCGCGGTCGATTATGGCGAACTCGAAGACGCCCGATGGTTCGAGCGGCAATGGCTGATCGACCATGTCGACGACGACAGCTTTCGCCTGCCGCGGCGCGATTCGATCGCCCGCCGCCTCGTCGAGGACTGGCTCTACGACCGGTCGGAGTAGCGCGGCGCGCTCAGCCCGCCATCGCCGAGCGCCGCCGCCGCACCAGCGGCATCAGCAAGAGGCCGACGACAAACCCGCCGCCGAGCAGCAGAAGCTCGTCGTTGAACGTCAGCACCAGCGCCTGGCGCTGCACGATGCGGGCGAGCAGCGTGATTGCGGCCTGGTGCGGGTCGCCGGGCAGGATCGTGCTGAACCGGGCGGTCGCCGCGTCGAGGAAATGCTGAATCGGCGGGCGCGCCGGGTTGACGTCCTCGATCAGCCGGTTCCAGTGGAAGTGCAGCCTGACGTTCATCACCGTGCCGATCGTCGCCAGCGCCAGCGCGCCGCCGAGGTCGCGGGTGAGGTTGTAGAGCCCGGCGGCGTTCTTCAGCTTGTCCGGGGCCAGCGTGCTGAGCGCGATCAGGTTGGCCGGCAGATAGCAGAACATCAGCGCAAACCCGCGCAGCGCCTGTGGGAAAAACAGGTCCCAGAACGCCGACTGGCTGGTTAGCGTCGCGGTCAGGTACATCGCCACCGCGAACATTGCCATGCCGATCGCCAGCATCAGGCGCAGATCCATCTTGGCGGCGATCTTGGCAGTAAACGGCGACATCACCATCTGCGCCAGCCCGGTGACGACGACGGTCAGGCCGATCTGCTCGGCGTTGTAGCCGCGCACCTGGGCAAGATACAGCGGGATCAGGTAGGTGGCGCCGTAAAGCCCGGTGCCGATGACAAACGTATAAAACGTGCCGAGCGCGAAATTGCTGTCGGTGAAGGTGCGCAAATCGACAATCGGCTGGCGGTAGGTCAGCACCCGCCAGAAGAACAGCGTGGCCGCCGTCGCCGAGATCACCGCGGTGATCCGGATCGTCGGGTCGGCCAGCCAGTCCCAGCGCTCGCCCTCTTCGAGGGTGTATTCGAGGCAGCCGAGAAACAGCGCCATCAGCACCAGCCCGGTCACGTCGAAATTGCGCAGCAGCGAGTAATCCGGCTTGTCGATGTCGATCAGCAGCCACACCGCGATCGCGACGCACACCCCGGGCACGATGTTGACCAGAAACAGCCAGTGCCACGAATAGGTGTCGGTCAGAAACCCGCCAATCGTCGGCCCCAGCGTCGACGACAGATTCAGCACCAGCGAGATCAGCACCATGATCGAGCCGAGCTGGGGCTGGCGGAACTTGGTGTAGACCACCGGAAACACCGCCGGAGTGATCGCGCCGCCGCATGCGCCCTGCAGCGCGCGGTAGAGGATCATCTGGGTCAGGCTGGTCGCGGTTGCGCACAACGCGCTCGCCCCGGTAAAGCCGAGCACCGCACCGACAAACACGATCCGCGTCGACAGCAGCCGCGACAGCGTGCCGGAAAACGGCACCATCACCACGTCGGCGATCAGATAGGCGGTCTGCACCCAGCTGATCTCATCGGGGCTGGCCGACAGCCCGCCCTGGATCTGGGTCAGCGAGCTGGTGACGATCTGCACGTCCATGATCGCCATGAACTGGCCGAACACCATCGCCAGCACGCCGATCCAGTCGCGCAGCCCCGGCGGCTGGTGCGGTGTCGTCGCCGCCAGCGCCGCGCCGGGCGGCGCATGATCGGACGGGGCCGGCGCATGGTCCGAAACGGCCGGTGGCGGTGCGGCAGTCGGCGGCGCGGCCCGCGGTTTGCGCCGCGGCCCCCACACCCGCCGCAGCGGCGCCGCGAGCGTCCAGGTCATTTTGCGGCTGCCGGCGCCGCCTGCGCCGTGCCGACGAGGCCGCCGCCCGCCTCCTGCGTGCCGCCGGTGCGCGTGTCGACGGTCACCGTGACCGACAGCCCGGGCCGCAGCAATTGCACCAGCGGACCGCCGGCAGCCAAATCGATCTCCACCGGCACGCGCTGCACGATTTTCGTGAAATTTCCGGTCGCGTTGTCGGGCGGCAGGATGCTGAACTCGGCGCCGGTCGCCGGGGCAAAGCTTTCGACCCGGCCCTCGAGCGGCTGGTCGGGATAGGCGTCGACCTCGATCGTTGCGGTCTGTCCAGGCCGCATATGGGTGAGCTGGGTTTCCTTGAAATTCGCGGTCACATAGACGTGCGGCAGCGGCACCAGCGACAACAGCTGGGTACCCGGCTTGACATACTGACCGATCTGCCCGGCGCGGTTGCCGGCGACGCCGTCGACCGGCGCGCGGATCACCGTGTTGGCGAGGTTGTTCTGGGTGAGCAGCAGGGCGGCGCGCGCCTGGGCCAGTCGGGCCGCCTGCTCCTGCTTTTGCGACTGGAACATCGCCAGCTGGTTCTTCTCGGCGACCAGCCCGTCGCGCGTCTTGGCGAGCACCGCCGCGGCCTTGCGCGCGTCGGCGTTGGCGGTGTCGAACTGCTGCCGGCTCGCGATCGAGACCGAGACAAGCGCAGTGTAACGCTTCAGGTCCTGGCGGGTACGGGTCTCGTCGGCCTCGGCCGCCTGCTCGGCGGCCTGCGCCTGCGAGATCATCGCCTGCTGCATGCCGAGCCGGCTGGAATAGGTCGCCACGGCCGCCTCTTCGGTGGCGACCACCGCCTCGGCCTGCGCGAGCTTGGCAGCAAAGTCCTCGTCGTCGATGACGAACAGAACCTGCCCGGCCTTTACCCGCTGGTTACTGTCGACCCGCACGTCCTTGATATAGCCCTCGACCTTCGGGCTGATCACGGAGATGTCGGCGTCGATATAGGCGTCATCGGTGGATTCGAGAAAGCGCCAATTCGTCCACCACTGCCAGCCGCCATAGGCGGCCGCCGCCAGCAACACGAGCGGCGCGATCACCAGCAATGCTTTTCGCATGATGTACCGTTAAGCCGCTTCCGTCCTTGACGCCATTCTATACTGAACGGTTCAGTTCAGTCTTGCGTGAGGATGCAAGCGCGGTTACATGCTGTCAAGCGATGCGCGCCGGCAGCAACCCAGTCATGCACAGCGAACCCTCGCGAGGCGGCAAGGGCGCCGCGATCCTCGCGGCCGCCCGGCAGGAATTTCTGGGCGGCGGCTTCGGCGCCGTCAGCATGGACGTGATCGCGCGCGCGGCGTCGGTATCAAAGGCCACGGTCTACGCCCATTTTACCAGCAAGGAAGAACTGTTCGGCGCGGTCGTCGCCGACATGTCCGAGCGCTATTTCCGCGGCTTCTCGGCCAGCGAACTCGACCCGGTCGATGTCGCCGCCTCGCTGACCACGATCGCCCGTCGCTTCCTCGAGTTAGTGCTGTCGCCCGAGGCGGTCGCGCTCAACCGCATCATCATCGGCGAGGTATCGCGGTTTCCCGCGCTCGGCGAGGTGTTCTGGCAGGCCGGCCCGGAACGGTCGCGGGTGCAGATCGAGATCTTCATGCGCCGCGCGGCCGCCGCCGGGACGCTTGCCATCACCGACCCGCGTGAGGCGGCCGAGCAATTCGCCTCGCTGGTGCGCGGGGAAATCCATCTGCGCCACCTCTTGCGGCTCGAACCGGTACACGCTGCCGCCTCGGCCGATGCCGCCGCCAGCGCGGTCGCCACGTTTTTGCGCGCCTTCGGGCACGGCACGGGCGCCCCAGCCGCCGGCTGAGTAAGACTAGACTAACTCTCTAAGCCTAGCTAAACACTCGGTCCGATCGGCGGTAAAGTCGCCCTTTTCCCACCAGCGCCTTACCGCCGCCAGCAGTCTGCCGACCTCCGGGCCCGGGGAAACCCCAAGCGCCGCCACATCCGCGCCGTTGATCGGAAACACCGGCGGCACCCACCGTGCCGCCAGATCGAGTAGCCGCGCGAGACGCGGCGGCGCGATTTGGCCTTCGGCGGCGATCAGCAGCGCGGCGTCGCGATAGCGCGCCGCGCCGAGCCGATAGAGCGCGCAGCGCTGCGCCGTGTCGTCGGCCGCCGGGTCGAGCGCGACCGGCGGCGCCAGCGCCACCAGCCGGTCGCGCTCGGCACGCGCGAGGCGCAGCCGCTCGCCGAGAAGCTGTGCCGCCGCCGCGTCGACCGTCACCAGCGCCGCGAGGCGCAACAGCGGATCGGTGACCTTCATCCGGACCAGCCGTACCAGCCGATCGATCCGGTCGGCATCCGCCAAAACGGCGGCGAGCACGCCGTCGTCGCGCATCAGCCGCAGCGCGCGCGCCGGGCGCGGCGCCGCGATCAGCCCGAGCAGCTCGTGCGCGACCCGCTCCGCCGACAGCGTCGCCAGCTTCGGCACCGCAGCGCGGCAGGCGGCGCGGGCGACGGCGTCGCCCGGGCCGCGGCCGAACCGCGCCTCGAAGCGGTAATAGCGAAGCAGCCGCAACACGTCCTCGCGCAGCCGCCGGTCTGCGTCGCCGACAAAGCGCACCCGCCGCGCCGCCAGGTCGGCGCGTCCGCCGACCGGATCGAAGATCGCACCGTCAGGCAACAGGTAGATCGCGTTGATCGTAAAATCGCGGCGCGCCGCATCGCCCGCCCAATCGGCATCAAACGCGACGACGGCGTGGCGGCCGTCGGTCTCGACGTCGCGGCGCAGCGTCGTGATCTCGAAGCGGCGCGGCGGCTTGGCCGCGGGAAACACCGCGGTGACCGTGCCGTGCGCCAGCCCGGTCGGCACCGCCCGGATGCGTGCCGCGCCGAGCGCCGCCAGCACCGCCTCAGGCCGCGCCGGGGTCGCCATGTCGATGTCGTCGATCGCCCGGCTCGGCCGCCCGAGCAGCGAATCCCGCACCGCGCCACCGACAAACCGTGCCGCGATCCCGGCGGCATCGAGCGCGGCGATCAGCGCCCGCGTCTCCGGAACCGCGATCCACGTAGGGGGCCAGGTTCGCGGCTTAGTCATGTCTCGGCGCAGGCACAACGTGCCCGGGCACGATCTGGCCGTTCTTGAACTGCGGCGCCACATAAGTGCCGCGCACATCGGTGCCGAAATGCACGGTCACGACGAACAGGAACAGCGCCAGCAGCGCGGCACCGGCACCGGCGAGCCACAGCCACGGCATCGCCTGCCAGTTCGGCGCCGCACCCGGGCCGTCGGGCCGCACCAGCTGCACCCAAAGGAGATACAGCACGGTCGGCAGGGCGAGCGGAACGACGATTTCCAGAATCTGGCGCACCGCCGCTCCTCAATCCGACAGCACCTCGGCCAGGTTGACCAGGATCCCCGCCGTCGCACCCCAGATGTTGCGGTCCTGGTACGGGAACACATAGAAGATTCGCCGTCGCCCGGCCGATTCCCGCTCGACCTCGCGGCGATTGCCGGGATCGAGGATATAGTCGAGCGGCACCTCAAACGCCTCGGCAACCTCGTAGGGGTCGATTGCCAGCGGATAGGGCGGCGCGACAAACCCGACCACCGGGGTGATCTCGAACCCGGTGCCGGTGAGGTAAGTGTCGAGCCGCCCGGCGACAGTCACCCGGTCGCGCGGCAGCCCGACCTCCTCCTCGGTTTCGCGCAGCGCCGCCGCGACCGCATCGGCATCATCCGGTTCGATGCGCCCGCCGGGAAACGAAATCTGCCCGGCATGGGCGGACAGATGCGCGGTGCGCTGGGTCAGCAGCACCGACAGCCCGCGCGCGTGCTCGATCAGCGGCACCAGCACGGCGGCGGGCCGCAACGCCGCGCTCGGCGCGGTCATGTCGGGCGTCACCGCCCGGTCGCCGCGAATGGCTTCGCGCACCGCGGCCGCCTCGCGCGGATCGTCGCTGCCGCCAAAGCCACGCCGTCCCGGCCGCCGATCCGCCAGCCGCGCGATCACCCGTTCCCGCACCACGCCTTACCCTTCTTCTTCGCCGGGGTCCCCGAGCACGAAAAACTCCCCCTCGCTCCACACCCCGAATTGGCGTTCGCCGGCGATCTCGCGTTCCGCGGCCAGCTCGACCAAATCATAGAAGACCGGCCGGGCGAGCCGCGCCTCGAGCCCGTCGCGCACCATAATATAGGGTGCCGGCTCGCCGTCGGCAGCGGTCTCGACGCGCAGCCGATGGGCCGGGCTCGCCGTCACAATCTCGTCGAGATTTGTCGTGAAGATCAGCCGCTGACTGTGGCCATCGCCTTCCGCCGCCAGCGCGACCGCGAGGAACGGCACATCATCGACGACGATGCGGCCGCGCTCGGCCGGGGTGACCAGCCAGTAGCTGCCGTCGGCCTCGCGGCGCAGCACCGAGGCGAACAGCTTGACCAGCGCCGGGCGCTGGATCGGAGAGCCGCAATAAAACCAGGTTCCGTCGCGCGCGATCCTGATGTCGAATTCGCGATTCGGCCCTGGCGCCCCGGGCGTTGGTGCGCGTTTTGCGGGGGAATTGCCCGACGCGGCGTTTTCCATCAGTCTTCCTGGCGACCCCGCCGTCAGAGCCGCGGCTTGAAAGGTTAAACAACGTGACGTCGACATTATCGTTAAACGCCGGCCCGGCGGATTTCGTCGCCGAGGTCGATGCGCTGGGCGAGCGCCTCCATCTCGTGCGCGAGCGGATCGGCGCGGTCATTTTCGGCCAGGGCGAGGTGATCGAGCAAGCCTTGATCACGTTGCTGGCCGGCGGCCATGCATTGCTGATCGGGGTACCCGGCCTTGCCAAGACGCGGCTCGTCGAAAGCCTCGGCACGATCCTCGGGCTCGACGACAAGCGTATCCAGTGCACGCCCGACCTGATGCCCGCCGACATCATCGGCTCCGAGGTGCTCGAGGAAAGCGAGGGCGGGCGCCGTTCGTTCCGCTTTATCCCCGGTCCGGTGTTCTGCCAGCTCTTGATGGCCGACGAGATCAACCGCGCCAGCCCGCGCACCCAATCGGCGCTGCTCCAGGCGATGCAGGAGGGCCGGGTGTCGATCGCCGGGCAATACCACCCGCTGCCGCGCCCGTTTCACGTGCTGGCGACGCAGAACCCGCTCGAACAGGAAGGCACCTACCCGCTGCCCGAGGCGCAGCTCGACCGGTTTCTGTTGCAGATCGATGTCGATTACCCCGATCTCGACGCCGAACGGCACATGCTGATCGCGACCACCGGGCTCAACGAGGCCACGCCCCGCCCGGCGATGACCGGTGACGAGCTGATGGCGGCGCAGCAGCTGGTGCGCCGCATCCCGGTCGGCGACAGCGTGGTCGATGCGATCCTCGCGCTGGTCCGTTCCGGCCGCCCCGAACCCGGCGCGCAGGATGCGCGGCGCTTTGTCGCCTGGGGGCCGGGGCCGCGCGCCAGCCAGGCGCTGATGCTGGCGTGCCGCGCGCGGGCGCTGCTCGACGGCCGCTATGCCCCGTCGGTCGACGACGTGCTGGCGCTGGCCCCACCGGTGCTGCGCCACCGCATGGCGGTGAGCTTTGCCGGCCGGGCCGAAGGGATCGGCGTCGCCCAGGTCATCGAGCAGATGATGGCACCGCTGCGGTGATTTCGGTCCAGGCGAGCCTGCGCGACCGGGCCGAGCAGGCTGCCGCGGCGCTGCCGCCGCTGCTGGTCGCCGCAGAGCGCGTCGCCGTCACCGTCGCCCAGGGAGTGCACGGCCGCCGCCGGGTCGGCCAGGGCGAGACGTTCTGGCAGTTCCGCCAATACCAGCCGGGCGACGCGGCGACCCGCATCGACTGGCGCGAGAGCGCCAAATCGCAACGGCTTTACGTGCGCGAGAGCGAGTGGGAGGCGGCGCAGAGCGTGTGGCTGTGGCGCGACGCCTCGGCGTCGATGACCTATACCTCGGCGCCCTATGTTCCCGGCGGCGACTGGCCGAGCAAGCGCGACCGCGCCGAGCTGATCCTCGTCGCGCTGGCGAGCCTGCTGGTGCGCGGCGGCGAGCGGCTGGCGCTGCTCGGCAGCGGCCTCGCCCCGGTCAGCGGCCGGCTGGCGCTGACCCGGCTGATCGCATCGCTCGGCCATGTCGCGGCCGGCGGATTGCCCACGTTCGAGTCGCTACCGCGCGCCGGGCAGGTCGTGCTGATCGGCGATTTCCTGGCACCGCTCGACGTGGTCAACGCCGCCATCACCGGGTTTGCCGGGGCCGGGCTCAACGGCTATGTGCTGCATATCGTCGACCCGGCCGAAGAGGATTTGCCGTTTGCCGGGCGCGTCCGCTTCGAGGGTGTCGAGGAGCACGACGACGTCGTGATCAGCCGGGTCGAGGGCGTGCGCGGCGACTATGCCGAGCGGTTTCGGCGTCACCGCGACGGCCTCGCCGAGCTGGTGCGCGCGCTCGGCTGGCATTTCGGCACCCATCGCACCGACCGGCCGCCGCACCTCGCGCTGCTGGCGATGCACGAGGCGCTGTCTGCGGACCACCGGCGATGAGATTTGAGCCGTCATCACCGGCGGCGACAGGTTCGAGGCGATAGTCATGCTCGCCCTCGGTTCGCTGGCCTTTGCATCGCCGTGGCTGCTGACCGCGCTGGCCGCGCTGCCGATTGTGTGGTGGCTGCTGCGCGTCACCCCGCCGGCGCCGCGTCGCGTGCCGTTTCCGGCGATCCGGCTGCTGATCGGCCTGCGGCCACGCGAGGAAACGCCGGCCCGCACCCCATGGTGGCTGATCCTGCTGCGCACCGTCGTGGCGGCGCTGATCATCGTCGCGCTCGCCCACCCGCTGATGAACCCGCGCTCGCAACTGCCCGGCACCGGCGCCCTGATCCTGGTGATCGACGACGGCTGGGCCGCAGCACGGGACTGGCAGCAGCGCCAGGACGCGGCGCTGGACATACTGGCCGAGGCCGGGCGCGAAGACCGGCCGGTCGTTCTGGTGACGACCGCGCTGCATGCCTCGGGTCAGCCGCCGGCGCCGCTCGCCCCGCTGCGAGCGGCCGATGCGCGCGCCGCGGTCGAGGCGCTGCAGCCCAAGCCGTGGCCCGACGACCGTGCTGCGACACTGGCGCGGCTCGCCAGGCTTCCGATGACCGGCGCCACCGCCGCGATCTGGCTCAGCGACGGCGTCGCCGATGCCGGCGCCGAAAAACTGGCGGCGCGCCTCGCCAGCGGCGCGGGCCTGCACTACCTCGCCGCGGGGCCCGGCGACGCGCCGCGCCTGCTCACCCCGGCGGGCGCCGCCGCCGAGAGCGGCGCCCGGGATCTGGTGGTTGCGGTGCGCACGCTGCCGGCGCCGCAGCCGCGGGGGCTGACCGTGCGCGCCAGCGCCGAGGACGGGGCGCTGCTCGCCCGCCAGCCGGCAACGATCGAACCCGGCGCCGACAAGGTTCTGGTGCGGCTCGCGATGCCGGGCGAACTGCGCAACCGGGTGACCCGGATCGAGATCGAAGGCGAAAACAGCGCGGGCGGCGTGCTGCTCGCCGACGAGCACTGGCGCCGCCGCCCGGTCGGCATCGCCGCGCCGAGCAACCCCAATGCGCAGCCGCTGCTCAGCGAGACCTATTACCTCGAAAAGGCGCTGTCGCCGTTCACCGAGATCCGCCGCGGCCCTGCGACCGACCTGCTGAAGCGCAAGCTCGCGGTGCTGATCTATTCCGATGCCGGCCCGGATTCGCCCACCGAGGAAGCCGCCATCGACACCTGGATCAAACGGGGCGGGCTCTTGCTGCGCTTTGCCGGGCCGCGCCTCGCCGAGCAGCGCGACCATCTGCTGCCGGTGCGGCTGCGCGGCGGCGGACGCACGATCGGCGGCGCGCTGTCGTGGGAAAAGCCGGCTCACCTCGCCCCGTTCAGCCCCGGCAGTCCGTTTTTCGGCCTCGCGATCCCCGACGACGTGACCGTGTCGCGCCAGGTCCTGGCCGAGCCCGATCTCGACCTCGCCGCCAAGACCTGGGCACGGCTTGTCGACGGCACCCCGCTGGTCACCGCCGAAAAACGGGGCAAGGGCTGGATCGTGCTGGTCCACACCACCGCCAATACCGGGTGGTCGAACCTCGCGATCTCCGGCCTGTTCGTCCAGATGCTGCGGCGCGTCATGGTGATGAGCCAGGGCGTTGCCGAGGCCGGCACGCAGGCCATGCCGCCGCTCGAAACGCTCGACGGCTTCGGCCGTCTCGGGCAGCCGCCGCCAGCGGCACGGCCGATCACCGGCACCGAGCTGGCCGCCGCTAGCGCCTCGCCGCAGCACCCGCCGGGATTTTACGGCACCCCCGACACGCGCCAGGCGCTGAACCTGGCGAACGGGATCGCCGCGCTGCAGCCAATCGGCGCGCTGCCCGACCACACCGTGCGCGAGGGCTTTTCCGGCAGCCCGGAGACCGATTTCCGCGCACCGTTGCTGACCGCAGCGGCGATCCTGGTGCTGATCGACCTGTTAATCGCCTATGCGCTGCGCGGCCTGTTGCGTCGGCGCCCGGCGCACGTCGCGGCCGGGGTGCTGCTGGCGGCGCTGCTCCTGCCGGCGGCGGCCCGCGCCGATGACGCGTTTGCGATCCGGGCGACCGCGAAATTCCACCTCGCCTATGTCAGGACCGGCTCCGATTCGGTCGATGCGGTCAGCCGCGCCGGCCTCGTCGGCCTCAGCGACACGCTGAACCGGCGCACCGCAGTCGAAGCCGCGACGCCGATGGGCGTCGATATCGAAAAGGACGAGCTGGTATTCTTTCCGCTGCTGTACTGGCCGGTGACCCCCGATCAGCCGCCGCCGTCGGCGGAGGCAGCCGCGCGGATCAACCGCTATCTCGAAACCGGCGGCACGATCCTGTTCGACACGCGCGACGCCGACCAGCAGATCCCCGGCCGGTTCGGCACCGGGGCGGCCTCTCGGCAGGAGCTGCTGCGCCTGGTGCACGGCATCAAGATCCCGCCGCTGGAGCCGATTCCGCCCGACCATGTGCTGACCAAGTCGTTTTACCTGCTGCACGATTTTCCGGG
This sequence comes from Allostellaceae bacterium, assembly GCA_035534855.1. GTDB lineage: Bacteria > Pseudomonadota > Alphaproteobacteria > ATCC43930 > CGMCC-115725 > DATARH01. The sequence continues at coordinate 117,839 of DATLRD010000014.1, read as the reverse complement.
GCGCGAAGCCGGCGGGCAGCTCTGGGTCGAGCCGTCGGAAGACCATGTCAATGACGGGGTCGCCTCGGTCATCGTCGGCAGCAACGATTATGCCGGCGCCTGGGCGGTCGACGCGCAGGGCCGGCCCGAGTTTCCGGTAGTGCCCGGCGGCGAGGCGCAGCGCGAGATGGCGTTGCGCTTTGGCGTCAACCTCGTGATGTACGTGCTGACCGGTAACTATAAGAGCGATCAGGTGCACGTGCCGGCGATCCTCGAGCGGCTGGGGCAATGAGCGTGGGCGCCTATACCGTTGCCTTTGCCCCGCTCCTGCCGTGGGCGGCGATCGCCGCGCTGGCCGGCGCGGCGGCGCTGGTGCTGGCGTTCGGCGCGTGGCGGCGCGCCCGCGGGATCGCCTGGCGCATCGCTGCGCTGGCGCTGATCGTCGGCATCCTCGCCAATCCGTCGCTGGTCGTCGAAAAGCGCTCGCCGCTGCGCGATGTCGCGATCGTCGTCGTCGATGAATCGCCGAGCCAGCAGATCGGCGACCGGGCGAAGGTGACCGAGGCGGCGTTGCAGACACTGCTGCGCCGGCTCAAGCGCGAGCCGGACCTCGACATCCGCATCGTGCGCGCCGGCAAGTCCGAGCCGGGCCAGGGCGACAACGGCACGCGGCTGTTCACGGCGCTGAGCCGGGCGATGTCGGATGTGCCCCGCCAGCGCCTCGCCGGCGTCGTGATGATCACCGACGGCGAGGTGCACGACGTTCCGACCGGGACGCCGGCACAACTCGCGCGGCGGATCGGCGCGCCGCTCCACGTGCTGCTGTCGGGGCACAAGGACGAGGGCGACCGCCGCCTCGTCGTCTCGCAGGCGCCAAGCTTCGGACTGGTCGGCAAGGAGGCGCCGCTGACGATCCGGGTCGACGACGTGCCGGCGCCGCCCGAGGGCCAAGTCCGTATCGCCACCCTGACCTGGCGCAAGGACGGCGGGCCGCCGCACGAGCTGTCGGTTCCGGTGGGCCACGATATCGGCCTGTCGGTGCCGATCGGCCACGGCGGTCCCAACATCCTCGAACTCGCGGTCAACCCGGGGCCGCAGGAGCTGACGCTGGCCAACAACCGCGCCGCGGTCGTCGTCAACGGCGTGCGCGACCGGCTCAAGGTGCTGCTGGTGTCGGGCGAGCCGCATGCTGGCGAGCGGGTATGGCGCAACCTGCTCAAATCCGACCCGTCGGTCGATCTGGTACACTTCACGATCCTGCGTCCGCCGGAAAAGCAGGACGGCACGCCGATCAAGGAGCTGTCGCTGATCGCGTTTCCGATCCGCGAATTGTTTGACGTCAAGCTCAACGAATTCGACCTGATCATCTTCGACCGCTATTCGGCGCGCGGCGTGATCCCGCAGAGTTATCTCGAAAACGTCGTGCGCTACGTGCGCAACGGCGGCGCCTTCCTCGAAGCGGCCGGGCCCAGCTTCGGCACGCCGGCGAGCCTGTCGCGCACCCCGCTCGGCAAGATTCTGCCGACCGAGCCGACCGGAGACGTGCAGGAAGAAGGCTTCAAGCCGCAGTTGACCGCACTCGGCCGGCGCGACCCGGTGACCGACGACCTGCCCGGCGCCGGCAAGCCCGGCGAGCAGCCGAGTTGGGGCCGCTGGTTCCGCCAGGTCGACGCGCGGGTCAAGCACGGGGTCACGCTGATGCGCGGTGACCGCGGCGAGCCGCTGTTGGTGCTCGACCGGGTCGGCAAGGGCCGGGTGGCGCAGCTTTTGTCGGACCAGATGTGGCTGTGGGCGCGCGGTTTCGAGGGCGGCGGCCCGCAGGCCGAGCTGTTGCGCCGCCTCGCCTATTGGCTGATGAAGGAGCCCGATCTCGAAGAAAACGACCTGCGGGCGCGGGTCCAGGGCGACCGGCTCGATGTCATCCGGCAGTCGCTCGAACCGGACGACCGCCCGGTGACCGTGACCGCACCCGATGGCACGACCCAAACCCTGCACCTGACGCCCGACCAGGGCGGCCGCAGCATCGGCACGATCAGCATCAGCCAGATGGGGCTCTATCGCGTCACCGACGGCACCCGCACCGCGCTCGCAGCGGCCGGGCCGCTCAACCCGATCGAATTCGCCGATGTGCGCACCACCGCCGGCAAGCTCGCCCCGGTGGTCACGGCGACCGGCGGCGGCACGTTCTGGGTCGGCGACGGACCGGTGCCCGAGGTGCGGCGGATCGACCCCGGCCGCGTCGCCGCCGGTTACGGCTGGATCGGGTTCCGCGAGAACGGCGATTATGTCGTAACCGGGTTCAGCGAAACCCCGCTGCTGCCGGGCATTGCCGCGCTGCTGCTGACGATCGGCGCGCTGATCGCCGCCTGGCGCCGCGAGGGGCGGTAGCCCACCGCGTGCGGCCAGAGTGTGTCCTTCGAGACGGCTGCTTCGCAGCTTCCTCAGGATAAGGTAAGCCTCTCATGCCATCCACCAACCTCCCTCATCCTGAGGAGCGCCCCGAACGAGCGCGTCGCGAAGGACGCACGGGGCGCGTGCCAGAGCCAACAACCCCATGATCCGCCAGACCCTCGCGCCGTTGCATCCGGACGGCTGGAAATTCGTCGCCGCAAGTGGGCTGGCGACCGTGATCCTGTTCTTTCTGTGGTGGCCGGGCGGCTGGTTGGGACTGATCCTGACCCTGTGGATCGTCTATTTCTTTCGCGACCCGTGGCGGGTAACGCCGCGCCGCGCCGGGCTGATCATCAGCCCGGCCGACGGCATCATCGTCGCGCTCGGGCCGGCGCCACCGCCGCCGGAGCTGGAAATGGGATCACAGCCGGTGACCCGGATCGGCATCTTCCTCAACCTGTTCGACGTGCATGTCGCGCGCGCCCCGATCGCCGGCCGCATCGCCGCGACGCGCTACACCAAGGGCCGCTTTATCAATGCCAGCCTCGACAAGGCCAGCGAGCACAACGAGCGGCTGGCGATCCGCATCGTGCCAGATGCGGCGCCCGACATCGCCTTTGTGCTGATCGCCGGGCTGGTCGCCCGCCGCATCGTCAGCAGCATCGACGCCGGGCAACTCGTCGCCGCCGGCCAGCGCGTCGGCCTCATCCGCTTCGGCTCGCGGGTCGACATCTACTGCCCGCCGCCTTACGTGCCGCTGGTGGCGCTCGGCCAGCGGATGATCGCCGGTGAAACCGTGCTGGCCGACCGCGAGGCGCACGAGCCGCCGCGCACCGGCTTCGCGCATTAGCCCATCTTCTTCGTCATTCCCGCGTACGCGGGAATCCAGGGCGAGCGACGCGGCACGGGCCCCTGGACCCCCGCCTTCGCGGGGGCGACGATAAGAGGACAAAGGGAGCTATCCATGGAATTCTCGATCCCCGACGACATCGCCGAATTGCGCGAGCGCACCGAGCGCTTCGTGCGCGACGAGATGATCCCGCGCGAGGGCGACAAGCGGCTCGGCGCGCACGGCCCAAGCGAGGAGTTCCGCCGCGAGCTGGTGGCGCTCGGGCGCCGCGCCGGCCTCGTCTCGCCGCATGTCGGCCGCGAATGGGGCGGACTCGGGCTCGACCATCGCGGCAAGGCGGTGGTGTTCGAGGCGGCCGGGTATTCGCCGCTGGGGCCGATCGCGATGAACTGCTTCGCGCCCGACGAAGCCAACATGCACCTGTTGGAACAGGTCGCCGACGAGCGCCAGAAGGAAGCGTGGCTGCATCCGCTCGCCGCCGGCGACATCCGCTCGTGCTTTATGATGACCGAGCCGGCGCCCGGCTCCGGCTCGGACCCGTCGATGCTGCTGACCGCCGCACGCCGCGGCAACCACGGCGATTTCGTCATCGACGGCGAAAAATGGCTGATCACCGGCGCGGTCGGCGCCACCGTAGCGATCATCATGGCGCGCAACGACAGCGACCCGCTCGGCCCGGCCGGGGCGACGATGTTTCTTGCGCCGATGGACACGCCGGGCATCCGCGTCGAACGCACGCTCGACACACTCGACCAGTTCATGGCCGGCGGCCACGGCGTCGTCAGCCTCTCCGGCGTGCGGGTGCCGGAAACCGCCGTGCTCGGCCGCGTCGGCGAAGGTTTCCGCTATGCCCAGGCGCGGCTCGCCCCGGCGCGGCTGACGCATTGCATGCGCTGGCTCGGCGCCGCCCGCCGCTGCCACGACATCGCCACCGATTATGCCCGCCGCCGCACCGCCTTCGGCAAGCCGCTGGGCGAGCACGAAGGCGTCGGCTTCATGCTGGCCGACAACGAGATGGACATCCACACCAGCCGGCTGGCGATCTGGCACACCGCCTGGGTGCTCGACCAGGGCGAGCGCGGCCGCCACGAATCGAGCATGGCCAAGGTGATCTGCTCAGAGGCGATCTGGCGCATCGTCGACCGCTCGATGCAGATCCTCGGCGGGCTCGGCATCACCGACGACACGATCGTCGCCCGCATCTTTCGCGAGGTGCGCCCGTTCCGCATCTATGACGGGCCGAGCGAGGTGCACCGCTGGTCGATCGCCCAGCGCGTGTTGCGACAGGTCCCGGCGTCATGACTCGAGCAAATGCATGAGAAGAATTCGGACATGAGCAGAATTCGGACCGGCCGCAGATAGGTTGTTTTCGATTTAGGTGATCTGCTCCGAGGCAATCTGGCGCGTCATCGACCGCTCGATGCAAATCCTCGGGGGCTTGGCATCACCGACGACCCGATCGTCGCACGGATTTTTCGCCAGGTTCGTCCGTTTCCTACCTATGACGGTCCCAGCGAGGTGCATTCGCTGCTCGATCGCCCAGCGCGTGTCGAGAGGCGGCGGGCGATAGCCGACAGAAGATGCGGCCGCGACAGGTAAGGAGCCGCAGCCGGTCGAGCAAATTGGCGGTTCCGACAGGGAGACGAAAAATGGCGCTTCGCGATATCCTGGTTTGTCTCGATGCAGCCTCTACCGGCGATGGCCGGCTGGCGCTCGCGCTCAATCTTGCACAGGCCGGCAAGGCCCATCTGACGGCGGTTTATACGTTGCCGAAACCCCACGAATCGGCCGCCCCGCCAGCCCGCTTGGGTCTTCCCCCGACGGTGCTCGGGCCGGCTTCGCCGGATGGCGCCGGGGCCATCGGCGGCGAGCCGATAAGCGCGGCCGCGCCGGTCGCATCGGCCGCGCGCGAGACCGAGCGGGCCAAAGGCGTCGAGCAGCGCTTTCGCGAGGCGCTGCCGTTGCGCTCGCTCGATGGCGAATGGCAAATGCTCAACCACGGCGAAACTGCAGAACTGATCCACCTCGCCAGCGCCGCCGACCTGGTCGTCCTCGGGCAATATCCGGACGACGATTCGGATGGTCTGATCTGGCTGCAGCCGGATGACGTCATGATCGACGCCGGAAGGCCGGTTCTCGTCATCCCCTATGCCGGGGCCTTCGAACATGTCGGCAAGCGCGTACTGATCGCCTGGAACGGGACGCGTGAGGCCACCCGCGCGCTCCACGATGCGCTGCCGCTGATCGGCGGTGCCGAGGCGGTCACGGTGCTGCATATCGGCGCGCGGCAGGCCGACCTCGAGCACGACCGGCCCTGGCTCGATCGCATCGTCCACCACCTGGCGCGGCACGGGATCCCGGCGCACCCGGAAGAGAGCCCGCACGAGGGCATCTCGATCTCCGATCTGCTGCTGTCGCGCGCCGCTGATCTTGGCGCAGACATGATCGTGGCGGGGGCCTACCACCATTCGCAGTTACGCGAGAGCCTGTTCGGCGGGGTCAGCCGCGATCTGCTCGATCACATGACCGTGCCGGTGCTGATGTCGCACTGAGCGCCTGCGGGGAACAGGTCTGATCGCGGCGTCTTTTCGCCCCGCGTGCCGGATGCGGATAGGCCCGTCCTGCCGCGTCATGGTAAAATCGGCTCATGCTGATCCTCTCGGAGTTGACCTACCGCGTCGGCGGCCGGCTCGGACCGGCGCTGCTCGACAACGCCAGCGTGCAGATCCCGGACGGCGCCAGGGTCGGCCTGGTCGGCCGCAACGGCGCCGGCAAATCGACGCTGCTCGACCTGATCCGCGGCACGCTGCAGCCCGAGCGTGGCGATGTGATCCTGTCGCGCGACTGCCGCGTCGGCTTTCTCGCGCAGGAAGCGCCGAGCGGGGCGGCAACGCCGCTCGCCACCGTGCTTGCCGCCGACCGGGAGCGCGCCCGGCTGCTCGCCGAGCTTGACCGCGGCGCTGCGCCGCTGCGCATCGCCGAGATCGAGGCCCGGCTGGGCGAGATTGGCGCCCGCGCCGCGCCGGCCCGTGCCGCGCGCATTCTCGCCGGGCTTGGTCTCGACCCGGCGATGCAAGACGCCCCGCTCGACCAATTGTCGGGCGGCTGGCGCATGCGGGTCGCGCTCGCCGCGGTGCTGTTTGCCGAGCCCGATTTGCTGTTGCTGGACGAGCCGACCAACCACCTCGACCTGGAAGCGGCACTGTGGCTCGAACGTTTCCTGAAGCGCTACCGCCACAGCTTTATCCTGGTCAGCCACGACCGCCAGTTGTTGAACGCGGCGCCGGAATCGATCCTCCACCTCGATGGCGGCAGGCTGACGCTCTATTCGGGCAATTTTGAAACCTTCCTGCGGGTACGGCGCGAGTTCATCGCGCGCCAGGCGGTAATGGCCAAGCGCCAGGCGGCGCAGCGCGCGCACATGCAGGAATTTGTCGACCGCTTTCGCTTCAAGGCGTCAAAGGCGCGCCAGGCGCAGAGCCGATTAAAGGCGCTGGCCAAGCTGGAACCGGTCGCTGCGATCGCCGAGGCGCCGCCGGTGCGGCTGATGCTGCCGCCGCCAGCCCAGCTCAACCCGCCGATCCTGTCGCTCGAGCGGGTCAGCACCGGGTATGAGGCCGGCCGCCCGGTGCTGTCGCGGCTCGACCTGCGGATCGACCCTGACGACCGCATCGCCCTGCTCGGCGCCAACGGCAACGGCAAGACCACCTTTGCCCGGCTGCTCGCCGGGCGTCTGGCGCCGCTGTCGGGCACCATGACGCGGGTGCCAAAGCTCAAATGCGGGTTCTTCACCCAGCACCAGATCGACGACATGCGGCCCGAGGAATCGGCGGTCGAGCACCTTGCCGCCGCCGCGCCGGAGCTGACGCCCGAGGCGGTGCGCACCCGGCTCGGCGGGTTCGGCTTCAGCCAGGACAAGGCACTGGTACCGGTCGGCGATCTGTCGGGCGGCGAGCGCGCCCGGCTCAACCTGGCGCTGGTCACGCACGACGCGCCGTCGCTGCTGATCCTCGACGAGCCGACCAACCATCTCGACCTCGAAACCCGGGAGGCGCTGGTCGCCGCACTGTCGGACTATGCCGGCGCGGTCGTGCTGGTCAGCCACGATTGGCACCTTGTCGAACTGGTCGCCGACCGGCTGTGGCTGGTCGCCGACGGCATGGTGCAGCCATTTGACGGCGACCTCGAGGATTACCGCCGGCTGCTGCTGGCGCCGGAAGCCCCGGCCGGCGAACCCGCCAATGGCGCCGGAGACAGCCGCCGCGCCCAGCGCCGCGAAGCGGCGGAGCGGCGTCTCGCCCTCGAACCGCTGCGCCGCCAGGCCCGGCGTGCCGAAGAGGCGGCGCAGCGTCTCGCGACTGAGCGGCAGGCGCTCGACCGCCGGCTCGCTGCACCCGAAACCTTCGGCGGCGAAAGCGCCCGCATGGTCGAGGCGCTTCGCCGGCGCGCCGAGCTGACCCGACTGATCGAACAGGCCGAGGCCGAATGGCTGGCCGCCGCCGAGGCGATCGAGACCGCCGGCGGAAACGCCGGCTGAGCCCCGGCACGCGCGGCCGCGCGTCGGGTTCCAGCGGCCAAAGGCCGCACCGATCCGTGTCACAGCTTTCGCTACGTCAGCCGGCGCGCTTTATGCGATAGTCGGCGGGTCGGCTACGTCGGAGCAGCACCAGGACACAGGCCGTGCCATGAGCGACACCCCTGCGATCAGCGACCGCAACCTAGAAGCCTCGACCCATATTTCCCTGAAGCGCGAACCGGCCTGCTTCGCCTTCCTGTCGAACCGCTCGGTCTCGCCGCCGCTGCCGATCGACTCGATTAACCTCGACCTCGCTTCCGCCGATTATTTCCAGGGTCGCGCCTCGGTGTGGACGACCTTGGAAATCCGCTCGTCGGTCAACAATGACCGCCCGGTCGCGTTGCTCGGCTTTGACGAGGCGTTTCTGCGGCCGTTCGCCCGCGCCTTGGTCGAGGCCGCGACGACCCGCGCCAGCTATCGCATGACGATCCCGGCAGAGGGGCCCGACGGCGGGCGCTGCCGCGTCGTCGAATACGTGACCGGGCCGGGCAAGCCGCTGAAGGAGCTGGTGCTGCAACCCTACGACAACGTCGTGCTGATCACCGGGGCGGCAGGGCGCGACGCCGACGACACGCTGTTTCAGCTGCCGCGCACCGACAGCTTTCTGCGCGCGTTTGCCAAGACCGCCTATGTCGCCGACCAGGCGCTGCACGACCTGCTTGACGAGATGGCGCGGCTGGCGCGGCGCGGCGCCGCAAGCTAGGCGCCGGTCGCCGGGCTGCTCGCCGGGTCAGTCGGCCGCGTTGTTCTCGACCAAATGGGTCAGCGCGTAGGCGCCGAAGAAGCTGCCGTCCATCGGCTTGGCATACAGATACCCCTGGACGAAACCGCACCCGGCAGCGCGCAGGATTTCCGCCTGCCCGACCGTCTCGACCCCCTCGGCGACGACGTCGGCGCCGTAGATCCGGGCGATCTTGAGCAGCGCCAGCACCAGCTCGCGGCCGTCGTTGGTATCGAGCCGGTTGGTGAAACCGCGGTCTATCTTGATCGTGTCGACCGCGTAGTGGCGCAGCACGCCCAGCGCCGAATAGCCGGTGCCAAAATCGTCGATCGCCAGACGGATGCCGATCGCCTGCAATTCGCTCAACACTTCGCGGGTGATCTCGGGGTTGCGCATCACCGCCGATTCGGTGATCTCGATCTTGACGCGGTCGAGCGGAAACCCGCCCTCGCTGACCCCGTCCAGCGTCGCCATCAGCAGCGACGGATCGTTGAACTGCCGCGCCGAGACGTTGACGCTGATCCATTCGAGAATATCGCGGCCGTAGAGCATCTGCCAGACCTGCATCTGGCGTACCGCCTCGCGGATCACCCAGCAGCCGACCGGAACGATCAGGCCGCTTTCCTCGAGCACCGGCAGAAAGGCTGCCGGCGGGACCAGCCCGTCGCTCGGATGGTTCCAGCGCAACAGCGCCTCGGCGCCGACCACCTTGCCGTCGCCTAGCCGCAGGATCGGCTGGTAATGCAGCACGAATTCGCCTTCGTCGAGCGCCCGGCGCAGCTGGTCGAGCAGCGCCAGCCGCCGCCCGACGGTGCTGGTTAGTGAGGGCTCCCACGCCTTGGCGGTGTTCGGTCCGCGCGCCTTGGCCTCCTGCAAGGCCACGTCAAGGTCGCGCAGCGTGTCGTCTTCGTTGCGGTGGGTCGGGCTGGTAATGATGAACCCGACACTGGCGCTGAGCCGGATGCACTCCTCGCCGATCATCACCGGGTTGGCGACCAGCTGCAGCAGCCGCCGGGCAAACGCCTCGGCGTCGGCCAGGGTCGGCGACGGCGTGACGAGCGCGATGCCGAACTCGTCGGCCCCGAGACGCGCCACCATGTCGCCGCTCCGTCCGGCGCGCCGCCCGCGCTCCGCCGGCATCGGCCGCGACCTTGTCCCGGCGAGCAGCCGGTTGGCGATGATCTTGAGCACGCCGTCGCCCAACCCGGCGCCATAGAGGTCGTTGACCCCTTTGAAATTGTCGATGTCGAGCAGGAACATCGCGGTCGGCCGCCAGCTTCCGCCCGGCTTCAACATCGAGCGGACATGGGCCATGAAGCGATGCCGCCCGGCCAGCCCGGTCAGCCGATCAGAGATCTCGTGCGGGGTATCCGTCGGCGCCTCGTTTGCCGCGACCTGGTGCACGGTCGCGACGATACTGCCCTCCGGCGCGCCGCACCCGCTGCGGCGGCGTGCGCTCAGCACAAAGCGGCGCGACTTGCTGGCCGGGTCGGGTTCGCCGATCTCGCAGGCCTCGATGTCTTCGCCGGCGAGCGCACGGCGCAAGACCTCGGCAATGACCGGGCCACTGCGCGGATCGAGCTCGTGATGACGGCGGCCGACAAACGCGGCCTGGGCGATCCCGAACACCTCGCACCACGCCGCATTGGCCGAAATGTAGTGCAGTTCGTGGTCGAAGAGCGCGACCGCCGACGGCAGATCCGCCATGAAGGACGCGAGCCATTCCGGCGGAGCCTCCGCCTTAAGAACGGCACTGTCTGCGGGATTGGACGGGAGTTGCTTGCTCACGGCGGCAGGTTATTGGCCGCCGATTAAAGAAAGGTGAAGCATATCCCCGTTCGAAACGTCGACTGGGGGCGTGTTTGGCTCACTGGTTTGATGAAGTAACTAAATAAATCCGAATTTGGTGAGAATTCGTCAGAATTCTTTACAAATTTGCTGATTTACTGTTGCCCGCGGCAATCGAGCCGAATCGCGCAAAGGTTGGGCACCGTCTGGCTTGACGGCAAAAAGCAATCAAGCGGCGTTCGCTCTGCATGGCTGAGCGCAGAATGCAAACAAGGGGGCTTTCGCCCCCTTGTCGGCTGTTAATTTTGGTGATCGAACGCCGATCAGTGGTGGCTGCTGGCCCGCGGGCCGCCCATCTCCGGCGACGCCGACTGCTCCGGTGCGGACATCGCCGCGCCACCATGCATGAGCCGGGCGAGCTCTTCGCGGTTGAGCTGTTCGGTCATGTCGTCTCCGGCGTGGTGCCGGACCCAATGGTGGTGCCAATGATGGCGCCCGGCCATGTGGTGATGCATCATCGGCCTCTTGGCCATCATCGGCTTCTTAGCCATCGGCATGGCCGGAGCGGCCGGGGTCATCGGGGCGTTCTGGGCCCATGCCGGCGCGGTGATCGCGAGAACCGCGGCGATCGCGACGCCATTCAAGAGATTCTTCATACCAGGTGTCCTCTGTGGCAGTTCCGAAGTGATCGATACGCGCAGACTCTCGCACAACCTACGGGCGGCCCTCGCAGGCCCTCAGGCAAGAAACAACTCATGTGCTGTTTCGTTCCCACGAATACGCAACTTTCGGTGTCGCATACCCGACCCCGCCGGCGCCGGATAATATGACCCCGCGAGCCACGATTCAAGCTCTTGGCTCGCGTTTGGCTAACGTTTCCCGCGAGAGTAATGCGATGTTTTGGCTTATCCGCCCGAACCTATGCCGCCTGATCGTGGCCGCTATGCTTGCGGCTCCGCCGGCGCTTGCCGCCGGGCATGGCTCGCTGACCATCGGGATTACCCAGTTCCCCGGCACCCTCAACCCGAACATCGACGCGCTTGCGGCGAAATCCTATGTGCTGGGCTTTGTAACGCGGCCGTTCACGGTCTATGACGCCAATTCGAAGCTGGTTTGCCTGCTGTGCACCACACTGCCCTCTATCAAGAACGGGCTGGCAGTGCCGGTTGACGGGCCGGGCGGGAAGCGCGGCGTCGACCTGACCTATACGATCCGCCCGGGCGCGATGTGGAGCGACGGCGTGCCGGTGACCACGGCAGACGTGCTGTTCACCTACGAGGTCGGGCGCCACCCGCAGAGCGCGGTCAGCAACGCCGAACTGTACCGGCACATCACCGGGATCACGGTCAAGGACGACCACACCTTCACGCTGCACGACGACAAGCTCGATTTCGACTATGCCGCGATCAACGATTTCGTACTGCTGCCGGCGCATCTCGAACGCGCCGCGTTTTCCGACCCGGCGCAATATCGGCTGCGTACGCTCTATGCAACCGACCCGACCAATCCGGGCCTCTACGACGGCCCCTACCGGATCAGCGAGGTAGCGCCCGGCTCGTACATCGTGCTGGTGCGCAACCCGCACTGGGCCGGTCCGCCGGGACAATTCGACCGGATCACGATCCGCGCGATCGAAAACACCGCGGCGCTCGAAGCCAACCTGCTGGCGGGCTCGATCGACATGGCGGCCGGCGAGGTCGGGCCGCCGCTCGACGAGGCGCTGGCCTTCGAAAAGCGCCACGGCGGCCAGTACGACGTGATCTACAAGCCCGACCTCGCATTCGAGCACATCGACCTGAACCTGGCCGTTCCGGCGCTGGCCGATCGCCGGGTGCGCGAGGCACTGCTCTTCGGCATCGACCGCGCCGGCCTGGTGAAAGCGCTGTTCGCCGGGCATCAGCCGGTCGCTGACAGCTTCCTGACGCCGCGGGATGTTGGCTACACCGCCGACGTGCCGCGCTATCCCTATGATCCGACGAAGGCCGCCGCGCTGCTCGACGCCGCCGGCTGGCATCGCGGCGCCGGCGGCATCCGCCGCAACGCCGACGGCAAGGCCCTGTCGTTTACGCTGATGACGACCGCCGGCAACCATTCGCGCGAGCTGGTCGAGCAGGTGCTGCAGAGCGAGTGGCGCAAGATCGGCGTCGATATCCGGATCAAGAACCAGCCCGCCCGGGTGCTGTTCGGCGACACGCTGCCGCACCGCATGTTCGAGATGGCGATGTATGCCTGGATCAGCAGCCCGGAGAACGTGCCACGCGAAATTTTCGATTCTAAAGAGATTCCCGATGCAGCCAACGGCTACAGCGGGCAAAACCTCGCCGGCTACAGCAACCCGGCGATGGACAAGCTGCTCAAGGCGCTTGAAATCGAGCTCGACCCGGAAAAGCGCAAGTCGATGTGGGCCGAGGCGCAGCGCCTCTATGCCACCGACCTGCCGTCGCTGCCGCTGTATTTCCGGGCCGACCCATTCATCCTGCCGAAATGGCTCGGTGGCGTGCGCCCGACCGGCAACCAGTACCCCACCAGCCTATGGGTCACCGATTGGCACGTGAAGCAGTAAGGGCGCCGGCGCGATGATCCGCTTCACCACGCTGCGGCTCATTGAGATCGCCGTGGTGCTGGCGCTGATGTCGTTCGCGATCTACAGCCTGATCGGGCTGATGCCGGGCGACCCGATCGACCTGATGCGCACCGCCGACCCGCACATGAGTTCGGCCGATATCGCCCGGCTCGAGGCGCTCTACGGCGTCGGCCAGCCGCTGGTCAGCCGCTATCTGGCGTGGGCGCGCGATGCGCTTGCCGGCAATCTCGGCTACTCCCGGCTGTTCGCTGAACCGGTGCTGCGCATCCTGCTGCCGCGGCTCTTCAACTCGCTTGTGCTGATGGGCACGAGCTTCACCCTCGCCTTCGCGCTGGCACTGGGGCTCGGCATCGCCGCGGCGCGGCGGCCGGGTACGTGGCTCGATCGGGTCATCGAGATGTTCTGCTTTGCCGGCATTTCGCTGCCGACCTTCTGGCTGGCTCTGGTGCTGATCATGGTGTTCGCCGCCGGGCTCCACTGGTTTCCGGCCAGCGGGCTGGCGACGCCGGGGGCCGGCGGGTTTGCCGACCGGCTGCATCACCTGGTGCTGCCGGCGGCGACGCTGACCCTCGCCAGCGTCGGCGGTTACACCCGCTATATCCGCGCCGCGATGCGCGAGGCGCTGGCGCAGGACCATATCCGCACCGCGCGCGCCAAGGGCGCGGGCGAGGCGCGGGTGATCTGGCACCACGCGCTGCGCTCGGCGATGGTGCCCGTCGCGACAATCCTGGCGCTGTCGTTCGGTTCGCTGGTATCGGGGGCGCTGGTCACCGAGGAGATGTTCGCTTATCCCGGCATGGGCAAGCTGATCTTCGACGCGGTGATGGGCAACGACTACAACCTGGCGCTGGCCGCCCTGTTGCTGGCGACGGCGACGACGCTCGCCGGCAACCTCGCCGCCGACCTCGCCTATGCCTGGCTCGACCCGCGGGTGTCGTATCAGTGAAGGTCGCGCTGGTGCTGCTCGGCGTCATCGCGGCGGCGGCGTTTGCCGGGCCGCTGATCGGCGCCGCACTCGGCCTCGACCCATCCGCCGTCGACCTTGGCGCCCGGCTTGCCGGGCCCTCGCTCGCGCACCCGCTCGGCACCGACGAACTGGGCCGCGACGTGCTGCTGCGTCTGTTTGAAGGGGGCCGCGTGTCGCTGATGATCGGCATTGCGGCGGCGCTCGCCGCGGCGGCGCTCGGCACCACGATCGGGCTTGTCGCCGGCTATCTCGGCGGGTGGAGCGACCGGCTGCTGATGCGCCTGACCGACGCGGTGATCGCGCTGCCGCTGTTGCCGCTGCTGATCGTGCTGGCGGCGCTCGATCTGCGCAAGCTCGGGCTGCCGGCACGGCTTGTCCAGTCCGACCAGATCAGCCTGGTTCGCATCGTCGCGCTTGCCGCGCTGGTCGGGTGGACCACCGCCGCCAGGCTGGTGCGCGGCGCGACGCTGGTGACCAAGACCCGCGATTTCGTGCGCGCCGCGCGCAGCCTCGGCGCCGGCACGCCGCACATTCTCGCCCGCCACATCCTGCCCAACGTGCTGGCCCCGCTGATCGTCGCCACCAGCCTCAGCGTCGGCGACGTGATCCTGTTGGAATCGGTGCTGAGCTTTCTCGGCCTCGGCGTGCAGCCGCCGCTCGCCAGCTGGGGCAGCATGCTGAGCAACGCGCAGAATATGATCGAAAGCGCGCCACAGCTCGCGATCTATCCCGGCGCCATGATCTTTATGACGGTCGCGGCGTGCAACCTCCTCGGCGACGGCGTGCAGCGGCGGCTGGAACGGCGGAGGTGAACCCCCGCGTCAGGGATGCTTTGCCAGCACGGTTTCCGCCAGTCGCGCCCAGTAGCTGGCGCCGAGCGGCAGGATATCGTCGTTAAAGTCGTAATGCGGGTTGTGCAGCATCGCCCCGGCTGCGGCCTCGCCGTTGCCGATCCAGATATAGGCGCCCGGCTTTTCCTGCAGGAACCAGGCGAAATCCTCGGCCCCCATGCTCGGCAGCAGGTCGCGCCGCACATTGTCGGCGCCGACCAGCGCCGCCGCGGCACCGGCGGCAATCTCGGTTTCGGCCGGGCTGTTGACGGTCGGCGGATAGCGCCGCTCGTAGCGCAGCGCGACCGTGGCGCCGAGCGCGGCCGCCACGCCCTCGGCGATCCGCCGGATCGCCGGCTCCAGCGCATCGCGCACCTCGGGGTCGAAGGCGCGCGTGGTGCCGCGCAGCACCACGCTCTCGGGGATCACGTTCCACGTGTCGCCGCCGTGGATCTGCGTCACGCTGACCACCGCGCCCTGCAGCGGGTGGGTGTTGCGGCTGGCGATGGTCTGCAGCCCATTGACGATCTGCGCCGCGGCGACGACCGGGTCGATGCCGAGATGCGGCATCGCGGCATGTGCGCCGCGCCCGGCAACCGTGATCTCGAAAATGTCGAACGCCGCCATCATCGGTCCCGGCCGCACCGCAAACTGGCCGGCCGGCAGTCCGGGCCAGTTGTGCATGCCATAGATCGCCTCGACCGGATAGCGCGCCAGCATCCCTTCCTCGACCATCACCCGCGCGCCGCCCTCGTTCTCCTCGGCGGGCTGGAAGATGAAGTGGATCGTGCCGGCGAAATTGCGCGTCTCGGCGAGATAGCGGGCGGCACCGAGCAGCATCGCGGTGTGCCCGTCATGGCCGCAGGCATGCATCCGCCCGTCGTTTTGCGAGGCATAGGCGGCGCCGGTCTTCTCGTTGATATGCAGCGCGTCCATGTCGGCGCGCAGCGCGATCGCCCGGCCGCCCGGCGTGCTGCCCTTCAGCGTGCCGACGACGCCGGTCTTGGCGATGCCGCGCTCGACCGCGATGCCGAACGATTCGAGCAGTTCGGCGACCCGCGCGGCGGTGCGGTTTTCCTCGAACGCGGTCTCGGGATGGGCATGGATGTCGCGCCGCCACGCGGTCATGTCAGCGTGGAAATCGGCGATGCGGTTGACGATCGGCATGGCGCCGGCCTCCCTTCGTCAGGCCGGCAGCAATTCTGACAGCCGGCGGATGATGCGGTCGGGGCGGATCGGGCAGCCCGGCGGCAGGCCGAGCCCATAGCCGTCGTGCCAGATCGCGTGGATGCCGAGGCGCTGCGGCCCGACGACCTCCCATTCGAGGTTGTCGCCGACCATCCAGGTTTCCTGCGGGCCGACGCCAAGCACCTGCATCGCATGGGTATAGGCGCGCTCCTCGGGCTTGCCGAACCCGTGCTCGCCTTCGATCTGGATGTGATCGAAGCGGTTTTCGAGCGCGAACCGCACCACCTTGGCGCGCTGCGGCTCCGCCGCGCCGTTGGTAATCAGCGCCAGCCTGACGCCCAGCTCCTTGAACCGGTCGAGCGTCTCGTGCGCTTCGGGAAACATGCGCAGCTCGGCCTCGTGCAGCGCATTGTAGCGGTCGGCGAGTTCGTGGCCGATCGTCTCTAGCGGCACCGGATGGCCGGCGGCGGCGAGCGCGGCAAACGCATTGGCGACGATCCGGCGGCGCGCCTCGCCGATGCGGTGGCGCCAGTATTTATGGCGGCCGGGATCGGCCCACAATTCGCGCGAGGCGTCCTGGATCGCGGCGACCACCTCGGCCGGCAACAGCGGCGCGAAATGCTGCGCGTGGTCGGCGATGATCCGCTGCCACTGCGATTCGGACGGGCCGAACGCGACCAGCAGCGTGTCGTCGAGGTCGAACAGGATGGCGCGCGGCAGGGTCATGCGATCACCGCCGGGGCCTGCGGCACGGTCTTCCAGAATTCCGGATCGTGCCCAAAAAAGAGGCGCGCCCCGGCCTTCTCCAGCGCCTCCAGCTTGTCGAGCGAAGCAAGCATCGCCTCGCGGTCGGAGACGTAGCGCGGCAGCCGGCGCTCGCGCAGCGTCTGACAGAAATAGCAGGCGTCGCCGGCGAGCACGACCTCGCCGCCGGCGAGCCGCAGTTTCAGCGATTGGTGGCCGCGCGTGTGGCCGTGCGTCGGCAGGCACACGACCGAACCGTCGCCGAACACGTCATGCTCGCCGTCGATCAGGCGCAATTTGTGGCCGAGGTCGAAATCGCGCGGGTTGTAGCCGTGGCGCAGCGCCGCCTCGGAATCCATCCCGGCGTCCCATTCCTTGCGCTGCACCAGCGTCGTCGCGTTCGGAATCAGCGCATTGCCGCCGACATGGTCGAAATGGAAATGCGAATTGATGACGAGGTCGATCTTGTCGGGGCGCCGGTCGATCGCTTCGAGTCGCGCGCTCACTTCCTCGCCGGGCTTGAAGCCGATGCGGAACAGCCGCATCAACCGCTCGCCGAGCCGCCCGGCCGGATCATGCTGGCAATCGGGGTGCAACCCGGTGTCGAACAGCGCGGTGCCCTTGGGGTGCTCGATCAGGTAGACCGGCACCGGCACGGTGATGTCGCCCTCGCCGCCCTCCATCAGGTGGGCGTACTCGCCGGTCACCGTACCGCAAGTAAAGGCATAGAGCTTGACGCTCATTCCGCCGCCGCCAAGCGCGACACCTCGGATTGGTGCCCCTTTTGATGAAAATAATTGGCCCGGTAGAAGGCCAGCACGAGGTCGCGATAGACCGCCGGGTCATACTGCGCCGGGTTGTCCGCCGAAACGCAGCTCGGCAGGCATTCGATCACCGAAGCCGGGTTCGGGCTGTGGAAATAGGCGATCGAATAGCGGTCGACGCCGCTTTCGTTGAGCACGCCGTGCGGGGTCGAGAGAAACCGGTTGTTCGACCAGCGCCGCATCATGTTGCCCAGGTTTATCAGGAACGTGCCGGGGATGATCGGCGGCGCGAACCATTCGCCCCCCATCGGTCCGTTTGGCGGCAGCCGCACCGCCAGCCCCGGCACGTCGGTCCGGGCCAGCGCGGTCATGAAGCTGTTGTCGGTGTGCGGCGCCTGGCCGAACAGATTGTCCTCGTCGGCATCCTGCGGCGGGTAGTGCAGGAAGCGCAGATTGTGGTGCCCCTCGTTGGCGAAATACGGGGCGAAGAAATCCGCCGGCATGTCGAGCGCGACTGCGAAGGCCGGCAGCATGCGGTCGCACATCGCGCCCAGCGTCTTGAAATACGTCACCATCGGCGCGCGGATGTCAGGCAGCGATCCGGGCCACTGATTGCGGCCCCTGAGCGGCAGCCCGGCGACCACCTCAGGGTGGTCGGCCCCGCGGTCGTGGCTGATGAAAAAGCTTTCGTTCTGGTTCGGCCGAGTCGCCTTGTGCACGGTCGAGGCGCCCTGCACCGAGGCATTCATCGGCAGGTAGCCGATATTGTTCTGGTTGAGCCGCAGCCCCAATTTTTCGTCGAGCGGCAGCGCGTGAAAGCGGCGCTCGGCGGCAAACGCGGCGTCGATCACCGCCTCGTCGACACCGTGCCCGGCGGCATAGAAGAACCCGACCTCTTCGCAGGCGCGGCCGACCTGTTTCGCCAGCGCCGCGAGCGCGCCCGGCTCGCCGGCGAAATACGGGCCGAAATCGATGACCGGGATCGCCGCCGCGGCGACGCTATGGTCTCTGACGCCTTGTTCCTTGAACAGGTTCATTTCGCGCCTCTCCCGCTGACCGGGACGACTATACCCCTATCCGCCGGTTTCGCGGTATCACCTCCGTCGTCGTATGACGACAACGCAGGAGAGCAGCCGATGTCTGTCGTCACCGTCGAACAGCGCGGGCCGGTTTCGATCATCGCGATCGACCGGCCGGAAAAGCTCAACGCGATCAACCGGGCGGTCGCGGTCGATTTGCAGCAGGCGTTTGCCGCGTTCGACGCCTCGGCGCAGCGCGTCGCGATCCTCACCGGCAACGGCGGCAAAGCGTTTTCCGCCGGTGCCGACGTGACCGACCTGCCCGAATTGTGGCGCTGCGTGCCGACGGTCGGGATCACGACCGAAAAGCCGATCATCGCCGCCGTATCGGGGTGGTGCATCGGCGGCGGGCTGGTGATGGCGATGATGTGCGACCTGCTGGTCGCTGCCGACAGCGCCAAATTCTCGTACCCGGAAGGCAAGGTCGGCATCACCGGCGGGATGATCGCCGGGCTCGCCGCGCGCATCCCGCACAAGATCGCCATGGAATTGATGCTGCTCGGCGAGCCGATTTCGGCCGCGCGTGCCTATGAGGCCGGATTTGCCAACCGGGTCGTCGCCGCGGGCAGCGCGGTCGAGGAAGCGGTGGCGCTGGCGGAAAAGATCGTCGATCTGGCGCCGCTCGCGCTGGCGACGATGAAGCGCTTTGTCAATGACGGGGTGCTGCCGAAGGGGCCGGCCGAGCTGGCGGCGCGGTATGGCAGCGAACTGGCCGCGGTGCGCGGCAGCGAGGACGCGAAAGAGGGGGTACGCGCGTTCCGCGAGCGGCGGAAGCCGCGCTATCAGGGTCGCTGAGCGCGCCCGCTAGGCGACCTGCTGGTAGTAGCGATTGAGCCTTTCGAGGCGGGCGGCTTCGCGCGCGGCGTTGTAGTTGCGCAGCGCGGCACGGTCCGATTCGCCGAGATCGGCATGGGTCGGCACGGCGCAGGCGGTCGGGCACCGGGTCACGCCTTTCTTGCGCATAAACTCAGAGACGGCAGCGTCGTACTCTGCTTCGGTCATCGCAGCTGTCCTGCTGGCTGAGCGTCGCCATCAGGGATAAGGCGCCAATGGTTAAGAACGTCTTAGAGAAAAAGTTGTGCAAAACCCGGGATACCGCCGGAGCGCGGTATATGGCGCAACGATGGGATTCGACAGTATAGTTGCAAGGCGCACGGGCAGGCTAAGGATCGGGCTTTTGGTCCATCCGGGAATCACCGTACGATTTTGGGGGGTTCGCGGCAGCATCGCCTGCCCCGGGCCCGAAACCGTGCGATATGGCGGCAACACCTCGTGCGTCGAGATGCGGTGCGGCGAGCACCTGCTGGTGTTTGACGGCGGTTCCGGCCTGCGGGCGCTCGGCGCCGGGCTGGTCAAGGCGCCGGAACCGCCAAACGTCGACCTGTTCTTCAGCCACACCCATCTCGACCATATCGGGGGCGTGCCGTTTTTCGCGCCGTGCTACGACGCGCGCAGCCAGATTCGCCTGTGGGCCGGGCATCTGCGGCCCGAACTCGGCATTGAGGCGGTGCTCAACAAGATGATGTCGGCGCCGCTGTTTCCGATCCCGATCGGCATCTTCACCGCCGAACTGACCTTTATCGATTTCGACGGCGGCGAGTCGCTGGTGCCGCACCCCGGCATCCAGATGCGCACCGCGGCGCTAAACCACCCCAACGCCGCCACCGGCTACCGCGTCGAACACGACGGCAAGGTCGTCGCCTACATCACCGATACCGAGCATAAGCCCGGCCGGCGCGACCGCAACGTGCTGCGCCTCGTCGACCACGCCGATCTGATGATCTACGACAGCACCTATACCGACGCCGAATACCCGGCGCACCGCGCCTGGGGCCATTCGACCTGGCAGGAAGGGGTGCGCCTCGCCAACGCCGCCAAGGTCGGGCGGCTGGTGATCTTTCACCACGACCCCGACCACGACGACGCGTTCATGGACCAGGTCGCCGCCGACGCCGAAGCCGCCCGCCCCGGCACCCTCGTCGCCAGAGAGGGGATGGTGCTGGAGGCGTAGACGGCACCGGGCCGGCGCGGCGCAGCTTACCGTCCGCCGCAGACGGAGAAGATGCCGTTGAGCTTGGTGTCGTCGCTGCACAGAATCCCGCCCCACTCATAGCCGGAGCCGGTGCGCCACGCGACGTGGAACCAGTGATAGCCGTCCATTGTCAGCCCGGCGTCGCTGAGGATCGTCAGCCGCGTGCCGTCGACGAGACCGGCGACGTGCGGGTAGTTCATGCCGGGTCCGGACCGCACCTGGCCGCCAAGCGACATGCCGGGAAACCGCAGGCGCCTTGTATTGGCCTCGGTCGCGGCCGGATTTGCGGGGATCGTCTGGTCAATCTGGCTCTGAGGCCAGCCTAATTTCGTCGGGCTCTGCTACAACCGCAATCCGCAGCGCCGCGGCCGCCTCAATGATACGGGTCGGCCGCATCGCGCAGCCCGTCGCCAAAAAAGTTGAACGCCAGTACGGTGATGATCACCGGCACCACCGGCAGCATCAGCCACGGGTAGAGCGCGACGACGCTGATGTTCTGCGCCTCGTTGAGCAGCACCCCCCAGCTGGTGATCGGCGGGCGCAGCCCGAGCCCGAGAAACGACAGCGCGGTCTCGCCCAGGATCATGCTGGGGATCACCAGCGTCGCCGAGGCGATCAGGTGGCTCATAAAGCTGGGCAGCAGGTGGCGGCCGATGATCCGCGCCGGGCTCGCCCCCATCAGCACCGCGGCGGTGCAGAAATCTTCTTCGCGCAGCGACAGCAGCTTCGAGCGCACGGCGCGCGCGAGATGGGTCCACTCGATCATCCCGAGGATGATGGTGATGCCGAAATAGACAAGGATCGGGCTCCACGTGACCGGCAGGACCGCCGACAGCGCCATCCACAGCGGCAGGTGCGGAAACGACTGGATCACCTCGATGCCGCGCTGGATCAGGATGTCGGTCCAGCCGCCGTAATACCCGGCGATGCCGCCGATGACGATGCCGAGGGTAAAGCTGACCGTGACACCGATCAGCCCGACGGTCAGCGAGATGCGCGCGCCATAGATGATGCGCGATAGCATGTCGCGGCCAAGCCGGTCGGTACCGAGCATAAACAGCTGCCCGCCGCGCGCCGGGCACATCAGGTGCAGGTCGGCACGGAACAGGCCCCAGAAGCGGTACGAGTCGCCGTGGCAGAGAAAGCGGATCGGCTGAGGCTTGTTCAGGTCAGGGGTATAGACGCGGCGCAGATTGACCATGTCGAGCCGATAATCGCTGCCATAGACGAACGGCGCGGCCAGATGCCCGCGATAGATGAAATGCACTTCCTGCGGCGGGGCGTAGATGAAATCGGTGCTGCGGGTGTCGAGCCCGTAGGGCGCAAGAAACTCGCAGAACAGGATCGCGATATAGAGCGTCAGCAGGATCGCGCCCGACGCCACCGCGACCCGGTGCCGGCGCAGCCGCCACCACATCATCCGCCACTGCGAGGCGCGGTAGAACCGCTCCTGCGCAGCCGTCATCTCCTCGACCGAATAGGGGTCGAACGGCTCCGGCGAGACGTAATGCGGCAGGCGGTCGCCGCCCGCGGCGAAATCCGCCTCGCTCATCGGCCGCGCCCCGATTGCAGGCGGATGCGCGGGTCGAGCACGGCCAGCGCGAGGTCGGAAACGAACACGCCGATCACCGTCAGAAACGCCATGAACATCAGGAACGAGCCGGCCAGATACATGTCCTGGCTGCGCAGCGCGTCGAGCAGCATCGGCCCGGTGGTCGGCAGCGACATCACCACCGAGACGATCGCCGCGCCCGAAATGACCTGCGGCAGCAGCGACCCAATATCGGAGATGAACGGGTTGAGCGCCATCCGCAGCGGGTATTTGAACAGCGCCTTCAGCGGGTGCAGCCCCTTGGCGCGGGCCGTGACCACGTACTGCTTCTGCAGTTCGTCGAGCAGGTTGGCGCGCAGCCGGCGGATCATCGCGGCGGTGCCGGCGGTACCGATGACGATGACCGGAACCCACAGATGCGCCGCGACCGAGGCCATCTTGCCCCAGCTCCACGCCCGGTCGACGTAATGCGGGTCCATCAGCCCGCCGACCGAGATGCCGAAATAGACATGGGCGAAATAGACGAGCAGCAGGGCAAGCAGAAAGCTCGGCGTCGCCAGGCCGAGAAACCCGAAAAAGGTCAGCACGTAATCGCCGAGGCTGTACTGGTGCGTCGCCGAATAGACCCCGATCGGAAACGCCACGAGGTAGGTGAAGACAATCGTCGTGCTCGACACCAGAAAAGTCAGGAACAGGCGATCGCCGACCACCTGGTTGACCGGCAGGTCATAGGCAAACGAATAGCCCATGTCGCCGCGCAGCAGCCCGGTCGCCCATAACAGGTACTGCCGCCACAACGGCAGGTCGAAACCGTATTCGGCCTTGAGATAGGCGATCTTGGCCAGGTTGGCGTGCTCCCCCTGGCTTTGCAACTCGGCGATATAGGTCGAAAAATAATCGCCCGGCGGCAGATGAATGATCGTGAAAATCAGAATGCTGATCGCGATCAGCGTCGGGATCATGATCAGGATGCGGCGGACGAGATAGCCAAGCATCGACTGCCCTTTACTGCCCCAGGTCCGACAGCGAGGCCGACGCGCCCCCCTCGGGGTCGAACCAGAACCCGTCGGGTTTGTAGATGCCGAACTGCGCGCCGGGGTCCCAGTTGTAGATCCCGTCTTTCGGCACGTTGCGCAGGCGGTCGTTGACCACGACCGGTTGCAGCACCCCGGCGACGAGCCCGATCGAGAACACGTTGTCGGCGTATATCTTCAGCATCTCGTGCCAGATGTGGGCATGGTCGGCCTCGGAGGCGGCGTCGAGCCATTGGCCGTAAAGCGCCCTGAGGCGCTCGGCCGCCGGCATGTCGGGTGGCTGTCCGGCCGTGCCCTTGGTTTCCATGTACTGGCCCCATTTCGGCCACTCGAGCTGTTGCTGGCTGGTCGGGGCAAACTCGGCCGGCGAGCGGTCGGCAGTGGCGAGCCCGCTCTCGATGCCGTTGTCGAGCGACATCTGGGTCGCACCGGAAAACACCCGCTCGCGAAACAGCGTCAGCTGCTCGGGCTTGGTGTAGAGCTTGATCCCGATGTGCCGCCAGGAATCGCGGATCAGCTCCAGAATGTCGGATTTATCGGTCGATTCGCCTGAATCCTCGACGATGATCGCGCACTCCCGCCCGTCGGGCAGCAGCCGGATATCCGCGCTGCCGCGTTTGGTGAGGCCGAGCCCGTCGAGCAGCTTGTTGGCCTGCGCCGGGTCGTATTGCGCCCAGGCGTTACGGTATTCCGAGCGGAACAGCGGGCTCTGCGGCAACACCGTGTTCTGCCCTTCGATCGCCAGCCCGAAATAGATCACCTGGTTGATCTCGTGCCGGTTGATCCCGAGCGACAAGGCGCGGCGGAAATCGACGTTGCGGAACAGCTTGCGCCAAACCGGGTCGTCGACATTGAGGTTGGGATAGAGCGCATACTGGCTGCCCGGCCCGGTGCGCCACAGCCGTACGTTGTAGTTGTTCTGCTGCTCGCCGGCCTTGAGGAATGTGTAGTCCTCAAACCGCAGATAGCGGGCCTGCAGGTCGCTCTCGCCGGCCCCGGTCTTGGCCGGGATGATCCTGGCGTTGGCAATCGTAAAGACCACCTGGTCGATATACGGCAGCTGGTGCCCGGCGCCGTCGACCCGGTAATAGTACGGGTTGCGTTCGAAGATGATCCGCTCGGACGGCGGTTTGGTCTTCAGTACCCAGGGTTCGAGCACCGGCAGATGCGGGTTCTGGTTGTGGTATTGCGCGTCGAGCTTGATGTGCAGCGCCGCCCAGTTGCGCACCCCGGCCTTTTTGACCAGCGCCGCCAGTTTCGCCTTGTCGGCGTATTTCTCGTGAAACTGCTTCAGGTAGTGCGCCGGGGCATAGATGAACAGCGGATAGGCGCCGGCCAGCGCCGGCAGGAACAGCGGGTTGGGCCGCGACCAGCCGTAGCGCACTGTGGTCTCGTCGATCACCTGGAATTGCGGCTGCTCGCCGTTGGGTAAGAGCGCCAGCGGCAGACCGGCCGGCGACAGCTGGGAATTGCCGGCGATGTCCTCAAACCAGTAGCGGAAATCCTCGGTCGTGAACGGCTTGCCGTCCGACCATTTGTGCCCGGCACGCAGATGCAGCGTGAAGCTGCGATCGCCCTCGACATCGACCGCCCGCAGGATGTCGGGCACGATCGCCAGCGCCGGCGTGTAGGCGACGAGCCGTGCATAGCCATAGACCACCATGAACCGCGTGTCCTTGGTGTTGGCCATCAGCATGCGAAGCTGCCCGCCGGGCCGGCCCAGGGTTTCGAGCTCGGCCAGCGCCGGCTCGCGCGGGATGCGCTGCGCCACCGGCGGCAGCTTGCCGGCGTCGACCTGTTTGGCCAGCAGCGGGGTTTCCGCCAGGGCCGCCAGCGCCGCGCGGAGCGGTACGGCAATGAGCGGCAGCGACAGCAGCAATTGCCGCCGGGTAAGGCTGGTCATTGCCCGGCCACCGGCTCGGCAAGGCGCCGGGAGTGCCATTCGGCAGCGGCCTCGGGGGCGATCGTGACCTCGACGAAGTGGCCGGACGCGACCTCGGCCAGTTGCGGGTTGCTGCCGCCGCCGCGGCAGAACGGCGCCGGCCACGCCGCCGGGTCCGACGCCTTGTCCGCCATCAACTGGTGGAAATCGAGCCGATGCGCCGGGTCGGGCGCCGGCACAGCCGCGAGCAGCGCCCTGGTGTAGGGGTGCACCGGATCGCGGAACAGCACGCCGCGGTCGGCGACCTCGACGATCCGGCCGGCGCACATCACCGCGATGCGGTCGGCGATGTAATCGACCACCGCGAGGTTGTGCGAGATGAACAGATAGGTCAGGCCCAGCTTTTCCTTCAGGTCGATCAGCAGGTTGAGGATCTGCGCCTGGATCGACACGTCGAGCGCCGAGACCGGCTCGTCGCAGATCAACAGGTCGGGGCGCAGCGCCAGAGCGCGGGCGATGCCGATGCGCTGGCGCTGGCCGCCCGAAAAACTGTGCGGATAGCGGCGCACATGGCGCCGATCGAGCCCGACCAGGCCGACCAGCTCCTCGACCATGTCGTGCCGGGTCTTGGGGTCGCCGATGCCGTGGATCACCAGCGGCTCGGCAATGATGTCGTACACGGTCATGCGCGGGTTAAGCGAACCGAACGGGTCTTGAAAGATGTACTGGACCTTGCGGCGGAATCGTTTCAGTTCGTCGCCTTGCAGCGCCAGGACGTCGGTCGGGGTGCCGTGGTCGTTGAACACGACGCGGCCGCTGTCGGGCGCCTCCGCCCGCAGCAGTATCTTGCTGAGCGTGGTTTTGCCGCACCCGCTTTCGCCGACCAGGCCCAG
Organism: Allostellaceae bacterium; assembly: GCA_035534855.1. GTDB lineage: Bacteria > Pseudomonadota > Alphaproteobacteria > ATCC43930 > CGMCC-115725 > DATARH01. The sequence goes on along the minus strand of DATLRD010000014.1, from coordinate 91,985 downwards.
GCATTCGCCGCGCGCGACGTTGAGGCTGACGCCGTCGACCGCGACTGCGCGCGTGCCGCTGCCGCCGCCGAACAGTCCGCTGCGGCGCAGCATGAAGCCCTTGCGGATGTCGGTGCATTCGAGGAGAACGGGATCGGCGCCGGCCGGCCATACCGGCTTTTCAGCCATCAGATGCGGCGCCTCGCCGATCGGGATGTCGCGGATCGGCACCAGCCGCTCGCCCGGCTTCATGTCGAAGCGCGGCACCGCGCGCAACAGCGCCTTCAGGTAGGGGTGCTGCGCGCGCCCGAAAATGTCGTCGAGCGTGCCGCTTTCCATCACCTCGCCGTGATACATCACGACGATCTCCTCGGCGACGTTGGCGACGACGCCGAGATCGTGGGTGATCAGCAACACGGCCATGCCGAGCTCTTCCTGCAGCTCGACGATCAGCTTCAGGATCTGCGCCTGGATCGTCACGTCGAGCGCAGTGGTCGGCTCGTCGGCGATCAACAGCGCCGGCCGGCAGACCAGCGCCATCGCGATCATCGCCCGCTGGCGCAGCCCGCCCGACAGCTCGAACGGATAGCTGCGCCAGGCCCGCGCCGGATCGGGAAACCCGACCAGCCGCAGCATGTCCTGGGTCAGCTCCTTGACCTCGGCGCCGGTCGCCTCGCGGTGCAGGCTCAGCGCCTCGCCGACCTGGTCGCCGATCGTGTGCACAGGCGACAGCGAGCTCATCGGCTCCTGAAAGATGATCGAGATCCGCCCGCCGCGCAGCGCCCGCATCTGCGGCCCGTCGGCCGGCAATTTGACCAGGTCGACCGGCTCGCCGTCACGCCGCGGGTCGGCAAACAGGATCTGCCCGCCGGTGATCTCACCATTGCGCGGCAGGATGCGGAGGATCGACTGGCTGACCACCGACTTGCCGGAGCCGGATTCGCCGACCAGGGCAACCGTCGAGCCCGGGCGCAGCCGGAACGACACCCCTTTGACCGCGCGGATATATCCACCCGGCGCCGCAAAACGCACCTGAAGATCGCGAATGTGCAACAGGTCTTTCACCGCTCGGCCCCGTTTTCGCTGACCCGGATGCCGAGCGCCTGCAGATTGGAGACCGTCGCCGGGTTGAGTTCCAGCCCGCGCGCGTTCGCCGCAGCGGCGGCGCGGCGCACCACCGCGTCGAACCCCTCGATCCGGCTGTCGAGCCGCACCGTGGCGCCGCCGGCGCGCAATTCGAGCTGCATCCAGCCGGCGCGCCGGTCGCGCCGCGTCGAGTAATAGGCGAGTTTCATGCGGTCGAGCGCACTCCAGGTGATGACGCGGCGCTGTACGCCCGAGAGGCGCAGCTCTGTCGGGTCGAGCTCGATGCTGCTGGCGTGGCGCAGCATCGTACGCACGCCGAACAGCCCGAAGAGCGCTGCAAACCCGGTCAGCACGACCCCGCCGAAGGTCTCGACCGGCACCGAAACCAATAGCGCCCCGGCCGGCACCAGCCCGGCCGCGGCGCGCAGGTAATCGCCGGCCATCGCCGCGGTGGGATAGGCGTGGCGGGTGACACCGCCGCGTTCCTCGGCTGTCCGCTCGACCGGCGTCACCGTCACCGGAGCCTCTCTCGGATATCGACCCAGCGCGCCGCCGGATGGGCATTTACCAGTGCAGTCAGCCGGGCGAGGAAATCGGCGGTCGCCGCATCGAGCAGCAGATGATGGGTCAGCACCCCGGTCGGCGCCACGGCGTCGGTGAGGCCGAGCCGGCGCTCGCGCAGCGCCGAGACCAGCAGGCCGAGCGCCGCCGCCTCGCCGACAAAGCCGCGGCCGCCGCGCCAGGCGACGAGATCGATATGCACATCGAGCGCCGCGATACGCGGGTCGAGCGGCGGAACGCGGCGCGGCGCCATCGCCGACAGCCCGGCGATCCCGGCCCCGGCGAGCAGCTTCTCGAACGACGGCGCAAACCGGTTCCACGGCGGCACCAGCACCGGCAGCGCCGACGCGCCGAACAGCGCCGCCAGCCGCTCGCGGCCGCTGGCGAGGTCGGCCGCAACCAGCGACGCTGCGCGCTCGGGCGGGAATTCGCTTTTCTTGCCGACAACCGCATGGTTGGCGTGACGCCAGCCGTGCTGCAGCACGGCCACATTCGCCAGCGGGCGCAGCGCGGCGGCAAGCTGCCCGTCGGCATCCGCCGGGATCACCGCCAGCGCGAGCGGCACAGCACCGGCTAGCGCCACCAGCCTTGCCAGGCTGGGCGTCATCGCCACCGCATCGTCGTCGCGCCACCACAACGTGGCGACGCGCCCGGCTTCCTCCCAGCGATCAAGCTCATCGGCCAGATCGGACCATTCGGCGTTTGCCACCGCGTGGGCGCGCGCCACCATGTTCATCACCGGATCATACCGCGCCGTTGCGCCGCGCCAACCCCTTGTGGCCGCCGCCCGTGCCGAGCAACCCGGCGATGATCTCGGCCGAGCGGTGCGCCCCGCCGGTATCGATGGCCAGCGCCGCCGGCGGGCGCGAGGCGGCACGCTCGATCGCGGCGCCCAGTGTCTCCGGCGCCAGCTCGTTTTCGCGCACCAGTTCGGCGACGCCGCGGGCTGCGAAGTAGTCGGCGCGAATCGCCTGCTCGGTTTCATTGCCCTCGGCGAACGGCACCAACACCGCCGGCACCCGCGCCACGACGATATCGAGCGCGGTGTTGTACCCGGCCTGGCTGACCGACACCCGGCAATGCCGCAGCAGCGCTGGAAAATCGCGGCGAAAGCGCTCGACCGACACCCCGGCCGGCGCCTCCCGGCACAGCGCGGCAAACTCGGCCTCGGGCAGGGCGGTTCCAGTAAGCAGCCGCCAGCGCGTTCCGGCAAGGCAGCCGGCGCGCTGCGCCGCCAGTGCCGCCGCCATCAGCCGCCGCCCCGCGACCCCGCCGCCGCCGGCCGAGACCACCACCTCGCCCTGCGGCGTATCGGGCACAGACAGGTCCGCCCGGGCCGCGTTCGTCACATAGCCGGTATAGATGAGCTGGTCGGCAATCTCGTCGGCCGGGGGAAAGCTCGCGGCGAACGGAATGAAGCCGGGGTCGCCGTGCACCATCACCGCCGCGAAATCGTCGCGCACGCGGGCTACCGCCTGGTGCTGGCGAACCGGGTCGTCGCGCATGACGATGACATCGCGTACCGAGCACACGACCCGCGCCCCGGCGGCGTGCGCCCCGGCGATCAGCGGGTCGAGTTCAAAGCGAAAGGCGCGGCGGGCGAACGGGAACCCTTCGATCACGACGACACCCGGCCGCGCCGCAGCGAACGCCGCGAGCAGCGCCTGGCGCCGCGCCGCGCGCAACGCGTCGTCGAGCGGCTGGCCCGCCTCGTCGACCAGTTCGAACCGTGCATCGCGCGCCCGCACCGGCGGCAGTTGCACGACCCGCACCCGCGGGTCGATCGCCAGCCCGGGAACCGGCGGCCCGCCGCCCGCCAGCGTGACCGCGACGCCGTCATCGGCCAGCGCCTCGGCGATGCGCAGCGTGCGCTGCAGGTGCCCGATCCCGAGCAGCCACTGGACGTGGAACAGCACCGACCCGGTCACGGGTATTCCAGCGGCAGGTTCAGCCGCTCGACCGCGGGCACGCCGTCGGAGCCGAGCCGGAAGAGATGCGCCGCCGACCACGACAGCCGGGCCGGCGGCTTGCCGCGCATGTCCCAGCCGGTGGCGAGCGCGAACACGGCACGGATCACCCCTTTGTGGGTGATCGCCACAGTGGCGCGCCCGGCTTCGTCCAGTTCCGCCATCAGCGGCACCAGGCGGTGCTGCACGTCGCGCGGGCTCTCGCCGCCGGGCGGGCGGAAATCGAGCCCCGCCGCCTCGGCCGCCGCCATTTCCGGGCCGAGCCGGGCGCGCAAGTCTGCCAGGGTGCGCCCTTCCCATGCGCCCCACGCCATCTCGGCGAGGCGCGGCTCGATCGCCGGCGCGGCGACGCCCAGGAGCCGCGCGGTCTCCACCGCGCGGCGCAGCGGGCTGGTGATGACGCGAAACCCGGCAAGCGTCGGTGGCAGCCGCCACTCCGGCAGCACCGCCGGGTCGAGCGCCGGATCGGCGCGGCCCTGCAGTCGCCCGGCGGCCGACCATTCGGTCGGCGCGTGACGGATCAGCGCCAAGAGCGTCATGCTGCGCGGGCGCGACCGAGCCCGGCGATGACCGCGCCGAGCCGGGCCGCCGCGGCATCGAGGTCGTGCTCGCGCCGCGCCTTGGCAAGCGCCGCCGCGCCCATCGCCTGCCGCCGCGCGGGGTCGTCGAGCAGCGCCCGCACCGCTTCGGCAAACGCCGCCGCATCGCCGGGCGGCACCAGCAGCCCGGTCGCGCCCGCCGCCACGATGTCGCCGACCCCGCCGCTCGCGCCGGCGACGACCGGCACCCCGCTCGCCTGGGCTTCGAGGAGCGCCATGCCGAACGCCTCGTTGATCGCCGGCCAGACCAACAGATCGGCGCGGCCGAGCCGTGCCGCGATTTCCGGCTCGGACAATGCGCCGCGCCACACGACCCGCTCGCCGAGCGGCGCCAGCGCCGCCGCGACCGCCTCGCGCGCCGGGCCATCGCCGATGATGTCGAGCGTCCATGCCCGGTCGAGCAGCCGACTCAGCGCCGCGCCGAGCAGCCGATACGAGGCGAGCTTGTCGCCGGGCCGCATCATCGCCACCGCGACGAGGCGCGGCGCGGGCTTGGGCTCGCGCGGCGCCGGTGCGTAGGCGGCGGTATCGAGAAACGGCGCCAACGCCACCCATCGTGCGGGATCGCCGAGCACCGTCAGCACGCCGGCCCGGTCTGCCGAGTTGAGGCCGAGCACCGCATCGGCCCGGCGCAGCGCCGCCTCGACCGCGCGATGATAGAAGGCCCACGGCCCGGCGGCGCGCTTTGCGGCGACCGACGCCTCGGCGACGACATAGGGGATGCCAAGCGCGTCGCACACCATCGGCCCGAGGAAATCCGGCGCCTTGTAATAGAGGTGATAGGTCAGCCACAGTCCGGGTGCTTCCGCCGGGTTGTCACGCCAGCGCCGCACCAGCCGCTCCGCAAGCGGCCGCGCGCGCGCCGCGACCTGCGCCTGCCGGCACGGATCGCCGGTGCCGTCATAGGTGCGCAGCCGTGAGGCCACGACCGGGGCATGGCCGGCGCGGCGCAACGCGGCGAGCAGCAGCCGGGCGAGCCGCCGGTCACCGGACGGGACCGGATGATCCGGCGGTTTCAGCGGCGCGTAAAAGGCAATCCGCACCGTTACTCCGCGGCGAGCCGGCGCGGCTCGGGCGGCAGGCCGAAACGCGCCGCAAGCACATCGATTCCGGTCGCGAGGTCGAATTCGGCGCGGGTCCGCGCCTCACCCGCGGCGCCGAGCCGTGCGCGCCGCGCCGGGTCGGCGATCAGCCCCGACAGCGCCGCGGCCAGCGCGGCGCTGTCGCCGGGCGGCACCAGCACGCCGCTAACCTCGTCGCGGATTAGCTCGGGAATGCCCGACAGGTCTGTGGCGATACAGGCAAGGCGCTGGCTCTGCGCCTCGACCAGCACGTTGGGCAGCCCGTCGCGATCGCCATCGGCTGCCACCTTCGCCGCCAGCACGAACAAATCGGCCTCGCGGTAGGCGGCCAGCACCTCGGGCTGCGGCCGGGCGCCGCGCCATTCGATGCGGCCGGCGAGCCCGAGCCGGGCCGCCTTTTCGCGCAGCCTGCCGGCCAGCGCCCCGCCGCCGATATGGACGAAGCGCCACGCCAGCGCCGGCGGCAGCAGCGCCAGCACGGCGAGCAGGTCCTCGTACCCCTTTTTCTCGACCGCGCGACCAACCGAGAGGATCGTCACCGGCCGCGCCGGGTCGCTGCCGTCGGGGCCGGGCGCACCCGGCGGCGCCGGCGGGAAGCGATCGAGCGCCAGCCCGTGATAGCACAGCGCCACCGCCTCGGGCCGGTCGGCGAGGCCCGCGAGATGCCGATGCCCGACAGCGGTGCAGGTGACCGCCCATTGCGCCGCGGCGAGCTTTTCGCGCTTCTCCCACTCCGGGGTGGTCCAGATGTCCTTGGCGTGCGCCGAGACGCTCCAGCCGAGGCCGCGCATCGTCGCCGCATAGCGGGTCACCGAGGCCGGGGTGTGCAGGAAATGAGCGTGCAGGCGGCCGATATCGCCGGGCATTTCGGCGGCCAGCACCAGCGCTTGGCCAAAGCGGCGCACCCGGTTTGGTGTGCGGTCGCGCCACAGATCGGCAACAAACGCGCGCCGCGCCGCGCGGTAACCCGGCAGCAGCCGCGCCCGCCGCCAGCCGCGCCACACCCGCAGCGGCGCCTCATAGAGGTATTCCGGCAGATAGAGCAGCGCGGCGCGGATCGCGCGGTGCACCGGGTGGACCGTGGTATCGGTTGGGCGACGCAGCGACACGATCAGGATGTCGAGCCCGCGCGCTTCGAGCGCCGCGATCTCCTGCGCGATAAAGGTTTCCGACAGCCGCGGATAGCCCTTCAGGACAAAGGCGACACGGCCCGGTGCCGGCGGCGGGCTCATGCCTTGCGCCGCGCACCGAGCCGCAGCCGCGCCTGCCGGTCATAGGCGAGCCACTTGGCGGCGAGGCGATCGACATTCTCCATGCCGTCGAGCAACCCCGGCACCACCACGTCGGACGGCCGATTCTGCTGGGGCAATTGCAGCAGCGCCGCCGCCATGATCGCCGGGTCGCGGTCGTCCTCGTCAGTCAGCATCGAGACGAGGCCCAATTCGGCCGCTCGGCTGGCGCGGATGAACTGCTCAAGCCGCGGCTTGGTGCGCGGCACGATGAGCGCCGGCTTGTCGAACGACAGGATCTCGCAGAACGTGTTGTAACCGCCCATCGCGACCACCGCGGTCGCGCGCTTGATCAGCGTTTCGAGCCGCGTGTCGAAGATCAGCGTGCGCACCTTGGGGAGGTGCGCGGCGCGCGCGGCAAACGCCGCCTGACGATCGGGCAGCATAAACGGCCCGAACACGATAACCGCCGGCATCAGCCCGCCGGGATCGTGCTCGTAGGCCGCCAGAACCCAGTCGATCAGCCCCTCGCCGTCGCCGCCGCCGCCCGGCGTCACCAGCAGGAAATCGTCCTCAATCGGCGTTGCCGGATCGCCCGCCGGCGCGTGGCGCCGCAGATAGCCGGTATAGACGATGCGCCGCCGCACGCTCGCCGGGATGGCGAGCCCGGCGAGCGGGTCGCAGATCTGCGGCAGCCCGTAGACCCATATTTCGTCGTAATACTTGCTCAGGGCCGGGATCGCGTTCTTGCGCGCCCACTCGCTTTCGAGCGCCAGCGGGTCGTCCATCACGTCGCGCAGCCCGAGCACCAGCGGCGTGCCCCGATCCTTCAACAGGTCGAGCGCCGGGCGTACCTCGCCGCGCAGCCCCAGCGGCTCCTTGTCGACGATCAGGATGTCGGGGTCGAAGATATCTGCCGTATGACGGATGATCGACGAGCGCAGCGCCAGCGTCTCCTCGATATCGATATGGAGATTCAGCGACACATATTCGCCGTTGCGCAGCTTGATTACGCCGGGAATCCGTACGAAATCGACGCGGGAGCGAAAATCGAAGCTGCCGATGATCGGCGATCCCGATAGGATCATCACCGACAGCGAAGGGATCGCCTCGACGAGCGAATGCGCTATTGCCCGGCAGCGGCGGAGATGGCCGAGACCGAATGTATCGTGACTATAAATCAGCGCCCGCTGATGGTCCCGGCGACGGCCCACACCGCGCCTCCCTTGCCTGTCGGCCGCGCGAACTAATACAACACGCGACGAAAGCGGCGAAATGTTCTTTTGTCTAGGGGCTCAAGAATGAAGGCACTGGCGGCGGTCGCCGCCCCGGCCGACGACGCGCCGCGGCCGCGCCGGCTGGCCCGGATCGGGCTGCGGCGTGCCCAGCCGCGCGCCGAAGCCCCGCCAGCCCCGGTGCCGGCACCGGAAGGCGGCGACCTCGAACCGACGATCTATCGCTTCATCCTCAAATACAGCCTGCGGCAGCAGATCATGCTGCTGTTGCTGACCCTTGCGTCATTCCCATTTCTCTATTACTCGCTCGATCTTCCTAAGACAATAATAAATAAAGCGATCAAAGGAGAGCATTTTCCCCAATATTTTATCGGAATTCCGCTGAATCAGATCCCGTATCTGATGGTTCTGTGTACGATGTTTCTCGCAATGGTCTTCATAAACGGTGGATTTAAATACTATATAAACACATTCAAGGGCCAACTCGGCGAACGGATGCTACGGCGTTTCCGCTATTCGCTTTACCTGCGGCTGCTGCGCTTTCCGATCACCTATTTCCAGAAAACCTCGTCGGCCCAGATCATCCCGATGATCACGGTCGAATGCGAACCGCTCGGCGGGTTCATCGGCGACGCCTTTGTGCTGCCGCTGTTCCAGGGCGGGCAGCTGCTGACGATCATCGTCTTCATGTTTCTGCAGGACCCGCTGCTCGGCGCCGCGGCGGTGGCGCTGTACCCGATCCAGGGCTACGTGATCCCAAAGCTGCAGCGCAAGGTCAACGCGCTCGGCAAGCGCCGGGTGCGCACGGTACGCCAGGTTGCCGACCGGGTGCAGGAAGCCGCCGCCGGGATCGGCGAGATCCAGGCCAACGACAACGTCAAGCTGCAGCTGACCGATTTCGCCCACATCATGGGCACGATCTACGACATCCGTTTCGAGATCTATCGCCGCAAGTTTTTCGTCAAATTCCTCAACAACTTCATCGGACAGCTGACGCCGTTCTTCTTCTTCTCGATCGGCGGATACCTGGTGATCCGGGGCAATCTGTCGGTCGGCGCGCTGGTCGCAGTGCTCGCCGCCTACAAGGATCTGGCCTCGCCGTGGAAGGAACTGCTCGATTTCTACCAGAACAAGGAAAATACCCGGATCACCTATGACCAGATCGTCGAGCAGTTCCAGCCGCTCGGCATGGTCGACCCCGCGCTGCTGCTCGACGAGCCCGAGACGATCGCGCCGTTCACCGGCGAGCTGTCGGTCGCCAACCTGTCGCTGGCCGAAGACGACAAGAGCCGCGTGGTGGATAATGTCAGCTTTACCCTGGGCCTCGACGAGCATGCCGCGATCATCGGCCAGAGCGGCAGCGGCAAGGCCGAACTGGCGCTGATGCTGGGGCGGCTGGTGCGCCCGACCAGCGGACGCATCGCGATCGGCGGGTTGGACCTGGCCGGGCTGCCGGTCGCGGTGATCGGCCGGCGTATCGGCTATGTCAGCGCGACGCCCTACCTGTTTACCGGCACGCTGCGGGAAAACCTGCTGCTCGGGCTGCGCCACCGGCCGGTGGCGCCGGCGGCCTATCCGGACGAGGCGGTGGCCCGCCGCCGCCAGCGTCAGCTCGAAGAGGCGCGCCGGTCGGGCAACATCGATTTCGACCTGTACGCCGACTGGGTAGATTACCGCAGCGCCGGGGTCGCCAACGATTCCGAGCTGGAGCTGCGCGTCAGCGAGGTGCTGACGCGGCTGGATTTCGAGGCCGATGTCTATGAGTTCGGGCTGCGCGGGCGGGTCGACCCGACGCTCCACCCCGGGCTCGCCGAGCGGCTTCTCGATGGCCGCCGTGCGCTCGCCGATCGCCTCGTCGCCGACAACATCACCAACCTGGTCGAGACCTACGATCTCGGGCGCTTCAATTCGAATGCCTCGGTCGCCGAAAACCTGCTGTTCGGTACTCCAATCGGCCCGGCCTTCGAGTTCGATTCGCTGGCGGATAACATCGTCGTGCTGCAGGTGCTCGACAAGGTCGGGCTTACCGACGACCTGGTCGACGTCGGCCGTCGCGTGGCGGCGACGATGCTGGAAATCTTTGCCGATCTGCCGCCCGGGCACGAATTCTTCGAGCAGTACAGCTTTATCAGCGCGAACGACATTCCCGAATTCGCCGCGATCCTCGGCGCCGTCGACAGCAAGCCGGCCGCCGCGCTGGCCCGCGACCAGCGCCGCAAGCTGCTGTCGCTGCCGTTCAAGCTGATCGCCGCGCGCCACCGCCTCGACGTGCTCGACGAGGCGATGCAGCAGCGCCTGCTCGAAGCGCGACGCGTGTTTCATGATACCCTGCCCGACGAGATGCGCGGCGAGATCGCGTTTTTCGATCCCGACGAGTACAACGCCGCCGCCTCGCTGCAGGACAACATCCTGTTCGGCAAGATCGCCTATGGCGAGGCCGACGCGACGACGCGCATCCCCGAGGTGCTGTCCGAGGTGCTCGGCGCGCTGTCGCTGCGCCCGGCGGTGGTCGGGGTCGGGCTCGATTACAATGTCGGCACCGCCGGCTCGCGCCTGTCACTGGCCCAGCGCCAGCTGGCGGCAATCGCCCGCGCCGTGCTGAAGCGGCCCGACCTCTTGATCCTCGGCGAAGCGACCTCGGCGCTCGACGGCCAGGCCCAGGGCAAGGTAACCCAGGGACTGCGCGAGGAAATGGCCGGCCGGGGCCTTGTCTGGGCGCTGCATCGCGCCAGCCTGGCGCGCAATTTCGACCGGGTGCTGGTGATGAGCGCCGGCAAGCTGCAGGAACAGGGCAGCTTCGCCGAGCTTGACCACAAGGACTCACTGACGACATTGCTTATGGCGGCGGAGTAACTCAATGCAAGCCCGCGCCGCCGATACCAATAGCGGGCTAAGGGAGGGAGGCCGGAGGTGAGTCTGCAGCAGGAGTTCGAGCTGCTTCGCCGGGTGCCGTTTTTTGCCGAGATCGAACCGGCAAAGCTCAAGCTGCTCGCATTCATGAGCCAGCGTGTCGGGTTTGACGACCAGAAAAGCGTCGTGCGTCAGGGCGATCCGGCCGACGCGGCCTATCTGATCATCGAGGGCGAGGCCGAGGTCGTGCTCGAAGGGCCGGCCGGGCCGTTCACCGTCGCCACGCTGCACGCCAACGAAATCTTCGGCGAGATCGCGATCCTGTGCAACGCGCCGCGCAACGCCACGGTCCGCGCCAAGGGGCGCCTCGTCGCGCTGCGCATCGCCAAGGAGCCGTTTCTGCGCATGGTGCGCGAATTTCCCAGCATGGCCGTGTCGATCATGCAGGAATTGGCGCACCGCCTCGAAGCCACCAACAACCAGCTCCGCATCGCCACCACCGAGGTCCGCCGGCTGCGCGAAGGCGCTCCGGCGGCATGAGCCGGCTCGACAGCTTCATCCGCCGGCTTGAAGCGCAGCGCGCCTGCCTCGGCCAGGCCGCGACGCTGATTGCCGGGATCGACGGGGACGTGCTCGAACTCGGGCTCGGCAACGGCCGCACTTACGACCACCTGCGCGAAATTCTGCCGGGCCGCGACATCTATGTCTGCGAGCGGGAGGTCGCGGCCCACCCCGATAGCGTGCCGCCGGCCGACCGGCTGATCCTCGGCGACATGCGCGAGACGCTGGCGGCGGCGCGGCCGTGGCTCGCCGGGCGGGTGGCGCTGGCCCATTGCGACGCCGGCACCGGCGACGCCACAGCCAACCGCGAACTGGCCGCGACGCTGCTGCCGCTGATCCTGCCGCTGCTATGCGCCGGGGGGGTGCTGGTCAGCGACCCGGTGATGGACGCGGCGGAGTTGGAGTCGCTGGTGCTGCCCGATGGCGTCGCGCCCGGCCGCTATCACCTCTATCGCCGGCGCTGATCCGCCCTACAGGTCGAAATCGACCACTACCGGCACGTGGTCCGAGGCCTTGTCCCAGCCGCGGATATCGCGGTGCACCCGCGCCGCCCTGAGCGCGCCGACCAGCGGCGGCGTCACCCAGACATGGTCGAGGCGGCGGCCGCGGTTTGAGGCGGCCCAGTCGCGGTTGCGATAGCTCCACCAGGTGTAAAGCCGCTCGTCGGGCGGCACGAAATGGCGCACCGCGTCGACAAACCCGCCGGCCTGCTGCAGCCGGGCGAGGCGCTCGACCTCGACCGGGGTATGGCTGACCACGGTCAGCAGCTGCTTGTGCGACCACACGTCGGTTTCGAGCGGCGCGATGTTGAGGTCGCCGACCGCGATCATGCGGCGCCCGCCGCCGCCGCGCTCGGCCGCAAACCACGCGGTCAGCTCGTCGAGAAACTGCAGCTTGTGGGCGAATTTGGGGTTGGCTTCGGGGTCGGGAATGTCGCCGCCGGCCGGCACGTAGATGTTGTGCAATTCGATGTCGCCGGGCAGCTCGACGGTGGCGTGGCGGCAATCGACGCGGGCGCACCAGTCGCGCGTCACGGTCGTCGTGAACGGCAGCCGCGACAGGATCGCGACGCCGTTATACCCCTTCATGCCGTAGGTCAGCAGGTGGTCGAAGCCGAGCGCCTCGCACGCCTCGCGCGGAAACAGCTCGCTCGGCGTCTTGGTCTCCTGCAGGCACAGCACATCCGGGCGCACCTCGTCGATCAGCCGGCAGACAAGGTCGACGCGCAGGCGGACCGAATTGATGTTCCAGGTGGCAAGGCGCAGAGGCATCGGGTGACCAGCGGCAGGAGAGCGGGCAGGGCGCATCTAAACCACGACGCTGGCCGCCGCGGCAACCGCTGCTTTCTCCACAGGGGAGCCCCAGAAATGGCGGCGCCCGGTCGGGGGGAGACCGGGCGCCTACTTGTCAGAAGCGTTGGGGGAAATCCGGACCCGCAGGGGAGACGGGGCCGGTTTATAAAGAGAGTTATTCACTCTCTCCGCTTCTGATTCGGAAAAATGGGGATAACTCTGCGATTACAAAAATGCGATTCACGCATGTGCCTGCAGCAAAAACGCATGCGGGAATTTTGGCGACGTTTACCCCGCGCCAGCGTTCACCCACAGTGGCCAACAGGCACTGCTCAGGCAGCGCGGCGCTTGGCCGAAATCTCCGCCGCCGGGCCATGCACCGCCCGCCCGAACGCCTCGAAAAGCGCGCGGCCAACCGGGTTTTCCAGCGGCTTGTACTCCGGATGCCACTGCACGCCGACGACGAACCGCGCGGTGCGGTGGCTGACCGCCTCGACCAGCCCGTCGGGCGCCATCGCTTCGACGATCAGGTCGGGCGCCGGCCGGTCGATCCCCTGGCCGTGCAGCGAATTGACCATGATCTCGCTGGCGCCGGCCAGCCGGGCAAGCACCCCGTCCGGAGTGAGAATAACGCTGTGCGCCGGTCCGTAGCGCGCGTCGGCCGGCATCGGCCCGTGTGGCGAGCGATGGTTGAGAGCGCCGGGAAGCTCGTGGACGCGCTGGTGCAGCGTGCCGCCGAGTGCGACGTTAAGCTCCTGGATGCCACGGCAGATCGCCAGCACCGGCATGTCGCGGCGCACCGCCTCGCGGATCAGCGGCAACGTCGTCGCGTCGCGGTGCGGGTCGTGCAGGATGCCCTCGATCAGCGGGCCGCCGTAATGATCGGGCTGTACGTTCGACGGGCTGCCCGTCAGCAACAACCCGTCGAGCCGGTCGAGCAGCGCGGCGAAATCGAGCCGATCGCCGATCGCCGGAATGATGATCGGCACGCAGCCGGTGGCATCGACGATCGCACAGGCATAGCGATCGGCCGCGGTGTGAAAGGGGCGTTCGTGAATGGTGCGGACACAGGCCGGAATGCCGACCATTGGAACAGGGTGACCGCTCATTGCCTGGTTTCAGTTCTCGCGCAGGGTTCGTGCCAGAGGATCGCGATACTGGAACAGCTTGGGATCGAGCGCCATACCGTATTGCAGGTCGGACAGGGTCACGGTGGTGACGTTGCGCTGCTGATCGACGACGGTCCATTGCGCCAGGGCAATCGGATTTTCGGTAAACACCATGGTAAGCGATCCGCTGTCGGGGTCGGCGCGCTCGACAACACCGATCCGTACCGTGTTGCCGTCATTCGCAAAGCTCGTGACAATACTGTCGGCGCCAAAGTTGATAGGGTCGCGGAGGAAAAACCAAGCCGGCGTCGATTTCAGGCTCACCTTTTGCACCTGGTGTAATTGCTTGTCCCAGTAATAAACATAGAAAGTATCGGCAATCAGCGTAATTGCGCTCGGCGGATCGTAGTCAAATCGCATTCGGCCCGGCCGCTCGATGTACATTTCGCCGCTGCTGCGGGCACCGGTGCCCGTGACTTGCGAAAACCGCGCGGTCATCGTGTGGATGTTGTTGAGATAGGCGGCGACTCGTTGCAGCATGAGGGTGTCTTGCGGGGCCAGCTCGGCTTGCGGGGGGGCGGCCAGGGCCGGGGTGGCCGACAGCACAACGAGCGTCAGCATTGCGGCCAACGCGCGGCAGGTTTGCAGGAATGGCTTCATCATCAAACTCGTCTGTGCCCGGCGCCGATTTTGCGGAAAAACCCGCCCGTTACCCATCTAATCGCGCGAAATTACGTCATTATCGCGGCGGGGCCAGCACCTCGCGCTTGCCGACGTGGTTGGCGGCGCTGACCACGCCCTCGTGCTCCATGCGCTCGATGATTCGCGCCGCCCGGTTGTAGCCGATCTGCAGGTGGCGCTGGACAAAGCTGGTCGAGGCCTTGCGTTCGCGGCAGACCAGCGCCACCGCCTGGTCGTAGAGCCCGTTTTCGCCGCCGCCCTCGTCGTCGCCACCGCTGGCGGCCGGGTCGAGCGTGCCGCCGTCGTCCTCGGTGATCTCGTCGATGTAGTCGGGGTTGCCGCGCCGCTTGAGGTACGACACGACGCGCTCGACCTCTTCGTCGGAGACGAACGGCCCATGCACCCGCGTCACCCGGCCGCCGCCCGCCATGTAGAGCATGTCGCCGCGGCCGAGCAATTGCTCAGCGCCGCCCTCGCCGAGGATCGTGCGGCTGTCGATCTTGCTGGTCACCTGAAAGCTGACCCGGGTCGGGAAATTGGCCTTGATCGTGCCGGTGATCACGTCGACTGACGGGCGCTGCGTTGCCATGATGATATGGATGCCGGCGGCGCGCGCCATCTGCGCCAGGCGCTGGATCGCCGCCTCGATCTCCTTGCCGGCGACCAGCATCAGATCGGCCATCTCGTCGACGACCACGACGATGAATGGCAGTTCCACCGTGTCGAACGGCTGCTCCTCGAAGATCGGCTCGCCGCTTTCCGCGTCGAACCCGGTCTGCACCCTGCGGACCAGGTTTTCGCCCTTGGCGGCGGCTTCGCGCAGGCGCTGGTTGAAGCCTTCGATATTGCGCACGCCGAGCTTGGACATCTTGTGATAGCGCGATTCCATCTCGCGCACGGTCCATTTGAGCGCGAGGATCGCCTTGCGCGGATCGGTGACGACCGGGGCGAGCAGGTGCGGGATGCCGTCATACACCGACAGTTCCAGCATCTTCGGGTCGACCATGATGAATTTGCACAGGCCGGGCGGCATCCGGTACAGGATCGACAGGATCATCGTGTTGATCCCGACCGATTTGCCCGAGCCGGTGGTGCCGGCGATCAGCAAATGCGGCATCCGCGCCAGATCGGCGATCACCGGCTCGCCGCCGATATCCTTGCCGAGCGCCAGCGCCAGTTTCCCCTGGTGCTGCTCGTAGACCGGCGAATCCAGGAGATCGCGCAAAAAGACGGTTTCCGCCTTGGCATTCGGCAATTCGATGCCGATCACCGTGCGCCCCGGCACCACCGCGACGCGCACCGAGATCGCACTCATCGAGCGGGCGATATCGTCGGCCAGCCCGATCACCCGCGACGCCTTGATGCCCGGCGCCGGTTCGAGCTCGTAGAGCGTGACGACCGGGCCCGGGCGCACCTGCACGATCTGACCGCGCACCCCAAAATCTTCGAGCACCGCCTCCAGGAGGCGGGCGTTCTTGGCCAGCGCCTCCTCGTCGATCGTCTCGGTCTTGCCCGCCGGCGGCTTGGCCAAGAGGTCGAGCTCGGGCAGCAGCGGCTCGTCGTCGGGAACCAGCCCCAGCCCGGGTTGGCGTTCCAGTTCGGCGCGCTTGCTCGCCGGCGCTGCAGACCGCGCCCGCGGGATCACCAGGCGCACGAGATTGCTCACGGGCGTCGCTGCGGCCGCCGCGTCGGGTGACGGCGCCGCGCTTGCGAGCGGGGCGCGGTCAAGCCGCGGCTCGCGCCGTTCGGGCAGCTGGGTGACCACCGAGCGGTACGAATTCGCCGCCGCCGGTCGCCCGGGCTGCGGCCGCGACGGCGCCACCGGCGGCGGTTCGCGGCGCATCTCCTGGCGCTGCCGCCACCAGCGGGCGCCAAGCGCGGCGGCAGCCATCGTCCCGCGACCAGACACGGCGGCAAGCCGCACCGCACCGCGCCCGGCGCCGTTGCCGAGTTCGCGCCAGTCGCCCGGCGACAGCCCCATCACCGACAGCAGCAGCGCCGCGACCAGCGCCGCCGCGACCATCGCCACCGGCAATTCGGCGCTGGCGTACCCGGCCCAGCCCAGCGTGTGAAACAGCGCCCCGCCGATCGCTCCCCCGGCGCCGGCCGGCAGCGGCAGGCTGGTCACGTGCAGGATCGAGCAGGCCAGCGCCCCGAGGATCAGCGCCGGCGCGAGCAGCACGAGCCGCCGGCCGAATCGGCGCGGCGGGCGCTGCAACAGCAGCCGGAAGGCCCAGCCAAGCAGCACGACGGGGATCAAATAGGCGGCCAGACCGAGGCTCTGAACCAGCACGTCGGCGACATAGGCGCCGTCATGGCCGAGGAAATTGGTTGCCCGACCGTCGGTCGCGGTGTCGAACGAGGGGTCGCGCGGGCTATACGTCAACAGCGCCAGCACCAGTAAGAGGCTCACCAGCACCAGCGTCGCGCCGGCCCCTTCGAACAGGCGCTTGCGCGCGCCGGCGACCACCTCGGTCCAGCTGCGCACGCGGCCACCGACCCCGCGGCCCCAGGATTGTGCCGTCCTGATCATCCCCGATCCCCCGGCCGCACCCCTCCCCCGAAAGACGCGGCCGGCTCTATACTAGCCGGTGCTATACTAGCATGCGTCATTGCAAGCGCAGCGAAGCAATCTCGATCGGCCGCTTTCCCGGTCGCCGGGATTGCCGCGGCGCCGTACGGTGCCGCGCAATGACCACGCGCGGGACCAGCCGCTACAGTACCCGCCGGATGCGGGCAAACGCGTCTTCGAGCGTCGCCGCGTCGTGGACCACCGCAAGGCGAATGTACTGGCGGCCGGGGTTGATGCCGCTTTGCCCGACGCGCGCGGTATAGCCGCCGGGCAACACGCGAATCGCCGCCTCGCGCCACAGCCGCAACGCCGCCGCTTCGCCGTCGCCGACATCGAGCCACAGAAAGAACCCGCCGTCCGGGCGGTAGAACCCGTAACGTCCGCCGAGCGCGGCCTCAGCAAGATCGAACTTGCGATGGTAGAGCGCCCGGTTCTCGACCACGTGCGCTTCGTCGCGCCACAGCGCGGTCGCCGCTGCCTGGACCGGCAGCGGCGCCTGGCACCCGCCGAAATCGCGCAGGCGTTTGAACTGGCCGACATAGCGCGGGTCGCCGGCGACAAAGCCGCTGCGCAAGCCGGCCGCGCTCGACCGTTTCGACAGCGAATGAAACACGACGACGTTGTCGAACAGGCCATTTGCCCCCGGGCCCAGCGCCTGGCAGGCTTCGAGCGCGCCGGGCGGCGGGATCGTGCCGTAAAGCTCGGCATAGCACTCGTCGGCGGCGAGTACGAAATCGTATTCGCGCGCGAGCCGGATCGCCTTCTTCAGGTAGTCGAGGCCGGCGATCGTGCCCTGCGGGTTGGCCGGCGAGCACAGATAGAACAGCGCCGTGCGCTCCAGAACCGCCTTGGGGATGTCGTCGAGGTTCAGCAGAAACGCGTTGTCGCGCGTCGCGTCGAGAAACACCGGCTCGCCGCCGGCCATCGTCGCGGCGCCGTTATAGACGAGGTAATACGGGTTGGGGCACAGCACGACCGGAGGCTGCCCGGCCTTGTCGCGCGGCACGACGATCGAGGCGAAGAGGTAGAGCCCCTCCTTGGTGCCGGCGAGCGTCGTGATGTGCCGGTCGGGGTCCAGCGCGCCGGGGCTGAGCCTGTAGCGCCGGGTCAGCCAATCGGCGATCGCCTGGCGCAATTCCGGCGTGCCGGCCATCGGCGGGTATTTGTTCCACTCGTGCGCATGCGCGGCCAGCGTCTCGGTCAGCAGCGCCGGCGGCTGGTGCTGCGGCTCGCCGACCGACATCGCGATCGGCGCCTCGTTGGTGCGCGGCGTAACCGGGCTGAGCAAGCTGCGCAGCGCCTCGAACGGATAGTCGCTGAGCGTGTCGAGCTGCAGATTGAGCGGCACCGGCTTGTCCCCCCTGGCGGTGCACGATCGTAGGCGATCGGCCCCGCAGTAGAAAGCCCGCCGCCCCTGCCGCACTCCTGGACTCGCCGCCGCCCGCTCGCCATCTTCGGGGCATGGTGGACGATGCCGAACTCCTGGTCGCCGGCGGCGGGCTCAACGGGCTGGCGCTCGGCATTGCCTGCGCCGGCGCCGGGCTGCCGGTGATTCTGGTCGACCGCCAGGACCTCGCGGCCACCACCACCGAGACCTACGACGGCCGCGCCTCGGCGATCGCCTACGGCTCAAAGCTGGTGCTCGACGGCATCGGCGTATGGGCCGACGTCGCGGCCGAGGCCGAGCCGATCCGCGAAATCCGCGTCGCCGACGACGAGTCGCCGCTGTTCCTGCATTACGACCACCGCGACCTCGCGCCCGGCACCGCGGACCCCGCGCCGCTCGGCTACATCGTCGAGAACCGGGTGCTGCGCCGCGCGCTGCTCGCCCGCGCCGCAGCGCTGCCGACTCTTACCCTGCTGCACCCACGCACGGTCGCGGCGCTGCACGCGACCGAAACCGGCGCTGTCGCGACGCTCGCCGACGGCGCCAGCCTCGCCTGCCGCGTCGTCGCTGCGGCCGACGGCAAGGACTCGCCGCTGCGCCGCGCCGCCGGCATCCGCACCGTCGAGTGGCGCTACGGCCAGATCGGTATCGTCACCACGGTTGCCCACGAGCGCCCGCACGCCGGCATCGCGATCGAGCATTTCCTGCCCGCCGGCCCGTTCGCGATCCTGCCGATGACCGATGAACCATCAAAAGATGCGGCGCTGCCGCGCCGCGGGCGCTCCTCCATCGTGTGGACCGAGGCGGCGGGCCTGGTGCCGCATCTGATGGCATTGCCCGACGCCGAGTTTGCCGCCGAACTGCGCGCCCGGTTCGGCGATTTCCTCGGGCAAGTCGAGCCGGTCGGCCCGCGCTTCGCCTATCCGCTGTCCCTGATGCAGGCCGAGCGCTACGTCGCGCCGCGCCTCGCGCTAATCGGCGAGGCGGCGCATGTGATCCACCCGATCGCCGGCCAGGGGCTCAATATCGGCATCCGCGATGTCGCCGCGCTCGCTGAATTGCTGGTCGATGCCCGCCGCCTCGGGCTCGACATCGGCGACGCGCTGGTGCTCGAACGCTACCAGCGCTGGCGCCGCCCCGACGCGGTGCTGCTCGCGGCCGTGACCGACGGGCTCAACCGGCTGTTCTCCAACACGATCCCGCCGGTCCGGCTGGCCCGCGACCTGGGCCTCGCCGCAATCAACCGCGTGCCGCCGCTGAAGCGCGTGTTGATGCGCCACGCGATGGGCGTGCTCGGCGACCGCCCGCGCCTCGCCCGCGGCGAGCCGCTGTAGCCATCGGATTCGCCACCCCCCACCAGCCGGACCCGACACTGCCCGCGGCCCGCCCCGCCCGGCGCCTGAACCCCGACGGCGCTGTCGCCGCCCGCGCGCACCGGGCGTAAGCTCGCGCGATGGCGATCCGTCAGCTGCCGCCCGTCATGATCAACCGCATCGCCGCCGGCGAGGTCGTCGAGCGCCCGGCGGCGGCGGTCAAGGAGCTGGTCGAAAACGCGATCGACGCGGGCGCCAGCCACATCGACATCGTGCTGCACGACGGCGGACAGAGCCTGATCGCGGTCAGCGACAACGGCATGGGGATGCACCGCGACGAATTGCTGCTCGCCGTCGAACGCCATTGCACGTCGAAGCTGCCCGACGACGACCTCAGCGATATCGCCTCGCTCGGATTTCGCGGCGAGGCGCTGCCGTCGATCGGGGCGGTCAGCCGGCTCAGCATCGTCTCGCGCCCCCCCGGCGCCGACAGCGCGTGGCAGATCCGCGTCGAGGGCGGCGTCAAGCACGACCCGGTGCCGGCGGCGCACCCGCCGGGCACCAAGGTCGAGGTGCGCGACCTGTTTTTCGCGACTCCGGCGCGCCTAAAATTCCTTAAGACGCCGCGCAGCGAGCGCGACCACGCGGTCGATGCGGTCAAGCGGCTGGCCATGGCCTATCCCGAAATCGCCTTTACCGTGACCGGCGACGACGGCCGGGTGATCCTGCGCCTGCCGGCCGAATTGACTGGCGAGGCGGGGCGGCCGGCCCGGCTGGCGGCGCTGCTCGGCCGCGATTTCGGCGAGAATTCGGTGCCGATCGAGGCGCTGCGCGACGGGTATCGCCTGACCGGCCTGATCGGCCTGCCGACGCTCAACCGCGGCCTGCCGCGCGATCAGTATCTGGTCGTCAACGGCCGCCCGGTGCGCGACCGGCTGCTGATCGGCACGGTGCGGGCGGCCTATCAGGATGTGCTGGCGCGCGACCGCCACCCGGTCGTCGCGCTGTTTCTCGACGCGCCGCCCGCCGAGATCGATGTCAATGTTCATCCGGCCAAGGCCGAAATCCGCTTCCGCGACGCCGGGCGGGTGCGCGGGCTGGTGGTTGGCGCGCTGCGCCGCGCGCTCGAAACCGCCGGCCAGCGCAGCTCGACCACCGCCGCCGCCGCCGCGCTCGCCGCGTTTCAGCCGGCCGGCACCGCCGCCCCGCGCTTCGCGTTTCCGCCGCCATCCGTGCCGCGCGGCCTCGCCGAAACCGGCAATGATTTCCTGCGGCCGGGGCCAGCCCCCGAGCCGACGCCGGCGCCCGAGGCCGACCAGCCGCTCGGCACCGCGCGCACCCAGCTGCACGGCACCTACATCGTCGCCGAGACCGCAAACGGCATCGTGCTGGTCGACCAGCACGCCGCGCACGAGCGACTGGTCTACGAGCGGATGAAGGAAGGCCTCGCCCGGCACGGGGTCGCGCGCCAGACCCTGCTGTTGCCCGAGATCGTCGAGCTCGACCCGGGGTTGGCGGCGCGGGTCGCGGCGCGCGCCGACGAGCTGGCCGAATTCGGGCTGGTCCTCGAAGCTTTCGGCCCCGGCGCGGTGATCGTGCGCGAGGTGCCGGCGCTGGTGCCGGACCTCGACGTCAAATCGCTGGTCCGCGACCTCGCCGACGAACTCGCCGAATGGGATGCGGCGCTGGCCTTGAAGGAGCGCATCGAGAGCGTGTGCGGCACGCTCGCCTGCCATTCCAGCATCCGCGCCGGCCGCCGCCTGTCGCCGGCCGAGATGGACGCGCTGCTGCGCCAGATGGAGGCGACGCCCAACAGCGGCCAATGCAACCACGGCCGCCCGACCTATGTCGTGCTCGCGCTCGCGGACATCGAGCGCCTGTTCGGCCGGCGGTGAGTCACCACTTGATGCAAGGCACGACGCTCGCCAACTTTTCCGCCTGGGCGTCGCTGGTCTCACTTGCCCTCACTTTGGTAAACACTATTCTTATTCTTAGAATAAAATCCGGGATAGTTGTAAATCTCACGTTGGAACCGCTGTTCGATCGATTGCGGCAAAGGTCAGGGGAGATGAACCAATTCCTCGCTTACTACGAGGTCAATGGTGCGCGCTTTTTCGAAGTAGCCGGGATTTGCGAGGCCGATATCCGGGCGCTTCGGCGTCGCTTGGGGTACGTTCGCAGCCGCTTTCTCCGGTCGCATGTTCACGCAGCCCGCAAATTCCGGCGCGATCGGTCCGCTGCCAACGCCCAAGAGGTGTATGCTAGCCTCCAGCAGGTCCGTCAACACATCGCCAATATGCTGGAAGAGAGAAGGATTACCGGCTAATGGCTGTGACTCAAGACGATCTCGTCGGGGCCGTCACGAAGCTCAACGAGCTTACGCGGACGCAGCGCCTCAAATGGGAGCCCTGTAATCCACCGATTCAAAAAAAAGCCTTCGGGTTGGGAAGGTTGGATCATCTGGGTACAAAGTCGTTCCAGGCGGTTCACGAAGGCCGTGTATTACGTATAACAGAATACGTATCAGAATTCGCTGCCTTTGGTGGCAAAAGTTTTAAATATACACTAGACATACGCGACCAAGACGGCAGTTCTGTATTTGAATTTCCTGACGTAGCGGGGATTTCAGATTTATTTCGATCCGTCCAGACGCAAAAACTTGATATAGAAGGCTTCATAAGGAAGCTGGTTACCAATTAGCTTAACTCTTTCCCCGACCCGGGTGGCGGCTACGGATCGCGGCGAGCACGTCGTCGGCCGAAACCGCTCGCGAGGGGTCGGCGGTCATCGCGTCGTAGACCGGCGCAACTGCTTCGCGCAGCCAGCGCTCGCCCACGACGTCACGCTCCTGCAGCGCGCGCAGACCGGCGCGGACCACCTCGCTCGCCGACGCGCAGCTCCCTGCCGCCACCTGCGTATCGATATATCGCGCCTGCTCGGCCGAAAGGCTGAACGTTCGCTTTGCCGCGGGCATCGCGGCCCCCTTGTTACCTATCCTGAGGGTATGAAATCCTCATACCGCCTGCAACACCGGCAGCTCGACAAAAGACGGCGTCGCCGCGCTGTGATGCACCGTGTTGGTCGCGATGCGTCGTCGTTGGTCGCGATGCGTCGTCGCCATCGGCGGCGAGCAGCTTGTTGCCGCTGTTGGTGTTGCGGGCCGCCGAGCAGGCATTGTGGCAGATTCGCGATCGGCTAGATTGGGGCGTCGGCAGAAACGGCATGACCAGCCGGGCCGCCCGCCGCGAAGCGGGCGGGTCGCAAAAGAGCCGTGGGGGCGCCGCATGACCGTTGCCGATGCATCTGCCGCGCGCCGCAACCAGCTGTCGCGCGGCATCCTCTACATGGTCGTCTCGACCGTTGCGTTCGCCGGGGTCAATGCGGTCGTCAAGTGGGAAATCGCAAAGTACCCGATCGGCGAGGTTGCGTTCTACCGCTCGCTGTTCGCCTTTGTCACGGTCGCCGCGATGGTCCTGCCGCGCCGGGGGATCGCCGTGCTGCGCACCAACCGGCTGCGCGCGCATCTCGGGCGGGGCGTCTCGCAATTCGGCTCGATGACCTGCATGTTCATCGCGCTCAGCCTGATGCCGCTCGGTTCCGCGACAGCGGTCAGCTTTGCCGCGCCGCTGTTCACCACGCTGCTGTCGATCGTGATCCTTAAAGAGCGGGTCGGCATCCACCGCTGGTCGGCGCTGCTGATCGGCTTTATCGGCGTCGTCGTCATCGCCCGTCCTGGCGCCGGCGCGATCCAGCCGGGAGCGCTGTTTGCGCTCGCCAACGCGGTGCTGATCTCGAGCGTGGCGATCGCGATCGCCCGGATGAGCGTTACCGAGTCGGCCGAGACGATGACACTCTACCAGATGGCGATCATCACGCTGTGCACGCTGACCTTGCTGCCGTTCGGGTTTGTGCGGCCGGGCTGGCACGATGCGGCGATGCTGGCGGCCGCCGGTGCCGGCAATGGCATCGCCCAGATGTGGTGGACCCGCTCGCTGTCGCTGGCGCCGCCCTCGGCGGTGGTGCCGTTCAACTATCTGTCGCTGGTTTGGGCGATGATCCTCGGCTTTGCCGTGTGGGGCGACGTGCCGGGGCCGGATTTGATCTTCGGCGCGGCGATCGTCGTCGGCTCCGGCCTCTACATCCTGTGGCGCGAGACGCTACGGCGCGCGGCGCGGCAACGATAGCCGCCGCCCGACCCGGCCGCAATTTCCCGGCGCCAGAACCCTTAGCCCCGCCTGCGTTATTGAGCCTGGATCACGCGAACCGAGGCCACCTTGATATTGACGCCGATCAGCTTCTTGCGCGATCCGGTTACCACCGTCGCGTTGCAGGAGATCGTCGTCACCTTTCCGATGTCGGGGCCGAAAAACAGGCAGGCGCCCGTCGCATCCACCCCCTTCGCCGTTCCGACATGCAACGTGTCCACCGACATCGTGACCATCTTGCCCGAAGATTTCAGCTGAAAGTTCGAGCTCCCGAACCCGATCGGCACTCCGCCGCCGTTCAGTTTCCCTGCGGTCAGAACTGCAACCCCGTTCGCACCTCTCATCAGCATGGCGGCCTCGCACGGGATCGCCGTCGGGGTTGTCTTGGAAAGATCGGCGGCTTTGTCACCTTCCTTGGTTACCGCCTTGCAGGCGCCGTCAAATTCCCAGACCGAGGCCGCGTGGGCGCCGGCCGGCAGCAGCAGCGCTACGAGGCAGGCTGCCATTACTCGAATGTTCATCGCGTTCTCCGCCCCGGAGGATACAACTCCGGGAAAAAAGGTTACGCCTGCCGGAAAAACCGGCTGGCGTTGTCCGACATCAGCTTCTTGCGCGTGTCGGGCTTGAGGGTCTGCCACGCCAGGAAATTGTCGACCGTGTTCGGGAACTGGCATTCCGAGTGCGGATAGTCCGAGGCGTACATCAGCACGTCGTCGCCGAGGAAGCCGCGGACCATGTTGTACATGTCCTCGCCCTCGTGCCGCTCGACGCTGCAGAAGAACCGCCCGCTTTTCATGTAATCCATCGGGTGGTGCTGCAGCTTGGCGGTGCTGCCGACATATTCGTACTGCTCGTTCATCCGCCGTCCCCAGAACGGCAGCCAGCCAAAGCCGCATTCGAGGATGCCGACGCGCAGCTTGGGGTGCCGGTCCATGATGCCGCCGCCGATCACCGAGGCGATGAACCGCATCGCCCCCCACGGGTGCGACGACAGCCGGCCGAGAAAGATGTTGTCCCACAAATCGAACACGCCGGGAAAATAGGGCGGGGTCCACGTGAAACTGTGGTGCGTGATCGGCAAATCGTGCGCGACGCATTCGTTCCAGATCGGCTCCAGCGAGGGGTGGTCGGCCGGAATGTCCTTGGTGACCAGCGGCATCACCGCGACCGCCCAGCGCGATTTGCCCCAATCCCTGATCTCCTTGACCGCGGCGTCGACATCGCGCGCCGAGGCCACGATCATGCTGGTCAGCCGCCCGGGATACCGCGCACAGAAATCCTCCATATGCCGGTGATAGGCGCGGATCACCCCGGTCTCCAGCGTCGGGTCCTGGTGGCCGACGAGGCTGGTCCACGCGGTCGGGATCAGGAAATGCCCGTCGGTGCCTTCCTCGTCCATGTCGGCGACGCGCGAGGCGGCCTGGTCGTCCATCACGCCGGGGCGCGGCTGTTTCGACCCCATCCATACCGAGTCGCGGCCGGAGTGGTCGGGGCGTGGCGCGGCTTCGCCGAGGATGCGCCTATACGAGATCTGGCCGAAACGGTAGACGTGCCGCCCCGGCGCCCCGCCCGGCGTGCTTGGGCGCATCGGCATCCGGTAGGGCGCCAGCTCGGCGAGACGCGGCCGGAACCCGGGCTCGACATACTGGTCGATGACCTCCGCCGAGGGTTCGACATGGGTATCGGCGTCGAATACGCGCAGCCCGTTTCGCATCTCGTGCCTCCCTGTCACGCGAGTTGTGAGAATCATACACCACCGCCGCGTCGCCACCGCGGAAAATACTCGACCGCGGGCGGCGGATCATTTACGGCTCAAGTACTGTCCGAAGCGGAGGAATCCACCGAACCATGCCGCGCGTCACTTATATCGCCCATGATGGGAAACATACCGCGCTCGACGTGCCGGTCGGCACCAGCGTCATGCAGGCCGCAGTGCTCAACGGGGTTGACGGCATCGTCGCCGAATGTGGCGGGTCGTGCATGTGCGCGACCTGCCACGTCTATGTGCGCGAGGACCAGGCCGCGCTGTGCCCGGAGATGGAGGTCGGCGAGGACGCGATGCTCGACGGCACCGCCTGTCCGCGCCAGCCCAACAGCCGGCTGTCGTGCCAGCTCGTCGTGTCGCCGCAGATGGAGGGGCTGGTCGTGACGATGCCGGAGACGCAGACCTGATGCCGCCGGGCGTTGTGTCGGGCGGCCGGGTCGTCATCCTCGGCGCCGGGCACGGCGGGTTTCAGCTCGCCGCCTCGCTGCGGCAGAGCGGGTATGACGGCGAGGTGTTGCTGGTCGGCGACGAGCCCGGCCTGCCTTATCAGCGGCCGCCGCTGTCCAAGGATTACCTCAGCGGCAAGATCGGCCTCGACCTCTTGCTGATGCGGCACGAGGCGTTCTACGCCGAGCAGCGCATCGAGCTGCTCGGCGGCACCCGCGCGGTCGCGATCGAGCGCGCCGCGCGCAAACTGGCGCTCGCCGACGGTGGCACGCTGTCCTACGACCACCTCGTGATCGCCACCGGGGCGCGCAACCGGGTGCCGCCGCTGCCCGGCATCGAGCTCGACGGCGTGTGCTTTCTGCGCAACCTCGCCGAGACCGACGATCTGAAGTCCAGGCTCGCCGCGGCGCAGAACATCGTCGTGATCGGCGCCGGGTTCATCGGCCTCGAATTTGCCGCGGTGGCGCGCGCGATGGGCAAGCCGGTGCATATCGTCGAGCTGGCCGACCGGGTCATGGGCCGCGTCGTCTGCGTCGAAACCTCGGGGCATTTCGCCCACGCCCACCGCGCGACCGGCGTCGAATTCACCTTTGGCGCGCAGGCCGAGCGGATCGTCGGCGACGGCGGCAAGGTGTCAGCGGTCGCGCTGAAGGACGGCACGACATTGTCGGCCGATCTCGTCGTCGTCAGCGTCGGGGTCGTGCCCAACACCGAGTTGGCGGCCGAATGCGGGCTCGCCGTCGGCAACGGCATCCTCGTCGACAATGTGCTGCTGACCGCCGACCCGAGCATCTCGGCGATCGGCGATTGCGCCGCGTTTCCGTCGGTGCATTCGCGGATCAACCCGGTGCGGCTCGAAGCGGTGCAGAACGCCGCCGACCACGCGCGCTGCGTCGCCGCGCGGCTCACCGGCAAGCCGCACCCCTACACCGCGCTGCCGTGGTTCTGGAGCGAACAGGGCGAGATCAAGCTGCAGATCGCCGGGTTGACCACCGGCCACGACCGCGTCGCCGTGCGCGGCAATATCGAGAGCGGCGAGTTCTCGGTGTTCTGCTATGCCGGCGATACGCTGCTCGGCATCGAATCGATTAACAAGCCCGCCGATCACGCCTTTGCCCGCCGCCTCCTCGCCGCCGGGCGCAGCGTCGCCCCCGAAGAGGCCACCGACCCCGGCTTCGACCTGCGCGCCGTGGCGCGCTCATAGGGCTTCTTCGGCGGGGAGAGGAGTGGTGCGCAGACCTCGAACCCTGGTTGCGCGCCGCTTGCGCCGGAACGCGACGGAGGTCGAAAAGCGATTATGGCGTGCGCTGCGGGAGCTTCTGCCCGAGTACCGCTTCCGGCGACAACATCCGATCGGACCGTATGTCGTCGATTTCGCCTGCCCGTCCCGAAAAATCGCGATTGAGCTTGATGGCGGGCAGCACACGACCCAGCAGCAGGCCGATGCCAGCCGCACGCGTGAACTCGGCGAGCACGGCTACCGGGTCATTCGCTTTTGGAACGGAGATGTCCTCAACAATATCGTCGGGGTGGTCGAGAGCGTGCACCGTGAACTCGTCGGAAACGCGGGCGTCGACCCTCTCCGCCCATCGGGGGGAGAGGGAGGGGCCCGTCGCGGAGCGACGGGAGGGTGAGGTGGGCAAACGGCACTGCTTCCCCCACCTCACCCCGGCCCTCTCCGCTCCCGGGGGCGGAGAGGGAGAGGTGTAGCAAGGCGGCGCAGCCGGGCGAGTTGACAAACGGCGGCGCGCCTTCCGCCGTGCTCCGCGAGAGCATCGCGAGCGATGGAACGGAGATGTGCACCGTGAACTCGTCGGAAACGCCGGCATCGACCCTCTCCGCCCATCGGGGGGAGAGGGAGGGGTCGGGGTCGGCATGGTGCGCGACCTGATCGCTGTCGTCGAGCGCGAGAAAGCGGCGATCGGGGTGCTGATCTCGCTGGCGCTGCCGACGCGGGTCATGGAGCGCGAGGCCGTCGCGGCCGGCTTCTTTGAAACCCCCTTTGAACGGGTGCCCAAAATCCAGATCATCACGCTCGCCGAACTGTTCATGGGAAAGCGTCCGCGCATCCCTCGTATCGACACCGCCGCCACTTTCCGGGCGTCGGCACGGGAGCAGACCGAGACCCAGGGCCGGCTCCTTTAGCCCCGGACATTCCGCCACCAATTCGGCCACATTCCGCGGCTATGCTATTCAAGATTGCCGACCGCGGAGGGGCGGGGGTTTGCTGCAGATTTCCTGCAGATAACAGCAAAAGCAGCAAACGGGGCGAGTTGACAATCCCGGTTGCAGGCGCATCAACTCGGCCCCACAGGGTTTGGGAGGAAGGCGGAAATGGCGGGGATGCTCGAAGGTAGGGTGGCGATCTGCACCGGCTCCGGCCGCGGGGTCGGCGGCGAAGTCGCCAAACTGATGGCTGCGAACGGCGCCAAGGTCATCGTCAACGACCCCGGCACCACCGGCTCGGGCGAAGGCTCGGACCAGACCCCGGCCGAGGAGATCGTTTCCCAGATCAAGGCGGCAGGCGGCGACGCGGCGGCCAATTACGGCTCGGTCGCCAAGTTCGACGATTGCCTGAAGATGGTGCAGCAGGCGCGCGACACGTTTGGCGGGCTGCACATCGTGTTCAACGCCGCCGGCATTCTCAGGGACAAGATGTTCCACAACATGTTCCCGGAGGACTGGCAGGCGGTCATCGACGTGCACATGACCGGGCACTTCAACGTCAACCGCGCGGCGATCAACCTGTTCCGCGAGCAGAATTACGGCCGCATGATCCTGGTGTCGTCGACCTCGGGCCTGCTCGGCAATGTCGGCCAGGCCAATTACGGCTCGGCCAAGCTCGGCATCGTCGCGCTGGCCCGCATCATCGCAATGGAGAACGCGTCGAAGGGCATCACCGCCAACGTCGTCGCGCCGTCGGCCGATACCCGGATGACCCGCTCGGTGCCGACCCCGAAAGACCCTGCCGCGGCGGCGTTGCGCGAAGAGCGGCTGCGGCGCAGCCGGGCCGACGCGATCGCGCCGCTCTGCGTGTTTCTCGCCTCGGAGCAGGCCGGATACGTCAGCGGCCAGGTATTCCACCAGCGCGCCGCCGAACTGTCGCTCTATGGCCACATGCGCCCGGTGCGGATGGTGCACCATCACGGCGGCTGGACCCCCGAGCTGGTCGCCGAGGTCGGGATGCCGTCATTGCAGAGCAACTTCACCTCGCTCGACTCGCGCACCGTGCATTCCGGCCTGCCGATGGATTAGCGCCAGCGGGGGCGGCACCGACACAACTATTTCTTGAGTTTGGCGCCGCGGCGGGCATTTATGTCCGGTCGCGTCGGTGGTGCGCGCGGCCCTGCAGCGACGGGAGGGGGCGATGGGTGCCACCCTGACTCTGGTCGATCTTGCCGGCTCAATCGCCCTGCTGCTGTGGGGCGTGCATATGGTGCAGAGCGGCATCCAGCGCGCCTTCGGCCCCAATCTGCGGCGCTTTCTCGGGCGCGCGCTCAGCGGTCGCTGCCGCGCCCTGCTCGCCGGGCTCGGCGTCACCGCGATCCTGCAGAGCAGCACCGCGACCGGGCTGATGGCGGCCGGGTTCGCCGCTGGCGGGCTGGTCGATCTGCTCCCGGCGCTGGCGGTGATGCTCGGCGCCAATATAGGCACGACGCTGATCGTCCAGCTGCTGTCGTTCGACATCGGCCGGGTCGCGCCGCTGCTGGTGCTGATCGGCGTGATCCTGTTCCGCCGCGAGCGCGTATCGCGCACCCGCGATCTCGGCCGCGTGCTGATCGGGCTCGGACTGATGCTGATGGCGCTGGTCCAGCTGCTGGCGCTGATGACGCCGTACGAGGATGTGCCGAGCCTGCGCCTGTTGATGGGCTCGCTGGCGACGCAGCCGGTCATCGACGTGATCCTCGCCGCCGGGCTGACCTGGGCGGCGCATTCGAGCGTCGCGATCGTGCTGCTGATCGTCTCGCTGGCCGCCAACCAGGTGGTGCCGCCCGACGCCGCGTTTGCGCTGGTGCTCGGCGCCAATCTGGGCTCGGCGCTCAACCCGCTGCTCGAAGGCGCCGGCGGCGGCGACCCGGTGGCCAAGCGGGTGCCGATGGGCAATCTGCTGAACCGCGCGCTCGGCGTCGTGCTCGGGCTTGCGCTGCTAAAGTGGATCGGGCCGCTGATAGTGACGCTCGAGCCCAATGCAGCGCGTGCGGTCGCCGATTTCCACACCGCCTTCAACTTGGTGATGGCGGTGCTGTTCCTGCCACTGCTCGGGCCGTTCTCGCGGCTCCTGGTGCGGCTGCTGCCGGCGCGCGCGGCGCCGTCCGACCCGTCGACGCCGGTTTATCTCGACGAAAGCGCGCGGGAAATGCCGGCGATCGCGCTGGCCGGCGCGGCACGCGAGGCGCTACGCATGGCCGACGTGCTCGAAGCGATGCTGCGCAACGCACTGGACGCCCTCGACCGCGGCGACCGCAACCAGGTCAGCGCCGCCAAGCACCTCGACGACGTGCTCGATCGGCTCAACCGCGCGATCAAGGTTTATCTTACCGGGCTCGACCCGGACTCGCTCGACGATGCCGACAACCGCCGGTTGTCGGAAATCCTCGCCTTCATCACCAATATAGAGCATGCCGGCGACATCGTCGACAAGGGGCTGGTGGCGATCGCGGCAAAGCGGCTGAAGCGCGGCCTGGCGTTCTCGATCGAGGGCCAGGCCGAAATCCGCACGATGCTCGAGCGCCTGGCGCACAACGTGCAGTCCGCAACCGCCGTGTTCATGACCGACGACGCCCGCGCCGCGCGCCGGCTGATCGCCGAAAAGGAGGTGTTCCGCGACCTCGAAGCGCGCGCCACCGAGGCGCATTTCGCCCGCATCCGCGCCGGGCGCCGCGAAAGCGTGGAGACCAGTGCGATGCATCTCGACGTGTTGCGCGACATGAAGCGGATCAATTCGCACGTCGCCGCCGCGGCCTATCCGGTGCTCGAACGGCTCGGCGAGTTGCTGCCGAGCCGGCTGCGCCGCGACGCCGAGGTCGAATAGCCCGAAGGCAAAGGATCCCCGAAGAAAATCCACAATGAGGCGGTGAGGCGATGAGAGATTGAGCGCCCCACCCTCTCATCGCCTCACCGCCTCATTGTGAAAAACGATGTTCACTGCCGCATGCCCGCAAACGCGATCGCGCCGCAGAAGCAATGTCCGGTGATCTTCATCGCACCCTCCCTCAGAACGCCCCCAACCCCAAGATCCCGTCGACCGGGTCGAGGCCGGCCAGCACGCGGCGGCCGATCAGGTCTTTCAGCGTCTCGGTCGTGCCGCCGCCGAGCGTGCCATAGCGCGCCCCGCGGTAAAAGCGCGACACCGGGAACTCGTCGGTGAAGCCGTAGCCGCCATGCACCTGGATCGCCTCGCTGGTCACCCGCAAGGCCATTTCGTTGACCGTGATCTTGGCGGCGGCGGCGAGCAGCGGGTCGGGAAACGGGTCGGCGCCGGCGCAGGCGCGGTAGAGGATGCTGCGGCTCGCCTCGATGTCGCGGTACATCTCGGCGATCTTCCAGCGCATCCCCTGGAAATCGGCGATCGGCCGGCCAAAGGCCCGGCGCTCCTTGACGTATTTGACCGCCTCTTCGAGCGCGCCCTCGGCAAGGCCGAGCGAGATCGACGGGTTGAGGCAGCGCTGCGTGTTGAAGGCATTGAGCAGTTTGCGGAACCCGTCTTCGAGCACGAGGTTTTCCGGCGGCAGTTCGACATCCTCAAAGCGGATTTCGTGCAGGTTTTCGCCGCCCATCGTGTGATAGCTGCCGGTGACCGAAAACCCCGGCGTGCCCTTTTCCACCAGCACGCAGCCGATGCCCTCGCGCCCAGGCTTTTTGTCGACGCGGGTGAAGACGACGAACATGCCGGCCTCTTCGGCGCGGCTGATCAGGGTCTTGACCCCGTTGAGGCGCAGTTTGTTGCCGACCCGGTCGGTGTTGGTCTTGTAGTTGGCGACATCGGTGCCGGCGTCGGGTTCGGTCATGCAGATCGCCAACAGGCAATCGCCGCTCACCACCGCCGGCAGGATGCGGCGCTTGATCGCCTCGGGCGCGTAATGGCTGATGATGCGGGTCTGCACCCCCACTTCGCCGAGCACCGCCATCGCCGTGACGTAGCAGACCTTGGCGATCTCTTCGAGCACCAGCGCGGTGTCGAACACCGGCAGGCCGAGCCCGCCATATTCCTCGGGCACCGCCATGCCGAGCACGCCCAATTCGGCCAGCTTCTTCATGTTTTCCCACGGAAACGTGCCGTCCTGATAGCGCGGCGCGCGCTCGCGGAATTCGCTCTGCGCCAATTCGCGGATCGTGCCGACGAACTGGCGCTGGGTGTCGCTGAGGGAGGGGAACAAGGCACTCTCCTGGCATCGGTGGGTGGCCGAGTATGCCCGGCTGCCAGGAGAGCCGAAAGGCCGCGTCAGGGTGCGGGAAGCTCTATCCCGGTATCCTGGTGGGCCCTGAGTTGTTCGAGGAAACCGTCAAGAAGGCGATAAAGCGTTTGCTCGGACGAGTTCCGCGGGTCCAACTGCTGGTGTTCCGCGGTAACCTGATCGTATAGGTCTGACCACGAGATAATGTTGATCCGTAGGCGTTTCAGGACGCTGTCGAAGTGAGATGGATCCGATTCGATAATAGTCTTGATTTTAGGATTCAATTTGACGCCAGGCTGCTCTCCTAGAACGGGCCATGACAGTGACTCTATAGATACTTTATTTTTTATCGTATTGATTCGTTTCTTCGGTACGACATACAAAAGCCCAATATTATCTCGGATACCGGTGGCAGTTTCTTCTAGTTTTACGATTGCCGCATATTTTATGATTTGATTTATGTCGGTTTGGGCTTTGAGTTTGATCTCGACACAGACGATGCTGTTCGGTGAAATGAAAAATCCATCGTGCTGGGTTACGTTATCATCGCCCCAGCCAAACCGTTCCGACAGATGCAGAAGACTAAAACTGCGAAACTCTGAAACATCTTCAATCCCCAAAGGTTTGCACAGCCACCTATCAATTAGATAATCTGGACAGATAGAAAACATCACATCAAAAAAACAATTGAGCGCCTTTTCGTCACGAAGCAAAGCCAACTTTGTCTCATTCCATTTTTTACTTCGGTACCTGATTTCACCGCCCAAAAGATATCGACGAGGGACCTTGACGAATGCCGAGTCGTCCTGATTCTTGATTGCCTGGACGCGATTAAGGCCAAGTCGCTGCGGGGACCAGTAGAGATCATGGATAACATCCCAGAAATTTGCTGCCCAAGTCACGCCACCACCTTCCATCTCGTGCGTTGCAGCCGCTGATGTGCGTTTGCTCCTATTAGCGGTTGTATCTCCTCCGGTTCAATCGTTGAAACGCGACAGATGGTCCTTCCAGTACGCACGTTGACCATAGGTATTTCCTCGGCCGAGGAAACGCGAGCGCGGGCACAGCGCGCCTTCGCCGGCGAGCCTCAAGGAGCCCATATCAGCTTTGCCACGGTCAAGCTGCTGTGGGCTGTGCTGACGCCCAAGCGCTGGGACATCCTCCGCCTGATGACCGGAGCCGGGCCGCTGTCGATCCGCGAGATCGCGCGGCGCTCGGGGCGCGACGTGAAATCGGTGCACGGCGACGTGCAGGCCTTGCTCAAGGCCGGCGTGCTCGACCGCAGCGACGGCAAGATCGTGTTTCCCTACAGCAGGTTCACGTCGATTTCGTGTTGCGGGCGGCCTGACCGGTTCGGGGTGCGCCCGGCGCAGCGTCAATCCTGCAGCGGGCCGTTCCAGCCCTGTTGCAGCAGCCAGGCGACGGCGGCGCGCAGCGTCTCGTGCGGGCGGGTGAGGCCGAGCCGGCCCATCGTGTCGTCCCAGCGCTCGACAATCGCCTGCAGGGTCGGCGCGCCGGGGCGGTCGGCAAACCGGTTGGCCCACGAGGGCAGGTCGCGCGAGGCGAACAGCGACAGGGTCAGCGTGCCGACGACACACATCGCCAGCACCTGGCGCGGCCTGACGCCGACCCGGCGCAGGCGCGCCGGGATCGCGTCGCCGACCAGCGGCGAGGCGATTGCCGGAGAGGCCGGAGGGACAAATTCGCTGTCGATTGCGGCCATGGCTCAAAACCGGAAATAGATGAACGGGGCGACCCCCTCGGGGCCGAGCGCGTTGATCATCGCGACCGCGGCGCCGGTGGTGACGCCGATCCCCCACACCGGCAGCCGCTCGAGCAGCGTGGCGAGCGGCTCGAACAGCCGCACCGGGGTGAACTGCCCGACCATGCCGATCACGATCAGCGCGACGACGAACGGGCCGGCCTGCTGCACGCCCTGGCCCCAGCCGGAGAACAGCCCGGCGATGTAGTACTGGGCGACCGCGAAATCCTCGGCACGAAAGAAGATCCAGGCGAGACAGACAAAGTGGAACACGATGATCGTCGCCACCACCCGGCCGACCCGGCTGGTCGACCGCCGGCCGAGCCACGGCTCGATCAGCCGCTCGACCGACAGCCCGCCGCCGTGCAGCGCGCCCCACATCACGAATTTCCACCCGGCGCCGTGCCAGATGCCGCCGAGCAGCATCGTGATCATCAGGTTGCGGTAGGTCTTGACCGTGCCGTAGCGGTTGCCGCCGAGCGGCTTGTAGAGATAGTCGCGCAGCCAGAGCGATAGCGAGATGTGCCAGCGCCGCCAGAATTCGCGCAGCCGCTGGGCCCGGTAGGGCTGGTCGAAATTGCGTGGAAAGCGAAACCCGCACAGCGCGGCAATGGCGATCGCGATATCGGTGTAGGCGCTGAAATCGCAATAGATCTGCACCGCGTAGCCATAGGCTGCGAGCAGCAGGTCGGGACCGCCATAGCTGGTCGGCGAGCCGAACACCGGATCGACCAGCGCGGTCGCCAGGTAGTTGGCGACGACCACCTTCTTGAACAGCCCGCCGAGGATCAGCACCGCGGCGGTGGCGATCGGGATCGGCTCGTCCGACGGGCGCGCGAGCTGCGGCAGGAAATAGGCGGCGCGCACAATCGGTCCGGCGACGAGCTGCGGAAAGAACGACATGTAGAGCAGCATGTCGAGCGGGCGCCGGCACACCGCGACATCGCCGCGATAGATATCGACGATGTAGGAGATGCCGTGAAACGTGAAAAACGAGATGCCGACCGGCAGGATCACCTCGATAAACGGCAATTCATGCTGCAAGCCCAAGAGATGCGCGAGCCGGTTGGCCGACAGGGTGATAAAGTCGAGATACTTGAACGTGCCGAGCAGCAAGAGGTGGATCGCGATGGCGACGCTCAGAATAAGGCGCCGGCGAAACGAATCCCCGGTCGCCGCGATGCCGAGCCCGGCGACAAAGCTGACCGCCGAGCTGAACGCCAGCAGAAAGCAGAAATGCCAATCCCACGCGGCGTAGAAATAATAGCTCGCGATGACCAGCACCGCCTTCTTCGCCGTGAAGTGCCCGTCGAGCATCGCCAGCAGCGCGGCGACGACCAGAAAAAACAAGAGAAACCCGAGGGTCGGAAACAGCATGGGCTCAGCTGCCGATACGCGGCGCGCCGGGCCGCGCACGATATCGCCGATAGCCGTCCATGATCTCGCCGAACAGCGCGTCCGCACTCCGCCGATAGCCGGCGGCCTGCAGGTGGACATGGTCGGGATAGGCGAGCGGCGGGGTCTGGCGCTCCCACCGGTCGATCGCGCAGGCCCCGCCCATCGCCTGCTGCCAGTCCCAGAAATACCACCCTTCGCGCGCCGCGACCTCGCGCTGCGCGTCGCGCACCAGCGCGACCCCCGGCGGCGGCGCCCAGCCGGCGTCACGCGCGTCGCACCCGGCGACCGGCGCCTGCCCGCGCTTGTTCATGTCGGGCGGGCCGACGACGAGGATCGCCGCCTGCGGCGCGGCGGCGCGCAGCGCCGCGACGCGGTTTCTGAACAGCCGCGCGTAATCGCCCAGCTGTGCCGCCGGCTCGGCCGCCTCGTTGGTGCCGTAGGCGACGACGATCACCGCCGGCTCGCGGCGGCCCAGCTCGCCGGCAACGATCCCCGGGTCCCAATGCCCGGTCACCGCGATCGTCGCGCCGCTGATGCCGAGATTTTCATAGACCACGCCCGGCGTTTCGCGCTGCGTGCCCCACGACAGCAGCGTCACCGACCCGTCGCCGCGCGCGGTCAGCGTCATCGTGTGGCTGCGGCGCGGCGTATCAAACTCGACCCAGTGCGGCGCGACGAGCGGCGCGGCGGTGGCGAAATCATGCGCCGTATCCTCGTCGACCTGAAGCCGCAGCGTTCCGGCCTGCGGCTGGCGCAGCACCTCGAAAAACGCACGGTCAAACCCGGCCGGCTCGGTCTCGGTCAGGGTCATGCCGGCGCCGGCCTGGGCGGTCTGCTGCACCACGCCGCCCATGCCGAACGGCCCGGGGACGGCAAAGCTGGAGGCGCGCTGCCACCCCGGGGTTTCGGCGACGCGCACCAGCGCCGGGTGGTAATAGGGATACGGGATGCCTGGCGGCAGCATGCCGCGCCCGGCCGCCCCAAACCGCTCTTGAAACCGCTCGCGCAGCCGGCCGGAAAAGAAATCGGCGGCGGTGTGGCTGTCTCCCAGCTGCATGATCACGACCGGCGCGGCCGCCCGTCTCTGCTCCAGCGCTTCGAGCGCGGCGTAAAGCGGCACGAGCGGCGCCGTGTTGCCGAGCGCCTCCGCCTCTTCCGGCGCCACGGTGACTGGCGGCCGCGGCAGCGGCGCGGCGATCACCGAAAGCGGCGGGCTACCCTCGGTCGGATCGTGCGACAGCGGCGCGACGCCGTGGAATTCGCACCGGGCGGCGAACAGCAGCGCAACGACGACGAAGGCGAGGCGAGGCGCCGCGCCGGTCATCGGCCTGCGGCTGCGCCGACCGTCAGTTCCGCGTGCCGCGCGACGATCAGCTTTTCGAGGCGCTCTGCGAGGACGTCATAGCCGGCAGCGGTCAGGTGGACGCCGTCATCGCCGCGCAGCCGCTGGGTCATCCCGTCGATGCCTTTGCCGTAGGGGGTATACCCGCCTTGCGGGGTAGTGAAGAGGTCCCAGGTCGGAACCCATCGCGCGCCTTCCTCGGCCGCGACCGAGGCAAAGATGAGGTCGAGATACGCCATGTCCTCGGAATAGTCATGACTGCGCACCATCGGATGCCCGACCCAGATCACCTCGTCACCGGCATCGCGGAAGATGCGGATAATCTCCCGTACCCGTTCAGCATAGAATTTCTGGAACTGCGCGAGCAATGCCAGGTCGACCACGCCGTGGCGGCGGATCGGCGGCCGGTCGTTGGCGCCGAACATGACAATGACGATATTGGCGGTGTTTTCCGCGGCAAGGGCGCGCGCCTGGCGCGGCCAGTCATAGCTGGTGCGCCACGCCAGGCCGGTCGAAATCCGCGAACGGTCGAGCACATGGACCTGGCGATTGCCCAGAAACGCCCGTTCAAGCGCGCCGGCCAGTCCCTGCGCCTGCGAATCGCCGATGATTTCAACCGTCGTCGTCCCCGGCTGCGCGCGTGCCACCGCGCCGCATCCAACGGTTGCGACAAGCGCCAGCACCACGACGCGGGCAAACGCCATCAGCGGCGGGAAGGGAAAAGTTGACCGCATCGGCGCGTGTTCCCGCTAATGGTCGACAGCGTTCTAATCGTTGGAAACGCAAGCAGCAAGCCGGGTGGGGCGGCCGACCTGTGACCACATGTCGCCGAAGGGCTGCGAGGCTCACCCGCAAACCGGTTTGCATCCGGCCAGGGCAACCCACACAATCCCCCGGTCAGGCTGGCCGCGTGGACGCGATCGGGGGGACGGTGCAGGGGTTCTATCGGGTATGCGGCCGCGGCCGCGTGGTTGTAGCCTTTGTCGCGGCGCTGTTCGTCGCCGGCGGGCTGGGCACCGGCCGCGCCCAGGCGGAGGAGACGCCGCAATCCGCGCCCCCGGAGCGGATCGTCGTGTTCGGCGACAGCCAGGCGCAAGGGATCGCCGGCGGTCTGGAGCGCATCCTGCTGCACGATCCGCACTACAAGATCCTCAACCGCACCCATCCCGGCGCCTCGCTGATCCATTCGTCGAGCGAGTGGCTGGAGCCGATCCAGCGCTTTACCTCGCATGAGACGGCCGATGTCGCGATCGTCATGTTCGGCGCCAACGACCGCATCGACATGCGCGACGGCCCCGGCGGCCACTATCTGCATTTCCGCACCGACGCCTGGCAAAACGCCTATGTCAGCCGCGCCGACGAAATCCTCAGCGCGCTGAAAAAGGCGCACCTCAAGGTCATCTGGTGCGGCAACCCGATCGCGCGCAGCCCGACCTATTCCACCGACATGAGCTATA
Source organism: Allostellaceae bacterium (assembly GCA_035534855.1). Classification (GTDB taxonomy): domain Bacteria; phylum Pseudomonadota; class Alphaproteobacteria; order ATCC43930; family CGMCC-115725; genus DATARH01. The sequence goes on along the minus strand of DATLRD010000014.1, from coordinate 53,711 downwards.
TCAACGGTCTGCTCGACCAGGAGACGACGAAGTTCGGGGACACCTTCTTTCCGTTGTGGAGCGTCATCGTCGACGCAAAGGGCCACTACACCGCCTACGGGCCCGACCGGAACGGCGTGACCGAGCGGCTGCGCGGCGACGACGGCATCCATTTCACCGGCGCCGGCTACGAGGTTGTCGCCGAGAAGCTGATGGCCGCTCTGACCACGATGCAGCCGGCGGTGGCGAAGGCAAACCCGGCCCCCGGTGCGAACACGCCAGCAAAGCCCGCAAATCCAACCACGCCAACCAATGCGGACGCACCGGCCAAGCCCGCAAGCCCGGCGGCGGCGCCGGACGGGAATGCCGCCGCGGCGAAACCTGTGAACCCGCCCACTGATGCTAACACCGCGGCCAAGGAACAGAAGCCGGCCGGCGCGAAGGCTCCGGGCGGCTGAGCCGGGGCCGGTCCATATCATGTCTTCGCCCCCGACGCGCGACGGAATGATGGAGCATTTCGGCATCCGCGTCGTTGCCGCCGAAAGGGACCGGATCACGGCTGAGCTCGATCTCGACCACCGCCATCTCAACGGCAACGGGATCATGCATGGCGGCGCGGTGATGGCCTTTGCCGACGGGTTGGGCGGGATGGGTGCCGGGCTCAACGTGCCGCACGGGTCGCGCACGACTACGCTCGAATCCAAGACCAATTTCTTTCGCCCGTGCCTGCCCGGCCGGGTCACCGCGGTCTCGGTCCCGGTGCATCTCGGCCGGCGCACGATGGTCTGGCAAACCTCGATCCACGGGCCGGACGGCAAGCTGGTTGCGCTGGTGACGCAGACCCAGCTAGTCGTGCCGCGCGAATAACCGGCGGCGCGGGTCGCATGCCTGCGCTCGACCCGAGGCTCCACGCCTATCGCGACGATCTGGCGGACAGCGCGCTGCGCGGCCGGGTCGCGGCGGCGCGTTACGTCGACGGGCGGCCGGCACGGGTCGTTTCCGGCCACGCCGCGATGCGCCGCTCACCGGAGCCGACTGCCCCGGTCGACACGTTTTGCCTCTACGGCGAGCCGGTGCGTGTGTTCGACGACGACGCCGGCTGGGCATGGTGCCAGGCCGAATACGATTTGTATGTCGGATATCTCGAAACCGGCCATCTCGCGACCGGCGACGCACGTGCGCCGACGCACCATGTCATGCCGCTCGGCGCCTATCGCTATGCCATACCCGATCTGCGCACGACGCCGCTCGACCTGCTGCCGCGGCACGCCGCGGTGATCGTCGCCGAGACCGGCCTCGTGACCCGCGGCACCGAATACGCGCGGCTTGACCCGGCCGGGTTCCTGCCGCTGGCGTGCCTGTCGGCCGCGCCGCCGCGCTCCCGCGACCTCGTCGCCGCGGCCTCGCTGTATCTCGGCTGTCCGTATCTGTGGGGCGGGCGCAGCGCGCTCGGCCTCGACTGCTCGGGGCTGGTGCAGCAGGGGTTTCGCGACCTCGGCATTCGGGTGCCGCGCGATACCGACCAGCAGCAGGGGGCGATCGGCGCCGCGGTGGCCGCGAGCGGCATGCACGACCTGGTGCCCGGCGACCTGATCTTTATCCCCGGGCATGTGATGATCTATGCCGGCGACGGCGTGGTCATTCATGCAAGCGGCGCGACGATGACCGTGCGCCGCGACAATCTCGCGGAACTCGCGCGCGATTGGGGAATCGAATTTGCGGGGCTGGTCGTACGCCGCTATCAGCCCGGCGGAAACTGAGCCGCCCAGTGGCGGGCGATGTCTTCCCGCCGGCAGATCCACACCCGGTCTTTCGCGGTGATGTGCTCGATAAAGCGAATGAGCCCGGCGGCGCGGCCGGGATGCCCGCTGAGCCGCATGTGGAGCCCGATCGTCATCATGCGCGGCCGCTCCGCTCCTTCCTCGTAGAGCAGGTCGAAGGTGTCGCGCAGAAACGCGAAAAAATCCTCGCCGGTGCCGAGCACGCCGCGACCGAATTTGACGTCGTTGGCGACCAGCGTGTAGGGCACGACGAGATGCGGCCGCTCGCCGACCCGCACCCAATAGGGCAGTTCGTCGTTGTAGGCGTCGCTGTCATAGAGAAACCCGCCATGCTCCGCGACGACGCGGCGGGTGTTGACCGACGGCGAATAGCGGCAATACCAGCCCAGCGTCGGCTTGCCGGTGGTCTCGCGGATCATCGTGACCGCGGCGGCGATCTGGCGCCGCTCCTCGGCCTCTTCCAGCTCGTAGTGCTTGATCCAGCGATAGCCGTGGCCGCAGATGTCCCAGTCGCCGGCAGCCACCGCGGCGGCGGCCTCCGGGTTGGCGGCGAAGGCGCGGGCGCAGGCAAACAGCGTTACCGGCAGCCGGTATCTGGTGAAGGTGCGGTGCAGCCGCCACCAGCCGACGCGGCTGCCGTATTCGAACATGCTTTCGGCGGCGAGATCGCGCCCCATGCCCGCATCGGTGCTCGCCGCCTCGATCAGCCCGGTCTCGGAAACCCCGTCGCCGGCCGGGTAAGACAACTCCGAGCCTTCCTCGAAATTGATCACGAAGTTGACCGCGATGCGTGCGTTGCCCGGCCAGTTCGCGTGCGGCGGCACAGCGCCGTAACCGACAAAATCGCGGGTCATTTTGTTGCCTCCTGCGGCTCGATATACCAGTCGTCACGCAGGATGTCGTCGAGCGTGTAGCCGCAGGCCGGCGGCAGGGCTGCCGCGGCATCCCCCTCGCCGTATTCCAGCAGACTAAGCAGCGCGGCTTGCCGAGCATCCCGATACAGTTTCGGCAATGTCGCTTCCAGATCGCGGCGCAAAGTCGCGGAAAGCAGGTCGCCGAGTGTCGCCCGCGCCTCGACGATAGAGCGCATCCAGCCATAGCGCGGATCGGCTGCCGGCGAATATTCCATTTTCAGCAGATGCTCGATGATGCGGGGCACGTGGCTGCGCGCGGCGTCGCGTTGGCTGTTTCCCGAGGATTCGATCTCCTCGGCGACGTTTTCGCGGTCGAAGCGGTTGTCGTCGGTACGCAGCGCGCGCAGCACCTCGGCCTGGTACCGGGTCCAGGCGTAGAAATCCTCGTCGTAGCGCGGTCCGTCGGGCATGGCCGGCACAGTATAGCGCTAATGACCGCATAGGGCTAATGACCGCCCGAAAGCACTTCGATCAGCGGGCAGTTCGGGTGCCGGCCGGCGGCGCATTCCTCGACCGCCTCGGTCAAAACCCGCTCCATCGACTGAAGGTCGGCGATCTTGGCGCGGATCTCTTCGATATGCGCCGAGAACACGCTGCGCGCCTCGGCCCGCATGTCCCCGCTGTCGGTCGCCGACAGGCGCAATAGGGTGCGCACATCGTCGAGCGCGAAGCCGAGCTGACGTGCCCGGCGGATGAACCGGAGCCGCGCCACGTCGTTAAAGCTATAGCGGCGAAACCGCCCGCCGCTGCGGTCGGGTTGCGGCAGCAGGCCGATGCGCTCGTAATAGCGGATCGTCTCGATGTTGCAATCGGTCCGCCGCGACAACTCGCCGATCGCGATGGTCATTTCCGCCTCGAAAGTGGCACTTGTATCTGTAGCCGCTACAGATTGTAGATTTGGTCATCGATCGTCAAGGAGGCCCCGCCGTGACCACCACCGAGCCAGCCCCAGCCGAAACCGATCCGCAGACCGTGCGCGACCCGGTGTGCGGGATGACGGTGAACCCGGCGACGGCGCGCCATCACGCCGAGCACGCCGGCACCCGCTATTACTTCTGCGGCGCCCGCTGCCGCGAGCGCTTCGTGGCCGATCCGCAGCACTTTCTGGCGCCAGAGCCGGGGCCACAAGCGGAAACGCCGCCGTCGCGCTCGGGCAAATGGACCTGCCCGATGCACCCCGAGATCGTGCGGGACGAGCCGGGCGCCTGCCCGCTCTGCGGCATGGCGCTCGAACCGATGGTGCCGACCGCCGACACGCCCGACAATCCGGAATTGCGCGACATGACGCGCCGCTTCTGGGTCGCGGTCGCGGCGTCCGTCCCGCTGGTCGTGCTGGCGATGGGCGGACATTTCTTGCATTTCGGCGCCGGGATCGCGGTTTGGGTGCAGCTCGCGCTCGCCAGCGTCGCGGTGTTGTGGGCCGGCGCGCCGTTCTTCCGCCGGTTCGGGGAATCGATCGCCTCGCGGCACCTCAACATGTTCACGCTGATCGGGCTCGGCACCGGGATCGCCTACGGCTACAGCCTGGTCGCGGCGTTGGCCCCCGGGCTGTTCCCGGCAAATTTCCGCGAAGCGGACGGCAGCGTCCCGCTCTATTTCGAGGCTGCTTCGGTCATCGTGACGCTGGTGCTGCTCGGCCAGGTGCTCGAGTTGCGCGCCCGCGCGCAGACCGGCGGCGCGATCCGCGCGCTGCTGAACCTGGCCCCCAAACAGGCCCGCCGGGTGCGCGACGACGGGGCGGAAGAGGACATTCCGCTCGATCGCGTCAAGCCCGGCGACCGGCTGCGCGTGCGCCCCGGCGACGCGGTACCGGTCGACGGCGTCGTGCTCGACGGCAGCAGCGCGGTCGACGAGGCGATGCTGACCGGAGAACCCCTGCCGGTCGCGAAATCTCCGGGCGACACGGTGACCGGGGCGACGCTCAACACCACCGGCAGCTTTGTGATGCGGGCCGAGCGGGTCGGCGACGAGACGATCCTCGCTCAGATCGTCCGCATGGTCGCCGAGGCGCAGCGCTCCCGCGCGCCGGTCCAGCGCCTCGTCGACACGGTCGCCGGATGGTTTGTGCCGACCGTTGCCGGCATCGCGGTACTGACTTTTATTGCCTGGGCGCTGTTTGGTCCGCCGCCGGCCCTGGGGTTTGCCCTGGTCAATGCGATCGCCGTGCTGCTGATCGCCTGCCCGTGTGCGCTGGGGCTGGCGACCCCGATGTCGATCATGGTCGGCACCGGACGCGGCGCCCACGCCGGGGTGCTGATCAAGAATGCCGGCGCGCTCGAATTGCTGGAGCGGGCCGACACGCTGGTGGTCGACAAGACCGGCACGCTGACCGAAGGCCGACCGCACCTCGGCGACGTCATCGCGACGGGCGCCGTGGACGAGAACGACTTGCTGCGGCTGACGGCCAGTGTCGAGCGCGGCAGCGCGCACCCGCTTTCCGCTGCGATCGTCGCCGGCGCCGAAGCGCGGGGGCTGGCCCTCGGCCCCGTCACGGATTTCACGTCCGAGACCGGCAGGGGCGTCGTCGGCACCGTCGAGGGTCGGCGGGTTGCGGTCGGCAACGCTGCGCTGCTCGCCGAGCTCGCCATCGACCCCGGCGATCTCGCGACGCGCGCCGATGCGCTGCGCGCCGACGGGCGGGGCGTGATGCTGGTGGCGGTCGACGGCACCGCAGCCGGTCTCGTTACGGTGTCTGACCGGGTCAAGGACACGGCCGCCGCCGCCCTCACCGCGCTGCGCGGTGAGGGCCTCCACATCGTCATGCTGACCGGCGACAGCCGGCGCACGGCTGAGGCGGTCGGGCGCGCACTCGGCATCGACGAGATCGTTGCCGAGGTGCTGCCCGACGCGAAGGCCGGGGCAATCCGGCGGCTGCAGCAGGCGGGCCGGGTCGTCGCAATGGCCGGTGACGGCATCAACGACGCGCCGGCGCTGACCCAGGCCGAGATTGGGATCGCGATGGGCACCGGCGCCGACGTGGCGATGGAGAGCGCCGCGGTGACGCTGCTCAAAGGCGATCTGTCGGGCATCGTCCGGGCCCGGCGCCTCAGCCGCGCGACGATGCGCAACATTCGCCAGAACCTATTCTTCGCGTTCGTCTTCAATGGGCTCGCGGTGCCGGTCGCGGCCGGCGTGCTGTACCCGTTCGGCGGGCCGCTGCTCAACCCGATGATCGCCAGCGCGGCGATGAGTGCGAGCTCGATCCTGGTCGTCACCAACGCGCTCAGGCTGCGCCGGGTCCGGCTGTGACCCCGCGAGCGCGCCGCCGCCGTCCGCCGCCGGGGAAACCATGCGCAGGTGTACGTCGCGCTGCGGAAACGGAATCTCGACGCCGTGCTCGTGAAAGATTTCCCACACCGCCAGAAACACGTCGCCCTTGATGTTGGTGACGCCGTCGGACGGGTCGTTGATCCAGAAGCGCAGGACGAGATTGACCGAGCTGTCGCCAAACCCGGTGATGTGACACACCGGCTGCGGTGCGGGCAGCACCCGCGCCACCCGCCGCGCCGCCGCGACCGCCAAATCCCGCACCTGGCGCAGATCGCTCGCATAGGCCACGCCAAAATCGGCATCGACCCGCACCAGTGGGTTCGAATACGACCAGTTGATCACCTGGTTGGTGATCAGGTTCTCGTTGGGGATCAGGTATTCCTTGCCGTCGCGGCCGAGCACCGAGGCATAGCGCGCGCCGAGCGAACTGACGCGGCCGAACGTGCTGCCGACCTCGATCACGTCGCCCGGCTTTATCGACTGCTCGGTCAAGAGAATGATGCCGCTGACGAAATTCGAGACGATTTTTTGCAACCCAAAACCGACGCCGACGCCGATCGCCCCGCTGAATACGGTGACCGCGGTCAAGTCGATCCCGACGGTGTTGAGCCCGATGATCAACGCCACCGACACCAGCACGATGCGGATCAGGTTGGCGCTCAGCACCCTGAGCGACGGGCTGAGCCCGGCGACGTGCTGCAGCCGCGCGCCGATCACCCGGGCCAGCGCCGTCGCACCCCACAACAGCACCGCGATGACGATCGCCGCCTTGGCGAACAGCAGCACCGACAGGCGCAGCGTGCCGATCGTGATCGCCAGCGCGTCGAGCGCGGCCTCGGTCGGCTTCAACAGGCCGAGCAGGTCGAGGGCAAAGATCGCCCAGGCGACCGTGGCGATGAGGCGGCCGATCACGGCGTCGCGCAGCATCAGCGTTGTGGCCCGCAGCACCAGCCACAACGCGGCGACATCCGAGGCTATCTGCACCAGGTGCCAGTCGCGGCCCAGCGCGGTGCCGGTGCGCACCGCGACCGCGAGCAGCAGCCAGGCGTAAAGCAGCCAGGCGCAGCGATCGAGCCCGGTCACCACCTGCCAATGCGGGAAGCGCTGGGCGGTCATCGCCGCGAGGTGTTGCGTCCACGGCCGGGTCAGCACCCGCACGCCCCAGCACAGCCCGAGCATCGCGGCGATGACGACGAGCTGCAGCGCCAGCGACCCGAGGATTTGCGGCGAACCGAGCGCGGCCCTCAGGCGGTCAAACCATTCGGCAGTCGGGATGCTGTTCAGAAAATCGGCCATCGCGCCTGGCAAAGGTTTCAAGGACCGCGGTTACTCGACCTTCATCTCGCCGAGATAAGCCTCGCGGATCATCGGGTTCTGGCGCAGCTCGGCGGCCGGGCCGCTAAGCACGACCTGCCCAGTCTGCAACACATAGGCACGGTGGGCGATCGACAGCGCCATGTTGGCATTCTGCTCGACCATGAAGATCGTCGTGCCCTGGGCATTGATCGTCTGGATGATATCGAAAACCTGCTCGACAAACACCGGCGACAGGCCCATCGACGGCTCGTCCATGCAGAGGAGCCGCGGCCGCGCCATCAGCGCCCGGCCGATCGCCACCATCTGCTGCTCGCCGCCCGACAGCGTGCCGGCAAGCTGCCGCAACCGCTCCTTGACCCGCGGAAACAGCGTAAACACCCGCTCCAGATCGGCCTCAAACTCGGCGCCGCGCACCGCGCGCGTATAGGCCCCCATCTCCAGGTTCTCGTAGACGGTCATGCGCGGAAACAGGCGCCGTGCCTCGAGCACCGGTGCGATCCCGCGGCGCACCCGCTCGGCGATGGTGACGCCCTTCAGCGATTTGCCGTCGTATACGACCTCGCCGCGGGTCGGCACAACGATCCCCATGATCGCCTTCATGGTCGTCGATTTGCCCGACGCGTTGCCCCCCAAGAGGCACACGATCTCGCCCGAATCGATCCGGTAATCGACCGATTTCAGCACATGCAGATCACCGTAGTGGGTATCGACCGCCTGGAATTCGAGGAGCGGCGAGGCCGGCGCGTCAGGCAACCGCCGCACTCCGGCCGAGATAGGCGCGGATCACCCCCTCGTCGCGCCGCACCACATCGGGCGTGCCCTCGGCGATCTTCTCGCCGTGGTCGAGCACGACCACCCGGTCGGCGAGGCTGACCACCACGTCGAGCTTGTGCTCGATCAATACGATGGTGAGGCCGATGCGGTGGAGGCTCTTGATCTGCTCGGCCAGCTCCAATGTCTCGGCCGGGTTCATCCCGGCGGTCGGTTCGTCGAGCAGCAGCAATTTGGGCTGCGAGGCGAGCGCCCGGGCGATCTCGGCGCGGCGCCGGTTGGCGTAGCTGAGGCTGGAAACGACGTGATCGGCGCGTGGCACTAGCCGGTTGCCGAAGATCGCCAGGATGTTGCGCGCCCGCTCGCGTGCCTCCTCCTCTTCGCGCCGGGTGCGCGGCAACCGCATTAGCGCGCCGACCACCCCGGTATGCATCCGCGCGTGCATCCCGATCATCACGTTTTCCAGCACGCTCAGGTTCGGAAACAGCCGGATGTTCTGGAACGTGCGGGCGATGCCGCGTTCGAGCACGGCGTGCGGCGGCAGCCGGGTGATGTCGCCGCCGGCAAAGCCGACCCTTCCCTCATCGGCCGCCACCAGCCCGGTGACGGTGTTGAACAGCGTCGATTTGCCCGAGCCGTTGGGCCCGATCACCGCGATCACGCCGTGCGCCGGCACCTGCAACGACACCGATCGCAGCGCGACCAGCCCGCCGAACCGCACGGTCAGGTCGGCAATGTCGAGCAGCGGGCCCTCCGGCTCACGGTCGAGCGCGCCGAGGCCCTTGAGGCGCTCGACATCCTCGAACCCGCCGCGGATCACCTGTGCGGTCTGCTGCGCCAGGGTCAGGCCCTGCACCGGGCGCGATGCCGGGATCAGGCCCTGGCGCCGGTACAGCATCATCGTGACGAGGATGATGCCGAAGATCAGCTCGGTCGACGAGGCGAGCTGGATCTTTTCCAGCCACTCGACATGGACAAGACGGCCGAGGCCGTTGATCCATCCCGACAGGCTCTGCAGGAACCACGATTGCAGCAGTTGCAGGACCAGGGCCCCCAGCACGACGCCCCACACGCTGCCCATGCCGCCAAAGACAATCATCACCAGCAGCATGACCGAAACCGGAAACATGAACATCTCGGGCGTCGCGGTCTGCAGTTTCGCGACATAAAGGGTGCCGGTGGCGCCGGCAAAGGCGGCGCCGATCGAAAACGCGAGGAGCTTGAACTTGACCCGGTTGACCCCCATCGCCCCAGCGGCGATCTCGTCTTCGCGGATCGCCATCCAGGCGCGGCCGACACGCGAGAATTTGAGCCGCGTGCTGGTGAAGATCAGCAACGCGACGAGCGCCACCCCTACATAGTAATAGGGCGTGGCGCTCACTCCAAAATTGTACCCGAAGAACTGCGGCGGCAGAACGCCGTTCAAACCCTGGGCGCCGTTGGTAACGGTCGGCCAGTTGCGCGCGACGATCGGCACGATCTCGCCGAAGCCGAGCGTGACGATCGCCAGATAATCGCCCTTGAGCCGCAGCGTCGGCGCACCGAACAGACAGCCGAAAAACGCGGCTATGGCCGCCGAGATCGGCATCATCAACCAGAACGACACCTGAAAATGCACCGTTCCGTTGAGGTCGGCAACGAGGCCGAGCCATTGAAACGGCTCCCAGAAGCCGCTCCACGCCGGATGCAGCTGGAAGGATGCAAGCGCGCCATAGGAATAGGCGCCGATCGCAAAAAACGCGGCATAGCCGAGATCGAGGAGGCCGGCGAACCCGACCACGATATTGAGGCCGAGCGCCAGGGCCGCAAAGGACAGCGCGTTGGCCGCCGCGTCGACATCGCCGTCATTGCGGATGAGCGGCGGAAACAACAGCGCCCCAGCCAGCACGCAGGCGACGCCGACCGAGCGAAACCGAGGCGTCGCCCAGGCGCGCAGGGCCGGCGTAGCGAGCAAGTCGGCCTTTTCTTCGACCTGATCGCTCATTCGCCGCCGCCGTCAGGATTTTGTCGGCGCGGCGCGGCCGAACAGTCCGGCGGGCGCAAAAACCAGCACCAGGACGAGGATCGAAAAGATGATCACGTCGGTCCAACGCACCGCAATCAATTGCCCGCCCAGGGTCTCGATCAGTCCGATGAGGATGCCGCCCACCATCGCCCCGGTGATGCTGCCGATGCCGCCGAGGACGGCCGCGGTGAACGCCCGCAGCCCGGCGGTGTAGCCGATGATGAAGCTGGTATAGTTGTAATAGAGGCCAAAAATAAGCGCCGCCGCACCGGCCAGCGCCGACCCGAGAAAAAATGCGGTGACGATCACCCGGTCGACATCGACCCCCATCATCCGCGCCGCCTCGGCATCCTGCGCGGTTGCCCGCATAGCCTTGCCGAGCCGGGTGCGACTGACAAAAAGCTGCAACCCCACCATCAACACCAGCGCGATGCCCCAGATCAGTACCTCGCGCAGATCGATCACCGCGCCGTTCACCTGCCAGCGGATCACCGGCATCGGATTGGGAAAGTTCTTCGCATCGGCACCGGCGCCCAGCAGGATGACGTTGAACAGGATGTACGACACGCCGATCGTCGTGATCATGCCGGTCGTGCCGGAAACCCCGCGCAGAGGCCGCAGCGCGATGCGCTCGATCGCGACGCCAAGCACCCCCGAGCCCACCATCGCGACAAAAAAGGCAAAGGCCAGCGCCCCGACCAGCGCGAACCCGGTAAACACCTGGCTCTGCCCCGACAATCCCAGCGCCTCAAGCGCCCACATGCCCAGAAACGAGCCGATCATAAACACGTTAAAATGCGCGAAATTGATCAGCTCCATGATCCCGTAAACCAGCGTAAATCCGATCGCCAGCAGCGAATACATGGCCCCCAGGCTGAGGCCGTTGATCACCTGCTGCAGAAGTACGGTGGAGTTGGTCATGGTTGCGTCACGATCCCAGGAAAGTGATGGGCCCTCCCGCGATATTTATTTAGGAGCCGGAATTTTATCGATCGGGTGCTTCTCATCGCGTTGCGTCGCATCCGGTGATCAGGCAGCAAAGCGCCCGCCGGGCGCGGGCCGCCGCTCACCCGCCATCCGCACGCTGCGGAAACTCGCGCTACACGGTTTGCGGCGCCACCCCCAGGTACTTGAACTGGTGGAGGACATCGTCGAGCGGATACTTGGCGTTCTTTTCGCATTTAAAGACGCTGACGATGCGGTTTTTGATGTCGCCGTTGCCGTCGAAGCTGACAACCCCCTGCAGGGTGTGGACCTGCGAGGATTGGATCGCGTCGCGCATCGCGCTGCGCGTCACCGGCTTGCCCGAGGCCGCGACCCGCTTCAACGCGTCGAGAATGACCAGCGCTGCGTCATACGCGGTGATCGAGTAGCCCTCCGGCGCCCTGCCGTATTTGGCGGTGAAGCGCTTGACCCAGGTTTCGACCTCCGGCTTGTCGAAGACATAGGGCGCCGCGATCGTCGCATACCAGCCCTCGACCGCCGGAAAGCCGGCGCCCTTCAGCACCGAGGAACTGTACATGCCGTCGCCGCCGCCTTTGATGATCTTGGGCAGGATGTCATAGGACTGCTTGACGAGCTTTACCCCGGCCTGCGCCACACCGCCGTAATACAGCCCATCGGGGCTGAGGCCCTTGACCTTGGTCAGGATCGTCGTGTAGTCGGCCTCCTTGGGATCGAGCTGGTCGTGGCCGAGGACCGTCATGCCGGCCTTTTTGGCCTGCGCCTCAAAGGCATTGGCCATGCCGACCCCATAGGCACCGCTGTCGTCGACGACGTAGACCTTTTTGACCTTCAGAGTTTTGGCAAAGTAGTTCGCCATATTGGGGCCCTGAAAGGCATCGGTTGTGACGGTGCGGAAATAGACCGCCTTGCCGGCCGGGCGATACTGCCCGGCGAATTTCGGGTCCGTGATATCGGGATTGGTCGAGGCCGGGGTGATCGTCGCCAGATCGCCCTGCGATAGGATCGCCGACATCGCCTTGCCATCGCCGCTCATCTGCGGGCCGATATTGGCGACGACGCCCTGGTCGGAAACCAGCTTGCGGGCGTTGGTGGCGGCCTGGGCCGGATCGTACTGCCCGGCGGTCGCGGTGCCGTTGTCGAGCACCATGACGTTGATCTTGTACCCGCCGATCCCGCCCTTGGCGTTGGCGTCGTCGATCGCGAGCATTGCGCCGTTCTTGATCAGCAAGGCATCGTCGGCATCGGCGCCGGTCAACGGCAGGGTGATGCCAACCGTGACGGCCTTTTCTGCCGCAAAGGCACGGGCACCCGAGGTCGCGGCCAGCGCCGCTGCAGGCAACTGGATGATGACGGCGCGGCGTGACAGCATAATGATCTCCCCCCGTTCTATCAGCTTGTCTGGCTGCCGCAAGTTTCGCGCCAAAGCCGCCTTGACGGCAAGCCTGTTCGCCAATCCGGCCCGCTCGGCGCGCCGACGCTCAACCCGGCGGTTTCATCGCCACGTCGAGCATGACATTGGGCAGGATTTCGCGCAGCACGCCGCGCAGCGTCGCCTCGTCGGAGGCACTCGCCGCGGCCAGCAGACGGCGCGAGCCGCGCCGCAGGATGCGCGCGGTGGCGCGACCGTCATGCCCGGGGCGTATCGTGGCAAATGTGTCGGCTGGCTCGACCCGGCGGAGGACCCGCTTCAGCGCCTGCAGGCCTTCGCCGGTCTCGACATCGTGGGTCGGCGTCTCGGCGCTTTCCGGCTCGGTCTCGACGTCGACCGGTGCGTCGATCGCCTCGACCGGGCGGTGTCGCGACAGCGACTGATAGATCGCGCGCCCGGCCTCGGTATCGATGCGCGACTGCAGCTCCCAGCTCTCGCCGCGGGCCGACAGCTCGGCGACCAGGGCAAACAGATCGTCGCAATCCTCTTCGTGCGTGCAGGTCAGAAACGCGAGGCGCCCATCATGCTCGATCACGCGGTCGTCGTCTTCGGCAAAGCCCAGCTCGCCCAGCGCGTTGTCGAGCGCCCGGCGCGAGGCGACGAGCAGCACGGTCACGTGCAGGTGCCGCCCGGCTTCCGGGGCATTCTGTTCGGCCATCGTTTCCTCCTCAGCCGAGCTGGCTCTCGCCCAGCCGGCTGATCCGTACATCGCGGTGGATGCTGACGTTCATCAGCAGTCCAAACCCCAGCATGACCGTGACCATCGCGGTACCGCCGTAGGAAATCAACGGCAACGGCACGCCGACGACCGGGAGCAGGCCGATTACCATCGCGGTGTTTATAAACACATAGAGAAAGAAATTGGTTGCCAGGCCGAGGCCGAGCAGCCGACCGAACTGGTTGCGGCTGCGCAGGGCGATCGCAAATCCGTAGGCGACGACGATCGTATACAGCGCCAGCAGCGTCAGCCCGCCGATCAGCCCGAACTCCTCGGCGATGATCGTAAAGATGAAATCGGTCTGCTTTTCCGGCAGAAAGCTGAGGTGGGTCTGGGTGCCGAGCAGGAACCCCTTGCCGAACAGCCCGCCCGAGCCCAGCGCAATCTTTGATTGCAGGATGTGATAGCCGGCCCCGAGCGGGTCCGCGCTGGGGTCGATAAACGTATAGAGCCGGCTTCTCTGATAGCCGCGCAGCATCGACCAGGCGACCGGAGCAGCTGCCGCGGCGGCAAGCGCGCCGGCCCCGAACACCCAGACCCGCACCCCGGCGAGAAACAGCAGCACCGCGCCGTTTGCCAACAGCATCACCGCGGTGCCCAGGTCGGGCTGCTTCAACACCAGCCCCACCGGCACGACGATCAGCAGCAGCGGCAGGACCAGCGCCCGCAGGCGCACCGCCTCCTCGCTGCCCAGCGCATTGAAGTGGCGAGCCAGCGCCAGCACCAGCGCGACCTTCATGACCTCCGACGGCTGGAGCTGGATCACCCCGAGATCGATCCAGCGCTGCGCCCCCATCCCGACGAAGCCGCGTAGATCGACCGCGACAACCAGCGCGAGGGCGATGCCGTAAATCCAGTAGGACAGGCGGTACCAGTGCCGGATGTCGATCAGCGCCACCGCGATCATCGGCAGAAAGGCAAAGGCGAACCGGATCATCTGCCGCTCGGACCACGGCTGCAGACTGCCGTTCGCCGCCGAATAGAGCGCGGCAAAGCCGGCGCACGAGATCGCCGTGATCAGCGCGATCAGGTCCCAGCGGATGCCCCGCAGCTTGTCGGCGAACGTCAGTTCGCGATGGCCCAGATTGGGAGACAGGCTGGCCATCGGATCAGCCGGAACCGTTGACCGGCGTCGCCGGCGACCCGTTCTTGTTCTGCTCGGCCACGGGGCCGGGCTGCGGAATGCGCCGCCCCGGATCGCGGCGCTGCACCTCGTAGAGGATGTCGCGCACCAGCGGCCCGGCGACGGACGAGCCGCCGCCGCCGTGCTCGACGACCACCGCGCACACATAACGCGGCGCGGTGACCGGGGCAAAGCCGACAAACAGCGCGTGGTCGCGATCCTTCCACGGCACGTCGTCTTCCTTGAGCAGCCCGTGCTCGCGTTCGTACGGGGTGATGCGGCGCACCTGCGAGGTGCCCGACTTGCCGCCCATCGCAAAGGCGGGGTCGGCGATCCGCTCGGCGTAGGCAGTGCCGCCCGGGTCGTTGACCACCGCGTTCATCCCGCTGAGTACCAGGGCAACCGCGCTCGACGAAACGCCGAGTTGGCGGAAGACCCGCGGATGCGGATCGCCACCCACCGGCATCAGCCCGCTCGGCCGCACCACGTGCGGCACTACGGCGCGGCCGGTGACCAGCCGCGCCGCCATCGTCGCGACCTGCAGCGGGGTCGCCAGCACCGATCCCTGGCCGATGCCGGTGATCAGCGTCTCGCCCTGCTGCCACGGGGTGCCGGTGGTCGCCAGCTTCCATGCCGGGGTCGGCATCAGCCCGCCCTTCTCGCCCGGGATGTCGAGCCCGAGCGGGGCGCCAAAGCCGAACCGGCGCGCCATCGCCGCGATGTGGTCGATGCCAGTGCGGCGCGAAGTCTCGTAAAAGAACACGTCGCACGATTTCTCGATCGCGTCGTGCAGGCGCAGCGGCCCGTGCCCGCCGGCGCGCCAGCAGTGAAACGTCGCGTCGCCGAGCTTTATATAGCCCGGGCAGTTGATCACCGTTTCAGGGGTGATCGCGCCGCTTTCAAGCGCCGCCATCGCGACCATCGGCTTGAATGTCGAGCCCGGCGGATACTGCCCGGCGGTCGCCTTGTCGGTCAGCGGGTTGCGCGGATCGGTCGACAATTCATGCCATTTCGCCGGGGTCAGCCCGGTCGTGAACAGCATCGGGTCGAAACTCGGGCTCGAGACCATCGCCAGCACGTCGCCGGTGACCGCGTCGAGCAGCACGCATGATGCCGCGGTTTCGCCGGCGCAGCGCTTCATCGCGAAGTCCTGCATCGCCATGTCGAACGCGACGATCACATCCTGGCCCGGCTGCCCCTCATAGCGGGCCAGCTCGCGCACGACCCGGCCGTAGGCGTTGACCTCGACCTGGCTCGTCCCCGCGGTGCCGCGCAGCTTGAGGTCTTCGGCCTTTTCGACCCCGGACTTGCCGATGCGGAAATCCGGCAATTCGAGCAGCGGATCGCCGGTCAGATCCTTCTCGGTGACCGCGGCGACATAGCCGAGAACGTGCGCCGCGGTCGGCCCGAACGGGTAGTTGCGCAGCAGGCCCTGCTCGATCGACACGCCGGGAAGCTCGGGAATCGCGACCTCGATGCGCGACATCTCTTCCCAGCTCAGATTGCTGCGCACCTCGACCGGGATAAACGGGTGCAGGCGCTTTACGTCGCGCAGGACGCGGTGGATGTCGGCGTCGCTGACCGCGATCAGGCTGGCGAGGGCGGTCAGCGTCGCTTGCATGTCCGAGGTCTGCTCGGGAACGACAACCACCCGGTAGTTCTGGCGGTTGTCGGCCAGCGTCGTGTTGAACCGATCGAAGATGCGTCCGCGCGGCGGCACCAACAGGCGGATGTTGATGCGGTTCTCGTCGGCAAGGACGCGATAGCGGCTCTGTTCGACGACCTGCAGCTGATAGAGCCGGCCGACCAGCGCGGTGCCGAGCAGCGCCTGGCCGACGCCGAGAATCAGGGCGCGGCGGCCGAGCAGCTTGTGCCGCTGGGTATCGCGCGCCACGCCCGGCCCGCGGCTCAGCCCGGGCCGATCAGCGCCCGCTGGGTACGCCCGAGCAGAAAGCTCGCCAGCGGGAAGATCGCAACCGTCAGGACCGCGCGAAAGATCGTGTTGCGGATATCGAGCAGGGTCGCGTCGAGCACGCAATGCAGCGCCCACAGCCCGAGCATCGCGCCGACGGTCAGCAGCGTGAAGCCGGACCACACGAACGGAAAGGTGCGGTTGACGAAATAGCGGCGGAAGCGCAGCACCGCGGTATAGACCAGCAGCAGCAGCAGCGCGCTGACGCCGATCGGCGCGCCGACCAGCAGGTCCTCGCAGAGCCCGACCGCGAACAGCGCCGCCGGCGGCAGCAGGTCCGGGCGATAGATCGTCCAGTGATAGGCCACCATCAGCGTAAAGGCCGGGGTCAGCGCCGCGTAGCCCGGGATCTGCAGCGGCAGAATCGTGATCAGCGCCGCGACGATCGTCGTGCCGATCGGCAGCAGCACGGCGCCGCCATTGGTCCGCGGCAACGCCGGAATGCTGGATACCTTGAGCGCCATCTGCTGCGACCGCTTGTCCACCCAGTGAGCCGTTCAGCGCACCGCCGCATTGCCCGGACCCAGCCTGACGCGCGCGGCGGCCCGCGGTGCAAACGGCACCGGCATCGGCAGCGCGTTCGCCAGCCCGTAATCCACGATCATCACATAGCTGAGCTGGGACAGTTCGACAAACGGCTCGACCCGCGGCACGCCGCCCTCGATCGAGGCGACGACGCCGACCGGCAGGCCTGGCGGAAACACGCCGCCATCGCCCGAGGTCACGACCCGGTCGCCGACCTTGGCCGCATCAGAGGGCGACAGATAGATCAGCCGCGGGCGTTCCGAATTGTCGCCGGCCAGCACCGCGTTGGCGTGCGCCCCGTCGATCACCACCGGGATGCGCGAATTGAGGTCGGTAATCAGCAGGACCCGCGCGGCCCGGGTCCCCACCTCGGTCAGGCGTCCGACCAGGCCCTCGCCGGTGATCGCCGCCTCGCCGCGCGCGACGCGCTGGTCGCTGCCGGCGTCGACCATCACGGTGCGCACATACGCGCCGCCCGAATTGGCGATGACCTCGGCCGTCACATAGGAAACCGCCTGCTGCGGCACCGCCTTGACCAGGCCGCGCAGCTTGCGGTTTTCGGTCGCGAGGTCGAGCGCGGTCTGTTGCCAGCGCAGGAGGCGCTCGTTCTCCCGCGTCAAGCGGCGGTTTTCTTCGTAGGTTCCGATAAAGCCGCGGATCCGGTCGACCACGCCGTCGACCGCGCCGATCGGCCGCGACAGGGTTTCGAGCGCCGGCGCCAGGCTGTCGGCGGTCGCGGTGCGCAGGGAATCGAACAGCATCCGGTCGGCCTTGCCGAGCACGATGATCGCCGCCGACACCAGGATCAGCAGCGGCAGCACCGTGCGCTGGATCGCGGCGCGCAATTGCGGCGACAGCCGGATCACCGCGCGCCCCCGCCCTCGGCCGCGCTCGCACGCCGCGTTTTAGCACTCCCGTTCATACTACCGCTATCCGTCCCCCACCCCGGATGAGGCCCAGGAAAGCGCCTCACCACATGTTGATCAACAGGTTTTTTAATGTCTTCATTTCTTCAAGCGCCCGCCCCGTTCCTAAGGCCACGCAGGTCAGCGGATCATCGGCGATCGACACCGGTAGGCCGGTCGCGTGGCGCAGCACGAAGTCGAGGTTGCTGAGCAGCGCGCCGCCGCCGGTCAGCACGATCCCCTTGTCGACGATGTCGGCGGCAAGCTCCGGCGCGGTGTGCTCGAGCGCCACCTTGACCGCCTCGACGATCGACCCGACCGGCTCGGCAAGGCTCTCGGAGATCTGCCGCTCGCTGATGATGATCTCCTTGGGCACGCCGTTCATCAGGTCGCGGCCCTTGATCTCCATGATCCGGCCTTCGCCGTCCTCGGGCATGCACGCCGAGCCGATCTCCTTCTTGATCCGCTCGGCGCTCGATTCCCCGACCAAGAGGTTATGGTTGCGGCGGATATAGGCGATGATCGCCTCATCCATCTTGTCGCCGCCGATGCGGACCGAGCGCGAATAGACGATGCCGCCCAACGAGAGCACCGCGACCTCGGTGGTGCCGCCTCCGACGTCGACGACCATCGAGCCGGTCGGCTCGGTCACCGGCAACCCGGCGCCGATCGCCGCAGCCATCGGCTCCTCGATCAGGAACACGCGGCGCGCGCCGGCGCTTTCGGCCGATTCCTGGATCGCCCGACGTTCGACCGCGGTCGAGCCCGAGGGCACGCAGATGATGATCTGCGGGCTGGCGAAGCTGCGCCGGTTATGCACCTTGCGGATGAAATGCTTGATCATTTCCTCCGCGACCTCGAAATCGGCGATCACCCCGTCGCGCAACGGCCGAATGGCCTGGATATTGCCGGGGGTGCGGCCGAGCATCAGCTTGGCCTCTTCACCGACCGCGAGAACCTGCCGCTTGCCCTTGACGCTGGCGATCGCCACGACCGACGGTTCGTTAAGCACGATGCCGCGACCCTTGACGTAGACGAGCGTGTTCGCCGTCCCCAGGTCGATGGCCATATCCGCCGACAGCAATCCCAGCATCTTCCCAATCATGGTGATCATAAATCCAAGGTTGCAGGCGCTCGCAGCTGCCGGCCCGACCCGCGGTCGATGTTTAATTCGCCTTGCCGATCAGTGAGATAGTCGGCCGCTCGCCGCAACGGATGATTCCTCTACGTTGCGGGCCGCGCGGCGCGACCCCGGCCTCCCCCATCGCCGCTGCGATCCTTGCGGATTGGCCCGATTATTTCAAGCGATCCGTCCCAGAGCCGCGCATTTGGCTTGAGCTTCGCGACTGCCGCGCCGATCGTAACGCAATGGTGGCGGACGGCATCGTCAAGCGCTCGGTGCGGATTGCGGGTCACGCGACCAGCGTCTCGCTCGAAGCCGCATTCTGGCAGGCGCTGGGCGAGATCGCGCTACGCCGGCAGGTGTCGGTCGCGGCGCTGGTCGCGACCATCGATGCCGAGCGCCGCGGCGGCTTGTCGAGCGCGATCCGGCTGTTTGTGCTCGACAGCGCGCGGCGCGGCGAACTGCCCGAAGCCGAACTGCCCAAAGACGGACTGGCTGAAGGAGGTGCGTGATGGCCGAGATCGTCAACCTCAACCGGGTGCGCAAGGGTCGCAAGCGGGCCGAGGCGCAGGCCCAGGCCGCAGCGAATCGGGCGCTGTTTGGCCGCCCCAAGGCCGAGCGCCAGAAGACCGAAGCGGAGCGGCGCCTGGACGCCAAAAAGCTCGACGGCCAGCGGATCGATCCGGAATAGCGCCCGAGCCCTCGTTAGACCACCCCGCCGTCGTGCAATGCAGCGATCTCGGCGGCGGCGTAGCCGGCCTCGGCGAGGATCGCGTCGCTGTGTTCGCCGATGCGCGGCGGCGGGCTCTCGATCGAGCCGCCGCCATGCGCCAGGCGAAACCCCGAGCCGACCAGCGTCAAATCGCCATCGGGCGAGGCGACATGCTGGATCACGTCGCGGTGTTCGAGCTGGGGATGGTGGACGATCTCGGAGATCGCCCAGATCCCGGCGCACGGCACATCGAGCACGGTCAGGCGCTGTTCCCAGTTTTTCGCCGTGTCGCTCGCCAGCGCCTCCTCGATGATCGCGCGCAGAGCCGGCTCGTTGGCGCTGCGGCTCGGCCAGTCGTGAAAGCGCGGGTCGGCAAGCGCGTCCTCGCGCCCGATCCCCTTCATCAGCCGGGCGAATTGCGGCTCGGTCATCACCGCCAGCATCAGGTCGCCCTCGCCGGCCTTGAAGCGGTTGCCGGTCGCCTTGCCGGTGGTCGACAGGTTGCCGTATTGGCGGTGGATGTGACCGGCCACCGTGTGTTCGGCGATCGGTCCCGACAAAAACGACAGCGCCGCATCGAGCATCGCCACGTCGACGAACTGCCCGGTGCCGGTATGGGTGCGCTGATACAGCGCGCTTGCCACCGCAAACGCCGCGGTCATCCCGCCGATCGTGTCGCACAGCGCAAACCCGGCGCGCGTTGGGCCTTTGTCGGCGTGACCGGTGACCGACATGATGCCGCTCATCGCCTGCAGCTTGCCGTCGAACGCCGCGGTGCCGCGTTCCGGCCCGTTCTGGCCGAAGCCGGAAACCGCGCAATAGATCAGCCGCGGGTTGATCTGTTTGAGCACGTCATAGCCGAGCCCGAACCGCTCCATGACACCGGGGCGGAAATTCTCCCACACGATGTCGGCGGTCTCGACCAGCCGTTTGACGATTGCCACCGCGGCCGGCTTTTGCAGATCGAGGGTCAGGCTGCGCTTGTTGGAATTGATCCCGAGGAACGACGGCCCCAGCCCCTTCGCCGCCCATTCCTTCGACAGCTGCGAATGGCGCATGTCGTCGCCGGATTTGGGCTCGACCTTGATCACCGAGGCACCGAGCAGCGCGAACTGATAGGTGCCGAACGGCCCGGCAAGGTAGCGGGTGAAGTCGAGGATGCGGACGCCGGCAAAGGGTTTGGTCATCATTGGTTCCAGTAAGGTTTACCACCCAAATAGTGAGACGATGAGAGGTAATACGGGTAATTTCCGCGAGTGTGGCAGCCGATATTCCGCCTCATTGCCTCACTGTCTGTGTGGTAAATTACCCTATTCGGCCTCGTTCTGCTTGATCTCCCGCGCAATCTCCTTCTGCCGATCGAATTCGTCGCGGCGCCGGGCGATCTCCTCGGGCGACAGGCGGTCGACATTGGAATAGTCGAGCTTCCAACTCGCCTCCTCGCTCCAGCGCAGCGGCGACTGCACCGTGGTGCGCGGCGCCGGCGCCCCTTCCAGCAGGCGCAGCGCGAGATCGAGGGTAAAATCCTGCGAAGCTGGGTCTTTCGGCCGGCCCCCCGGATTGCCGAGCGGGAAGTCGCTGAACAGAAAACGCGGAACGCCGACATATTCGACGATGTCCTTGGCGCAGCCGAGGACGACCGTCGGGATACCGTGTGCTTCGAGGTGACGGGCGGCCAGACTCACGGTCTGGTGGCACACCGGTCAAACCGCGAGCAGGATGACGGCGTCGACCTGGTCTTCGCGGCAGCGCGCGAGGATGTCCGGGCAATCCTGATCCAGGGTGACCCGGTGGCTGCGGTTGGTCGGCGCGCCGTGAAAGCGCGGCGCCATCTCGCCGATCCGCCCCGAGGCGGCGGCCCGCCGCAGCGCCGGCAGCGGGAACCAGGTGTTGCTGTCCTCGGCCGTGGTATGCACCCGGTCGTAGGCGATATGGGCGATCCGCAGATCGTGATCGCCCGCCGTGTCTCCGGAAAAGACCTTGAAAAATTTGGGCGCGGCGTTGTACGGCGCACCCGGGCCCTGCTCGCCCTTGCCGGGCTGGTACGGGGCGGCCGTCGTCACCAGTGCCACGCGGCTTTCGGCGATCGGCTTCTTCAACGGGGCAAACGGCACCTCGGCATAATGCGCCCACTCGTAGGGCGAGCCATAGCCGAGCGCCTGGTAATATGAGCTGATCCGCTGCCGATACGGGATCGGCACATCGTAATCGGGGGCCGCAAACGGCCCCGCCTCTGTGCTTTCCATCAGATTTGCCTCCATCGTCATTACCGCGTCGGGCCGCGGCGCCGCACAGCCTACCGATCCCTGAAATACGCGATATCGGCCTCGCGCGGCTGCCAGTTGGGGTTGCTGTCCCACGATTTGGTGCGGCCGGAAAATTCCTCGCCGTAGCGGACGCGAAACAAGAGCGTGCGCTGCGGCCCGGTTATCCATTCGTGGAGCTCGCCGCGCGGATGCACGACAAAGCAGCCGGGCTTGACCGCGACCGTCTCGCTCAGGGTGCGCATCTTGCCGCCGCCCTCAAAGCAGAAATACAGCTCTACCGCGTTCGGGTGGCAATGATAAGGGCTGGTCTGCCCGGGTTCCCAGCACGCCACCGTGACGTCGCCCTCTCCGGCCTTGCCGAGGATCTTCTCGACATGGTGCTGGGGGTCGAATTTTTCTTCGGCTTTCAGATCGAATGCGAGCATCGGCGGTCTCCGGCGGGGATGCGGTCAGTGGCGGGTGTCGCTGTCCGGCGCGGTACTGTCGCCGAGCGGATAGGGTGGCGGCGGCGGCGGCCGCGGCGGCGCCAGTACCGGCGGCTCGCCGGTTTCCGCCCGGCGCGCCGGCACCGCTGCGCGGCGGCGCTGCGCCGCGCGCATCGTCAGCGGGATCGAGCCGAGATAGGCGAGGCCGATCACGATCAGGGTCAGCCACGGCGCGGTGCTCAGGAAGGCCGCGATCAGCCCGATGCCCAGCAGCGTCGGCATCACCAGATGCGGCGGCAGGCGAAACCGCTTGAGCGACACGGTCGGGATCGTGCTGACCATCAAGAGCGCGACGCCGGCGACCCACGCCCCGACCAGATACGGCGAGCGCGGCAGCCAGTCGCCCCACTCAAAGGCGGCGAACATCGGCACGATCGCCAGCATCGCCCCGGCAGGCGCCGGCACGCCGCTGAAATAGAGCCCGGCATGCGGCGGCACCTCGACCCCGAGCTGGGTGTTGAAACGTGCCAGGCGCAGCGCGCAGCATACCGCGAAAAACAGCACGATCGCCCAGCCGATGCCGTGCAGCGCCGCCATCGTCCACAGATAGAGCACAGTGGCCGGCGCCACCCCGAAGCTGACGAAGTCGGACAGGCTGTCCAGCTCGGCGCCGAATCGCGAGGTCGATTTCAGCAGCCGCGCGATCCGCCCGTCGAGCCCGTCGAGCACCCCGGCGATCATGATCGCCGCGACCGCCGCCTGGTATTTCCCGGTAATCGCAAAGCGGATCGCGGTCATGCCAGCGCACAGCGCCAGCAGGGTCAGCACGTTCGGCACCATGCGGTTGACCGAGAATCCGGAGAGCGGGCGCCGCGGCATCCGCGACCGGCGCACCCGCACGCGGGGCGAACGCATCCGCATCACCATCCTTCGCGGCCGAAATGGCCCACGCGATCTTACACCGGCTGCGCTGCGCCCGCTGAACCGATTTTAGCGGCGCCGCAGGCGGTGCTCGCGCACCGCGATATAGAGCCCCGAGGCGATGATGATCGCGGCGCCGGCCCAGGTCAGCGCATCGGGGAAATTGCCGAAAATCAGATAGCCGAGCGTCGCGGTGCCGACCAGCTCAACATAGCCGAGTGGCGCCATCACCGCGGCCGGGCCGAGCTGGAACGCGCGGATGATCAGGTAGTGGCCGGCGCCGCCGAGCATCCCGATGCCGCCGAACAGCGCGAAATCGAGCGCGCTGCGCGGCATCACAAAGATGAACGGCATCGCCAGGCTCATCGCCGCCGAGCCCATCAGCGCGGAAAACACGATCCCGGTGGCCGCGCTGTCATAGGCGCTGACCCAGCGCGTGGCGATCTGATAGAGCGCATAGGCGCAGGCCGAGACCAGCAGCAGCAGCACCGCCGGGTCGGCGAACCCGCTGCCCGGGCGGATCACCAACAGCGTCCCGCCAAACCCGACGATCACCGCGCTCCACCGCCTGATGCCGACGCTTTCGTGCAACAGCGGCACCGACAGCGCGGTCACCAGCAGCGGCGCGGTAAACCCGATCGCCGAGGCGGTAGCCAGCGGCACCCGGCCGATCGCGGTAACGAAGACAAGGTTGCTGACCAGCATCAACAGCGAACGGCCAAGCTGCACCAGCGGACGGCGCGTCGCGATCAGTGCGCGGCCGTAATGCGGGGCAAACACCAGGATCATGACGATCAGGTGCCCGGTAAACCGCGCCCACACGATCTGCGCCACCGGATAATGCAGCGCCAGGTACTTGATCGCCGCGTTCATGAACGGGAACAGCGACACCCCGGCGCACATCAACAGGATGCCGCGCAGGATGTCGGGCGGGCGCTGCGCCGCAGCGCCACCGGCGCCGCGGGTTGCCGGCGCCGGCACCCGCCTTGCGTCGTCGCTCAGAGGCAGGCCCGCATCGTCGCGGCGCGCTCGGTCGCGGCGGCTTGCAGAAAGCTGAGATCGCTGCCCGGCAGCACGACCCGCACCCCCATCCCGATATAGCGGCGCAAGAGCGCATCGTCGGAGATGCCGCCGATTCCGGCCCATTTGCCGTGCGCTCGGCACGCATCGACGACGGTCTGATAGGCGGCGGCGATGCGGTCGTCGCCGAAATCTCCCGGAACGCCGATCTCCATCGCCAGATCGTTGGTGCCGATCAGCAGGCAATCGATCCCCGGTACCGCGGCGATCCTGTCGGCATTGGCGATCGCGGTCGGGGTTTCGAGCATGACGATGATAAAGGTGGCCGCGTCGATCGCGTCGCAGGTCTCGCGCAGCGCCATTTTCCGGTAGCCGAGATGCGGCAGCCCGCCGGCCACCGAGCGGTGGCCGCGCGGCGGATAGCGCAACGCCCGGGCGATACGTTTTGCCTCTTCCGGGGTGTCGACATGCGGCATCACGATGCCGAGCGCGCCGCCGTCGAGCATCCGCGTCGCCAGCCACAACTGGCCGGCCGGGACGCGGGCGATCGGCGCGATGCCGGCGCCGAGCGCCGCCACCGAAATCTGCACCGCGGTGTCGAGATCCATCGAATTGTGCTCGAGGTCGAGAAACAGCCAGTCGAAGCCGCACGCCTTCATCGCCGGCGCGATATCGACCGTGCGCGCCTGGCGCAGGATCACGCCGAGCGCCAGTTCCCCCGCCTCGAGCCTGTCGCGCGCCGCATTCGTCAATACCGCATCCATCCGCGTCCCCCGTTCGCCGTGGCAGGCCAGAACTTAACGCAAAATCGTGGCGTCATTGCGAGCGAAGCGACGCGATCGCACGGCGTTCATCGAGATTGCCGCGACAGCTCCACCGCCGCGCAATGACGAAAAACCCCTCCCCCCGCGAGTGGGGGAGGGTCAAGGCGGGGGAGGAAGGTGCAGGGCTTCGGAGTTATGCCGGGTGAAACACCAGCGCGCGCAGCTCGATGCTCTCGCGCGGGAAGGCATCGGGCGGGGTCGTCGGGTCGGTGAACCCGGTGTGCGGCATGAACCGGGCGCGGCCGTCGGCCTTGCTGTCCATGATCTTGAGCAGGAGCGCCTCGTCGCGCCGCAGCTCGGGGGCGTAGAACCAGCGGTGCGCCGGGTTGTAGGTCACCGAATAGGTCTCGCCGACGCGGTTCTTGTAGACGAGGTCCGACGCCACGAGGTCGTCGGCGGCCACCGTGCGCGAGTCGCACAGCGCCAGCGGCGAATCCTGCAGCGGGCCGCGGATCGGGCGCCACAGGTTGATTACCTGCACCCGGCCCTTGAGCAATTCGTCGGCCTCGTCGGGCAGCAGGTCGCGCACTCGCTGCGGGCCGGAGCGCGCGGTGTGGTCGACATGCACGCGGCTTGCCGGCTGGCGCGGCCCGCTGCGCGAATAGTCGCGCAGCCCGGGGATGCGCTTGCGCTGCACGTGATCGAAGATGTGCACGCGGCCGGCGCCGGTGTGCTCCTTGAGGAACCGCTCGGCCTCCGGGTAATAGACTCGGCGGACCTCGTCGTCGTCCCAGAAATCCGTGACCGCGCTGCGGTGCTCGACCAGCTGGAAGCCTTCGCGGTCGAGATCGAGCTCGTGCTGGATCGGCCGCATGTCGCGGATCGGCACGATGTGCGGGTCGGGCGTCATGTTCGAGCGCGCCTCGCCGGGCTCGGGCTCATAGGCGAGATAGCGCGGGCGCTCGGCCATCGGGGCCATGTAGTTGAGCTCGCCATCGACATAGTGAAGTTCGCTCAGTCCGGTCATCTTTTCCTCCCGGGTGGGGTGTGGCACGGTCGGCTCAGAACGGCGGGAAACGAAAGTACTCGCGCGTCAGTTCCTTGTCGCGCTGCTCGACGACGGCCGCCACTCGCGCGGCAAGCCAGGTCCGCAGGCGGCGCAACGCGCCGCCGAGGCGCCCCGGAGTACCGAGCGTCGCCACCGCGCCGCGCGGCGAAATCAAGATCGGGTACATCGTGGTCACTCCTTCCAGAACGGCTTGTCGATCAGCACCAGGGCCTCGGCCCGGGTGACGCCGATATCGCGCAACGCATGGTCATCGAGCCGGGCAAGATGGGCGCGCTCCTCGGCGCGGCGCCGCCACCGGCGCAGCGTCGCCAATGCATGGGCCACGGCCGACCGGCGCCGCGGCAATGGCCGAAAGCGCATGTGCGGGGCTTGCAACGGGATTGCGGTCATATGAGACTTCCTTAATCATAAACCGGACAGAGACGTTGTCTTCTGCGGTTCTAGTGCGCTAGAAATGGGGGATATCGGAGAACGCCGCAAACGAGACTTTCTCACTGACAGATTACTAATCCTCATGCAGACGACACACCTTCCGCCGCTCAGTGCGCTGCGCGCGTTCGAGGCCGCGGCGCGGCTGAAGAGTTTCAGCAAGGCGGCCGAGGAGCTCAACGTGACGCCGGCCGCGATCAGCCATCAGATCGCTGCGCTGGAGGCCGATCTCGGTGTCCAGCTATTTCGCCGGCTCAACCGGGCGATCGAGCTGACGGCCTCGGCGCAGGTGCTGCTGCCCGGCCTGTCCGAGGCGTTTGCCGGCATCCGCGCGTCGCTGCGCCGGCTGCGCGCGCACAACGACACCGGGGCGCTGACCGTGACCGCCTCGCCGTCCTTCGCCGGGAAATGGCTCGTGCTGCGCCTGCACCGGTTTCAGGAGCGCCACCCCGAGATCGACGTGCGCATCTCGGCGAGCGACAACCTCGTCGACCTCGGCGCCGGCGATTTCGACATGGGCATCCGCTATGGCACCGGGCGCTACCCCGGGCTGGTCGTCGAGAAGCTGATGCAGAACGAGGTGTTTCCGGCGTGCAGCCCGGAACTCTTGAA
Source organism: Allostellaceae bacterium (assembly GCA_035534855.1). Lineage (GTDB taxonomy): Bacteria > Pseudomonadota > Alphaproteobacteria > ATCC43930 > CGMCC-115725 > DATARH01. The sequence goes on along the minus strand of DATLRD010000014.1, from coordinate 26,694 downwards.
GCGCGGCCCGCCGCTGCGCACGCCCGAGGATCTGCGCCATCACACGCTGATCGACGTGCAGACCGCCGACCGCGACGCGCTGATGCCGACCTGGTCGATGTGGCTGCGCGCCGCCGGGCTGGCCGGGCTGGTTTCGGGGCCCGGGCTCAGCTTCAGCGGCAGCCACCTCGCGCTCGACGCGGCGATCGCCGGGCACGGCGTAGTGCTCGCCTATTCGACGATCGCCGCCGGCGACCTCGCCGCCGGGCGGCTGGTGCGGCTGTTCTCGCTGTCGCTGCCCGACCAGTTCGCCTACTACGTCGCCACCGCCCCGGGCGCGCTCGACCGCGCCAAGGTCAAGGCGTTCCGCGACTGGCTGCGCGAGGAGGCCGACAGCGGATAGTGGCGAGGCATTGGTGCCACGAGGCGCGCGATGCTAAGCTGCCGTCGATATGACCACGATGATCGCCGAACTTTACGACACCTTGCTTGCCGCCGGCACGCCCGACGACAAGGCGCGCAAGGCCGCCGAGGCGATGACCGGGTTCGACGCCTATGACCAGCGTTTCACAAGGGTCGAAGCGGATATCGCGGAGCTGAAGCACGGCGTCGCAAATCTGGATCGACGGGTATCGGAACTGGCCAGCGAATTTTTGTTGCTGAAGTGGATGGTCGGGTTCGCCCTCGCGTTTCTTGTCGCGATCACCATCAAGCTATTCATCCCCTGAGGCATTCGCGCGCGTCGTCGCACTGACCCCACCGCCCGGTTCCCGCTCGTGCGGGAATGGCGATATGGTGGGTGAAACGGCAAGGGTGGGGCGGAGCGATGGATTTCGAACTTTCGGAGAAGACCAAGCGCCTGTCAGCGCAGGTGCAGGAATTCATGGCGGCCGAAGTGTACCCGGCCGAAAAATTGTTCGAGCGCCAGCTCGCCGAGGCGCCCTCGCGTTGGCAGATCCCGCCGGTCATGGAGGAATTGAAGGCCAAGGCGCGCGCCGCGGGGCTGTGGAACCTGTTCCTGCCGGAAAGCGAACTCGGCGCCGGGCTCACCAACCTCGAATACGCGCCGCTGTGCGAGATCATGGGCCGCAGCCCGATCGCGCCCGAGGTGTTCAACTGCTCGGCGCCCGACACCGGCAACATGGAGACGCTGGTGCGCTATGCGACGCCGGAACAGCAGGAACGCTGGCTGAAGCCGCTGCTCGCCGGCGAGATCCGCTCGGCCTTTGCGATGACCGAGCCGGCGGTCGCCTCGTCCGACGCCACCAATATCGAGGCCTCGATCCGCCGTGAAGGCAACAGCACCTACGTCGTCAACGCCCGCAAATGGTGGACCAGCGGGGCGATGGACCCACGCTGCAAGATCTTCATCCTGATGGGCAAGACCGATCCCGATGCGCCGCGCCACCAGCAGCAATCGATGATCCTGGTGCCGCGCGACACGCCGGGCGTCACCGTGCTGCGGCCGTTGACCGTGTTCGGCTACGACGACGCGCCGCACGGTCATGCCGAGGTCGAGTTCAAGGACGTGCGCGTGCCGGCGGAAAACATCCTGCTCGGCGAAGGGCGCGGCTTCGAGATCGCCCAGGGGCGGCTCGGGCCGGGGCGCATCCACCACTGCATGCGGATGATCGGACTGGCCGAGCGCTGCCTCGAAGCGATGGTCGCGCGGGTCAAGAGCCGCGTCGCGTTTGGCCGGCCGCTCGCCGACCAGGGGGTGATCCGCGAGTGGATTGCTGATTCGCGCATGGAGATCGAGCAGTCCCGGCTGCTGACGCTCAAGGCCGCGCAGATGATGGACACGGTCGGCAACAAGGCGGCCCAGGCCGAGATCGCGATGATCAAGGTGGTGGCGCCGAAGATGCTGCTGGCGGTCATCGACCGGGCGATCCAGGCGCATGGCGGCGGCGGCGTCAGCCAGGATTTCGGCCTCGCCTACGCCTGGGCCCGCTCGCGCGTGATGCGCATCGTCGACGGGCCCGACGAGGTCCACAAGCGGGCGATCGCGCGACTGGAGCTGCGAAAGTGAATGCGGCGGCGCTCGAAGCCGGCGAGCTGATCGACCAGCGGCCAGACGAGCGCCTCGATATCGCGCGCCTCGGCGCCTTCCTGCGCGAGATTATACCCGGCGCCGAAGGCGAACCGAGCGTGCGCCAGTTCGGCGGCGGCAAGGCCAACCTGACCTACCTGCTGCGCTTCGGCAGCCAGGAATACGTGCTGCGCCGCCCGCCGCTCGGGCCGATCCCGCCGGGCGCGCACGACATGCGGCGCGAGCACCGGGTGCTGTCGGTGCTGTGGCGGCACTATCCGCTGGCGCCGCAAAGCCTCCTCTTGTGCGAGGACGAAAGCATCGTCGGCGCGGTGTTCATCGTGCTCGAGCGGCGCCACGGCTTTGTGATCCGCGACGACATCCCGCCCGAATTCGCAGGCCGGCCGGAATTGAACCGGCGCATCGGCGAGGCGCTGATCGACGCGCTCGCCGATCTGCACCGGGTCGAGCCGCAGGCCGCCGGGCTCGGCGATCTCGGCCGGCCCGATGGCTATGTCGAACGCCAGCTCGACGGCTGGACCCGGCGCTGGCACGGCGCCCAGGGCGGGCCGGAGGCCGACGAGGCGCAGCGCCGCTTTGCGCCGGTGCTCGATTGGCTTGCGTCGCACCTGCCGCGCTCCGGCGCCGCTTCGCTCTTGCACAACGACTACCGGCTCGACAACTGCCTGCTCGACACCGAAGACCCGGGCCGCATCATCGCGGTGATGGATTGGGACATGTGCACCCAGGGCGACCCGCTCGCCGATCTCGGCTATGTGCTGAACTACTGGGTCGAGCCGGGCGACGACCCGGCGTGGCGCGCGATCGCGGCGATGCCGACCTGGCGCGACGGGTTTCCGAGCCGCGCCGAGGCGACCCAGCGCTATGCCGCGCGCACCGGCTTCGATGTTTCCGCGGTCGGCTGGCACCAGGTGTTTGCCGCGTTCAAGCTGGCGGTAATCATCCAGCAGATCTACATCCGCTGGGTGCGCGGCCAGACCCAGGATGCGCGCTTCAAAACCTATGGCGAACGGGTGCTCGGCCTCGCCGACAAGGCGGGCCGGCTGATCGGATAGAAACGAAACGGGCCCCGGAACGCGTTCCGGGGCCCGTCGTCGCGGCCAAGGTTCAGCAGTGAAAAACCGTTGGTTCAGGCGGCCAGGCGCTCGGCGACGCAGCTGTTGAACGCGCCGAACGCGAGATGGGTCAGCGAGTTTTCCTTGACGCCGACCGGGATGAAGGCGGCGCGGTACAGCTCGCTTTTGCCGTCGCCGCGGGTGACCTCACCCTCCATGCGGATCGGCGAGCGGACGCGGTCGGCATCGCCGCAGCCGCGGATGAACACGTCGGAATAGCGCTTCGGCAATTGCCGCACCATCGGCACATGCGGGGCGCGCCGCTCGGGCAGTTCGAGCAGCCGGCCGAAATCGGGGCCATACAGCAACAGCGCCGAATTCTCCACCACCGGGTCGACCGCAATCACGAAGCGGTGCGACCACTCCGCCGACTGCATCTCGGACAGGTCGAGCGCGGCAACCGTGGCATGGCCGCCAAGCTGCGCCATCCTTCGTTCCCAATAGGCGATCGCCCGCTCAGACTCGCGGCGTTCGCGCCCGGTCAGCTCGCGCGGCGCCCCGTCGTCCTGCGCCGGCCGCAACTCGGCAAGCGACGTCACCAGCCCACCCGCAATCGTCATCTCGTCCCCCTACGGACCCGAAACCACAACTCGCCGTCATGGTAAACCGATATGGTTAACAGTCGGTGAAGCCGCTGGGGGGGGGGGAAGCGGCACCACCGCGCTCAGCGCGCGCCAAGCGCGGCAAGGCGGCGCTGGGCGTCTTCGACATCGACCGCCTTGCCGCCGACCGGCGCCAGGCAAAAGTCGAACTCGGCGGTGTAGAACGAGCCGCTGACCCCGTCGGGCGGCGCGACGCCGTTATTGCCGTCGTGGCGGACGAATTCGCAGATCAGCGAATCCTTGACCGCAAACACCGCGTCGCTCTGCAGATAGGGGTCGCGGCGGTCGAAAATGTGCGTCGTCACCGGCTCGTAACCCTCGGCCGACACCACGAAGTGAATGTGGGCCGGCCGCCACGGATGGCGCCCGGTCGCCGCCAGCATCGCCCCGACCGGCCCGTCCGACGGGATTGGATAGTTGACCGGGATCACCGTGCGCACGCTGTAGCGCCCTTTGGCGTTGGTGCGAAACTTGCCGCGCATGTGCAGGTTTTGCGGGTTCTCGTCCTGGGAATCGTAAAGCCCGTTGGTCTGTGCCTGCCACACGTCGAGCACCGCGCCGGCGATCGGCTTGCCGGCGAGGTCGAGAACCCGGCCGCTGACAATGGCCGGCGTGCCGCTCGTGTCGCGGTGGGCGATGTTGCCGCCGAGCGACATGTCGGGGGCACCGAGCCGGTGGAACGGGCCGAACACGGTCGATTCGGTCGCCCGGTCGGGCTTGCGGTGGCCCAACAGGTCGACCACCATCGACACGCCCAACGTGTCGGAAAACAGGATGAATTCCTGCCGCCGGTCGCTGCACATCTTGCCGGCCTCGGTCAGGATCTCGATCGCCTTGAACCACTCGGCCTCGGTCAATTCAACCTCTTTGACAAAGGCGTGCAGGTGGGTGATCAGGCTCAGCATGATCTGCCGCAAGCGCGGATCGGGCGTCGCCGAAAACCGTTGCAGCACCTCGGCCGTGATGTCGTCTTCGGTCTTGTTGCGGCGCATTTCGGGCTTACCGGCGGGCATCCCTATCCTCCCTATGTTATTTGTGTTCCGGATATACAGGAAATCGCCTCCCGCGTCAGCGGCTGCGCCCTGGCGATGATGGCAGCGCCCGACAGGCCTTGTTATGCTCGCGCCGCATCTTGCAGAGGGCCGGTGGATGCGAGGGGAAGACGACCTGAGGCGCAAGCTCGCAACGATCATGGTCGCCGACATCGTCGGCTTCAGCCGGCTCGCCGCCAACGACGAAGACTGGACGATCCGCGCGCTCGGCGAATTCCGCGCCGTGGTCGATGAGATTATCGCGCGCCACGACGGCCGCATCTTCAACACCGGCGGCGACAGCGTGCTCGCCGAATTCGCCAGCCCGGTCGAGGCGGTGCGCTGTGCGGTCGATTTTCAGGAGGCGGCGCGCTCGCGCAACCTGCTGCAGCCGCGCGACCGCCAGCTGCGGTTTCGCATCGGCATCAACCTCGGCGACGTGATGGTGCGCGGCACCGACCTGCTGGGCGACGGGGTAAACGTCGCGGCCCGGCTCGAAGGGCTCGCCGAGCCCGGCGGCATCTGCGTCAGCGGTACGGTGTGGGACCAGATCCAAAACAAGATTTCGGTCGGCTACGTCGATATCGGCGAGCAGTCGGTCAAGAACATCCCGCGGCCGATCCGCGCCTATCAGCTGCGGCTCGATGGCAGTGTCGGCGAGATTACCGGCGGCGTGGCCCCGGTTTCCGCCCCGGCGCTGGTAGCGGCGCCGCCGGCGAAGGGGGGCCGGCGCAGCGCGCTGTTCGGCGCGCTTGCCGGGGCGTTCGCGGTCGCCGGGATCGCGATCGTAGCCTGGCAATTCTGGCTGCGGTCCGAGCCGCCAGCCATCACCGTGACGCCCGCCGCAACGCCGCCCGCCGCAATACAGCCTGCCCCGGTCATCCCGCCTGCGGCACTGCCAACGCATGCCGAGGCGACCCCCACCCCGGCTCCGGTGACGCCGGCCCCCGCCCCGGTGACGCCAGCCGCCGCCGCGCCGGCCGCGGTACCGCATGCCACGATGCGCGACTGCCCCCACTGTCCGCAGATGATGGTCCTGCCGGCCGGGCGGTTTCTGATGGGGGCCGACACCGCCGAACGGGCCCGGTTTCGCATGCCTGCGGTGATCGCCGGCTTCGACCAGCCGCAGCATCCGGTTACGATCGCCAAGCCATTCGCGCTGGCGACGCACGACATCACGCGCGGCGAGTTTGCCGCCTTCGTCACGGCGACCGGCTATCATCCGGCCGCCGGGTGCACGACGCTGGTCGGCCGCCGCTGGGTCGAAAACCCGACCGCAAGCTGGGAGAACCCCGGCTATCCGCAGTCCGAAAACGACCCGGTGGTGTGCGTCAACCTCGCCGATATGAGGGCCTATCTCGGCTGGCTGCTCAAGGTCACCGGCAAACCCTATCGGCTGCCGAGCGAGGCCGAATGGGAATACGCCGCCCGCGCCGGCACGACGACGACCTATTACTGGGGCGATGATCCCGACAAGGTCTGCCAGTACGAGAATGTCGGCGACCAGACCGCGCACGAAAAATTTCCGGGGGTCCCGGCGATGGCGTGCCGCGACGGGTTTGCCACGACCGCGCCGGTCGGTTCGTTCCGGCCGAACCCGTGGGGGCTCTACGACATGCTCGGCAACATCGCGCGGATGACCGCCGATTGCTGGCACCCGAATTACGACGGCGCGCCGGCCGATGGCTCGGCCTGGTCGTCCGGCGACTGCGCGCTGCACCCGACCCGCGGCGCGCCGTTCGAGGCCGGCCGGCCGGCGGAATTCCGCTCGGCGGCGCGCCGCCGCGAGGGGCGCGAAATACGGCGCGACCGCGTCGGCTTTCGCCCCGCGCTATCTTTGCCCTGAGACGACACGAATAAGGAGACCCTGCGATGGCGACCTCTGCTGCAACGATGGCGCCCACCCTGTCGGCCGAGACGGTGCGGACGATGCTGTACGACGGCGGCGAGATCGCGCTGCTCGACGTGCGCGAGGAAGGGGTGTTTTCCGACGAGGGCCACCCGTTTTTCGCCTGCTCGCTGCCGCTGTCGCGGCTTGAGCTCCTGGTACGCGACCTGGTGCCGCGTGGGGGCACGCGGATCGTCGTCTATGACGGCGGCGAGGGGCTGGCCGAGCGCGCGGCGGACAAATTGCGCGCGATGGGCTATCGCGACGTCGCGGTGATGGCGGGCGGTGTCGCCGGCTGGGAGGCGGCCGGATACCAGCTCTTTACCGGGGTCAACGTGCCGAGCAAGGCATTCGGCGAGATCGTCGAGCACCGCTGCCACACGCCGCACATCGCCGCGGACGAATTGAAGCGCCGCCTCGACGCCGGCGAGAATATCCTGATCGTCGACAGCCGGCCGATCGGCGAATTCCGCAATATGAGCATCCCCGGCGCCTATGACTGCCCGGGCGCCGAGCTGGTCTACCGCGTGCCCGACTGGCTCGCCTCGCCCGACACGCTGGTCATCGTCAACTGCGCCGGCCGCACCCGCAGCATCATCGGCGCGCAATCGCTGCGCAACGCGCGGCTCGCCAACCCGGTGATGGCGCTGGAAAACGGCACGATGGGCTGGGAGCTGGCCGGGCTCGAGCTGGCGCGCGGGCGCGAGGATGCATTGCCGCCGCCGTCGCCGCAGGGGCTCGGCCAGGCGCGCGCCCTGGCCGATGCGGTCGCCGAGCGCTTTGCCCTGGTGCGCATCGACGACGCGGCGCTTGCCCGGTTTGCCGGCGAGACAAAAGAGCGCACCCTGTACCTGCTCGACGTGCGCAGCCCCGAGGAATACGCGCGCGGCCATCTCGCCGGGTCGCGCTCGGCACCCGGCGGCCAGCTGGTGCAGTCGACCGACGCCTACATCAACACGCGCAACGCCCGCATCGTGCTGATCGACGACGACGGCGTGCGCGCGGTGATGACCGGGTCGTGGCTGCGCCAGATGGGGTGGCCGGAAATCTACCTGCTCGACGGCGGCCTTGCCGGAAGGCCGCTGGTATCGGGCAACGGGGCAGCGGCGATCCCCGAGCTCGACGCGGCGAGGACCCCGACGATCTCGCCCGCCGAGCTGAAAACCCGCCTCGCCCAGGGAACCGCGGTCGTCGTCGACCTGGCGCGCAGCTTCGCCTACGAGGCCGGGCACATCCCCGGCGCCTGGTTCGCGGTGCGGGCCCGGCTCGGCGATGCGCTTAAAAACGTGCCCAAGGCGCCGATGCTGGTGCTGGCCTCGCCCGATGGCAGGCTCGCGCGGCTCGCCGCCGCCGAGCTCGACACCTCCGGCTATGGCGAGGTCCGGGTGCTCGACGGCGGCACCGAGGCGTGGCGCGATTCGGGCGGCCAGCTCGCCACCGGGCGCGAGGCGATGGCCGACACGCCCGACGATTGCTGGCGCCGGCCCTATGACCCGTTTGTGCCCGCGGGCGGACGCGAGCGCTATCTCGCCTGGGAGACCGGACTCATCGGCCAGCTCGAACGCGAGGGCGATGTCGGCTTCCGCATTCTGGGATAAGCCGCCCCGCGTTGTCGCACCTCTGCCACGGGAAGGTCATTTTCTGCCTTTAAAGGCCTATATGTGTAGAGGCCTCGAAAGCCGGCAGGGCCGGCTTCATTGCGCGGCCGAGGGAACAGTACATGCTGGATGCGTTGCCTTCGACGCCGGTCGCACCGCGGCGGGCGCGGGTTCCGGTTTTGCCCGAGCGCTTCATGGCGCCGCCGGAATTCGTCTGGGGTGAGTTCACCACCCGCGACGGCGCGACCCTGCGCTGGGGCGCGCTGCCGGTCGCCGCGCCGCGTGCCGCCTGCGTGCTGGTGACAGGGTTTCGCGAGTTCATCGAAAAGCAGTTCGAAACGGTGCGCGACCTCGCCGCCCAAGGCATCGCGGTATGGTGCCTCGACTGGCGCGGCCAGGGCCGCTCGTCGCGGCCGCGGCGCTGGCCGACCCGGCCGCGCGCCCGCCGCTTCGAGCGCGACGCCGCCGACCTCGCCGAATTTGCCGCGGCCAAGCTCGACACAAGGCTGCCGCGCATCCTGATCGCGCATTCGATGGGCGGGGCGATCGCGCTGTTATCCCTGCACGCCCGGCCCGACCTGTTCGACGGCGCGATCCTGTCGTCGCCGATGCTCGGCCTGCGGCTCGGGCGGGTGCCGCCCGCCTCGTTCCGCTGCATCACCGGACCGATGCGGATCGCCGGGCTCGGCGCACGGCTGGTGCCGGGCACCAGGCGCTGGCCGCCGGCAAGCCTGCCGTCGCCCGAGCGCAGCCGCAATTCGAGCGACCCCGAACGCTGCCGGCTGCATTACGCCTGGGTCGTCGCCGACCCCAGCCTGCGCCTCGACGGTCCGACCTTCGGCTGGGTCGATTCCACACTGGCCGTGCTGGGGCGCATCGGCCGGGCCGATTTCCTCGGCGACATTCAGACCCCGATCCTGCTCGGCAGCGCCGGGCGCGATGCGATCGTCTCGCGCACCGCGCACCGCCGCGCCGCCCGTCTGCTGCCCGATTGCACGCTGGTCGAACTGCCCGAATCCAAGCACGAGCCGTTTTTCGAGCACGACGCGATCCGCGACGAGTGGTTCGCCCAAATCGACCGGTTTCTGACCCGCAAGATCGGCGCCCCGCCGCGCCCGGCGGATTTCCGGCAGGCCGCCGACTCGTAGCCGAGGCAAGGTCGGCGGCAGGCCTGTCCCGCTCGTCAGCTTCTGGGGGCGTGCTTGGATAGGATGCGCTGCAAGGTGCGGCGGTGCATCTTGAGCCGGCGCGCGGTCTCGGACACGTTGCGCTCGCACAATTCAAAGATCCGCTGGATGTGCTCCCAGCGCACCCGGTCGGCCGACATCGGGTCGGCCGGCGGCTCCGGTGTCTCGCCTTCCTGGGCGAGAAGTGCGCGCTCGACCGCATCGGCGTCGGCCGGCTTGGGCAGATAATCGATCGCCCCGGCCTTTACCGCGGCGACCGCGGTGGCGATGTTGCCGTACCCGGTCAGCATGACGATGCGGGCGCCCGGGCGGGCGTCGCGCAGCGCGCTGACGACATCGAGGCCGCTGCCGTCGCCGAGGCGCAGGTCGACGACCGCATAGGCCGGCAGCGTCGCGGTCGCCTGCGTGACGCCGCTCGCAACGCTTTCGGCGGTCGACACGACAAACCCGCGCCGTTCCATCGCGCGCGCGAGGCGCTGACACAGCGGTGCGTCGTCGTCGACGACCAGCAGGGTGCGGTCCGCTTCGGACAGGCCGCGCAATGGCGCCGCGGGCCCATCGAGCGTTGCCGCCCGCTGCGGCCGATCGGTTACATTCATGCCGTTTGCCTTTCGCTATTCCCGGGCGCGGCCGCCAGCGTGGCGGGATGTCGCGCTACAGCCTCCAAATTGTCACGCTTCCACGAAATCGCAACATGCGCGCCGCCTTCTTCGAGATTCTCGAAGCTGAGCTGGGCGCCGCTGCGCTCCAACAGGCTCTGCGCGATGAAGATGCCCAGGCCCATGTGCCCCTCGCTGTCGGCGCGGGTCGAGAGATAAGGCTCGCCGAGCCGCCCGAGCAGGTTGGCGGGAATGCCCGGCCCGTCGTCGGCGATCTCGACGGTCACCGCCTCGCTGTCCCAGAAGGTCGCGACGCTGACCTCGCGCCGCGCAAACTGCACCGCGTTCTGAATGAGGTTGTGCAGCCCGTGCATGATCTCGGGGCTGCGCTGAACCAGCGGCTCGGCATGCTCGGGCACCCCGGTCGCGGCAAAGATCAGCCTGACGCGCGGATCGTGATAGAGCGCGCCGGCGGCCTCGACGAGCGCCGAGATCGGCAGCCTCGCATAGGGCGAGCCACCGTCCTCCTGCGGCTGGTGGGCGAGTTCGGCGAGGATGCGCCGGCAGCGTTCCGACTGGCTGAGCAGCAGCGCCGCATCCTCGGCGTGCGGTGAATCGGCGGGCAAGTCGCGCACCAGCTCGCCGGCGACGACGGCGATCGTCGCGAGCGGGCTGCCCAGCTCATGCGCCGCCGCGGCGGCCAGCGCACCGACGGCCGACACCCGCTGCTCGCGTGCCAGCGCCAGCTGGGTCGCCGCCACCGCGTCGCGCAGCCGGCGCGCCTCGCGCGCCACGCTCCAGGTATAGCTGGCGATGAACACGGTGGCGAAAACCAGCGCCGTCCAGTGCCCGACGATCAACTGCGGCGGAAAATCCAGCGGCTCGGGCGAGGCGCGCCACGGCAGCGGCAGGTGCCACAGCGCCAGCGCGGTGATCGCGGCAATGGCAAACCCGGCAAGGCCGATGACCGGGCGGCGCGACAGGATCGTCGCCCCCACCGTGACCGGCGCCAGCATCAGGATCGCAAACGGGTTTTCGAGCCCGCCGGTGAGGTAGAGCAACCCGGCGAGCTGCAGCGTGTCGTAGCCGAGGAACAGCGTCGCTTCGCGCTCGCCGAGCCGGGTCGCCGCCCGCCGCGACACCACAAACACCAGGTTGAACAGCACCGAGCAGCCGACGATCGCGAAGGCCGGGACTAGCGGCAGGCGAAAGGCAAGCCCGTAATGCACCGTCACCAGCGTCAGCACCTGGCCGGTGACCGCGACCCAGCGGATCAGCACCAGGCGGCGCAGGCTGATGCGGTCGAACGGGATCTGCGACGAGGCCGGCACGTTCGGATCGGCCACGCTCAACTTCCTTCTCCCAACCGCCGGCTGCGCCACCCTGGCCGACCGCTCAGCTATGCGCCATATAGGGGCGATGAGCGAGCCCGTCATCTTTGTCGAGAAACTCGTCAAGCGCTATCCCACCGCAACCGCAATCGACGGGGTCGAGTTTACCGTCGCAGGCGGCATCACGGCGGCGCTGCTCGGCGGCAACGGCGCCGGCAAGACGACCACGCTGGCGATCCTGCTCGGCCTCTTGCTGCCCAGCTCGGGCACGGTGCGGCTGTTCGGTGAGGATGTGCTGCGCCACCGCCACCGGGTGCTGCCGCGGCTGAATTTCTCGTCGCCCTATGTCGACCTGCCGCAACGCCTGACGGTGCGGCAGAACCTCACCGTCTATGCTCGCCTCTATCGCCTCAAAAACCGCGCCGAGCGGATCGCGATGCTAGCCCGCGATCTGCAGATCACGCCGTTTCTCGACCGCCCGGCGGGAAAGCTGTCGTCCGGGCAGAAGACCCGCGTGGCGCTCGCCAAGGCGCTGCTCAACGAGCCCGAACTGTTGCTGCTCGACGAGCCGACCGCCTCGCTCGACCCCGACACCGGCGACTGGGTGCGCAGCTATCTCGAAGCCTACCGCGCCCGCACCGGCGCGACGATCCTGCTCGCCTCGCACAACATGGGCGAGGTCGAGCGATTGTGCTCGGTCGTGATGATGATGAAGGCCGGGCACATCGTCGACCGCGGCAGCCCCGACGAGCTGATCGGGCGCTATGGCCGGGCCAACCTCGAAGAGGTGTTTCTGCACATCGCCCGCGCGCCGCACGAGGCGCTGGAGCCGGTGTCGTGAGCCCATCCGGCGCCGGCCCGGCGTTTTCCCCAGCGCGGGTATGGGCGATGCTGCTGCGCTATCTCTACCTCCTGCGCAGCTCGTGGCCGCGCACCCTCGAGCTGTTGTACTGGCCGACCCTGCAGGTGCTCGTGTGGGGGTTCATGAGCCAGTTCCTCTATCACAACAGCACCTACGTCGCGCGCGCCTTCGGCGTGCTGCTCGGCGCGGTGATGCTGTGGGATCTGTTGTTCCGCAGCCAGCTTGGCCTGTCGATCTCGTTTCTCGAAGAGATGTGGTCGCGCAACCTCGGACACCTGTTTGTGACCCCGCTGAGGGCCTACGAGTGGGTCGTCTCGCTCTTGGCGATGAGTGTGATCCGCGTGGCGATCGGCATCGTACCGGCGGCGCTTTTGGCGATTCCGCTCTATCACTATTCGATCTTTGCGATGGGGTTGCCGCTGATCGCCTTTGTCGTCGTGCTGATGGTGATGGGCTGGGCGCTCGGTCTGGCGATCTGCGGGCTGATCCTGCGCCACGGGATGGGCGCCGAAAGCCTCGCCTGGACCGTGATCTTCGCGCTGTCGCCGGTGAGCTGCGTCTACTACCCGGTATCGACGCTGCCGGGCTGGCTCCAGCCGGTCGCATGGAGCCTGCCGCAGACCTATGTGTTCGAAGGGATGCGCGCGGTGCTGTTCCACGGCACGTTCCGCACCGATTATTTCCTCGCCGCGGCGGCGCTCGACATCCTCTATTTGGGGGTCGGCATCACCCTGTTCTTCATCGCCTTCCGCGGCGCCCGCCGGCGCGGCGCGCTGTTGCAGATGGGGGAGTAGCGGGTTTTCGACTCCAAATTCGCCACAATCGTGGATTATCCTCGCATGCGATAATCTTCAACCGACCGGGCTGCGGATTTCCGGCACACACGGGAGAGGCAGGCGGCAAGGAGCGAACGGCGCTGGCTGTAGATTCCCTGTAAAAACAGCGAAAACCGGGAACCCTTAGAGTGAACCAAGCCTTGGAGCGAACCTTAGAGGGAGCACGTTGCGATGAAACGGATCGGCACGAGCATTGCGGCCGCGGCGTTGGCGGCGGTTGCCAGCACCACGGCAATGGCGCAGTCCTATCCCGAAGTTGACATGAACTGCCGGCAATACGCCTCGGCGCAGGTCGCCCCGTTGCAGAACCAGAACGCCGGCCAGCAGGTCGGCAGCACGCTGCTCGGCGCCGGTCTCGGCGCGGCGCTCGGTGCTGCGGTCGGCGGCGGCCGCGGCGCGGCGATCGGCGCCGCGTCGGGTGCGGTCGTCGGCACTGGCGTCGGCACCGCCAACGCACAGAACAACGACGCCTACATCCAGCAGCAATACGGCGCGTATTACTGGCAGTGCATGTCGGCGCAGGGCTACGGCCCCCGCTGAAGCCAGCCGTGACCGGTCAGGCCGGGCCGCTGATTCCGGCCCCGGCAAAGGTAGCCATGCCGGAATGGCACGCCGCCGCCGCCTTGAGGATGCCGAGCCCCAGCGTCGCGCCCGAGGCCTCGCCGAGCCGCATGCCGAAATCGAACAGCGCGGGCTTGCCGATCCGCTCGATCAGGCGGCGGTGGCCCGGCTCGGCTGAGACGTGCGCGACGATGCAATGGTCGAGCGCGCGCGGGTGGGCGGCGAACAGCACCGCGGCGGCGACGGTCGTGGCGTAGCCGTCGAGCACGACCGGCACCCGCCCCATGCGGGCTGCCAGCACCGCGCCCATGATCGCGGCAATTTCGAGCCCGCCGAGCCGGCGCAGCAATTCGAACGGGTCGGCCGGGGTGGCGCGGTGGCGGGCGACCGCGGCGGCGACGATGTCGCGCTTGGCGGCGAGCGCCGGCCCGGCGATACCGGTGCCGGGGCCGACCCAATCCGCCGCCTCGCCGCCGAACAGCGCCAGCGCCAGGGCCGCGGCGACGGTGGTGTTGGCGATCCCCATCTCGCCCAGCGCCAGCGCGTCGATGCCGGGCTCGACCGCCATCATGCCGTAGGCAATCGCCTGCGCGCATTCCGCCTCGCTCATCGCCGGCCCGTCGACGATGTCGGCGGTCGGGGTTTCGAGGTTCATCTCGTAGACCCTGAGATCGGCGTCGACCACCTTGCACAGCTGGTTGACCGCGGCGCCGCCGGCAATGAAGTTCTGCACCATCTGCGCGGTCACCGCGGCCGGATAGGCCGAGACGCCGCGCGCCGCGACGCCGTGGTTGCCGGCGAAGACCGCGGTGCGCGGATGGTCAACGCGCGGCGGATGCCGCCCCTGCCACAGGCACAGCCAATGTGCCAGCTCTTCGAGCCGCCCAAGCGCGCCGGCAGGCTTGGTCAGCTGCGCCTCGCGTTCGGCGGCGGCGGTGCCGGCTTCGAGGTCGGGCCCCGGCAGGTGCGCGATCAGCGCGCGGATCTCATCTAGGCTCGCCGCCGGCTCAGGCATGGTTTGTCTCCGCCATCTCGGGGATACGTGTAGCAAGAAAACCCGTTATGGTCAGGGCGATGGACACGCGGCGCGGCATATTCGGCGAATTCCTGCTGGCCACCGCGGTACTGACCCGCCTGCCGATGGGCCTCGACCCGCCCGGTGAATCTGAGGGCGAGGGCGCGGTCGCCGCCGCGTGCTGGGCCTTTCCGCTGGTCGGCGCCGGCATCGGATTCATCGCCGGCGGGGTGTTTTTCGCCGCCCAGGCGGCTGGACTCGGCAGCGCGGCGCCGGCGCTGCTTGCCGTCCTGGCCGGGGTGCTGATCACCGGCGCGCTGCACGAAGACGGGCTTTCCGATACCGCCGACGGGCTGGGCGGCGGCGCTGACCGCGAGCGCAAGCTGGCGATCATGCGCGACAGCCGCTGCGGCACCTACGGCGTCGTCGCGCTGGTCTTCGGCATCGGGTTGCGCGCCGCCGCGCTCGCCACGATCGGCGACCCGATCCATGCCGGGCTTGCGCTGGTCGCCGCCCATGCAGCCTCGCGCGGCTTTCTCGGACCGGCGATGCGGCTGCTGGCGCCGGCGCGGGCCGACGGACTCGGCGCCGCCGCCGGCCGCCCCGGACTGGTCGCCGCGCTCGTCGGGCTGCTGCTCGGCGCGCTGATCGCGCTCGGCTGCCTCGGGCCGATTTCCGGGCTCGTCGCGCTCGGCCTCGCCGCCGCCGCGATCGCGGTGACCGCAGCGCTTGCGCAGCGCCAGATCGGCGGCTACACCGGCGACGTGCTCGGCGCATTCCAGCAAATCGGAGAGATCGTCATGCTGCTCGTCGCTTCGGCGTCATGACCTACGGCCAGACGACGACCCGTTTCTGGTGGGTGCGCCACGCCCCGGTCGACCATAACGGGCGCATCTACGGGCAGAAGGACATGCCGTGCGACTGCAGCGACGCGGCGATCTTCGCCGGGCTTGCCCGGCAATTGCCGACGGGTGCGGTGTGGGTCACCAGCAATTTGCGCCGCACCCACGAGACCGCGCGCGCGATCGTCGCCGCCGGGTATCCCGGCCCCGACCCGATTCCCGGGCCCGACGCGCCGGCGATCCCCGAGCTTGCCGAGCAGGCGTTCGGCGAGTGGCAGGGCCTGACCTACGACGAATTGCGCGGCCAGCGCGGCGGCGTGTTCCACCGCTTCTGGCACGCCCCGGCGCATGAGCGCGCGCCCGGCGGCGAAGCCTTTACCGACCTCATGGAGCGGGTAACCGGGGCGATCCACCGTCTTGTCGCCAGCCATCGCGGACACGACATCATCGCGGTGGCGCATGGCGGCACGATTCGCGCCGCGATCGGCCTCGCCCTCGGGCTCGCGCCCGAAGCCTGCCTCGCGTTCACGATGGAAAACTGCGCGATAACCCGGATCGACCACATCGACGATGCCGGGCTCGGCAACGGCTGGCGCGTGGTGACGGTCAACCGCCCGGCGCTCTCCCGCTGACGCGCGCTAGTACCTCCGGCGGGCGCATGCTAGGCTCCCGGCGCGATGCGACAGGGAAGTCCGGTGCAAAACCGGCGCTGCCCCCGCAACTGTGAGCGGCGAGCCTGCGGCACGAGCCACTGGCCAGGGCGTGATGCCCGGCCGGGAAGGCGCCGCGGGCGGTGACCCCGAGCCAGGAGACCTCCGCATCGCCTGACGAGACGTCGATTCCTCGGGCGGAGGAGGAGATTTTGTCACGATTGCAGGCGGGACCGTTGCCCGCCGTCACCCTGGTTCTCGGCGGCGCCCGCTCGGGCAAGAGCCGCTATGCCGAGTGGCTGATCGAAGCCGCCGCGACCGCCGGCATCTATTGCGCGACTGCCGAGGCCGGCGACGCCGAGATGGCGGCGCGCATCGCCGTCCACCGTGCACGGCGCGGCCGGTTCTGGCGTACGGTCGAGACGCCGCTCGCACTCTCCGAAGCGGTCACCGCTGAAACCCGGCCGGAGCGGCCGCTGCTGATCGATTGCCTAACCCTATGGCTAAGCAATCTGATGCTCGCCGGGCGCGAGATCGAGGCCGAAACCGGCGCGCTGCTCGCGGCGCTGCGCGGCGCCGACGGAGCGGTGGTGCTGGTCGCCAACGAAGTCGGGCTCGGCCTCGTGCCGGAAACCCCACTCGGGCGGCAATTCCGCGACGCCGCCGGGCGGCTCAACCAGGAGGTCGCCGCGCTCGCCAACCGGGTGGTGTTCGTCGCCGCCGGCCTGCCGCTGGCGCTGAAGGGGGCGCCGTAGGATGCAGCGTATCCCCGCAACCATCGTCACCGGGTTTCTCGGCGCCGGTAAGACCAGCCTGGTTCGCCACCTGCTGACGCAATCCGCCGGGCACCGCCTCGCGGTGATCGTCAACGAATTCGGCGAGCTCGGCATCGACCGCGATATCCTGCTCGGCTGCGGTGACGCAGCGTGCGGCGATGGCGACATCGTCGAGCTGGCAAACGGCTGCCTGTGCTGCACCGTCGCCGACGATTTCCTGCCGACGCTGCGGGCACTCGTCGAGCGCGCCGCACCGCCCGACCACATCGTCGTCGAGACCTCGGGCCTGGCACTGCCCAAACCGCTGGTCGAGGCGTTTGCCTGGCCGGAAATCCGCACCCGCATGACGGTCGACGGCGTGCTGACCGTGATCGACGCCGCCGCGCTTGCCGCCGGGCGCTTTGCCGACAACCCAATAGCGGTCGCCGCGCGTGGACCTTCAGCCCATGGGCTTGTCCCGTGGGGCGCCACCGACCCGTCGCTTGACCACGACAACCCGCTCGCCGAGGTATTTGACGACCAGCTCGCCTGCGCCGATCTGGTGATCCTCAACAAGGTTGATCTAATTAAGTTAGAGGACTTAGTCCGATTGCGCGACGAGATCGGCGCACGACTGCGCCGCGGCGTGAGGCTGGTCGATGCGCGCCACGGCACGGTACCGGCCGCCGTCGCGCTCGGCCTCGGCGCCGAGGCCGAGGCCGACCTTGCGGCGCGTCCGTCGCTGCACGAGGCCGCAGGCGAACACGACCACGACGATTTCACCAGCTTTGTCGTTGCACCGGGCCCAGTGGCAGACCCGGAGGGTTTCCGGCGCCGGCTCACCGCGGTGCTGCGCGACCATGACGTGTTGCGGCTCAAGGGCTTTGCCGATGTCCCGGGCCGCGACCGCCGCCTGGTGCTGCAGGCGGTCGGCGACCGGGTGCAGCAGTATTTCGACCGCGCCTGGCTGCCAGGCGAGACGCGCGCCACCCGCCTCGTCGTGATCGGCCGCGCCGGCCTCGACCGGGCGGCAATCGCCGCGGCGCTGGGCGCCTAGATGCACCTGCTCGCCACCGAGCCAGGCCAGATCGCCGACGGATCGACGGCGGTCGACCTTGCGCAGACGCCCGGCGATATCGTCGTACTGGCGAGCGCCGACACCGAGATCGCGCTGCTGGCCGCGGCCCAGGCGCGGCGGCGCGCCGAAGATCCCGAGGCGCCGACACTGCGGCTCGCGCCGGTGATGCGGCTCGGCCACAACATGTCGGTTGACCTTTACGTGCCGATGGCCGAGCAGGCGCGGCTCGTCGTCGCCCGGCTGCTCGGTGGGCGCGCCTATTGGCCCTACGGCGTCGAGCGGCTAGTCGCGACCTGTCGCGAGCGCGGGGTACCGCTGGCCCTACTGCCCGGCGACGACAAGGCTGACCGCGACCTGGCGCAGCTTTCGACCGCCTCGCCCGCTTCCTGCCGCCGACTGTGGCGCTATCTCGCCGAAGGCGGGCCGGACAACGCGTCGAATTTCCTGCGCTATGCCGCGGCGCTGGTCGGGCGCGCGACCGAGTGGGCCGAGCCCGGGCCGCTGCTGCGCGCCGGATATTACTGGCCCGACCGCACGCTGCCCGGCCTCGCCGACATCACCGCCGAATGGCACGGCAACCCGGCCCCGGCGGAACCCGGGGTGGTGCCGATCGTGTTCTATCGGGCACTGGTGCAATCGGGAAACACCGCCCCGGTCGACGCGCTGGTGCGGGCGCTGCTGGCGCGACGCCTGCGGCCGCTGCCAATGTTCGTGCACAGCCTCAAGGACGGCGAAGCCGCGGCGCTGATCGGCAACGCGCTTACCGCGCATCCCCTGGCGGTGATCCTCAACGCCACCGGGTTTTCAGTCGCCGCGTCGGGCGGCAGCGACCCGCTCACGGCCGATTGCCCGGTGCTGCAGGTGGTGTTTTCCGGCGGCGACGAAGACAGCTGGCGCACCGGCACGCGAGGCCTGGCACCGCGCGACCTGGCGATGAACGTGGTGCTGCCCGAGATCGACGGCCGCATCTTGTCGCGCGCGGTGTCGTTCAAGGCGCCGCTCGGCCGCGACCCGGAAACCGAGGCCGATCTCGTCGGCTACCAGCCGGTCGCCGACCGCATCGCCTTTGTCGCCGACCTCGCGCGCAACTGGACCCGGCTGCGGCAGAAGCAAGCGGGCGAGCGGCGGATCGCGATCATCCTGGCCAACTACCCAAACCGCGACGGGCGTATCGGCAACGGGGTCGGGCTCGATACGCCGCAATCGGCGGCGGTGCTGCTTTCGGCGCTGCAGGCGGCGGGATATCGCGTCGAGAGTGCGCCCACCGACGGCGCCGACCTTATGACTAAGCTATTAGCTGGACCAACTAACGCCCAGCCCGAACGCAACGCCGAGGAGAGCCTGTCGTTCGCCACCTATTCGGCGGTGTTCGCCGCGCTGCCGATCCCGGTGCAGCGACGCATCGCGGCGCAATGGGGATCGGCCGAGCGCGACCCGTTTTTCCGGCCTGGCCGGCTCGATTGCGGACGCTTCGCGATCCCGGCAGTGCGCTACGGCAACATCGCAGTGCTGGTCCAGCCGGCGCGCGGCTACAACCTCGACCCCAAGGCGACCTACCACGACCCGGCGCTGGTACCGCCGCATTCCTATCTCGCCGCCTATGCCTGGCTCGCCGACGAATTCCGCGCCGACGCGGTGATCGACCTCGGCAAGCATGGCACGCTGGAATGGCTGCCGGGCAAGGCGTTGGCGCTGTCGGCCGAGTGCCTGCCCGAGGCGGTGCTCGGCCCGCTGCCGCATCTCTATCCGTTCATCGTCAATGACCCCGGCGAGGGCACCCAGGCCAAGCGGCGGACCCAGGCGGTGATCATCGACCATCTGACGCCGCCGCTGACCCGCGCCGGCTCCTATGGCGTGCTCGCCGAACTGGAGCGGCTGATCGACGAATATTACGAAGCGGCGCGCGGCGACCCGCGGCGTATCGCGCCGCTCGCAGCGGAGATATTGCAGCGCGCCGACACCGCCGGGATCGCCGTCGATTGCGGCATCGTGCCCGGCGACAACACCCCCGCCGCATTGCAGAAGCTCGACGGGTTTCTGTGCGAATTGAAGGATTTACAGATCCGCGACGGGCTGCACGTGCTGGGGGAAAGCCCGGAGGGCGAGCGGCGCGATGCGCTGGTCGCCGCGTTGTGCCGGGTGCGGCGCGGGCCGGCCGTCGAAGACGAATCGCTGCTGCGCGCGCTCGCCGCCGATCTCGACCTCGGCGCCGACCCGCTGGCGCTCGACCCGGGCGCGGCATGGCAGGGAAAACGCCCGGCGGTGCTCGCCGGCGACGCAAACTGGCGCACGGTCGGTGACACGATCGAGCGACTGGAAGCGCTGGCACTGCGGCTCGTCTCGGGCGCGGCCCGGCCGGAACCCGGCTGGACCGCGACCCAAGCCGTGCTCGGCTGGGTCTTGCGCGAACTGCGCCCGCGCGTCGCCGCCTGTGGCGCGGCCGAGTTGGCCGGCATTCTCGCCGGGCTCGACGGGCGCCGGGTGGCGCCGGGGCCGAGCGGCGCGCCGAGCCGCGGCCGCCCCGACGTACTGCCGACCGGGCGCAATTTCTTCTCGGTGGATACCCGCGCGGTGCCGACCCCGGCCGCGTGGCAACTCGGCTGGCACTCGGCCGGGCTTGTGGTCGAGCGGTTCGCGCAGGAGCACGGCGTCTACCCGGTGCGGATCGCAATGTCGGCCTGGGGCACCGCCAACATGCGCACCGGCGGCGACGACATCGCCCAGGCGTTGGCGCTGATCGGCGTGCGCCCGGTGTGGGAGGGCGCGAGCGGGCGGGTCACCGGGTTCGAGGTGCTGCCGGCCGGCGTGCTCGACCGGCCGCGCGTCGATGTGACGCTGCGCGTCTCCGGCTTCTTCCGCGACGCGTTCCCCGGCCTCATCGACCTGTTCGACAGCGCGGTGCGCGCGGTCGCGGCGCTCGACGAGCCGCCCGACATCAACCCGCTGCGCGCGCATGTCGCGGCCGATCGCGCTTCCTTCGGCGGGTCGGAAGAGGCCGGGCGGCGAGCGCTCTACCGCGTGTTCGGCTCGCAGCCGGGGGCCTATGGCGCCGGGCTGCAGGTGCCGATCGACGAAGGTTTCTGGGACGGCGACGGCGATCTGGCCGAAAGCTATCTCGGCTGGAGCCGCTGGGCCTATGGCGCAGGCGGCGAGGCGGCGGATGACCGCGCGATGCTCGAACGGCGCCTCGCCGGCACCCAGGCGGTGCTGCACAACCAGGACAACCGCGAGCACGACCTGCTCGACAGCGACGACTACTACCAGTTCGAAGGCGGGCTGGCGCTCGCCGTGCGGCATCTCTCCGGCCGCGCGCCGGCGGTCTACCACAACGACCATTCGCAGCCCGACCGGCCGCGCGTCCGCACGCTGCGCGAGGAGATCGGCCGGGTCGTGCGCGGCCGCGCCGCCAACCCGCGCTGGATCGCCGGCGTGATGCGGCACGGCTACAAGGGCGCGGCCGAGATCGCCGCGACGGTCGACTATCTGTTTGCCTTTGCCGCGACCGCGCGGTCGGTCGACGATGCGCATTTCGAGGCGCTTTACGATGCCTATCTCGGCGATGAAGCGGTGCGCGAGTTCATCGCCGTCGCCAACCCGGCCGCGCTCGGCGAGATCAGCCGCCGGTTTCGTGAGGCGATCGACCGCGGCCTGTGGCGGCCGCGCCGCAACAGCACGCGCGAGGCGCTCGACCAATGGGGCCGGCGATGAGCGATCCCGGCCTCGACGAAGCCGAGGTCAACGCGCGCCACCACGAGCGCATGCAGCGGCGCCAGGCGGCGCGGGCCCGGGTACTGGCGACCAAGACAGAGGAACGCGGTCTGCTGATCGTCCACACCGGCGCCGGCAAGGGCAAATCCACCGCCGCGTTCGGCATGGTGCTGCGCTGCCTCGGCCACAACATGCGGGTCGGCATCGTCCAGTTCGTCAAAGGCGCGTGGCAAACCGGCGAGCGCATGGTGTTGGCGCGGTTTCCCGACCTCGTCACCTGCCGCGCGATGGGCGAAGGCTTCACCTGGGACACGCAGGACCGCGCCCGTGACATCGCCGCCGCGCACGCGGCGTGGGACGCGGCGCAGGCGATGATCGCCGACCCGACCTATCGGCTGGTGCTGCTCGATGAGCTCAACATCGTGCTGCGCTACGACTACCTGCCCCGCGACGAGGTGATCGGCGCGCTGAAGGCCAAGCCGCGCGACCTTCATATCGTCGTGACCGGCCGCAACGCACCGGCGGAGTTGGTCGAGGCTGCAGACTTAGTTACCGACATGACGCTGGTGAAACACCCGTTTCGTGCCGGGGTCAAGGCGCAGCAGGGGATCGAATTCTGATGGCCGACCGGCTCGCCCGCGCGCTGATGATCCAGGGCACCGGCTCCGATGTCGGCAAGTCGCTGATCGTCGCCGGGCTGTGCCGCGCCTTTACCCGGCGCGGCCTCGCCGTGCGGCCGTTCAAGCCGCAGAACATGTCGAACAACGCCGCGGTGACCGAGGACGGGGGCGAGATCGGCCGTGCCCAGGCGCTGCAGGCGCGGGCCTGCCGGGTCGCCGCGAGCGTCGATATGAACCCGGTGCTGCTGAAGCCGCAAGCCGGCGGCGCCGCTCAGCTGATCGTGGGCGGCCGGGTCGCCGGCAGTGCCGCGGCGCGCGACTACCGCGGGATCGCGCCGGGCCTGATACCACAGGTGCTCGCCGCATTCGACCGGCTGATCGCCGTGGCCGACCTGGTGCTCATCGAAGGCGCCGGCAGCCCGGCCGAGATCAACCTGCGCGCCGGCGACATCGCCAATATGGGGTTTGCCGAGGCGGCGGATGTGCCGGTCGTGCTGGTCGGCGATGTCGACCGTGGCGGGGTGATCGCCCAGTTGGTCGGCACCTCGGCGCTGCTGACCCTGGCCGAGCGCGCCCGGCTCGCCGGCTACATCGTCAACAAATTCCGCGGCGACCTCCGCCTGTTCGACGGTGGCATCACCGCGATCGGTCAGCGCACCGGCCTCGCCTGCTTCGGCGTCGTCCCGTGGTTCGATGCGGCGCATCGCCTGCCCGCCGAGGATTCGATGGCGCTGTCCTACCCTCACCCACCAGACGCTTCGCGCCTGGTCCACCCTCTCCCGCATGCGGGAGAGGGTGTCGAAGGGCGCAACCCTGAGGCGGGTGAGGGCCAGCGCGTCAAGATCGCGGTGCCGGTGCTGCCGCACATCGCCAATTTCGACGATCTCGACCCGCTGCGCGCCGAGCCGGGGGTGGAGCTGGTGCTGGTGCGCCCCGGAACCCCGCTGCCGCGCGACGCGGCTCTGATCATCCTGCCCGGGTCGAAGGCGACGCTCGCGGACCTCGCTGCACTGCGCCGCGAGGGGTGGGACATCGACCTTTTCGCGCACCACCGCCAGGGCGGGATGATCCTCGGCTTGTGCGGCGGGTTCCAGATGCTCGGCCGGCGTATCGCCGACCCGCAGGGGTGCGAGGGCCCGGCTGGCGAGGCGCCTGGCCTCGGACTGCTCGACATCGACACCGTGCTGGGCGGCGACAAGCGGCTCGCCGCCGCCGCGGGACATGCGATCACCGGCGGCGAGCCGGTCACCGGGTATGAGATGCATCTCGGCGAGACCACCGGCCCGGGCCTGTCGCGGCCGATGCTGCGGCTCGGCGGGCGCGACGACGGCGCGGTCAGCGCCGATGGCCTTGTCGCCGGCACCTACCTGCACGGGCTGTTTGCCGGCGACCGGTTTCGTCGCGCCTTTCTGCTTCGGTTCGGCGCCATGCCCGGCGCGGTGGCCTATGAGGCGGGGATCGAGGCGACGCTCGATGCGCTCGCCGACCACCTCGAACAGAGCCTCGATCTCGACGCGCTGCTCGCCGCGGCGCGGCCGCCACGGCTCAGACGAGCAGCGTAAGATGCGCCGCCAGCCAGCCGCCGAGCAGAAGCCCGGCAAGGATCATTCCGGCGAGGCGATAGAGGCCAAGCGCGCGGATGATGTCTTCCGGGGTTACCCGCGCGCTGCCCTCGCCGAGCCACGGGCCGTCGACCCGTTCCCCGACGTATTCGCGCGGGCCGCCCAGCGCCAAGCCGAGTGCCCCGGCCACCGCCGCCTCGGGCCACCCGGCATTCGGCGAGCGATGGCGCCGCGCGTCGCGCAGCATGACACGGAAAGCGCGGCTCGCCATCGCATCGCGCGCGAACAGCGCGGTGAGCGCGAGCAGCACGCCGCTGAGCCGCGCCGGCACCAGGTTGGCGAGGTCGTCGAAGCGCGCCGCGGCCCAGCCAAAGGCGCGGTATTGCGGCGTCTTGTGCCCGATCATGCTGTCAAGCGTGTTCGCCATCTTGTAGGCGAACAGGCCGGGCAGTCCAAGCAGCAGAAACCAGAAGGCCGGCGCGATCACTCCGTCGCTGAAATTCTCGGCAAGGCTCTCGATCGCGGCGCGCGCCACCCCGGCGGCGTCAAGGCTCGCCGGGTTGCGGCCGACGATGTGGCTGACCGCCTGGCGCCCGGCAAGGATGCCGTGGCGGGCAAGCGCGACCGCGACCGCAAGGACATGGTCGTGCAGCCCGCGGTAGGCGAGCAGGATCGCGACGATCAGCGCCTCGGCGACCAGACCGGACGTGCTCTGCTGGCAGGTCACCGCGACGAACCAGCCGATGCCGGCCGCCGCCGGCACCAGCACCAGCACGGTGACGATGCCACGAAACCGGCGCGCGCCCTCGCTGCGCTGCGGCCGGTTGAGCTTGCGGTCGAACGCGGTGACCGCCCGCCCCGCGAGCACCACCGGGTGCGGGATCAGGCGAAACAGCCCGCGTGTGCCGCCAAGCAGCACCTCGAGCCCGAGGCCGAAAAACAGCAGCAGCAGGCGTTCGTCGAGGCTGGGCGGGATCATTGCCCGGCCACTGTCTGCGCCGCCGCCGCGACGATCAACCGAAAGGGCCGGAGATGACCAAAACCGCGGTGTTGCTGTGCGGCCACGGCAGCCGAGACCCCGAGGCGATCGGCGAATTCGAGCGGGCCGCCGCCGGGCTGCGGCCGCTGTTGCCGGATTACGATTTCGCCACCGGCTATCTCGAATTTGCCCGGCCGACGATCCGCGACGGGCTCGCCGGGCTCGCCGCGCAGGGCGCCCGCCGCATCTACGCCGTGCCGGGGATGCTGTTCGCCGCGAGCCACGTCAAGAACGACCTGCCGTGGGAGATGAACAGCTTTGCCGCGGCCAACCCGGAGGTCGAGGTGCGGCTCGCCCGCGACCTGGCGATCGACGCCAAATTGCTCGCCGCCGCCGCCGAACGCATCGCCGCCGCCGCTCCCGACCGTCGCGACGAGACGCTGCTGGTCGTCGTCGGGCGCGGCACCAACGACCCCGACGCCAATTCCAACATCGCCAAGATCGCCCGCATGCTGTGGGAGGGGATGGGGTTCGGCTGGGCCGAGGCGGCATTCAGCGGGGTTGCCCATCCGCGTGTCGCGGCGGCGCTGCGCCGCTGCGCCGGGCTCGGGCTGCGCCGGGTCGTGGTATTTCCTTACTTTCTGTTCACCGGCATCCTGGTCAAGCGCATCCATGCCGAGGCCGACGCGGTCGCCGCCGAATTTCCGGCGATCGACTTCGTCAAGGCGGGATATCTCGGCGATCACTCTCTGGTGCTCGAAACCCTCGCCGAGCGCGTCGCCGAGCTGGCCCACGGCAACCCGGCGATGAACTGCCAGCTGTGCAAGTACCGGGCGCAGATCGTCGGCTACGAAGACGAGGTCGGCCGCGCGCAGGAGGGGCACCACCACCACGTCCGCGGCATCGGCGTTGGCGGCGAACCGCACGCACACCATCACGACCACGACCACGGCCATTCGCACCCGCACCCGCACGATTGACCGGCGATGGCGGCCCTCTTCGACCATTACCTGATTGTCGACTGGAGCGCAGCGAACCATCCGAAGACCGGGCGCGACAGCATCTGGGTATGTCATCGCGGCCCGGGTGGCGAACGGTGCGATAACCCGCCGACCCGCCACGCGGCCAAGGCGGTGCTCGCCGGCATCCTCGCCGGCGTCGCCGCGCGCGGCGAGCGGGCGGTGGTGGGCTTCGACTTTCCGTTCGGCTACCCGGCCGAGTTTGCCGCGCGGCTCGGCCTCAGCGGAGCGCCGTGGCGCGCGGTGTGGGACGAGATCGCCCGGCTGGTCGACGACGATGCGCAAAACCGCAGCAACCGCTTTGCGGTCGGCGGCGAACTCAACCGGCGCATCTCGGGTGAGCGGTTTCCGTTCTGGGGCTGCCCGGCCGGCTTCGACCATGACTGGCTGGGGCCACGGCACCACAACGGCCACGCCGCAGGCGGGCTCGCCGAAAAGCGCCTGATCGACGAGTGGATGGTCGGCGCGCAACCGTGCTGGAAGCTCGCCTATACCGGCTCGGTCGGCAGTCAGGTTCTGACCGGGCTGCCGGTGGTGCGCGCGCTGCGCGACGACCCGCGCTGGGCTGACCGGACGCGCGTGTGGCCGTTTGAGACCGCGCTTGCCTTGCCCGCCGACGCCGCGATCGTGTTCGCCGAGGTGTGGCCGTCGTGGTGGCGCAAGGCGATCCGGACAGAGCTCGGGCCGCCCAACGACCGGGCCCAGGTGCGATCGGTGGCGGCGATTTTTGCCGACGCCGACCGCGCCGGCGAGCTTGCCGGCTGGTTTGCCCCGCCGGTCGCGCCCGGCGACATCGGCCGCGTCACCGCCGAGGAAGCCTGGACGCT
>DATLRD010000013.1:0-5361 GCA_035534855.1 Allostellaceae bacterium | reverse complement strand
GCGGCGCGCTCGATCGCGACATCGGCGTTGGCGCCGATCCAGATCGGCGGCATCGGCTGCTGCAGCGGTTTGACCGGGCAGGTCGCGCGGTCGAGCGTGAAATGCGTGCCCGCCATGTCGACGAATTCCTCGGTCCACAGGCGCTTGATTGCGAGCATGCATTCCTCGAACCGGGCGCCCGTGTTGCCGCGCGGCACGCCGAACGCCTTGAACTCGACATCGCGGTAGCCGATTCCGGCGCCGAACACGAGCTTGCCGCCGCATAAGAGGTCGAGCGTGGCGAGCTGCTCGGCGAGGTCGAGCGGCTTGTGCAGCGGCACCAGCACCAGGCCGAGGATGATCCGCAGGCGCGGCGCGATCGCGGCGCAATAGGCGAGGAACGGGATCTGCTGCACCGATTGGAACGGGTGCGCGCTGTAATGCGAGCCCTTGACGATGCCGTCGAAGCCGAGGCGGTCGGCGGCGCGCACCAAGTCGAGATCGTCGTTGAGGCGTGCGACCGGGTCGCCCGGCGGGTGCTGGCCGCGCACGATCAGGCTGAGCTTCATCGTCCTCTACTCTGCCTTGTTGTTCAGGCGGGCGCCATGCCCTTGTCGGCGAGTTCCTTCTTGGCCGTGTCGTTCTTGTCGAGGCTGAGCCCCATGCCGTGCATGACATTGGGCGCCTTAGTGAACTGGATGTTGGAATATTCGATGATTTCGAGCCGGTTGCCCCACGGGTCGAGAAAATCGAGGAACGGGCCCTCGACGATACGCGCGCCGGCCGCCTTGGCCAATTCAATGATCGCGGAGCGGTCGTCGACAACGAGGCCGATATGACGCCGTTCGACCCCTGCGCTGCCGGGGCCGGGGACCAGCGTCATGTTGATGAACTGGTCGCCCATGTCGATAAAGGCGTTGCGCTCGCCCTTGCCACGCAGCGTGAAATCGAAGATGCGGGCATACCAGGCAAGTGCCTCGTCGATGTTGCCGACCTCGATCGCGACATGGTTGATGCCGACCAGCCTCGGCTTTTTTCCTTCAGACATGGCCGCACTCCTTCTTGCTCACGGCACAGTTTAACGCCGCCGAAGCGACCGAAACAAAGTTTTACCGCCGAGGTCGCCGGGGCGGCGTAGAGGACGCGGAGGTGCCCGAAATCCTCTGCCCTCCCGGCGCCTACTCCGCGTACTCTGCGGTAAATTATCCCTCTTCGAGGAGCGCGACGCATGCCGAACTGGATCATCACCACGGCGGTCGGGACCGGCGAGAAGGGGTTTGGCGGCGATGGCGGGCCGGCGGCCGAGGCGCTGCTCAACGGGCCGTTCGATGTCGCCTTCGACCGCGCCGGCAATTTCTATTTCTCCGACACGTTCAACCATCGCGTCCGCCGGGTCGATGCCCGCAGCGGGAGCATTTCGAGCGTCGCCGGCAATGGCGAGAAGGGGTTCGGCGGCGATGGCGGGCAGGCGATTGCGGCCGCGCTCAACGAGCCCTACGGGATCGCGATCGACGCTGCGGGCAATCTCTACATCGCCGACCGACTGAACCGGCGCGTGCGGCGGATCGATGCCGCGAGCGGGATCATCTCGACCGCGGCGGGCACCGGCGATGCGGCGTATTCGGGCGACGGCGGGCCGGCGGCTCGGGCCGGGCTGGCCGAGCCCAACGGGCTTGCCTTCGACCCAGGGCAAAGGCGGCTGTTCATCACCGATGTCGCCGATCACCGGGTGCGGGTCATCGACCTGGCGAGCGGCACGATCGACACGTTTGCCGGCACCGGCGCGGCCGAGCGCAGCGGCGACGGCGGGCCGGCGCGGGCGGCAGGCGTGTTTGGCGCGCGGGCAGTCAGGGTCGGCGGCGACGGCACGGTCTACATCCTCGAACGCCAGGGCAGCAGCCTGCGTGCGGTGGACCCGAAGACCGGGATCATCGCGACGATCGCCGGGACCGGGGCGCGCGGCTATGGCGGCGACGGCGGGCCGGCGCTGGCGGCGGTGTTCGATGCGCCGAAGGAGATGGCGCTCGACCCGAGCGGCGACATATTGATCGTCGATACTGAAAACCACGCGATCCGCCGGCTGGACCGGCGCGCCGGGACCGTGTCGGCGCTCGCCGGCGGGCGGCAGGGCAACGGTGGCGACGGCGGGCCGGCCGCCGAGGCCGGGCTCGACCGCCCGCACGGTGCGGTCGTCGGCCCCGACGGCGCGATCTATATCGGCGACACCAACAACCACCGCATCAGGAAGATGGCGTCGCTGTAGGGGCCCTCAGTTGGGCCCGCCGAGAAACCGCCGCAACTCGGCGACGAGGTCCTTCGGGTTGTCGCCCTGCACGGTGTGGCCGGCGCGCGGCACGGTGACGAACCTTCCGTCAGGCAGGCGCGCGGCAAGCTTGATGCCGTCTTCCTCGTGGAACACATCGCTTTCGCCGCCGCGCACGATCAGCGTCGGGCAGGCGATGCGGGAGAGGCCGTCGGCGAGCGCGCCGCGTTCGGCCAGATGTTTTTCCTGGTCGAGCACCTGAAAGCGGCGACGGTCGTATTTCCACCGCCACGTCCCGTCCGGCTGCTGGCGCAGCGCGTGCATCAGGCTGCGGCGCAGGATGACGGGATCGCGGCGCGGGTTGAACTCGAGCGCCTTTTCGATGATCGCCTCGATTGTCACGGTGTCGGCAACGCCGTTGACGAAATCGCGGATGCGGCTCGACCCCGGCCGGCGCATCTCGGGGCCGGCGTCGATGATCACCAGGGCGTCGAGCCGCTCGGGGTGGTTGACGGCAAAGGCGAGCGAGTTGATCGCGCCGAGCGACATGCCGACGAGGATGAACTTGTCGAGACCGAGGTGATCGACGAACCCCTTGGTGTCGGAGAGCTGGGCCGCCATCGAATAATCGGCCTCAGTCGACCAGTCACTGTCGCCGTGGCCGCGCTGGTCGAGCGCGACGCAGTGGTATTCGTCGCGCAGCGCCAGGCAGACGAGGTCCCAGGTATGGGCGTTCAGCGCGCCGCCATGCAGAAAGACGATCGTCGGCAGGTGCTTGTTGCCCCAGTCGAGGTAGTGAAACCGCATCCGGCCGAGGTGAAATTCATGGCTTTGCGGCAGCACCACGCCGTCAAAGCTGAACCCGGCGCGCACGGATGTGGCGGCGAGGTGTTCGCGATATTCTTCGGGCGACAGGCTCATGGCGGAAACAACCTCCGTACGCGATGTGCGGTGCATCATGGCGTGCCGGGGTTGCGGGCGGGAAGTGTTTTCCGCGCTGGGGAAAGCCGATAGCATCGCATGGCTTATGATCAGCGAGGCTGCGATGACCGAGATCAACCTGCGCCACGGGATTTTCCTGCCGCCGTTCCACCCGAACGAGGAAGACCCGACCCAATGCCTTGAGCGCGACCTCGAGCTGATGCAATGGCTCGACAAGCTTGGGTTTCATGAGGCGTGGATCGGCGAGCACCACTCGGCCGGGTACGAGATCATCTCGTCGCCCGAGATCTTCATCGCCTTTGCCGCCGAGCGGACCCGGCACATCCGCTTTGGCACCGGGGTCATCTCGCTGCCCTATCATCACCCGATGATGGTCGCCGACCGCATCGTCCAGCTCGACCACATGACGCGCGGCCGGGTGATGTTTGGCGCCGGGCCGGGATTGCTGGCGTCTGACGCAATCATGATGGGCATCGACCCGATGACCCAGCGCGACCGCATGGCTGAAGCGCTCGACGCGATCCTGCGCCTGTTCAGGGGCGAGACCGTTACCGAGAAGACCGAGTGGTACACGATGGAGGGGACGCGGCTGCACCTGTTGCCCTATAGCAAGCCGCACCCGGAGGTCGCGGTGGTCAGCGCGGTGACGCCGTCGGGCGGAAGGCTGGCCGGCAAGTACGATCTCAGCATGATCTGCGTCGCCGCGACCAACCCGTTCGGGTTCGACGCGCTAGCCTCGAACTGGCAGATCGCCAGCGACGTCGCCTCCGAGCACGGAAGGACGATGGATGCGAACCGGTTGCGCCTCGTCGGCCCGATGCACATCGCCGAGACCCGCGAGCAGGCGTTCAAGAATGCGCGCTGGGGGTTCGAGCGTTATCTCGGCTACCTCAACAACAACCAGCCGCGGTTTATCGTGCCGCCGGGGCAGGATGCGCTCGAATGGTTTGTCGAAAACCGCTACGGCGTGTGCGGCACGCCCGACGACGCGATCGCGCTGATCGAACGGCTGCAGCAGAAGCAGGGCGAATTCGGCGTGTTCCTGCAGCAGGCGCACAACTGGGCCGATTTCGCGGCGACCAAGCGGTCGTATGAGCTCTATGCGCGATATGTGATGCTGCATTTTTCCAAGCTCAATCAAAGCCGCGCGGCGTCGTTTCAGTGGTGCGGCGACAACCGCGACGAGTTCAGCGCCAAGCGCAACGCCGCCGCCAAGGCGATGTTCGACAAGCACGAAGCCGAGCAGCGCGAAAGGCGCGAACTGGCCGAGGCGGCGCCGGCGGTGCGCCCGACCCGCGGGCGGGAGGCTTGGTAGCGGCTTTATTCGACGGGGAGGGCGTGGAGGAGCCCCCTCTCCAACCTTCCCCGCTTGCGGGCTTGCGGGGGAGGGAGCGTGTCAGCGCGGGTGGGGGCTGAGGTGCACCAGATGCTCGCGAGCTTCCGGCGTCCCGTTTTGCACCGCGGCGGCTTTGTCGAGGATGCGGGCGATGCGCTCGGGCGGGAGGCCGAGCTGGACGAGCGCGACGCCGCGGTCCCAGGCTTCGGCGTAATGCGCGATCAGCTTGCCCTCGAAGCGGAACCGGCTCATGCCCTCGAACATCACCGGCCGGCCTTCGCAGCCCTGGAGGCGCGAGGCGTAGCTGAAGCGGAACCTCGCGTAGCCGAGCGCGCCGTCACATAGCGGCTCGAACCAGTCCCAGCGGTAGTCGCGCCCGGTGTCGTGAAAGCGCTGGAGCATTTGGGCGATCACGGCGCGGCCGGTATGGGCGCCGAAGAACCCGTCTTCGTAGGTGCCCTTTTCGGTGAACACGGCGGCGAGCCCGGCGCCGTCATTGGCGACGACCGCGGCGGCGAACCGGTCGAGGAGGGCCGGAAAATCAGTCATCTCGCCCCTCTTTGGTGACGACGCGCCGGCGCGCGGTTGCCCCCTCGGTTCCCGCTTTCGCGGGAATGACGAAGAGGGCGACGGCGGTCAGGTCAGGTAATCGAGCTTGAAGCCGTCGCCCCAGCGCTTGATGTGGCCGACCGAGGGCGAGGGGAAGTGCATCGTGCAGCACAACGTATCGGTGTCGCAGTAGCGCTCGAGGAACTGGCGGCGGCTGCGGACGCCCTGGTCGCGGTCGGTATCGACCCGCATGACCAGTTCGGGATAGCGCGCCTGGATCGGCGAATGGATC
>DATLRD010000012.1:0-14637 GCA_035534855.1 Allostellaceae bacterium | reverse complement strand
CCGACTTCGAGAATGCGCTGGCCGGGCCGGTCGTTGGCGACGCGCACCGCCTCCTTGCGCCCGGGGTGAAATACCGGCCCGAAAACAACATCATAAGACCCGGAAAACAGGCGGTAGGTCCGGATCGTGTCGCGCAAGTCCATCGTCTTGTTTCTCGCAATTATCGGCGAGAAAACCGCTTCCCTCGCCGCTGGCCGCCACGTTGGCCCCTTGCGAGGAGTTTGTAAACCCGGGGGCGAGGGCGAGCGCCGATGGGCGCGCCGACGGGCGGGGTCTCAGGTGCGGGGCTCAGGTGATGACGGTGATCCGATCAGCCTCCAGCCCCTTGCGGCCGTCGACCACCTCGACCCGCACCCGCTGACCGGGGCCGAGCGCGTCGACGCCGCTGCGCCGCAGCGCGGTGATATGGACAAAGACGTCCTTGCCGCCGCCATCGGGGGCAACAAAGCCGTAGCCCTTGTCGGGCTCGAACCATTTGACGGCGCCCTCGATCGTCGTCGAGGCGCGCGCCGGGCGGCGATCGAACCCGCCGATTGATGCGGCGGCAGCGGTGCTGGCGTCGATGTTCAGCACCTGGGTGACGAGCGGTCCCTTCGCCCCGGCGCTGACCTCACAGCTGATCAGCGCGCCCTCGCGGACGTCGTCATAGCCGGCGCGGCGCAGGATCGCCATCGGCAGAAAGGCATCCTGCGAGCCGTCCGACATCGTGACGAAACCGAAGCCTTTGCTGGCATTGAACCACTTTACCGTGGCATCGATGCGGCGGCCGGGGGGCAGCTCTTCCCGGTCAGGGCCGGGGCGGGGATCGTACATGGGGCCTCTAAAGGTGCAATTGAACGCGACGAGCGCAGTGAACGTAAAATCATAGCGTAAAAGAGTCGCATTGCGCTAGCGCCGACATTGCCCTACCGCCGCCGGCATTGCCCCATTGCCCCATTGCCCATTGCCCATTGCCCCATTGCCCCATTGCCCCATCGCCCCATCGCCCCATCGCCCCCGCGCGCCGGTCGCGCAAGGTCAGTCCGGGCAGGCGACCAGGCGCTGGTTCTGCTCGCCGAGCCCCTCGACCGATAGCCGGACGCGGTCGCCCGGTCTGAGGAATTTCGGCGGCTTGAAGCCCATCCCGACGCCCGACGGCGTGCCGGTCGGGATCACGTCGCCCGGCATCAGCGTCATGAACTGGCTGACATAGCTGACGATCGTGTCGACCCCAAAGATCAGATCGGCGGTGTTGCTGTTCTGCCGCCGTTCGCCATTGACCTCTGTCCACACTTGCAGCTTGTCGGGATCGGCGATCTCGTCGGCGGTGACCAGCCAGGGGCCCATCGGGCAGAACGTGTCGGCGCTCTTGCCCTTGGTCCACTGCCCGCCGCGCTCCATCTGATATTCGCGCTCGGAGACATCGTTGACGAGGCAATAGCCGGCGATGTGCCGGCGCGCATCCGCTTTGCTGACGTAGCGCGCCGTCGTGCCGATGACGATGCCGAGTTCGACCTCGTAATCGGTCTTGACCGAGCCCTTGGGGATGATCGTGTCGTCGTTGGGGCCGCAGATCGACGAGACCGCCTTGAGAAAAAAGATCGGCTCCTGCGGGATCGCCATCCCGGCCTCCTGGGCGTGCAGGCGATAGTTGAGCCCGATCGCGACGATTTTCGGCACATTGGCGACGCAGGCCCCGAGCCGCGGCGTGCCGGCGACCGGCGGCAGCGTGGCAGGGTCGAGCCGGCGCAGCCGGTCGAGCGAGGCCGGGGCCAGCGCCTCGCCGTCGATGTCGCGAATGAGGGCGGACAGGTCGCGGATCTGCCCGTCGCGGTCGAGCAGGCCCGGCTTTTCCTGGCCGGGCTGGCCGTAGCGCAGAAGTTTCATAGGGGTTTCCTCCGATTGGTCAATAGGTTACGGGGGTCAAAGGGTAAAACCGCCATCGATGATATGAATGGCGCCGGTCGTGAAGGCGGCTTCGTCGGAGGCGAGATAGACCGCCAGCGCCGCCACCTCCTCGGCGGTGCCGAGCCGGCCCAGCGGCTGGCGCTCGACAAAGAGGCGGCGCGCCGCCTCGGTGCCGCCCGGCAGCAGCACCCCCTGCATCGCGATGCGCTCGTCGAGCGAGGGGGTCGCGATCGTGCCCGGGCAGATCGCATTGCAGCGGATGCCGCTGGCGATAAAATCGGCCGCCACCGATTTGGTCAGCCCGATCACCGCCGCCTTGGTTGCGCCGTAGACGCAGCGGTTGGGCGCGCCTTTGACCGAGGACACGGTCGAGGCCATGTTGACGATCGAGGCGCTCCCTGGAGCGTCCTTGGCGTGCTCCAGCATCTTCGGCAGAAAGCCGCGGATCATCAGGTACATCGAGCGCACGTTGAGTTCGAACGAGAGATCCCAGTCCTCGGGCAGCACGTCGAGGATTGTGCCGTGATGCACAAACCCGGCGCAGTTGAACAGGATGTCGAGCGGCCCCAGTTCGTCGGCGAGCGCGGCGATCGCCGCCCCGTCGGTCACGTCGAGCCGGCGGGTCGCGACAAAGGCTTCGGCGAGATCGGCGAGTTTATCCTCGGCGATGTCGGTGGCCAGCACATTGGCGCCCTCGGCGGCGAAGGCCAGCGCCGTCGCCCGGCCGATCCCCTGTCCCGCCGCCGTCACCAGGGCCCGCTTGCCTTCGAGCCGTCCCGTCATCGCGCCGCTCCCGATTTCCGCCGCTGGTGCCCGCTGCCGGCAAATTGCCACGCCGGGTGCGCTTCTGCAAATCGGCCGCGCCGGCCGCATCGCATGGCCGCATCGCCTGGCCGGGGCGCCGGCTCTGGTCGGAGCAGGCCGAATTGACTTGCCCCGGGCCAACCTCTAGAACTGCCAGCGCATGCGCCGTGCACCCACTCATCGGTGGAGGGGTGGCCGAGTGGCTGAAGGCGGCGGTTTGCTAAACCGTTATACGGTTAACCCCGTATCGTGGGTTCGAATCCCATCCCCTCCGCCATTTCCTTTCTTCTGCAACGGGTTTTGTGCCGACCCGAACTTGGCGGCGTCCTGCTCGGCGGGCGTCAGGGGTGCCAGGTAGATCTCGTTCCCGCCCCTTGCCCCAATCCCTGGGCCGCGCTACTCGTGTCGGGAGCCAATCGGGTGGAGGGAGCGGAGATGATTGCGGGCGAATATGATGTCGTCGTGGTCGGCGCCGGGAATGCCGGGATGTGCGCGGCCTTGGCGGCGCGCGAGAACGGCGCGCGCGTCCTGGTGCTGGAAGCGGCGCCGTTCGACGAGCGCGGCGGCAATTCCCGCTACACCGCCGGCGCCCTGCGCTTTGTCTATAACGGCGTCGATGACCTCTTAAAGCTCTGCGACCTCAGCGAAACGGAGATCGCCACCTCGGATTTCGGCACCTACACGACCGACAAATATTACGACGATCTCGGGCGGCTGACCGACTACAAGTCGAACCCCGACATGGCCGAACTCCTGATCACCAAGAGCCAGGAGACGCTCTTGTGGATGCGTGGGAAGGGCATCCGTTTTGCGCCGATGTATTCGCGCCAGGCCTTCAAGCACGACGGCAAGTTCGTGTTCTGGGGGGGCCTCGCGCTGGAAGCCTGGGGCGGCGGACCGGGCCTCGTCGAAGGGCTCTATAAATCGGCCGAGGAGCGCGGCATCGAAGTCGCCTACGAGGCGCGCGGCGAGAGGCTGATCCATGACGATGACGGGGTGCACGGCGTCGTCGCCAATGTCGCGGGCCATACCACCGAGATCCGCGCCAAGGCGGTGGTCTTGGCGTGCGGCGGGTTCGAAGCCAACGCCGAGATGCGCACCCGCTATCTCGGCCCCGGCTGGGACCTCGCCAAGGTGCGCGGCACCCGCTTCAACACCGGCGGCGGCATCAAGATGGCGCTGGAGATCGGCGCGATGTCGTATGGCAACTGGTCGGGTTGCCATGCCGTCGGCTGGGACTACAACGCCCCCGAATTCGGCGACCTCGCGGTCGGCGACAATTTCCAGAAGCACTCCTATCCGTTCGCCATCATGGTCAATGCCGATGGCGTCAGGTTCTGCGACGAAGGCGCCGATTTCCGCAACTACACCTATGCCAAATACGGCCGCGAGATCCTCAACCAGCCGCACCAGTTCGCCTGGCAGATCTTCGACCAGCAGGTCGTGCATCTGCAGCGCGACGAATACCGCATCCGCCAGGTGACCAAGGTCACTGCCGATACGATCGACGCGCTGGCCGACAAGATGGCCGAATACGCGCCGGTCGATAAGGCGGCGTTTTTGAAGACGATCGCCGACTACAATGCCGCGGTGCAGCGCGACATCCCCTACAACCCGACCGTCAAGGACGGCCGCACCACCAAGGGCCTCTTGATCGACAAGACCAACTGGGCGATGCCGCTGGAAAAGCCGCCTTACGAAGCCTTTTGCACGACCTGCGGCGTCACTTTCACGTTTGGCGGCGTGCGCATCGACAATGACGGGCGAGTGCTCGACACGGCGCAAAAGGCGATCGCCGGGCTGTACGCGGCCGGCGAACTGGTCGGCGGGCTGTTCTATCACAACTATCCGGGTGGCACCGGCCTGGTCTCCGGCTCGGTGTTCGGCAAGATCGCCGGCACCAGCGCCGGCAAGCAAGTCGGGCGGAACACGTAATCCCCTCACCCTTCCCACTGCCTGACGCCGTGGGTGCCTTCTCTTTCCCGCATTGCGGGAGAGGGTGCCGCGCGGCACTCTTTCCCGCATTGCGGGAGAGGGTGCCGCGCGGCGGCACCGCCGGCGCGCGGCGGGTGAGAATAGGCAGCTGGAGTACTCATGAAACCCGCGAACCTCTTGTTCATCTTCTCCGACGAGCACAGCCGCCGCGTGCTCGGCTGCTATGGCCACAGGATGATCCGCACGCCAAACCTCGACCGGCTGGCGGCCCGCGGGGTGCGCTTCACAAACGCCTATACCAACTCGCCTATCTGCGTGCCGGCGCGCGCCAGCCTCGCGACCGGGCGCTACCCGCACGAGATCCGCTTCTGGGACAACGGCATTCCCTATGACGGCTCGGTGCCGAGCTGGCACCACCGGTTGAAGGCCGCCGGACGCGAAGTGGTATCGATCGGCAAATTGCATTTCCGCAGCGCCGACGACGACAACGGCTTTACCGAGGAGGTGATGCCTATGCACGTCGTCGGCGGGGTCGGCGATCCGCTCAGCTGGCTGCGCGACCCGCTGCCGGTGCGGAGTGCCGCGTTGCGGCTCGCTAAGGAGGCCGGGCGCGGCAATTCGAAATACCAGGAATACGACGACAAGATCACCGACGCGGCGGTCGCGTGGCTGAAGGCGCGCGCGGCGCGGGCCGACGCGGCCGGGCGGCCATTCGTGCTGTTCGTCTCGATCGTCTGCCCCCATTTCCCACTGATTGCGCGGCCGGAATGGTACGATCTCTATCCTGAAAATACGGTGCCGCTGCCCGCGCTCTACGCCCCGGAGGAGCGGCCCAGCCATCCCTATGTCGCGGCAATCCGCGAGTGCCAAGTCTATGACAAGGCGTTCGATGCGGCGAGCCTGCGCCGCGCGATCGCCGCCTATTTCGGCATGGTCAGCTTTACCGACCACAATGTCGGGCGGCTGGTCGCCGCCCTCGACGAAACCGGCCTCGCCGAAAATACCCGGGTGCTCTATGCCAGCGACCACGGCGACAACCTCGGCACCCGCGGGCTGTGGGGCAAATCGACGATGTACGAGGAGGCCGCCGGGATTCCGATGATCGCCGCCGGGCCCGGATTGCCCGAGAGCGCGGTGTGCGCCGAGCCGGTGTCGCTGGCCGATGCGTTCCCGACGATCCTCGACTGGACCGGCGTCGCGCCCAACCCGGACGATTCCGACGTGCCCGGCGCGGTGCTGTCCGACATCGCGGCCGGCGCCAAACGGCCGAAGCCGATGCTGGTCGAATACCACGCCGCCGGCGCCGCGACTGGCGCCTTCATGATCCGCCGCGGCGCGTACAAATACGTGCATTACGTCGGCATGCCGCCGCAGCTCTTCGACCTCGCCGCCGACCCGCAGGAGGCGCACGACCTTGCCGATGCACCGGGCTCGCGCGCGGTGATCGCCGAATGCGAGCGCGAACTGCGCCGGGTGGTCGATCCGGAGGCCGCCGACGCGCTGGCCCGCGCCGATCAGGCGGCAAAGATCGCCGCGTTCGGCGGGCGCGAGGCGGTGCTGGCGCACGGCTCGCTCGGCTTTTCGCCGCCGCCCGGGGTCAAGCCGGTCTACGATACGGTAACTGGCCCTTCACTCTAAGCGCGCTTGGCGCTTGGCGGCAGCGCGCGCCGCGCCAGAGACTTCCGCACTATTTGCGGGAGAAGAACATGCGGCGTTTCAGCCAGGGGCTGATTCTGCTGATCGTCTTGGGCGGCGCTACCGTGCAGGCACAGACCGCACAGCAGGTCATGCAGTTTGTCTACGGTGCCTGCCTCGCCAACATGCACGGCACGCCGCAGCGCTCGGCCGGCTGACGCCGGAAGACGAGGAGGCGCTGATGGAGGGCCGCGAGACGCAAAACACCCTGCAGGCCGAGCGGATGGCGACCGCCCAATGTTTCGGCCGGTAGGCCGCCTCGGTCAGTGCACGCAGGAGGGGTCGCCCTCCTTGCAGTTCAGCTGGCGGCTCAATTCGGCGGTGTGCACCAGCGTCTTTTCGTTAAGGCACATCGCCATCAGCATCGGGTGGATGCTGCCGCCCACTGTACCGCCGGTCTCGAAGGCGCATTCGGCGTCGCGATAGGCGATCCACGCGCGCTCGGCGGCAGCCAGGGGTTTCCGGTCGGCCGGTTTCGTCAGCTTGCCCTTGAGCTTGCCATAAACCTGGTTCAGTGCCGCGTCGGCCTTTTTGTATTCCTTGCCGGCGCAGGCGTTGAGCGCCATCTGGGTCTGCGCGCCGGCGCAATTCGCCATCTGCGCCCGCACCGGCCCGGCGCCGAGGAAAGCGGCAAGCCCGGCGGCAAGCATCAGCACGCGGGCGGCGCTCATGCCGCTGCTGCCTGCGCCGTGGTGCGGGCGTCTTCCTTGATCATTGCCGCGCCTTTCTCACCGATCATGATCGTCGGCGCGTTGGTATTGCCAGTGGTGACCGCCGGCATCACCGACGCGTCGATGACACGCAGCCCCTGAATGCCGTGGACTCGCAACCGCGGGTCGACCACCGCCATCGGGTCAGTGCCCATCTTGCAGGTTCCGGCCGGGTGGAACACGTTGGTGCCGGCGGCGCGGGCGAATTCGGCGAACTGCTCGTCGGTCGCGACCCCCGGTCCTGGCACGGTTTCCTCGACGGTGTATGGCGCCATCGCCGGCTGGGCAAAGATGCGGCGGGTGTGGTTAATGCCGGCGATCAGCACCCGCAGATCGCCCTGCGCCGACAGATAGTTCGGACGGATCGCCGGGTAGGTGAACGGGTCAGGCGATTGCGCCATGATCGTGCCGCGGCTTTCCGGCCGCACCGGGCACACGGCGACGGTCATCCCCGGCTCGCGTTCGAGCTGGCGGAACACGCCCTGGGCATAGCTCGCCGGGGTGAACAAGAGCTGCAGATCGGGGCTCGCCAATCCCTCGCGGCTGCGGCAGAACACCATCGCCGAGGTGACGCCAAAGGTCAGCGCGCCGCTGCCGACCGTGAAAAACTTGAATGCCTCGCGCATCAGCCGGGCACCGCGGGCAAGCTGGTTGATCGTCACCGCGTCGCGCACCCGATGCGCGATGCGCACGACGTAATGGTCGTTGAGATTGGCGCCGACGCCGGGCAGGTCGTGGACGATCGGCACGCCGATCTGGTGCAGGTGCTGAGCCGGGCCGATGCCGGAAATCTGCAGCACGTGCGGCGAGCTGACCGCGCCGCCGCAGAGGATCACCTCTCGCGTCACCAAAAGCTTGCGGTCGGCGCCGCGCTGGCGAAAGGCGACGCCGGTGCAGCGTTTTCCGTCGAACAGCAATTTGGTGACGGTCGCCTCGGTCTCGATTTTGAGGTTGGCGCGGGGCCGCGCCTCGCGCAGAAAGGTCTGCGCGGTTGAGCCGCGCCACTTGCCGCGGCGGGTCATCTGTGAATAGGCGACGCCCTCCTGCTGCCGGCCATTGTAATCCGGGGTGAACGGAAACCAGGCCTGCTGCGCCGCCTCGACGAAATGGTGGGTGAGACCGAGGATCGTGCGGTAGTCCTCGACGATCAGCGGCCCCCCGGTGCTGCGGAACTCGGGGTCGCCTTTGCCGCGATAGGTTTCGGATTTGCGGAAATACGGCAATACCTCGTCATAGCTCCAGCCGCGGCAGCCCATCTGCGCCCAGTTGTCGTAATCCGCGGGGTTGCCGCGGACATAGAGCATGCCGTTGATCGAGCTGGTGCCGCCCAGCACCTTGCCGCGCGGCCATTGCAATTGCCGCCCGGCGGTGCCCGGCTCGCCCTCGCTCGAGAAGTTCCAGTTGATCTTGGGGTTGTTGAGCACGCGCAGCACCCCGGCCGGGATGTGAATCCACGGGTCGCGGTCGGGCGGGCCGGCTTCGAGCAGCACCACCTTCGCCCCGTCCTCGGAAAGCCGGCTGGCAACGACGCAGCCGGCCGAGCCGGCCCCGACGACGATGTAGTCCGCATCCATCTGGGAAACCCCGCTAACGTCTCGTGTTCAAGACTTCAACGCCATTATCGCGTGGACGAGATCGCGCACCACCGCCTCCGGATCGGCGGCGCGCATCACCTCTCCCATCACCGCGATGCCGGCCGCGCCGACAGCGAGGCAGGCGGCGGCATTAGCGGCGCTGATCCCGGCCAACGCAACGACAGGGCCGCCCGCCGTTTGCACCGCCGCGGCCAGCCCGTCGAGGCCCAGCGCCGGGCCGTAGCCCGGCTTGCTGTCGGTGAGGAAAATCGGGCTCAGCGTCACGTAATCGGCGCCGGCGGCGAGCTGTGCCGCGGCCTCGGCCGCGCCGTGCGCCGAGACCCCGATCAGCGCCCGCGGCAATCGTTGCCGCGCCGCTGTGGGATCGGCACCGCCGGGCAGGTGAACCGCCCCGGCGCCGGTCGCCGCCGCCGCATCGATATCGTCGTGAATGCCGACTGTCGCGCCGCAGGCCCGGGCGAGCGCGACCAGCTTGGCCAGCAGGGCGCGGCGCTCGGGCGGCGGCAAATCCTTCTCCCTGACGCTGAACCAACGCCCGCCGCCGGCAAATACCGCCGCCGCAATTTCGACGATCGGCCGTCGCGCCTGCGACCGGTCGGAGATGACGAGCAGCGGCGGAACCGGGAGGATCATCCCGCCGCGGTCAGTTCGCGGGCCGAGCCGTGTTCGAGATTCTGCAGCCGGGCAAACAGCACCTCGGGCGCGATGCGGGCGCCACCGGCATCGAGGCAGGAGCGGAACTTCTCGAACAGGTCCGCCTCGCCGAGCGGCAATTCGGCGCTGCCGCGGGCGCGGCGTACCTCGGCGCTCTGCAGGCTCTCTCCGTCGACCAGGTCGACCC
The DNA here is from genome assembly GCA_035534855.1 of Allostellaceae bacterium. Taxonomy (GTDB): domain Bacteria; phylum Pseudomonadota; class Alphaproteobacteria; order ATCC43930; family CGMCC-115725; genus DATARH01. The sequence goes on along the minus strand of DATLRD010000012.1, from coordinate 5,170 downwards.
GCACCTGGTCGAACACCGCGGCGCCCGGCACGTCGGGGTCGTAGTTCTCGTTGGTCTCGATCGCGACCTTCTGCATCAGGCCCTGCACGTCCGGCCGGCGCACGAAATCGTCGGTGAACTCGGCCAGCGTCGCGCGCCGGGCGATCACCGCGGCGGCCATCGCAAACTCCATGCTGAACTTGCCTTCGAGTCCGGTCTGCGGCCGGTGATTGCGCAGGATCAGCGAGCGGGTCTTGCTGATCGAGGCGGTGATGCGGGCGATCTGTTCGGGCTTGAGCGGCCGCTTGTCGAGCAGATCAAGCATCCCGTCGAGCGACCGGTGGAGGCCATAGCAGGCCGGGTATTTCTTGATGCTGAGCCGGTTCCTGACGATGTGCCAGTCGGTGCCGAGCCTCGCCGGGCTCTCGCGGTCGCACAGCCCCTCGGGCGAGACCGCCGACAGGAAACCCTGCGGGTGTTCGAGCGCGTCATCGGCGGCGGTGAAGCCCAGCTCGGCGAGCCGCGCCGCGATCAGCCCGGAATGCGCCGCCCGCCCGGCGTGGAATGGCTTGGTCATCGTGCCGAAATTGGCCATCAGCCCCGACGATTGCGACGCCGCCAGGGCGAGCGCGCTGGTCGCGCACGCGGCGTCGAGCCGGCGCAGATTGGCGCAGGCCGCGGCGGCGGCGATCGCCCCGAAAATCCCGGTCGGGTGCCAGCCTTTGCGGTGGTGATGGCCGGGGTCGCGGTTCGCCACCTCGGCCCATGCCTCGTAGCCGGCAACATAGGCGGCGATCATCGCGTCGCCGGTGGCGCCGAGCGCCTCTCCCTCGGCGAGGATCGCCGGCACCAGCACTGTCGAGGGGTGGCCGCGCACCGCGACGTCGTCGTAGTCGAGCGCGTGCGCCGCGGTGCCGTTGATCCACGCCGCCTCCGGCGCCGGCGCGGTATCGCCGGTGAAATAGAGCGTCGCCGGGCCAGGCGGCGGTGCGAGCGCCTGGCGCAGCAGCTGTGGAGCCGCGTCGCGCGCGCCGGCGATCATCGTCGCGATCGTGTCGATAAAGCCGAGCCGTGCGGTCTCCACCGCCTCGCGCGGCAGGCGCTCGAATGAAAGCTCGGCGACAAAGGCACCGAGGTCACGGGTCAGGGGCATCGTCTCCTCCATTCGCATCGGCAGCGGCATTTCGTCGGTGCTGTAAGCGGCAAGCCTTGTCAGCCCGGCAATCTTAGGCGATGAAGGTCCATGATCGCGATCCCCAAACGGTCGCCGCCGCGCGCACTGGTGACTCGGCCCCGCGCCGAAGCCGCGGCGCTGGCGGCGGTGCTCGCCGCGCGCGGGATCGAAACCATCGTCGAACCGCTGATCGAGATCGGCTGGCGCGACGGACCGCTCGACCTCGCCGGGGTGCAGGCGGTGCTGTGTACCAGCGCGAACGGGGTGCGTGCCCTGGCCCGGGCGAGCGGCGAGCGGACGGTGCCACTCTACGCGGTCGGCGAGACGACCGCGGCGCAGGCGCGGTCCGAGGGGTTTGCCGCAGCCGAAGGCGCCGGCGGCGATATCGTCGACCTAGCGCGGCTGGTGGGGGCCCGGCTGCATCCCGCCGCCGGGCGGCTGGTGCATATAGCCGGATCGGCGGTGGCCGGCGACCTTGCCGGCGAATTGCGCGCCGCCGGGTTTGCGGTCGAGCGCGCGGTTCTGTACGACGCGCAGCCGGCCGCGGCGCTGACCCCCGAAACCGCCGCGGCGTTGGCGGAGCGGTCAATTGATCTGGCCCTGTTCTTTTCGCCGCGCACCGCCGCGATCTTCCTCCGCCTCGCCGCCGATGCCGGCGTCGCCGGGGCCCTGACGCGGGTCACCGCAATCTCGATCAGCCGGGCCGCCGACGCCGCGCTCGGCGACCTCGCGTTTCGTGGCCGGCTGGTTGCCGCCGCGCCGACCCAGGCAGCGGTGCTCGACCGCATCAATTCGCTGTTCGCCGCGACACCGCTATGACCGACCCGGTGCAAGAGGCCGTTCCCGAGACCGTCGAGTCCGTTGAGTCCGCGCCGACGCCTCCGGTGCAGCGCCGCGACCGCACGACGCTGGTGCTCGCGGTCGCCTTCATCGTTCTTGTCGCGCTGGTCGCCGCGGCGCCGCTGTGGGCACCGGGGCTGATGCCACTGCTGCCGTGGAACAGTCCGGTCGGCGGCGGTAACAGCCAGGAGACTCAGCTCGCCGCACGGCTCGACCGGCTGGAAACCGCAGTCGGCGGGCTCACCAAGACGGTCACCGCGACCGCGGCGGCCAACCAGTCGGCGATCACCGCGCTGGGCAGCGCGCAAAAGGCGGCGCTCGACGTGCTCGACCGGCGTGTCGTGGCGCTCGAAAACGAGCCGCCGCCTTCCCCGCCCGACCTCTCCGGCCTCCAGCAGCAAATGGGCGCGGCGACGGCGCAGATCGGCGCGCTCGGCAAGCGGGTCGAAGCGCTCGAAAAGGCGGCGCAGAAACCGGCCGTCGCGCCAACCGAGGTGGCGGCGGCGCTGGTCGTGCTGCAGATCGGCGAGGCAGTGCGCGTGGCACGCCCGTTCCCCAACGAATATGCGACCCTGGCCGCGCTGGTCCACGACCTGCCCGATCTTGCCGCCGCCGCGGCGCCGCTGGCGGGCCCGGCGAAGACCGGGGTGGCGGGCGGCGCCGTGCTGACCCACCAGCTCGAAGCACTCGCGACGCGCATCGCGACCGCCGAGCCGCCGCCGGCGGATGATATCGGCGCGCGGATCATGGCCCGGCTGCGCGGGCTGGTGACGATCCGGCGCATCGGCGGCACCGCGCAGACCCCGGCCGAGGCCGCGGTTAACAGCGCCGAGGTCGCGATGCGGCGCGGCGACCTGGCCGGCGCGGTGGCGTCGCTCCGCACGCTGTCGGGCGCCAACGCAGCGGCGGCGCAGGCGTGGCTCAATCTGGCCGAGCCGCGATTGCAGGTCGAGCAGACGCTGGACAGATTGGCGACACTGCTGGCGGCGCATCTCGGCAAATCCGCCGCCCCGGCCGCGCCCGGCTGATGCGCGTTCCGCTCGCGCTGATCCTGATCGCGGTGTTTGTTGCCGCGGCGACGTTTGTCGCGAATCACCCGGGGCAGGTCGAGATCACCTGGCAGGGCTGGCAGGTCGAGACCTCGGTCGGCGTGCTCGGCGTGGCGGTTCTGATCCTGCTCGCTGTGCTGGGCATGCTCGGCACCGTGGTGCGCGGGCTGCTGCGGCTGCCGCGCGCGTGGCGCCGGCGGCGCCGCGAGCGGCGGCGGCGTGCGGGCTATGCGGCGCTCGCCAACGGGTTTGCCGCAATCGCCGCCGGCGACCCGAACGAGGCAAGGCGCGCCGCCCGCCGCGCGACGGCGCTGCTCGACGACGTGCCGCTCGCCCTGGCGCTGTCGGCCCAGGCCGCTTCTCTCGACGGCGACGCCGAGGCGGCGCAGGCCTATCTCGCGGGTCTGGTCGACCGGCCGGAAACCATGCTGCTCGGGTTGCGCGGTCTCTATATCGAGGCGATGCGGACCGGCGACCGCGCGGCCGCGCTCGATCTGGCGCTGCGCGCGCACCGCCTGCGGCCGAACCTCGCCTGGGCAGTTGAGGGCGTGCTGGCGCTGCAATTGCGCCTCGGGCGGTGGGAGGAGGCACGCGACACGCTGGCCGAGGCGGCGCGGCGCCGCGTCGTCCCGCCCGAGCGGGCGCGCCGTCAGCGCAGCGCGATCCTTGTCGAACTGAGCCGGACGACCGAGCAGCACGGCGATCAGCGCCAGGCGGTGGCACTGGCCGGGCAGGCGGCGAAGCTGACCCCGGAGCAGGCCGCGCCGTTTTGCCGCGAGGCGAGCCTGCTGGTCGCGATGGGCCGCACGCGCGCCGCCCGGCGGGTTATCGAGCGCGCCTGGCAGACCGCCCCGCACCCCGAGCTCGCGCGGCTTTATGCCGGGCTTGACCCCGATGCCGCGCCTCTCGCCCGCCTCGAAGCGGTACAGGCCCTCGCCGCACGCAACCCTGACGCCGAGGAGAGCCGGATCGCGGTGGCCGAGGCGGCGCTCGACGCCAAGCTGTGGGGCGAGGCGCGCCGCCACCTTGGCCGCGCGCTCGAAGCGGCCCCGGCGGAGGCGCCGTCGCGGCGGCTGTGCCGCCTGATGGCGCGGCTCGAAGAGAGCGAGCGCGGCGACACCGCTGCTGGCCGGCAATGGCTCGACCGGGCGGTTTCGGCGCCGCCCGACCCGCGCTATGTCTGCACCGCGTGCAGCGCCGAAAGCGTAGAGTGGCACGCGTTATGCCCGTCATGCGGCAGCTTTGACACACTGGCGTGGCGCGCGGGCGCAGCGCCTCCGCTGGCGCCGCATGCCGCCCCGGCACCGCTGCTGCCTTCGCCGAGCGACTTGGCGGCAGCCCGACAATGAGCTAATTAGGCTGCCACACGCGGGACCGGTGTGCCCCGATAGCTCAGCGGTAGAGCAACCGCTTCGTAAGCGGTAGGCCGTTGGTTCAAATCCGACTCGGGGCACCAATCTTTTCAAGGGGTTAGACGGAAGACGCTAGCAAAACTTGATCGCCGGCACCCGGGTTTCTAGCGGATTTGCTAGCGGGTGCAGGCTGAGCCGAGAGAGAGGTTTCTATGCCAGCAGCGACCCTGCCTCAGGCTTCGCGATACCATAATGCAGTGAGCGCTTGCGCAGAGATGCTCCGTCTCGCGAAGCACCTCGACAAATTGGCAGCGTCTCACCCAGACAGCGACCCGCAGATCGCACAAACGAAGGCCGATATCTTGATGAAGGCCGCGTCTCTTCCGCTGGCGCTCGGGCCTTTCACCATCCCCTAAGTGCGGGTTGTTCGGGTCTGCGGTGTTCCCCGCGGCAGGAAACGGCAAATTCTGCCGCCTTCTGCCGGTACCACCCCGGCGCAACAGGCGCAAGGCGGCGCAATTTTTGCGCGCTGTTGCGCCATCGCCACCCCCCGCTCCCCTCACCTCTAGCCGACACGCCCCATAGCGCCCCTGGGACGCCCGCCAGGGCACCGGAAGGGGCTGCGGGCTAGTGGGGTAGCCCAGATCGCTTCCCGCGCTGCACGGGGCTGCGGGCGGCCTTAGCGGGCACGGGTCTAGCAGCAGGGTGATACCGCCGGAAAAGCACCTGTTTTCGGCGATTTGTGTATCCCCGGTTTAGTCCAGCGGCACTCCCGC
>DATLRD010000011.1:0-15773 GCA_035534855.1 Allostellaceae bacterium | reverse complement strand
GCCATACCGGAATCGGCAAGGGTTGCGGCCAGCGTCCGGGCGTTCTCGACGACGGCGTTCGCGTATCCGGCAAAGCTCGGACGCAGCGCCTCGCCGAACGCCACCGCCTTGGCGGCGATCACATGCATCAGCGGGCCGCCCTGCAGCCCCGGAAACACCGCCGAGTTGATGCGTTTGCCGATCTCCTCGTCGTTGGCCAGGATCATGCCGCCGCGCGGCCCGCGCAGCGTCTTGTGCGTCGTCGTCGTTACGACATGCGCGTGCGGCAACGGGCTCGGATGCGCGCCGCCGGCGACCAACCCGGCGAAATGCGCCATGTCGACCATCAGGTAGGCGCCGACCTGGTCGGCGATCGCCCGGAACCGCGCGAAATCGATGATCCGCGGATAGGCGCTGCCACCGGCGATGATCAGCTTCGGGCGATGCGCTTCGGCGAGGCGCTCGACCTCGTCGATGTCGATCCTCGCGTCCTCGCGTCGCACCCCGTAGCTGACTCCGCGAAACCATTTGCCCGAAATGTTGGCCTGCGAGCCGTGCGTCAGGTGCCCACCGGCAGCCAGCGACATGCCGAGGATCGTGTCGCCCGGCGACAGCAGCGCCAGGTACACCGCCTCGTTCGCCGGGGCGCCGGCATGCGGTTGCACGTTGGCAAAGTTGCACGCGAACAGCCGTTTGGCGCGGTCAATCGCCAGTCGCTCGGCGACATCGACAAACTCGCACCCGCCGTAATAGCGCCGGCCGGGATAACCTTCTGCGTACTTATTGGTTAGCACCGATCCTTGGGCCTCGAGCACCGCGCGCGACACGATGTTTTCACTCGCGATCAGCTCGATTTGCGATTGCTGGCGACCGCGCTCGTCGGCGATGGCCGCGGCAAGCTCCGGATCGGCGACAGCGAGGTCGTGGGCAAAGAACCCATCGGTCGCCGCGGACCGGGGCACGCGGGCTGAGGAGGTCGCCAGGGCAGCACCTATCAGAAACGCCAATACGACGGGCTGGGACAAGCCACAGCGCCTGACCCGCAACCTACCATATGTCGGCCGGCAATGTCAGCGGCCTACCATAACTCGCGTCGTACCAAAGCTCCCGGCAGGGCCGCCGCGGACCGCCCGGCCGCGCACCGCTCCCCGGAAATCAAGCATAGCCTAGGTTATGCGTGACCACGCCTCGGTGATGACATCAATGGCGCTGCGATTATGACACCAACCTTACATATTGCGAATCGCAGCCTCAAGTCATCATAAGGCTTGCTTACTGACCATTACTATAACGCCGCATGAGTTTTCGTTGACACTTTGAATTGTCTCTGCAACTGTGACCGATCACATAACTTGCCGAGGCAAAACATGGCCGAATTTGCAATGCCCGAGCCGGGGGAGGAAGGATTGCTTCGCATGACCACCGACGTCGTGGCGGCTTATGTCAGAAACAATACGCTGGCGACCGGCCAACTGTCGGAGGTGATCCACGCGGTCTACAATTCGCTGCGTGGGCTCAAGGGTTCGATGCCCGAACCGCAGCCGGAGCCGGCAAAGCCAGCGGTGCCGGTCCGAAAATCGATCACCCGCGATTACCTGGTCTGCCTCGAAGACGGCAAGAAGCTGAAAATGCTCAAACGCCATCTGCGCTCGACCTACGGCATGACGCCCGACGAGTATCGCGCAAAGTGGGGTCTCCCGCCCGACTACCCGATGGTGGCGCCGAACTACGCCGAGCAGCGCTCTGCCTTCGCCAAGAAAATCGGTCTCGGCCGCGGCACCGGCCCCCGCACAGGGCGCGGCTTCGCCAAGAAGTAGCCACCCCACCTGTTGGCCGCCCTGTGCCGCGCGCCTCGCAGGCGTCGCGGTGCGCATCTGTGCCTGCAACGAATTTCGTGTTCGCCATCCTCGCGGCAATCCCCGTCGCGCGGCGAAGCCGCTATAGTCGCCGCCCGTATTTCCATCGAGGACTGCAATGAGTCGTTCTGCCGCTGCCCCCGCCAGCCCTTCGGCCGCCAGTGCGGCATTCGACTGGGCCGATCCGCTGCTGTTCGAGGACCAGCTGACCGAGGAAGAGCACCTGATCCGCGACAGCGCCCGCGCCTATTGCCAGGAAAAGCTGATGCCGCGCGTGTTGACCGCCAACCGCGAGGAGCGTTTCGACCGCGAGATCATGAACGAGATGGGGGCGCTCGGGTTTCTCGGCTCGACCATCGAGGGGTATGGCTGCGCCGGCGCCAACTATGTCTCGTACGGACTGATCGCGCGAGAGGTTGAACGCGTCGACAGCGGCTACCGCTCGGCGATGAGCGTGCAATCGAGCTTGGTGATGTACCCGATCTGGGATTTCGGCACCGAGGCGCAGCGCCAGAAATACCTGCCCAGGCTGGCGACCGGCGAATGGGTCGGCTGCTTTGGCCTGACCGAGCCGGACCACGGCTCCGACCCCGGCAGCATGAAAACGCGCGCCACCGGGGCGCCGGGCGGCTATCGCCTGAACGGCGCCAAGATGTGGATCACCAACGCACCGATCGCCGATGTGTTTGTCGTCTGGGCCAAGACCGAAGACGGCGTGATCCGCGGCTTCATCCTCGAAAAGGGCATGAAGGGCCTGCGCGCACCGAAGATCGAGGGCAAGTTCAGCCTGCGCGCCTCGACCACCGGCGAGATCGTCATGGACGACGTGTTCGTGCCGGAGGAAAACCTGCTGCCCGGCGTACGGGGGCTGCGCGGGCCGTTTTCCTGCCTCAACGGCGCGCGCTTCGGCATCGCCTGGGGGGTGCTCGGCGCCGCTGAGTTCTGCTGGCATGCGGCGCGCAACTATGCGCTGCAGCGCATCCAGTTCGGTCGCCCGCTCGCCGCCAACCAACTGATCCAGAAAAAGCTCGTCGACATGCAGACCGAAATCACGCTGGGCCTCACCGCCTGCCTGCGGCTCGGCCGCCTCAAGGACGAAGACCGCGCGCCGACCGAGGCGATCTCGCTCTTGAAGCGCAACAATTGCGGCAAGTCGCTCGACATCGCCCGGCTCGCGCGTGACATCCACGGCGGCAACGGCATCCATGACGAGTTTCACGTGATCCGCCATGTGATGAACCTCGAAACCGTCAACACCTACGAGGGCACGCACGACATCCACGCGCTGATCCTCGGCCGGGCGCAGACCGGCATCGCCGCGTTCGGGGGCTAGGCGCCCCCGGCGGGGCTCATCCACGTCTTGAACCAGTCGGAAACGCCGGCCTGGCTCAGCCGGCCGTGGAAATATTCGAAGAGCCGTTCCTCGGCGCGCCGCCGGTTGGCCCCGAGATCGACGGCATACCCGTTCGCCGCCAACAGGGCGACCGCAGCGCGATAGGCGGTACGCTCGTTGCCTGCGGCAAAAGCCCGGGCTCCGGCGATCGCGACGAGCAGCGCGGTCGCCAGCGTCGAGAAGTCCTGGTCCATGAAATAGACCCACACGTTCCACGGCCGGCGCACCGCGATTTCGAGCGCCGCGCGGTCGACAAGCGCGTGCGGCTCGCCGGCTTCGGCGACGATCGCCCGGTTGAGCGCGGCGACCGCGTCGAGCGAAACCCAGCGCGGCTCCGTCGCCACGCCGGCGAAATCCTAGCCGAGCCGCGCCGCGATTGCCGGCAGCGCGGCAATGTCGATGCCGCATGCCGCGGCCTGGCGGATCAGCGCGACCGGGTCGGCGCCGTCGCGCATGCGGGTAAGCGCCCACACCAGCGTCGAGCGGGTACCGCTGCGGCAATGGGCGACGACCGGCCCCTGCGCCGACTTCAGCACCGCCGCGAAGGCATCGACATCGCCCTTGGTCAGCGTCGCCCCGGTGAACGGGATATGGTGATAGGCGATGCCGCGCACCTCGGCCAGTTTGCGTGCCTCTGCGGCAGGCAGCTGACCCGGGTCTTCATCGTCGGGCCGGTTGTTGATGATCGTCTTGACCCCGGCATCGGCCAGCGCCTCGATATCGGCAGGATCGAGTTTTCCGGTGGCTTTCAGCCCGGGAGCGAGTTCGGCGAGGGGAGGTAGCGGCATCGGGCGGCTCCTTGGTGTCCTGCCGATAACCTTGCAGGCCGCCGCCGTGCCGTCATCAGAAAAAGCGCCTCACGCGGCTGCGGCGCACAAATCACGCTGCGAATTGGCCGGGCCGCTGCACCAGGTCGCCGGCGCGGATCCAGAACCGCTCCAGGCGGCTCAGCGTGGTGATCACCCCGTCGAGGTCCTCGCCGGTCACCGCGGTCTGCGACAGCATCTCGATATGCCGGCGGTGCATGACGCCCAGCCGGTCGCGCAGCTGGCGCCCCTTGTCGGTCAGCCGCACATGGATCGAGCGGCGGTCGTGCACCGAGCGTTCCTGCGCCAGATAGCCGTTTTCGACCATCTTCTTGACGTTGTACGACACGTTCGAGCCGAGATAGCAACCGCGCAGGGTCAGCTCGCCGACGGTCATCTCCGCGTCACCGATATTGAACAACATCATGCCTTGCACGTTGTTGATATCGTGGATGCGCAGCCCGTCGAGCTCGAGCTTGACCACTTCCAGAAAGTGGCGGTGTAGCCGCTCAACCAGCGAAATAACCTCAAGATAACGATTTGCCGACATAACTGCCTCGCTTGCGACCGTCGCGCCCGCGAGGATAGGCGGAGTTTTGTTAAAATTTCGTTGTCAACGCGGGGCACCGGGGCCGCGGAGCAGCCGCATTATGCCCGAAAAATCAAGCCCGCCGCTGCCGCCATCGACGAACAGTTGATAAAGGTTGGCAGCAGCCGCGCCGAGTGGCGTCGCCGCGGCGCTGGCCCCGGCGGCCTGCTGCGCCAGCCGCAAATCCTTCAGCATGTTGGCCGCGGTAAAGCCGGCCGCATAGTCGCGGTTCGACGGCGCCGCCGGTACCGGGCCGGGCACCGGGCAATACCCGGTCATTGCCCAGCTCTGGCTCGTCGATTTGCTGCAGATGTCGAACAGCGTCTGCGTCGGCAGGCCGAGCTTCTCGGCGAGCGCAAACCCCTCGCACACGCCGATCATCGCCACCGCGAGCATCATGTTGTTGCAGATCTTGGCGGTCTGGCCGGCTCCGGAGGGCCCGGCATGAATGATCGTGCGGCCCATCTTCTGCAATATCGGCTCGCCGCGGGCAAAGGCCGCGGCCTCGCCGCCGACCATGAAGGTCAGGGTTCCGGCCTCGGCGCCGATCGTGCCGCCGGAAACCGGCGCGTCGAGCATGTCGAGCCCGGCCTTGGCCGCCTCGGCGGCGACCAGCCGCGCGGTCTCGACATCGATCGTCGAGCAGTCGATCAGCAGCGCGCCCTTCTTGGCCTTGGCGATGATGCCGTCGGGGCCGAGATAGACCGCGCGCACCTGCGGGCCGGCCGGCAGCATCGTGATCACGATGTCGGCCGCCGCGACGGCCTCCACGGCGCTCGCCGCGACATGCCCGCCGTGCTCGCCGAGCGCCTTCAGCGGCGCGGCGACGACATCGTAGCCGGTCACCCGGTGCTGTGCCTTCAGCAGGTTGGCGGCCATCGGCGCCCCCATGTTGCCGAGGCCGATAAACCCGATCGTCGCCATGGCCGTGCCCTCCCGCGGTTTGCTGTCCGGGCCTTTCTGGCATCGCCGGCGACGCCGCGCAATCCCGCAGCGCGTTCAGTCGAATGTCAGCTCGCCCTCGCCGAGCGGCGCGAAATAAGCATCCACCGTCGCCGCGTCGACCTCGGCGAGCGTCGCCGGCCGCCAGGCCGGGCGCTGGTCGCGGTCGATGATCAGTGCGCGCACACCCTCGTAGAAATCGAGCCCGGCCATGACGTGCTGGCTCATCCGGTATTCGAGCATCAGCGCGGCCTCAAGCTCGAAACCGTGTCCGAGAATCATCTGCCGCAGAAATATCTTCTGGCTGGTCGGCGATTTCCCGGCCAATTCCGCCCGCGTCTGCCGGGCCCAGTCGGCATCGTCTCCGGTCTCGGCGGCCAGCGCAGCGAGGATCGCCTCGACCGCATCGGCGGCGAAAACCCGGTCGATTGCCGCCTGGCGCGCGGCGACTGGCGCGGCGCCGGGGTCGCCGCCAAACCCGGCGAGCACTGCTGCGACGTCCCCGCCCTCGCCTGCGGCCAGCGCCGCGATCAGCGCGTCGAGCCGCTCGCGCGGCACAAAATGCGTCGCCAGCCCGCAATAGAGTGCGTCGGCGGCGCGGAGCCGGGCACCGCTCAACCCCATGTAGCGCCCGATCCGCCCCGGGCAGCGGTTGAGGAAATGCGTCGCGCCGACATCCGGAAACAGGCCGATTCCGGTCTCCGGCATCGCCAGCACGGTGCGCTCGGTGGCGACCCGGTAGCGCCCGTTCAGCGACACCCCGGCACCGCCGCCCATCGTGATCCCGTCGATCAGCGCGAGGTACGGCTTTGGATAGCGGTGCACGCGACGGATCAGCCGGTACTCCTCGCGAAAGAACGAAGCGGTCAGCGACGGATCGGGGCCGAGGCCGCGCCCCGCCTCATAGATCGCGCGGATGTCGCCGCCGGCACAAAACGCACGGTCGCCGGCGCCACGGACCGCGACCGCGGCAATCGCCGGGTCGGCCGCCCAGGCGCGCAATACCGGGTCGAAGCGGCGATACATGTCGAGCGTAAAGGCGTTGAGCGCCTGCGGCCGGTTCAGCGTCACCAGCCCGAGCCGGCCGCGCACCTCGAACACTATGTCGTCAGCCGCGCCCATCGCTCAGACCGGCACCGTGCCCCGCACGACGTTGCGATACATGACGCGCCGATAGCGGGTCATCTCGTAATTGGCGACCGCACGGTGCAGCAAAGAGCGGTTGTCCCACATCACCAGATCGCCGAGCCGCCAGCGGTGCGGATAGACAAACCGCGGCTGCGTCGCGTGGTCCAGCAGCTCGGTGAGCAGTGCCGTGCCCTCGCCCTCGCCCAGGCCGGCGATATGCATCGCGTGGTGGCCGAGATAAAGCGCCTTCTCGCCGGTCTCGGGGTGGGTGCGCACCAGCGGGTGATCGACCGGCGGCAATTCGCTGGCGTAATAGCCCGGCCTCCGCCCGGCCTCCCACTGAAACGCCACGCGCAATCCGGCAATCCGCCGCTTCACGGTGTCTGGCAGGGCCTCGTAGGCCAGCCGCGTGTTGGCAAGCTGGGTGTCGCCGCCCGAGGGCGGCAGTTCGACCGCGTAGAGCGTCGTCAGCGCCGGCGGCGTCGCGTAATAGGGCTTGTCGGTGTGCCAGCGATAGTTGGCACCGGCCGCGCCGCGGCCATTCGGCTTGCCGTCGGCGTCGAGATTGGTGGTGACGTGGGCGACATCCTGCCGCTTGTCCTTTCGCCCGCCGCCGTGGCGCTCGACCTCGCCGAACTGCGCGGTGAACGCGTATTGCTGCTCGCGGCTCAGCGCCTGGCCGGAAAACACCAGGAACTGGTAGTCGAGCACCGCCGCTTGGAGGCGCGCGAGCACGTCCGCCGACAACGGCCGCGCCAGATCAACCCCAACGATTTCCGCCCCGCCCGCCAGCGACAGCGGCGCGGTTTCCAGCTCCTCACCCCAGCCCTCTCCCCGCACGCGGGGAGAGGGAGCGTGTTCGAACCCCTCGCCCCGTACACGGGGAGAGGGAGGGGCCCATCGCATAGCGATGGGAGGGTGAGGGGCCGCGGCCAACCGCCCTCGCGTCAATCGCGCAGCTTGTGCAGAAACCCGGTGCGCTGCGCGGCGCCGGCGGTGAGGAACTGCGCGTCCTGCCCGGCGAGAATGAAGCGGGCGCCCATCTCGATATAGCGCGGCATGATCGCCTCGCTATAGATGCCGGCCATGCCCGGGAATTTGCCGTGCTGCTGGCACGCCGCGATCATCGCCCTGTAGGCCTCGGCGACCCGTTCGTTGCCGAAATCGCCGTGGATGCCCATCTCGGCGCACAGATCGTTGGTGCCGATCAGCAGCACGTCGACCCCCGGCACCGCGGCGATCTCGGCCGCGTTCCTGATCGCGGTCGGGGTTTCGAGCATGACGACCGTGAGGTTGGCGGCGTTGAGCGCCGCCGCCGCCTCGCCGCTCGACGCCGAGCGCAGCCCGTAATGCGGGCCGATCCCACCCATCGAGCGGTGGCCAACCGGCGGGTATTTGAGCCGATCGACGACCTCGCGCGCCTCGGCAGCCGTATCGACATGCGGCATGACAATGCCAAGCACGCCGTTGTCGAGCGCGCGCGTTGCGATCGCATATTCGCCGTTGGGGACCCGCGCGATCGGCGCGATCCCGGCGTCGAGCGCCGCGGTCGCGATCTGCGCGCAGGCCTCCAGCGACATCACACCGTGCTCCATATCGAGGAACAGCCAGTCGAACCCGGTCGTCGCCATCGCCTTGGCGATCTCGACGCTGCGCGTCATGCGGATGCCGACGCCGAGCGAGAGATTTCCCCGTTCGAGCTTTTCCCGGGCGACATTGCGGACCGTCGGCATCGGCGTCTCCCTCGGATGGTTGCGTTGCTGGCGACTGCGTCCTATTCGGCCTTGCGGCAATAGGCGGCGACCTTGTTGCCGTCGAGATCGCGGCAATAGCCGGCATAGGCGTTGGGCCAGAACCCGCGCGGGCCGACCGCGCCTTCATCCGTGCCGCCGGCGGCGAGCGCCGCCTTGTGAAACGCCGCGACCGCGGCACGGCTCGGCGCCTCAAAGCTGACCGTGCCGCCGTTCGCCGGGCACGCCGGCTTGCCGTCGGCCGGGGTCAGCACCATGAACTCCTCGGCCGTCTGGCCCCAGCACGAACCGCGGTCGCCGAGGTCCTTGACCCGCTTGTAGCCGAGCGGCGTCAAAACCGCGTCGTAAAACGCCCGCGCCTTGGCGAGATCGTTGGTGCCGACCGTCACGTGCGTGAAGACTGCCATCGTCGCCTCCCAGGGTTGGTTCGATCAAACGAGCCTACCACGCCAAGCCCGGCAAGCCAGAGGGGATGAAGCATCGCCCCCTTTAAGGCTTCCGCTGCAGCTCCTGCAGCACCAGCTTGGCCAAATCTTCCAGTATCCGGATCGCCGGCACGTCGAAATCGCGCGGCCTGGTATCGACAATGCACAGCGTACCCACGCAGGCGCCATTATCGAGCATCAGCGGACACCCAGCGTAAAATCGCACGCGCGGCCCGCCAACGACGACAGGGCTGTCGGCGAAGCGCGCGTCGAGCAGCGTGTCGGGCACCACCATCACGTCCCGCTCCAGGATGGCGTGCGCGCAAAACGAGACATCGCGCGGCATTTCGCCGGCCGGAAAGCCACAGGCCGACTTGAACCATTGCCGGTCCTCGTCGATCAGCGACACCAGAGCGACCGGCACGTCGAACGTCGCGGCGGCGATGCGGGTGATTCGGTCGAAGCGTTCCTCGGGTTCGGTATCGAGAATGGCGAGATCGCGGAGCGCCGCCAGCCGCTGAAGCTCGTCGTTCGACCGGCGCGGTTGGACCCAACGGCAGTTCACACGCATCAGCCAGGCGCGCAGCCGGGTTCGCATGTAGATGTCGGAGAAGGGTTTGACCAGCCAATCGGTGACGCCCGCGTTCATCCCGGCGCCGACCTCTTCCTGCGCTGCCGTTATGATGATCGGGACATCTTTGGCGCCGGGCTCGCCCGAGTTGCGGATCGCGCGACAGACTTCAAGGCCGTCGCCGGGCAGGTAGCGGTCGAGCACGATCACTGACGGGCTGCCGGTGCGCGCCATTTCCACCGCGGCCGGGCCGTTGGCCGCATGTGATACCCGGACACCGTCGGCGTGCAGCACCCGCCAGAACTCGTCATAAAGCGCCGTGTCTGCGATGCCGAGCAGCGCCGACTCGTCGACCTGTTGCGGCGGCGTGGAGATCTCCGCGGCGAACTCGTCGTGGAGCGGCTTGTGAATGTGCCCCGGCAGGGATCGGAGGTCGATGGCCAGCCCTTCGGCGGCGGCGCAGACATCGAGCGTCGCGCCCGCGGCACGCAGCATTTCGCGGACCTGCACCACTTCCCGGTCGATCGTGTCATCGTCCCGCGATGGATCGTGATGCGTAAAGGCCAGGCTCTTCACCTCGGCGATCTGTGCGATCGCCGTGACGTATTCGAGCGTACTGTGCCCCCAGCCGATCTTTCCTTCGTATTCCGGCGCGCGGTACTGCGCGTCGTGAATCAGCAGATCGGCGCCGGCAATAAATTCGATATGCGCGCGATCCTGGTCGCCGACCTCGCCCGCGCCGTAGGCGAGCGGCCGCGAATGCGGCTCGTGATCGCAGCAATAGACGAGCGATACGCCGTCGGCTTCGAGGCGATAGCCGAGGGTCAGGGCTGGATGGTTCAGATAGCGCGACCGGATGCTGACATCACCGACCGTGAACCCCCCCTCGGTGAGGTTGTGGTAGCGAATCGTCGCGCCGAGCTGTTCGAGGTCAACCGGGAAATAGGTATGCTGCATCTGCCCGGCGAGCGTCTCGCGCACCGATTGCAGAAAGCCGTGCGGCGCGTAAATGTCCCATTCGTTGCCCGGCATGAACAGCGGCACAAAAAACGGCAATCCCTGGATATGATCCCAATGCGTGTGGCTGATCAGCAGGTGGCCGCGTAGCGGGCTTTCGCCACGCCGCAAGAGGTCGGCGCCGAGCGACAACGCCCCGGTGCCGCAATCGAGCACGATGTTCGTGCCGGCGGCGGACCGTACTTCGACGCACGAAGTGTTTCCGCCATAGCGGATCGTCGTCGACCCCGGCCGCGGAATTGAACCTCGTGTGCCCCAAAATCTAACGCGCATCGAACACTACCCTGGCGGCCCATTCGGGATCAGTTACGCCGATCTTATCCGCTAGGTTCCCACGCGCCGTCGGATTTGACCAGCGGCGCGGCCTCGCGGGGGAATTCGTCGTCGACCGTATATTCGTAACAACGGATGCGCGTGGCGTCAGGATGGGCTGCGTCGATCGCCGAAAGCGCCTCCGTCAACTCGTCGAAATCGCCGGTGAACTGCAACCGGCTGTTCCACACGCCGCGCGAGGCGCGGGTCAGCATGCCGCGGGTCGGCGCGTCGGTCTCGGGCACGCGGTCGATATAGGCGGTGATCTCGATGCCGACCCCGCCCCCGGCGCGGGTCTCGTCGCGGGTCACCTCGACCCGAAAGGTTAGATAAGCCATCGGTCAGGGTTATACCGCCCCCCGCGCCACTGCGCTAACATGGCGAAGGAAATATGTGCCCCTGCGGGAGAATGACCATGATCAAGCTGGCCGGGATCGGGCATGTGCTGCTGCGGGTCGCCGATGCGGAGGCCTCAAAGCGTTTCTATTGCGACGTACTTGGCTTTCGTGTGGCCGAGCAGGATCCGGAGCACGGCGGCGTCTTCATGACGCTCGACAACACGTTTCACGCGATCGACATCGTCCCCCACCCCGCGCCGCAGGAGGCGGTACGGCCGAAGGGCAGACAATTCGGCCTGATCCATATCGCGTTCAAGGTGGCGAACTATGCCGCATTGCGCGACGCCTACACCCACCTGCTCGACCATAACGTCGAAATCCTGCGCGCCGTCGACCATATCAGCCAGCGCAGCGTCTATTTCACCGACCCGGACGGCAATGGCCTCGAAATCTATTACGAGATGCCTAACGCGCTTTCCCTGTTCCCCGACGGCCGCGGCGACGAAGACCAGCGCATGAAGCTGTCCGGCAAGGGCGAACCGCTCCCCGCCTGGCTTCTCGAAGACTGGCCCGACGCCGCCGCAATGGCCAAGGTCGAGCGCCTTGCCCGGCCGAAAGCCGCGGCGGAATGATCCTCTTGGCCGACCGAGCCGTTACATCCCGAGTTGCAGGCGGATCGCCCGCTCTACTGCTGTCATGTCGTCCGGGCCGAGCCGGCCGAGCCTGTTGTGCAGGCGCTGCTTGCTGACCGTGCTGAGCTGGTCCGCCATGGCCTTGCGCTGCTCGCCGCCGGCCCGGACGTAAGCCTCGGACGGATAAAGACGGGCGACATTGCTGGTCACCGGCACGACCTGAACCCGGTTGAGTTCGCGGTTCGCGATGTCGTTGCTGACGACAATCGCGGGCCGCGTCTTGCGTTTCACCGCCGATCGCGGGATCGAACGCGACCCACCACACCTCGCCGCGCTGCGGCGGACTACCTCGGGTCATCGGCGATATCGCCGGTCAGCCCTTCGACCCATTCCGCAGCCTCCCGCTCGCGCGTCTCATCGGCCGCCATCGCACGGTAGCCCACGGCGAGTTCCCGTCCCAGCACGTGCGGGCGCGCCAGATCGTTCAGAAACCGGCTGATCCGCCGCCGCCCGATGACGCCGTACAACCAAGTATAAACCTCATCATCGACGGTGATCGTCAGCTTCTTCGCCACGTTTAACTCTCTCCCTACTATACGTGTCCGACACGTATAGTAGCCGCCACAGAATTTCCAGCGGGCCATGATCGCGCGCGCCACCGTGGGGCAGATAATCAGCGACGCCGGGGGCCATCCGCATTGTCACGACGCTAGTGGCGGAAAGCGCTGTGCTTTTCCGCGCTACGCTTGCCTGGAGCGGCCTCAAACAACTGGGGCCGCCCCTTGCGGAGCGGCCCCGTTCGTCTGAGATTTACCCGTAGCTCAGGTGTGCCAGCGGAACGCCTGCTGCTTACGCTGCGAGCCCTGGCTGAGCTTGATGTTGACCACGCCGGGGCCAGGGAAGTTCATCAGCTCGTCGAGCGCGCCGCGCACATCCTTGGTGTCCTCGACATAGGCGCCGTAACCGCCGAACGACTGCATCATTTTGTCGTAGCGGGCACCATAGATCAGCGTGTTGGGCCGCATGTTCAGCATCGGGTTCTCCGGGATTTCCGGCATGCCCGGCCCGATGCCGCCGTTATTGAGAATGACGATCTTGGCCGGCATGCCGTAGCGGCACAGCGTCTCCATCTCCATGCCGGAGAAGCCGATCGCCGAGTCGCCCGAAATGTGGACGACCGGGCGGTCCGGATGGACGCAACAGGCGGCGACGACGATCCCGAGACCGACGCCCATCGTGCCGTAGCTGCCCGCGTTCATGTACGAGCGCGGGTTTTCGAGGGGCATCTGGGTCCCGCCGATATCCATCGTCGTTGCGCCCTCGCTGCACAGCACCACGTTCTTCGGCAGCCATTCGCGGATGTCGCGGAACAGGCGGTAATAGCCGCCCGGCGACGAATCGTCCGCGATCTGCGGCGCGATCATGTCGGCGTTTTCCTTGGCCTTCTGTGCCAAGGCCTGGCGCCACGGCGAGCCTTCGGGGTGAAACCACTGGCGGCCGGCAATCGCCTGGTTCAACTGCGACATGATCGCCTTGCCGTCGCCGAGCAGCGGCACGTCGGCCGGCTTGTTCTGATGCATCGACTCCGGCGAGATGTCGAGCTGAACGACCTTCACGTCCTTTGCAAAGCGCGGCGGCAGGCCGAAATGCAGGATCCAGTTGAAGCGCGCGCCCATCAGGAACACGACATCGGCCTGTTGCAGCGCGAGCGTGCGCGCCGCGCCGGCCGACAGCGGATGATCGTCCGGCATCACGCCCTTGCCCTTCGGCGTGCGCACGAACGGGATCTGGGTACGCTCGAGGAACTTGCGCACTTCCTCCGTGGCACCGGAGTAAGCCATGCCCTGGCCGATCAGCGCCAGCGGACGCTGCGCGGTTTGCAGCACGTCGAGGGCCCGTTCGACATCCTGCGGCATCGCGATCGTGCGCGGCGGTTCGGGGCATTTCGCAGCCTCGACCACATCGGCTTCGTCGCATTTGCCGGTGATCAGATCGTCGGCGATGTCGAGATAGGCCGAGCCGGGACGGCCGTAGATCGTCTGGCGGACCGCCATCTCGACATAGAACGGGATGCGGTTGACGTGCTCGATCGCATGCGCCCATTTGGAAACCGGGGTTGCGGCCAGTACCTGGCGCTCTTCCTGGAACGAGCCCATGCCGTTGCGATAGGTCTCGGACGCACCGCCGATCAGGATCATCGGCCAGCAATTCTGCTGCGCGTTGGCGAGGCCGGCCATGCCGTGGATGACACCGGGGCCGGTCACCACGATGCACGAGCCGGGACGGCCGGTCAGAAACCCGACCGCGCCCGCGGCATACGATGCCGCCTGCTCGTTGCGCATCCCGATATAGGGCAGACCCACCTTTTGTGCAGCCTCGGCGATCGGACCCACGGGGAACCCGACGACCCCAAACATGTATTCGACGCCTTGCTGCTTAAGGCTTTTCGCCAAAAGGTCTGCGCCGATGATTTCAGCCATTTTTCCCTCCCGAAAGACCCGCCAGGTCCGATTCAAACGATGCGTCGCAAATGATGCGTCGCGCACAGACTACGCATTTATTGCGGCACGGCAAAACCCCTATCGCGGGACGGCGCTATGCGCACGGCGAGCCTCCTGGCCGCGGCTAGAGCGGAATGACCAGCAGCGTGTCGATCTTCGGACTGTCGAGCACGACGAGCCGCTCGATAAAGCGGAACGGCGGCGCCGTCACGGCGATGCGGTCGAGGTAGCGCCCGGTCGCGAACAGGCTGGTCGCGCCGTCGTGCATGATGCGCGCGACGATAAAGCTGGTGCGCGCCTCGGCGACGCCGTCGGCGATCTTGAGGATGCGCGTCGGACCGGTGACGTGGCGATAGCGGTGCGCCTCGAACATCAGAACGCGGCGGAGCGTTACGACCCGGTCGACCAGCATCCCCTTCGAGGCGGCATAGATCACGCCGTGCCGCAGCCCGGCCTCGTGGCTCTCGCGATCGGTGATCAGGTAATGGCAATTGTCGGCGAAGAAATCCGGCCATTCCTCGAGTCGGTCGTCGTCGATGCAGTCGGCATAGGCGGCGACAAGCTCGTTGATGCCGAGGCGCAGCGCCAAGTCGGGCATCAGGCCCCCATCACCGTGCGGTACTGCTTCCAGAACCCGCGAATCGCCGCCTCGCTGGCGCGGAAATTCTGCGACTGGGCCTCGTGCCCGCCCATCATCACGATGCCGCTTTCGTCGTCGTTGTATTGCAGCGCGCGCTGTACGAACCCGCCGACGCAGCCGTCCTCCATCGAGATATAGCCGGCGGCGCCGATCAGATTGCCCTGGCGCAGCCGGCGCTCGCGCATCGCGTCGTTATCGCTCTCGAAGCCGAGATGGACCCAATCGAGCTCGGTCCTGTCGACCGCGCGCGGTCGGATCACCCGCACCGCGATCGTGTTGCGCACCTGCTGCAGGACCATGTTGGGGAAGATCGTCAATATCTGCACCGAGATCTGGTCGCCGTACTCGTCTACCGACTCGACGACGGAATTGTCCTCGAGCTTCAGGTCGGTGTCGGCGCGCAGCGCGGCGGCCTTGTAGTCGGCATCCTCGGCGGCGTAGTCGAGCTTGGCGAAGCTGAAATGGTTGCCGCCCTCTTCGCTGATGTTGATCCCGCCGGGCATGCTGAGCCGGTTGATCCGGAACGTCGTCAGGAACGAGTGCAGGATCGAGGCGTGATAGGTATCCTTGACGTTCTCGAAATAGAGCTTCCAGTTGTTCGGCAGAATCTGCGTGCTGCGGCCGATGACGTACGCCTTGCGCCCGTCCAGCACTCGGCGAATGCCGCCGACCACGACGTCGCCGAGATAGGCCTGCAGGTCGGCGACCCGGTCGCTGAACGTGCCGAATACGAGGCCGCACAGTTCCTCGACTCGCAGCCGTTGCAGATGGTGCTCGTCCTTGTGGAATTCCGGCGCCATGCCGCCCTGGCGCTTGACCCCGCGCTCGAAGGCGACCCCGGTCAGGTGGCCTTCGAAATCGTAGCTCCACCCGTGATAGATGCAGGTGATCTC
>DATLRD010000010.1:0-103339 GCA_035534855.1 Allostellaceae bacterium | reverse complement strand
GGATAGCGGGTGCCGGCGGCGGCGCCGACCGGGACGACCTCGCCGATCTGCGCCGCCTCGTCGGCGGTCAGCGTCACGTCGAGCGCACCGAGGTTTTCCTTCAGCCGTTCGAGGCGCTTGGTGCCGGGGATCGGGATCACGTCGTCGCCCTGCGCCAGGAGCCAGGCGAGGCAGAGCTGGGCGACGGTGCAGCGCTTATCGGCGGCGATCGCCTCGACCCGCTCGACGAGAGCGCGGTTTTTCTGGAAGTTCTCGCCCTCGAAGCGCGGGTGCCGACCGCGCGTGTCGCCGGGCTGCAGATTGTTGAGGTCGGGCACCGCGCCGGCCAAGAGGCTGCGGCCGAGTGGGGCGTAGGCGACAAAGGAAATGCCGAGATCGCGCGTGGTCTTGCGGGTCTCCTCGCCAACCTCGCGGTAGAGCAGCGAATATTCGCTCTGCACCGCGGCGATCGGGTGCACCGCATGGGCGCGGCGGATGCGCTCGGGCGCCGCCTCGCACAGGCCGAGATGCCGCACCTTGCCCTGCTCGACCAGCTGGGCCATCGCGCCGACCGTGTCCTCGACCGGCACGTTCGGGTCGACCCGGTGCTGGAAGTACACGTCGATGTAATCGGTCTGCAGCCGCTTGAGGCTCGCCTCACAGGCCTCAATCACGTATTCGGGCCGGCCGTTGACGCCGTTGGCGCCGCCGGGGTTCTGAACCTGGCCGAATTTCGACGCCAGTACGACGTTGCCGCGCCGGCCCTTGAGCGCGCGGCCGAGCAGTTCCTCGTTCTGGCCCCAGCCATACATATCCGAGCTGTCGAGAAAATCGACGCCGAGGTCGATCGCCTGCTGGACAAAGCTGACGCCGGCCGCGTCGTCGCTCGGGCCGTAAACGCCCGACAGCGACATGCAGCCAAGCCCAATCGCGGCTACTTCCGGCCCGTTTCTTCCTACGCGACGTTTCTGTACAGCCATCAATGCCTCCGTATTGCTGCCCCAGCATAGCGGATCGGCCAGCACCGCCGCGAGTTTTTGTGACTTCCATGCGGAGCGCGTTATGATCGCACCAGAACGTTGCAACAGGAGGAAGCGATGGCGGGCACAAGCCATGTTTACGCCGGCGTGGCGGCGACGGTTGGCGCGACGCATACCGGCACGCTCGGCGGGATTTTCCGCCAGGCAGCCGGCGACGGCAAATGGGAGCACCTGACCAACGGATTGCCAGAGGGCGCCGAGGTGCACGCCATCACCGTACACCCGACCGATCACGACACGATCTTTGTCGGCAGCACCAAGGGCATCTATCGCAGCGGCAATCGCGGCGGCAAATTCGAGCACCTGCCGGTGCCCGGCGGCGACCCCGACATCTGGTCGATTCTGGTGCATCCCAAGGACACGCGGCGGATTTACGCCGGCGCGACCCCGGTCGGCGTCTTTCGCAGCGACGATGGCGGCGACCATTGGAAAAAGCTCGCCGACCCGCATTTGCCCGACCGCGTCATCATGGCGTTTGCCTGCCGGGTCATGCGGCTCGATGTCGACCCGAATTCGCCCGACGACGTGTATGCGACGCTCGAAGCCAACGGCGCGATGCGCAGCCGCAACGCCGGCGAAAGCTGGCAGGACTGCACCGTCGACCTGATCCGCTTTTGCGAAGAGCCGAAATACCGCAGCCGCATCGGCAGCCAGACCGAGATCGAGGGTATGCTCGACGGCCACGCGCTGGCGTGCAGCGCCGCGGCGCCGGGCACCGTGTTCCTCGCCAACCGCATGGGCTTGTTCCGCAGCCCCGACCACGGCGACACCTGGCAGGATATGGAGATCGGCCGCTACTCGCCGCTGACCTACGGCCGCGACATCCGCACCTCGCCGCACGACCCCAAGGTCATGTACGCGGCGCTCTCTCCGGCGGCGCGCTCGACCGACGGCTCGATCTATAAGAGCGACGATGTCGGCAAGAGCTGGAAGCGGTTCGACCACGGCGTCAAGGCCGACGCGACGATGATGGGCGTGACGATCCATCCGCGCGACCCCAACCAGGTCTACGGCGTCTCGCGCGTCGGCCAGGTGTTCGGGACCCAAGACGGCGGCAAGACCTGGCACGAAAGCCGCCTGCCCGAAGGCGTCCGCGACGCCTATTGCATCGCCTGCGGGTAGGCGCCCCGCCCCTCACCGTAATGCGGCGCCCGGCGAGGGTGCAGACTCTCGGGTCAGCATGCCCGGCTCGCATCGCCCTCCGCGATCGCCGCCGCGAGCGCCAGGATGCGCTCGGCGGCGGCGACGTGGAGGTTTTCGACCAGCCTCCCATCCACGACGACGATCCCCTTGCCCGCCGCGGCCGCGTCGCGGTGCGCGGCGATGATGCGGCGTGCGTGGTCGATCTCATCGGCGTTCGGTGCAAAAGCGGCATTGGCCGGGGCAATCTGCTTCGGATGGATCAGCGTCTTGCCATCAAAGCCGAGCGCCCGGCCCTGCCGGCACGCGGCGGCAAAGCCGTCGTCGTCGGCGAGGTCGAGATGCACCCCGTCGAGGATCGCCAGGCCATAGGCGCGCGCCGCCAAGAGCGCGAGGCCGAGCGCGGTCATCAGCGGCGCCCGGTCGCGCATTTCGAGCGCGTGCAGGTCGGCGGTCAGGTCCGAGGTGCCCATCACCAGCACGGCGGCGCGCGGGCTCGCACCGGCGATCTCGCGGGCGTTGAGGATGCCGAGCGGCGTTTCGAGCATGCACCACACCGCGCGGTCGGGCGGCGCACCGGCGGCATCGAGCCGGGCCACGGTCTCGCGTACCCGCTCGGCGCTCTCGACCTTGGGCAGCAGCACCGCATCGACCGGCATCCGCGAAACGGCGGCGAGATCGCCCGCGCCCGACGGCGAATCGAGCGGGTTGACCCGCACCACAAGCTCGCGCGCGCCATAGCCGCCTGCGGCAAGCGCCGCGGCGATCGCGGCTCGTGCGGCCTCCTTGGCGTCGGGCGCGACGGCGTCTTCGAGGTCGAAGATCAGCCCGTCGGCAGCCAATTCGCGCGATTTGGCGAGGGCGCGAGCGTTGGCGCCGGGCATGAACAGCAGGCTGCGGCGGGGGCGGATTGTCGCCGGCATCGGAAACCCTCGGCATTGCAACGCGATGGTTATAGTTTTGTTAGAGGGTCGAGGGCGAGTGCGCTCGAATTTGACGAGGCGAGGCGGATCGGATGCAAGCACAACACGCGGCGCCGGAGAGTGATGGGCAGACCATGTGCGCGTGGTTTGGGCTATGGGTCCCGCTCGTCGTGCTCGCAGGGTTCGCGGTGCTCGGCGCCTTCGTCGCCAGCAAGAGCGGCACGCCGGGCGATTACTGGTGCGGGCTGGTGCTCAGCATCTGCTCGCTGCTGCTCGCGTTTCTGCGGATCAAGGCCCATTTCGACGGCGCCGAGGGCGAGGCGCGAGGATTTCTGCTGGTCGACAGCCCGGCCAACCTGGCGATCGTCGTACCGCTTTTTGCCGTGCTCGGCCTCGCCGGGCTGTTTGTCGCCGCCGCGTGGGACGAGGGCAGCCTGCACGATGCGGGGATCGCGATGTTCGGCGCCAGCGGACTCGTGGTGTTCCTGAGCCTCAAGAGCGTCTACGACGCGCTCGACCGCCGCGGCTGATGCCCACCGTCCTTTCGGTCCAGTCGCGCGTCGCCTATGGCCATGTCGGCAACGCCGCCGCGCTGTTTCCGCTGCAGCGCCTGGGATGTGAGGCGTGGTCGCTCGATACCGTCGCGTTCTCGAACCACACCGGCCACGGCACATGGCGCGGCTCGGTGGTCGGCGCCGAGCAGGTGGCGACGCTGTTTGAGGGTATCGCCGAATTGGGCGTTCTCGGTCAGTGCGATGCCGTGCTCAGCGGCTATCTCGGCGCCGCCGAGACCGGGCCGGTGCTGCTCGACATTGTCGCCCGGGTCAAAAGCGCCAACCCGCGCGCGGTGTTCTGCTGCGACCCGGTGATCGGCGATGTCGATACCGGATCGTATGTGACCTCGGGCATCGCCGAATTCTTCCGCGACCGGGCGCTCGCCGTCGCCGATATCGTCACCCCCAACCGGTTCGAGCTAGAATTCCTGACCGGGCACAACGTCGCCGGCTTTGCCGAAGCGGCCGAGGCGGCCGGCGAATTGCGTCGGCGCGGCCCGGCGACGGTGCTGGTCACCAGCCTGGAAACCGCCGACGACCGCATTGCGATGCTGGCGGCGGGCGCCGGGGGCACCTGGGCGGTCGAGACGCCGCGCGTGCCGGTGATACTCAACGGCTGCGGCGACGTAACCGCTGCGGTGTTTCTTGCCCGCATGCTGCGCGGCGACAGCCTGCCCGAAGCGCTCGCCGGCACCGCCGCGTCGCTGTTCGCGCTGATCGAGGCGACCGCGCGGCTCGGTCGCTACGAGCTGGCGCTGATCGAGACCCAGGACGAGCTGATTGCGCCGCGCCGCACGTTCGCGCCGCAGCGGATCTAGCGGCCCGGCTATTTCTTGCCGCCGCCCCGCCCCATCTGGCCGAACATCATTTCCTGGAACTTCTGAAATCCTTCGAGCCCGGCCGGCAGCCACGTCTTGAGCATCGCCTCGGCGTCGAGCGCCTTCAGGTTGGCGCGCAACCGCTCTTCGACCTCGTGCATCAGCCGGTCCTGCATCGGCTTGACCTCGGGCAGCCCGAAAAACCCGCGCAGCTCCTCGGGTGTGCAATCGACATCGAACGAGATCTTCATCGCCGGTCCCTTCTGCTACGATTGGCAACTTTAGCAAGGAACAATGCCGATGCCCGCCGATATCCCGTTTCGCCGCGACGTTGTTTTCGAATACGGGCAGCTTGAGCGGATCGCGCCGGGGCTGCGCCGCATCGTCGCGCGCAACCCCGGGCCGTTCACCTTCAAGGGCACCGGCACCTATGTCGTCGGCGACGGCGAGGTCGCAGTGATCGACCCTGGCCCCGATCTGCCCGAACATGTCGACGCGCTGCTGGCGAGCCTTGCGGGCGAGAGCGTGACCCACATCCTCGTCACCCACACGCACCGCGACCATTCGCCGGCCGCCGCGGCCGTCAAGGCGGCGACCGGGGCGCCGACCTACGGTTTTGGCCCGCATGCCGGCGGGCGGCGCGGCGAGACCGCGGTCGAGGAAGGCGGTGACTGGGATTTCGCGCCCGACATCGTAGTCAAAGACGGCGACGCGATCGCCGGCAGCAAGTTCCGCTTCGAGGCGGTCCATACGCCCGGCCACACATCGAACCATCTGTGCTTCGCGCTGCCCGATTCCGGCATCCTGTTCAGCGGTGACCACGTGATGGGCTGGTCGACCAGCGTGATCGCCCCACCCGACGGCAACATGGCCGACTACATGGCCTCGCTCGACAAGCTGCTGAGCCGGCGTGACAACGTATACTGGCCGACCCATGGCCCGGCGATCAACGAACCGCAGCGCCATGTCCGCGCCTTCATCGCCCACCGCCGCGAACGCGAGGCGGGGGTGCTCGATTGCCTGCGCTCGGGGATTGAGCGGGTCGACGCGATGGTCGCGCGGCTTTATGTCGGGCTCGACCCGTCGCTGCGCCGCGCCGCCGGCCGGTCGGTGCTGGCACATCTGATCGACCTGATCGACCGCGGGATCGTCGTCGCAGAGCCGACGCCGCCGACTGTCGACGCGCACTATCGTCTGCGCCATATCGCGCCTCGCGCTTAGTGATTCGGCGATGTTTCGCGCTCTGCGCGGGGCGCGCGAGGGGGGTCGCCGCCGCCAAGTATCTGGCGTCGTTCCCAACCCGAAACCGCATCACTTTCCCGCTTCTGCGACTGTGACGGAAATGCTATTGCAGGCTCGGTGAGAGCCGGTTTCGGTCCCAAGGAGATTAACAGGTGAAGATCGCAAGCACCCTTATCGCTATTGGTGCGGCAGCGGCGCTGGCCGCATGCTCGCACTCCCCGCCGCCTCCACAACCCGAGCTGCAACCGGCGCCGATGATGGCCCCGGCCCCGCCGCCGGCGCCGGAGCAGCCCTACGTGGTGCCGAGCGCTCCACCGCCGCCGCCGCACCACGTCGAGCGCCACTATCGCCACCATGTGGTGCGCCATCGGGTCGTGCATCATCATCGCGTCGTCCATCATGTGGAACATCACCGCGTCGTGCACCACCACGTCATGCATCACGTGGTCCACAAGAAGAAGCCGGCGCCGAGCGCGTCCGAGCCGATGACCCCGCCGCCGGAGAACCCGGCGCCGCCGCCGGAACCAGCGCTGACCGCGCCGCCGCCGCCGTCGGCCCCGCCGTCTGGCCCGCGGCCGAGCAGCAGCCACTGATCGTCCAACCGGCGATCGCGTGACGCGACAAGGGGGCTTCGGCCCCCTTGTTTCGTTTCCAGGTAGGGGGGCTTCGGCCCCCTTGTTTCGTTTCCAGGTAGGGGGGCTTCGGCCCCCTTGTTTCGTTTCCAGGTAGGGGGGCTTCGGCCGGCTAGGTCAGGTGTCTCAGATACTGCGCGACGAAATCGCAGCCGACGCTTTGGGCATAGGCCGCGGTCAGGCGCTGCGTAACCGGGCCCGGTACCGGGCCCGGCAGCGCGCGGCCGCCGATGCTGCGCACCGGGCACAGGCACAGGCTGGTCGAACTCATGAACGCTTCGTCGGCGGTCGCCGCATCGTAGAGGTCGAGGTCGGCCTCGTGGCACGGGATGCCGAGCCCGCCGCACAATTCGATGACGGTCTCGCGGCTGATCCCCGGCAGCACGTTACGCTCGCACGGGGTCAGCACTTCGCCGTCGCGCACCAGAAAAAGATTGCTGCCGATCCCCTCGGCGAGATGGCCGGCGGAATCCAGCAGGACCGACCACGCCTCCTTGTCCTGAGCCTTCGCCTCAAGATCGGCCATGATCAGGTTGAGATAATTGTGCGTCTTGGCACGCGGGCTCAGCATGTCGGGCGCGACCCGCCGGGTTGGCGGCACGACGATGTCGATACCGTCGCGAAACAGCCGCGCCCGCGCCTTCAGCGGCAGCGGGATGCACTCGACGATAACGGTCGGGCCGGACTGCTCCCACCCTTCGTCGCCCACCGCGTCGACCCCGCGCGAAACCCGCTGGCCGACCCAGAAATCGGTGTCGGCGGTCAGAAAATGCGCGTTGCGCGCCAGCACCTCTTCGCTGATCGCCACCATCTCCTGCTGGCTGAGACCGGGATCGATCCGCAGGTAGCGCAGCGAACGATAAAACCGGGCGATGTGCTCGGTGAGCTTGAAGACGCGGCCGTTAAACGTGCGGGTCATGTCGAACGCGGCGTCGCCATATTTGAAGCCGCGGTCGCGGAACGGGATCACCACTTCGCGCTCGGGCACGATCCGCCCGTTGAAATAGGCGACGCGCTGATTCCCCTGGGGATTGCTGCGGGTTTCGCTCATGTCAGCCTCTCGAACAGCGGGGCGCGGGTTTCGGCGAATTCCTCGACGGCGGCGACGAGATGGTCGCCATCGGCGTCGTCGAGCGCGACCGACAGCGAGATCATGCCGCGCTTGGCGAGCCAGATGCCGCGCGCCAGCACGTCGAAGTAAAACAGATCGCGCAGCCGCCCGTCGCCTTGCGCGGCGTCGGCGGCGTTGCGGATCGGCCGGTCGGTCATGTGAATACCGATCATCGAGCCGATGCCGGTGAACTGCATTGCCAGCCCGCGCCCCGCCGCGACCGCGTTGAGCCGGTCGCGCAGCCGGTCGCCGAAGGCGTTGAGCGCGCGGCACGCGTCGGGGGTATACACCTGGGTCAGCCCGACATAGCCGGCATTCATCGTCAGGGCGTTGTTGTTGAACGTGCCGGCGTGCTGAAACCCGCCGGGGCGGCGCGGATCGAACCAGTCCATCACCGCGCGGCTTCCGCCGAACGCGCCAAAGCCCATGCCGCCGCCGACATATTTGCCGAGCGTCGTCATGTCCGGCGCGATGCCGTGCGCCTCCTGCAGCCCGCCGGGCGCGAGGCGCGAGGTCATCACCTCGTCGAAAATCAGGATCGCGCCGGTCTCGCTCGCCAGCGCGCGCAGATCGGCGAGGAATTCGCGGCTCGCCGGGATGCAGCCGCTGCCGCCGAGCATCGGCTCGATCAGGATCGCCGCGAGGTCGCCCCGGTGCGGCGCGACCAGCGCGCGGGTGCCGGCGATGTCGTTATAGGTGCCGAGCAGAAACTCGAACGGCGCATTGACCGCGCTTTTGCCACGAAAATAAAACACCCCGCCGTGATACCCGCCGGCGAATACCAGCACCTTGCTGCGCCCGGTCATCGCCCGCGCGCCCGAAACCGCCATCAGATTGGCCTCGGTGCCGGAATTGGTGAAGCGCACGAGGTCGATCCCCGGAAACCGGTCGCAGATCGCCTGGGCAAACCGCGCCTCGGGCAGACCGTGCGCGCCGAAATTGATGCCGCCGTCGAGCGCCTCGTCGATCGCTTTGCGGATCGCCGGATGCGAATGACCATAGAGCCCGGCAGTGAACTCGCTGAGGAAATCGGCATATTCGTGCCCGTCGACATCCCACAGATGCGCCCCCTCGCCCTTGGCCATCGTCAGCGGGAATGGCTCGACATAGATCGACGAGCGGGTGCTGCCACCCGGCATCGCCGCGCAGGCGACCTCGTGCTGGGCCAGGCTCTTGGGATTGGCGGCACGGTAGCGTTCGACCGCCTCGGCGAGCGCGGCGTCGATGTCGAGGTTGGCGGGCGGGCTGTCGGGCATCGGGCTTCCTTTCACCCCCGTTTTAGCACAGGCGCCCGCAGCGATCCCCCTGCCCCGCCGCTGTTTGCACTGTTATCTGCAGTGCGGGCAAAACGGCTCGCGCGACGGTCAGATCAGATTGCATCCTCGCATACCAAACCGGCAATATGATTGCGCGGTCCGTGAAAGCGCACCTTGACGGCCAACGGGCGGGTCGAGCGCCGCCCGCCCCTTGGCCGTGCGATCCGGGGCTCGATTAGAATGCTCCCTCGCCAAGCCGACGCGCCGCCAGGACAAGGCCCGAAGCCGGGCCTGTAACGGCGCCTTTTGCGGAGGACGCGATGGACGCGCTGGCCACGATCAAATCGCAGATGCTGCCGTTTGCTGAGCTGCTCGGCATCGAATTCACCGGCGCGGCACCCGACCGCGTGACCGCCGAGATGATGGTGCGTCCGGATCTGTGCACCCGCCCCGCGGTGCTGCACGGCGGCGCGATCATGGCGTTCGCCGACACGCTCGGCGCGAGCGGTACGATCCTCAACCTGCCGGACAACGGCACCGAAGGGGGCGCCGGCACGACGACGGTCGAAAGCAAGACCAATTTCCTTGCCGCGGCGCCGGTCGGCACCAGGATCATCGGCGAGGCGACGCCGCTTCATCGCGGCCGCCGCACCCAGGTATGGCAGACCCGCGTGACGACCGCCGACGGGCGGCTGGTGGCGCTCGTCACCCAGACCCAGCTGGTATTGCCCGCCGCGTGACGCCGCGACCGCGGCGGTCAGCCAAAATTAGTTGACTCAGTCAAAATAATTCGTTGACTGATTCGGCATGGCCGACACCGACCTCGACACCAGAACCGCGGCGATCCGCTGCTTTAACCGGCTTTACACGCAGCGCATCGGGATCCTCGAGGAGGGGTATCTCCGTTCGCCGTTTTCGCTCACCGAGGGCCGCGTGCTCTATGAGTTGGCGCATTGCGACGGCACGACCGCCGCGGCGGTCGCCGGCGGGCTGGGTCTCGACCCCGGCTATCTGAGCCGCATCCTGCGCGGGTTTCACCGGCGCGGCCTGATCGACCGGCGGCGCGCCGTTGCCGATGGGCGGCAGACCCGTTTGTCGCTGACCGAGGCCGGGCATGCCGCATTTGCCCCGCTCGATGCCGGCGCCAAGTCGGCCACCGCCAAGCTGCTGGAGCCGCTGTCGCCAGCGCAGCAGGCGGCGCTCGTCCGGGCGATGCGTGAGATCGCCGGCCTGGTTGCCGGCGGTCCGCCACGCGCGGCCGCCTATGTTCTGCGGCCGCACCGGCCGGGCGATCTCGGCTGGGTCGTGTCACGCCACGGTGCGGTCTATGCCGGCGAATACGGCTGGGACGCGCGGTTCGAGGCGATGGTGGCCGAGATCGCGGCGCAGTTCCTGCGCGATTTCGATGCGCGGCGCGAAGCGTGCTGGATCGCCGAAATCGACGGGCGAAGCGTCGGCTCGGTCGCGCTGGTGCGGCACACCGATGCGGTTGCGCAGCTTCGCATCCTGCTGGTCGATGCCGAGGCGCGCGGCCTCGGCATCGGCGCGCGGCTTGTCGAGGAATGCGTCCTGTTCGCCCGCCGCGTCGGCTACTGCCGTATCATGCAGACCACCTACAGCGTGCTGACCGCGGCCCGGCGGATCTACGAAGTCGCCGGCTTCCGCCGCATCGAGCAGCACCCCGATCACGCCTATGGCCGCGACCTGGTCGGCGAGACCTGGGAATTGGCCCTGTAGCGCTAGATTTTCGGGAGGGTGAGAAGGGCGGTATCGTTGATGATCTCGGTCGAGCCGCCCCAGATCATGCGCAGCGCGACAAGGGTGATAATCGCCAGCCCGATCCACGCGATCCACGGATAGCGCGCGAGCAGGCGGGCGATGTAATGCGACGCAATGCCCATCAGCGCCACCGACAGCACCAGCCCGACCACCAGCACCCAAGGCTCGGACTGGGTGCGGGCCACCCCAGCCACGGCGATGACATTGTCGAGCGACATCGACAGATCGGCGACGACGATCTGGGTCACCGCCTGCCGCACGGTCTTGCCGCCCGCCGGCGCGGCCGGCTGGTGCGCGACCGCTGGACGGGCATGGCGCAGCTCGCGATAAAGCTTCCACGCAACCCACAACAACAGCACGCCGCCGGCGAGCCTCAGGCCGATCACCTCCAGCAGCCGCATCGCCAGCACGGCGAACAGGATGCGCAACACCGTCGCCGCGGCGATGCCGCTGACGATCGCGCGGCGCCGCTGCTCGACCGGCAACGTAGCGGCGGCCATCCCGACCACGATCGCATTGTCGCCGGCGAGCACGATGTCGATGATCACCACCGACGCCAGCGCGCTTGCCTGATTGAAGATTCCCAGCACTGTAACTGAAATGGGCATGACACCGCCGATCGTCGAGACTGCGGCGTGAGATGACATTTACAAAGCTGTCGCCGATGACGGTGCGGCTCGCGGCGTTCTATGCGGCGAGCTTTCTGATCGTCGGCATCCAGTTGCCGTTCTGGCCGGTATGGCTTTCCGGCCGGGGTCTCGATGCAAGCGAGATCGCCACCGTGTTCGCCGCGGCACTGTGGGCCAAGGTGGCGGTGACGCCGGCGATCGGCGCGCTGGCCGACCGGCTCGGCGGCCGGCGCGCGGTGATGGTCGGGCTCGCCGCGACCGCGCTCGGATTCTATGTGGCGCTGCTGCCGGCTGCCGGGTTCTGGCCGATCCTGTGGCTGAGCCTTGCCGCCGGGGTCGCGCAATCAGCGCTGATGCCGCTCGGCGACAGCATCACCCTGGCCGCGGTCCGCGAGCGCGGGTTCGATTACGGCCGCATCCGCGTGTGGGGTTCGGTCAGCTTCATCGTCGCGGCGCTTGCCAGCGGCCTGATCCTCGCCGTGCTGCCCGGCGCTGCGCCGGGAAACCGCGTGCTGTGGCTGGTGCTCGGCGGCATCGTGCTGCTGCTCGGCGCCTGCCTGGCGCTGCCGCCGGCCGGGTCGCCGCTAGCCGCCACGGCC
This sequence comes from Allostellaceae bacterium, assembly GCA_035534855.1. GTDB lineage: Bacteria > Pseudomonadota > Alphaproteobacteria > ATCC43930 > CGMCC-115725 > DATARH01. The sequence goes on along the minus strand of DATLRD010000010.1, from coordinate 91,637 downwards.
CGCTGGGCAGCGCTCGCGGGATTTGCCGCGAACCGGCGCTTTTGGCTGTTCGTGGTCTCGGCCTCGGCGCTGCAATCGAGCCATCAGCTCTATTACGGGTTCGGCACGCTGTACTGGCGACGGCTCGGGTTTTCCGCCCCGGTGATCGGTGCTCTGTGGGCCGAGGGGGTGCTCGCCGAGATCGCGCTGTTCTGGCTCGGCGGGCGGCTGACTGCGCGGCTCGGACCGTTCGGGCTGATGGCGCTGTCGGGCATCGCCGGAATCGTGCGCTGGAGCCTCGCCGGCATCCTGCCGGGCTTGCCGGCGGCGGCGATGCTGCAGTTGCTGCACGCACTGACCTTCGGCGCGGCGCATCTCGGCGCGATGATGCATCTGTCGCGCACGGTGCCGCCCGACGCCGCAGCGAGCGCGCAGACGCTCTACGCCGCGGTGTCGGCCGGGCTCGGCAGCGGCCTGGTGATGCTCGGCGCCGGCGCGCTTTATGCCCGGTTCGGCGGGCACGCCTATCTGTTCATGGCCGGGATATCGGCGTTGGGCCTCGCCGGAGTTGCCCGGCTGGCGCGCCTCTCAGCCGGCTAGCACCCGGCGCACCGGCCACTCACCGGCCGCATTTGTGATACATGCTTGTGGCCTTGGCCGCCATTGCCGCGGCAAACGCGCGAAACCCGGCAGTGTCGAGCGTGCCGGCCCTGGCCAGCATTCCCGCCGCCTGCTGGCACATCTGCGGCGTCGGCAAGACGTTGCGCTTCAGCGCCAGCTCGTTGGCCAGCTGCGTGTCCCAATTGTCAAACCGCGCTGTGCCGTGGAAATGGCTGATCATCGTATGCTGATAGTCGCGGATCGCATCCTGGTTGCGCAGGCGGAATTTGACATAGACCTGATCTTGGCAGGCCGTACTGACGACCATCAGGTCGGTCATGTAGCGAATCGCCTGATCGGCCTCCATTGCTGCCGACGTGTAGCAGGCACCCCGCACCGCCGCCACCGCCGGCTGCTGCAGCGCCATCGCCCCCAGCGCCGCCGCTAGTGCGAGCCTTTTCATTTACATCCCCCAAGTCTTGAGACCCCGTCTCTAAAACCATACCGCAACCAACACGCTTTGCAAGAAATCGTACGGCCAGAGGCAAAGTTCCGCCGAAGGGTAGCATGGCCTGGCGCAAGACAAACGCGACAGTCACAACACCGGCGGGTCCGGCTTGCCGAGGCAACGGGGGCGGCGGCATAGTCGCACGATGATTGCGCTATTCACCGATTTTGGCCTCTCAGGCCCCTACACCGGCCAGATGACCGCTGTTCTGCGGCGCGACGCGCCAGGCGTACCGGTGGTCTCGCTGTTTGCCGACGCGCCGGCCGGCGCGCCGCGACCCGGGGCCTATCTGCTGGCTGCCCATGCCGCGTGGTTCCCGCCGGCAACGGTGTTCCTGTCGGTCGTCGACCCCGGGGTCGGCGGTGCGCGACGCGCACTGATCGTCGAGGCGGCGGGCAAGTTCTACGTTGGCCCCGACAACGGGCTGTTCGAAATTGTGCAGCGCCGGGACGGCACCTCACGCTGCTGGGAAATCACCTGGCAGCCGCCGGATCTCTCGGTGAGCTTCCACGGCCGCGACCTGTTTGCCCCGGTCGCCGCACGCCTCGCCCGCGGCGAGGCGTGCGCGAGCCTCGGCCATCCGATCGTGCCGCTGCGACAGGCGGACTGGCCGGACGATCTGGCCGAGATCGTCTATATCGACCACTACGGCAACGCGCTGACCGGGCTGCGCGGCAGCGCCGTGCCGGCGGCAGCGCGCCTGACCGCGCGCGGCCGTACCGTCGCGCCGGCCGCGACGTTTTCGGCGGTCGGTGCGGGCGAGGCGTTCTGGTACGTCAACTCAAACGGGCTGGCCGAGATCGCGGTCAATCGCCGTCGTGCCAGCGCGGTGCTGGGGCTCGCCGTCGGCACTCCGGTGGCGATCGCCCCCTGACCCTTGGGCGTACCGGCTATTCGCCGGGCGGCGGCGTCGCGATGCGGGTGCCGGGAGGAACTCGGGGCCGCCGCCGTTTCAACCGGTGCAGCAGCCACGACACGCCGCCGACCACGATCAGCGCGGCCAGCATCGACAGGCGGAACGAGCGCGCGATCTCTGGCATCGCGGCGCGCAGCACGTTGCCGAGGAAGTATCCGACCCCGACAAAGCAGGCAGCCCACAGCCCCGCAGCCAGCAGGTTGAGGCGCAGAAACCGCTGCCATCCGACCGCGCTCATACCCAGCGCAAACGACGAGATGTTGCGCACCCCGTAAATAAAGCGAAATGTCAGGATGAAGCCGGCATTGTAGCGCTCTATCCAATAAAGCGCGGCATCGACCCCGGGCCGCCAGCGCGGAAAGCGGGCGAGCAGCCGCTTGCCGCAATGACGCCCGAGCCAGAAACCGCACTGGTCCCCCGCAAAACTGCCGAGCCAGGCGGCTGGAAGCAGCAATTCGGCATGCACGAAGCCCTGCGACGCGGCAAAGCCGGCAAGCAGCACCACCGTCTCGCCTTCGAGAAACGTCCAGATCAGCACCAGCGCATAGAAATAGGCGCCGTGCTCGGCGATGAGCTGATGGATGTGCATCATGGCTCAGCGCGGAGTGCCCTGTTCCCCTGTTCCCCGGCAGCACCGCCGAGGCTTTGCCGCGCCAGCACCGCGTGCGCGCCTGTCATGCCGATGCCACGCATGCTAAAAGCTCCGCCGCGAGCGGTCGAGCAGATTCGGCCGTTCCGGCCCGGCCTACTCGCCGCAACTGCCCCCAGTCAGCATCGTAAGGCGACCGATGGAAGCGCACGAAATCGCTGAACACATTCACCATTCCCCGCACGAGCACGGACACCGTGACGCGCCGCCGGACGGCCTGCGCAAATTCGCCGGGATCTATCTCGGCGTCGTCGCGATGCTGCTCGCGATCGCCACGCTGGGCGGCGGTGCGGCCACCAAGGAGCTGCTCTCGGCCAATATCCACGCTTCCGACACCTATGCCTACTACCAGGCCAAATATCTGCGTCAGGTACAGTACCAGACCGCGGCCGACCTGCTCGAAGCCGGCTTTGGCGCCGGCAATGATAAGGCGCAGGCGCTAATCAAGCATTATCGCGAGCTGGCCGCCCGCTATGAGAGCGAGCCGGCGACCGCCAACGGCAAGAAGGAGCTGCTGGCCCTCGCAAAACATTGGGAGGCGCGGCGCGATGAAGCCGCCGCGCGCAACCCGAATTTCGAATTCGCCGAGGCGCTATTGCAGATCGCAATCGTGCTCGGCTCGGTCAGTATCGTTGCCTCGTCGCGCCGGCTGCTCGGCGTCAGCGCGATGCTCGCGCTGTGCGGCGTGGCACTGACCGCCAACGGCTTTCTGCTGCTGGTTCCGCTGCCGCACGGATGATGCGGCTTCCTTCTATCCGCCGGCAAACTCGGCAAGCAGCTGGTTGAACCGGTCTGCCGCCTCGAACTGCACCCAATGCCCGGCACCGGGCACCACGGCGAACCGTGCGCCCGGCTGTACGCCGCGCAGGATGCGGGCACGCTCGTCGACATGCGGATAGGCGGTGGCGTCGCGCTCGCCCCAGATGCCGTCGAGCCGGGCCTTGATCTGCGGCAGCGCCTCGATCAGCGCCCCCGAGCGCGAAAACCGCCGGCTGCGCATGCGCGCGCGGGCATGGTTGGTCTTTTGCAGATAGAGCGCCAACTCGTCGATCTTGGCCGGATCGGCGATCATCAGCTGGTTCAGGTTATAGCGGTGAGTGGCGAATTCCTGCTCCTCGCCGGCCCCGGCCGCCACCCGCTCGAGCGGTGTCGGCGAGCGTTCGAGCCCGAGCCCGTTCGAGCCGACGACGATGAACCCCTCGAGCCGGTCGCCGAGCTGTGCCGCGACGACGCCGCCAATCACCCCGCCGAACGAAAACCCGGCCATATGCGGCCGGGCGCCGCGCGGCAGCACGATGTCGAGCCCGGTGACGATGATCTCGGCGAGGCCGGCCGCGGTCCACGGCTCGGGCGGCGTCGCCGATTCGCCAAGCCCCGGCAGGTCGCAAGCGTACACAGTAAACTGGCGCGACAGCGGGATCACGTTGCGCACCCAATGCATCCACGAGCCATAGCCGCCGTGCAGCAGCACGAGCGGCGGGCCGCCGGCGCCCCAGCGCCGCCACACCAGCGCACCATCGCCGCACGGCGTCTCGATGCGCTCGGCCTCGGCGCCGATGCCCTCGACATAAGCTATTGTTGCCGCGCTGATGTAAGCCACGTCCCGCCCCGCTCGAGCTTTTCGCCGTCGGGTCTTAGAGCACATTCCGCGGGGATTTCCACCCTTCCTCGCGGGGCGGGAAGGGGCGGCGGCAGACTCGGCGGTCGCGGCGTTCCGGCTGAGCTGCGCCGCTACGGCACGATGCGGCGGACCACGGCCTCGACGATCGAGGCGGTGAGGTGCTGCGCGCGCGGGCTGAGCCGGAGCGGACGCAGCAGCATGCCGACGCACATGCGGTGCGGGAAGTGGCCGCGAACTGCCTCGCGCGAACCGCGGCGAATCGCCTTGTAGGCCCGCCGGTCGAAGACCTGCCCGGGATGGCGTGCCTGATAGAGGTGCTTGACCGCGATCACGTTGTCTTCGCCGTCGATCATCCGCAGCCGGCGCCACAAGGCCGCTACGATGCCGCCGCGGCCGGTCCGCTCGGCGCCCTGATAGCGCCGGAAATAACGGTAGAAATGCTTGTAGTGGCGAACCTCGTCGGCGGCGATCAGGTGGGCGAGATCGGCCAGCACCGGCTCGGCGCTGATCCGACTCAGCGTCGTATAGAAGCTCGCGGTACCCATCTCGACGACGCAGCGCGAGGCCATTTCGCGGCTGCAGCTGGGTTCGAGCCGCTCGCCGGCGCAATACGGCGCGAATTCGGCCGTGAACCGCTCGTAGACCGAATCCCAGTCGAATTCCGGCCAGGCTGTGCGCACATAGCGGCGCAGCGCCTCGCCGTGCTGCAATTCCTCGGGCAGCCAGTGGTCGGCCAGCCATCCGGTGATTTCGGCGTCGCCACGGAACCTGTCGATCAGGTTCTGGGTGTAGCGGTCGGTCGTGATCTCCATGAACGACGCCGCCGCGACCATGTAGAACAGCGCGTCCCGCGCATCCTGCGGGGTGCGCTGCACGGCGTTCCAGTCAAGGCTGTCGAGCGTCCACGGCTGATGCGACGAGGCGACGAGGCCGACCTCACCCACAACCACAACTCCTCCTCGCCGTGAGCTTTAAACCGCAGCGAATCTACCACCACCGGCCGGCTTCTTAAAGGTCGCCGCTCGGGTGCCTGCTGCGGCGATCTCGCGTCTAGCGGATCAGCAAGAAGGTGACCTTGCCGGTGTCGTCGTCGACCGTGAACTTGACCGGGATGCCCTTCTGGTTAAACCAGACGCGGTATTTCTGGCCGCCGTCGATCTGATATTCCCGGGTTGCGACCGAGGTGCCGTCGACATTGACCGTGGCCGCCTGGCCGCCCAGCACCCGGACCGACTCGACCTTGCCGGTGTCGACCCGCATCATCGTGGTCGATTGCAGGGAGGCCAGCGACCAGGGGTTGGCCGGCTGCACCGTGGCCGGCGCAGCGAATGTGCCGCGCGGCGAGGTAATCATGAATTTGTCGCCCTCGGCCCGGCCGTCGACGACGATGGTCGTGCCGTTCTTGTCGGTGACGCTGTGAAACGCGACCAGCCGGTGGTTGCGCCACTGCTCGGTGCGCTCGTCGTTTTCCCGGTGCACGACGATGCCGAGAACCTTGACCGCGAGATGCACGGTGGTCTTGACCGTCGTCGCATCACCCGAGGTGGTTACCTGGTTGGCGTAGGTGCCGATATCGCCATAGGTCGCGTGGACCACTTTATAGACCAGATCGCGCACGGTCTGCGCCGATGCGCCGCAGGGCCAAGCCGCAACCGCGGCTGCGGCCACCGCGCCGAAAACGGCCGGCACCAGGCGCCGGCCCAGATGGTCAAACGAGAAACGCCGGATGAGAACCGAATATACTTTGTTCATCGGCACCGATAGTCTGTGGGGTTTATTCGGGCGGCTGGCGCGTTGCGCCGCCAGCACAAAGCCCGCACGGCCAGTCGCGAGCAGTTCCCTCTAGCCGGCAAATCTGACCTTTTTTTGACCAGCGCGCAAGCGTGAGGCCGGCCGCAACCGGCCTTCGCCTGGCGAATCAAAGGCCGGACGGGCCGACGTCGACGATCAGCGCGGCAGCGCCTCGTCCTTGGTTTCGCGCCCGAGGATGACCGCGACCACGCTGAGCAGCGCAAAGCAGCTCATCACCGCGGTCACCTTGTTGAAGCTGCCGAACACCCCGACCATCAGCCCAGCGACCAGCGGCCCGAAGCTGGTAACGACGCGGCCGGTGCCGTTGCAAAATGCAACCCCGCTCGAGCGGATGTGGGTCGGAAACAGCTCGGGAAGATAAACCGCATGGCCCGAAAACACCCCGAACACGAAGAACCCGAATATTGGCAATACGATCGGGTACCACGGCTCATAAGCGGGCAGCACCAGGTATAGGATCAGGCTGAGCGCGACCGACCCGATGCTGTAGAACGCGATCGTCAGGCGGCGGCCGATTATATCCGCGATAAAGCCGAACGCGGCATAGCCGAAGATCCCGCCAATGCTCCAGACCATGATCCCGTGGGAAACAAACGGCACCGCGTTGGCACCGCTGATCCCGCCCTTTTGTACCATCAGCGACAGGATCGTCGGCAGCCAGATGTTGGTGGTCCAGATCGCCAGCAGCGATCCCATCCCGAACAGCAACCCGACAAGGGTGTTGAAGCGGTTTTCGCGATTGAAGAGCTGCGCCGGCACGAAGGCCATGAATTGATGGTCGTCTTCCGCCGTTTTCCGGCCCGCGGCCACCGCCTCGCGACGCTCCCGCACGGCGACGAAATGGTCGGGCTCGGTCATCCGGCCGCGCACAACCGCCAGCAGGATCGCCGGCACGACGCCGATGAAAAACACAACGCGCCAGCCGAACCCGCCGACGAGGCCATAGGCCCAGGCGCCGAGGAACGTGCCGATCGCGCCGCCGGTCATCATCACCCCGGCGATTTTCGCGCGATAGGTCTCACCCAGCGTCTCGGCCAACAGCGGAATGCCGACCATCAGCTCGGCGCCGGTGCCGATCCCGGCGATGAAGCGGTAGGCGCCGAAATCCCAGACGCTATGCGACACGCCCTGTAGCGCGGTGAAGACGCTGAAGATCAGGATGCTGAACATCAGCGCCCGCACCCGGCCGAGATAGTCCGCGATGACGCCGAAGAGAAAGCCGCCAACCGCCCATCCGAGGAGCCCGCACATGCTGAGCAGGCCGCCCACCTTGCCGAGCTGGGCGAGCTGCGCGGCGGTGAGCGTGCCGTTGCCGGTAAAGCCCAGCAGCTCGGTCACCGCGGGCCGCAGCACCAGCGAATACAGGCCGAAATCCGCGGCGTCGAGGGTCCACCCCGCCCACACCACGAAGAAGACTATCCACTGATAGCGGGTAATCGCACGAAGCCCGCTAAGCACCGGGCTACTGTCGGTCGTCATAAGCGCCCTCCCGTGAGCGACAAAAGTGCCTGCCGCCCGCGAGCAAAAGTTCGCCGCGACGATTCGGTGACACCGCGGCGAAAATGCCGCTGCCGGTCACGTACCGTTCCCGCCGCGACCGGTCAAGCCCCAGCACGGCGCAATAATGAGGCAGATGCGTCACCGGCAGTCGAGGGTGCGGGCGGCGATATGGCAGCGGGCGAGCACGCCGTCGTCAATCCCGTAAAACGTGCCGTTCCAGCCGGTCTCGGCTCGGTCCATCACAAAATAACCGAAGCGCGCCAGCGTCATCCCCTTCTGCACCTTGAGGCCGTCGATCGTCTCGCCGGCAAGCGGTATCGGGGTGACCGGCAGCAACGTATCGCCGCCGGTGCCGGCGATCAGCTGCGACGGCCTTTTCGGCCCGAACTGGTAGCTGGCAAAATCGTGCAGGTGGCCGGAAACGACCATGTCGAGCGTCGGCGGCACATGCCCCCTGATCGCCGCCTGGCCGGTCAGGTTGAGCGGGACGCCGGGCAGGTTTCCCATCGCCAGGGCCCAGACCGGGCGATGGGTCACCAGCCACGAATGCGGCGGCGCCCGGCGCAACAGCCCGGCGAGCTGCGCGGCATAGGCGGCGACTTTTTTCGGTTCGGTCGTAAAATCGTCGGCATCGGCATCGTCGAACATCAAGAGGCTGAGCCCGCCGGTCTCGATCCGGTAGGGCGCGGTCATGTTGTCGCAGGCAACCGGCATCGGCCGTCGATCGAGCAGGCGGAACCAGCCCTTGCCGCCGCGGCGGCACAATTCGTGGTTGCCACGCGACATGACCCACGGCGCCGCGGCGAGCAGCGGTTCCGCAGGGTCGAAGAAATCCGCCTTCCACGCTTCCCAGTTGTCGCCGTGCGGCGTGCCGGGGCAGCCCTTGCTGCCCGTTGGGCACGCGGCTTCACGGTAGTAGTAGTCTCCGACATGGATCACCAGATCGGGATGGCGCGCCGCCGCCAGCCTGGCGATCGTCGGAAACGGCCAGGCCTTCGGGTCGTTGCAATCCTGCGCAAAGTGCGCCAGGACGCGGCACCCGGTGTCGCCAAACACGACGATCCGCCGGATCGTCGGCGGCACGATCGGCACCGTTTTCCCGTCGACAGTGAGGTGCTTCGTGTTCGCCGGCACCTGCGTCGCGCACACGGTGATCGGAAAGGCGCCGTCGGCCGCGCCGCGCTGGCGCGCCTCTACGGTGTTGCCGTCGGCGACGACGCGCGGGCAGGCGCGCACGCCGGAGGCGACGACCTCGCGCACCGACGCGGTGCCGTCGGGGCCGAGTTCGACCCACGGGCCGGCGATCGGCTTGGCCGCCGCCGGCTGGGCGGCCAGCGCGGCAACGATCAGGCCGCAAGCCGCCGCCAGCAACCTCGCGGCGGCCGGCATGCGATTACGACGCGGCAAGCGACGGCCGTATCTTGGCCTTGACCGCGGGGCCTCGATCGGCGGCGATCCTGTCGAGGGCGGCGGCGAGCGCGGGGCTCGGCCACGGGGTTCCGGCTGCCGCTTCGTACGCGCGGCACGCCTGCAGCACGCCGAGATCGTCGTAAAGCGCGCCGGTCACCATCAGCCCGATCGGCAGCCCGTCGGCAAAGCCGCAGGGGATCGAGGCGGATGGGTTCTTGGTCAGGTTGAAGGCCCAGGTATAGCTGAGCCAGTCGCCGAAATTCACCGAGTCGGGCACACCGTCGCCGCGCGGCTCGGCATAGGGGGCGAGGATCGGCATGGTCGGCGAAAGCACCAAATCGTAACGCTCGAAAAACCGACAGAGCTGCGCACCCAGCGCGACGCGCCGGCCGATCGCATCGACCAATTCGGCCTGCGTCACCGCCTCGCCGCTGCGGCACAGAGCGACGAGGCCGGGGTCCATCAGCGCCACCTTTTCGGGCGGGATCGCCCGCAACAGCGCCCACATCCCCGCCCGGGCCAGCGTCTCGAACACCGGCCATGGCGATTGCGAAAACGGGTCGGCTGGCTCGACGTTCGCGCCGAGTTCGGCAAACATCTTGCCGGCCTGCTCCACGGCCGCCCTAACCGCCGGCGTTGGCTCGTGGTAGCCGAGCGTCGGCGACAGCGCAACGCGTTTGCCTTTGAGCGAACCTTCGCGCACCCGGTCGCGATAGGCGATGCCGTCGTCGGGCAGGCTGAACCAGTCGCGCGAATCCGGCCCCTTCATCGCATCGAGCATCAGCGCCGAATCCTCGACCGTGCGCGACATCGGCCCGACATGCGACACGTCGCCGAAGGCCGAGGACGGGTAGAGCGCGACCTTGCCAAACGTCGCCTTGAGCCCGAACACGCCGGAGAATGCAGCCGGGATGCGGATCGAGCCGCCGGCATCGGTGCCGACCGCGAGCGGGCAGATGCCGCTGAGCACCGCGACGGCACTGCCGCCGCTCGACCCGCCCGGCGTTCGCGCGAGGTTCCACGGGTTTCGGGTGACGCCGGAGAGCGGCGAATCGGTCACCGGCTTCCAGCCGAATTCGGGTGTCGTCGTCTTGCCGAAAAATACCGCGCCCTCGGCGCGCAGCCGTGCCACTGCCGGGGAGTCCTCGTGCCAGTTCTGGTTTGGATCGATCGTCCTCGAGCCGACAAGGCGCGGCCAACCGCGGGTCAGCAGCGTGTCCTTGAGCGCGACCGGAACCCCGTCGACCAGGCCCAGGGGTTCGCCCCGGGCCCAGCGTGCCTCGGATTCGCGCGCCATGCGGCGCGCCGTCTCGGGGTCGTAAAGGACGAACGCGTTGACCGCTCCCTCGAAGGCTTCGAGCCGCCGCAGCGTCTCGTCGATCACTGCGACCGGCGACAGGCTCCGGTCGCGATAGCGCCGCACCAGCTCGGTCGCGGAAAGAAACGCGACATCATCGGCCATCAGCTTCTCCTTGGAACGGTCGCCACGCGCGCAGGCTACGTCGTCAGCACCGCGTTGCGGAGCGCTTCGCCGCGCACGAAGCGGTCGATGTTGACCGCGATGCCGCCGAGCCGGCGGGCGCGGGCGCCATCGGTCGCGCTCGAGCAGTGCGGTGTCATCAGTACGTTGGGCAGCTCGTGGAACGCCAGGTTCGCGGGCCGCGCATTCGGCTCGGCGGGCGTCGGATAACGCCACCACACATCGATCGCGGCGCCGCCGATCCTGTTGTCGCGCAGCGCCGCGTAAAGCGCCTCCTCATCGACGATCGGCGCGCGGCCGATATTGATAAGCAGTGCGGTCGGCTTCATCAGCGCCAGCCGCCGGCCGTCGATCAGATTGCGGGTTTCCGGCCCGAGCCCGGCGGCGATCACCACGAAATCGCAGCGCGGCAGCATGCGGTCGAGCTCGCCGAGCGGGTAGATTTCCGACGCCGCGCCCTTGTCGGCGACCGGGCTGCGGTTGGCGGCGATCACGGGGCAACCGAATGCCGCGGCGCGCGTCGCGACCTCGCGGCCGATCTTGCCATAGCCGACGATCCCCACGGTCTTGCCGAGGATTTCGCCGTGCAGCGGCCCGCCGCCGGCGCCGCCCCCGGTCCACGAGCCGCGGTCGCGGAACGCGGTGGCGATGTCGACGAGCTTGTGGCTCATCGCCAGCATCGTCATCAGCACGTATTCGGCGATCGCCTGCTCGTGGCCGTCGACGTTGCAGACGGTGACGCCGCGCGGCAGCGACGGCAGATCGATCAGGTCAAGGCCCGCCGCCGGCGATTGCAGGAATTTGAGCCGCGGCGCCGGCGGGAAATCGGCCTTCCAGATGTGGCTGACGACGATCTCCGCGTCGGCGAGCGCGGGGATCAGCCGCTGACCGTCGCCGATATCGAACAGGATGGTCGGCTCGATCGTTTCCGTAACCTTTTCGATGATCGCCTTGGCGACCTCGGGCCGGGCGCCGAAATTGCCGACAAAAGATACCTTCATTGCAAATCCCTCAAACGGTCGTGACCAGGTTGATCAGGCGATCGCCGCGCACGAAGCGGCCGAGATTGTCGACGATCTCGTCCCAGCGGCGGCGGATCATGCCGCCGGTCCAGCCGGAATTGTGCGGCGTAACGATGACATTGGGCAGCTCGTGAAACGGGTGGCGCGAGCCGCGCCGCTCGGGGTCGGCGGGGGTCGGGTATTGCCACCACACATCGAGAGCGGCGCCGCCGATGGTGCCGTCGCGCAGCGCGGCGAAGAGCGGCTCCTCGTCGATCACCTGGCCGCGCGCGATGTTTATCAGGAACGCGGTCGGTTTCATCAGCGACAGGCGCCGCGCATCGATCAGCCCGGTCGTTTCAGGGCCGAGCGCGGTGCACAGCGCGATCGTGTCGCATTCGGGCAGCATCGCGTCGAGATCGGCCAGCGGATAGACACGCTCGACCCCCGGCTCGGCATCGCGCGGGCTGCGGTTGGCGGCGAGGATACGGCAGCCGAACGGCGCCGCGCGCCGGGCGACCTCGCGCCCGACCCTGCCGTAGCCGACGATGCCGAGCGTCGTGCCGCGCACCTCGCCGTGCGGCGCGCCGCTCTGCACCCAGCTCGTGCGCCACGAGCCGCGGGTGCGGAACTCGCCGGATATCTCCGGCAGCCGGTGATTGAGCGCCAGCCACGTCATGACGATGTATTCGGCGATCGCGGTCTCGTGGCCGAACGCGTTGCAGATCGCGCAGCCCTTGGGCAGCGAGGCGAGATCGAACAGCTCGACCCCGGTCGCCACCGATTGCACCAGCCGCAAGCGAGGCGCCGGCGGAAAATCCGGAAGCCAGCGGTTGCTGACCAGGATGGAGGCGTCGGCCGCCGCCGCCGGCAGGCGGGCGCGGTCGATCGGGTCGTTGAGGATGATGCAGTCGAGCGCCGGCGGCAGCTCGCCCTTGACACCTTCGTAGGTATCGACGGCGACATTGCCGAGAAACAATGCCTTCATGATTTCACCGCGTGCTTGGCGAGAAAGTCCTCGCGCACGGTGATGCCGAGCCCGGGCCGGTCCGGCACCTCGATCATTCCGTCCTTCACCGGAAATTCCTCCTCGACCAGGTCGTGCAGCAGCGGGTTTGCACCCAGCGAATATTCGACGATGAACCCGGCCGGCGAGACGGCGGCGACCGCGAGCCCGGCGGCAAAGGCCGGCGCGCCGGCCCACAGATGCGGCGCGAGCTTCAAATTGTGGGCGCTGGCCAGCGCCGAGATGCGCATCGCCTCGGTGATGCCGCCGCAGATCGCCAGGTCGGGCTGCATGATGTCGACCGCGCCGACGAGCGCGAGGTCGCGGAAATCGTGGCGGGTGAACTCGCTTTCGCCGGCGGCGATCGGGATGTCGGTGGCGGCGCGCACCTGGGCGCAGCCGGCTTTGTCGTCGGCGGTCACCGGCTCCTCGAACCACATCAAATCGCAATCCTCAACGAGGCGGCAGAAGCGTTTGGCCTCGGCCACCGACATCGTGCCGTGCGCGTCGCACATCAGCCCGATCTCCGGCCCCAGCGCTTCGCGGGCGGCATGCACGCGACGGGCCGAATGGCGCGGATCGCCGTCGATGATCCCAACCCGCATCTTGACCGCGCCGAACCCGCCACGCTTGACATAGCCCAACAGTTCGTCGCCGATCCGATCCGGCCCGGCCCAGCCGCCCGAGGCGTAGGCCGGCATCGTTTCCGCGCGCCGCCCGCCGAGTAGCCGCCACACCGGCACCCCGAGCGACTTGCCGAGAATGTCCCACAGCGCGCAATCGACGCCGCTGATCGCCGACACGGTGATGCCGCGCCGGCCGAGCACCGGGAACACCCGCCCCTCGCGCAGCGCATAGTGCCCGCGGCTGCCGCTGTAGAGCGTCTCCCACAGCCGGGTGATGTCGCGCGCATCCTCGCCCTTCAACAGCGGTGCGAATTCCTCGTTGACCAGCGCGGTCAGCGCCTGGTTCTGCGCCATGCCGCCGACCTGCGCCTTGGCCTCGCCCCAGCCGACGAGGCCGCACTCGGTCTCGATGCGCACGATCGTGCCGTCGAACGACAGCGTCTTGCCGAAATCGCTGGTGTGCTGCCGCTCCGGCGGGATCGGGATGTGTACCCACGCGGCGTTGACGGATTTGATCTTCATCGGTCTCTCCGTTGGCGCCGGAGATTACGCCGGATCGTCGCGGTCACGCATCCGGTGATGTAGCTTGCGGTCGACGCCGCGGCGAGCAAAACATTGCTGCGGACTGAGCGGAGGCCTGATGAAACGCATTATGGTGCTGGGCGGCGGGTTCGCAGGGCTGATCGCGGCGGTCGGCGCGGCGCGCAAGCTGGCGGAACTGAAGATTCCGCACAGCGATGTCGGCGTGACGCTGGTCAACCGCGACCCGTATCACGCGATCCGCGTGCGCAATTACGAGCGCGATCTGAGCGATGTGCGTGTGCCGCTCGGCGAGGTGCTGCAGCCGATCGGAGTCGAGTTGGTCGCCGGCGAGGTGAGCGGGATCGACACCGCCGCCCAGGCGGTCGCCTGCACGGTCGCGGGCCGGTCGGAAATACTGCCCTACGACCGGCTGGTGTTCGCGCTCGGCAGCGAATTGGTGCGCCCGCCGGTGCCGGGCCTCGCCGAGCACGGCTTTGATGTCGACACCTACGACGCGGCGGCGCGGCTGAGTGCCCACCTTGCGGCGCTATCGGCGCGGCCCGCGGCGCCGGGGCGGTTCACGGCGCTGGTGGTCGGCGGCGGGTTGACCGGCGTCGAGGCGGCGTGCGAGCTCGCGACCTGGCTGCGCGACCTTGCCGGGGACGCCGGGTCGCGGGTGATCCTTGCCGACCGCGCGCCACGCATCGGCTCGAACATGGGTGACCAAGCCTGCGCCGTGATCGCCGAGGCGCTCGCCGCGCTGGGGGTCGAGACCCGCACCGGGGTCACCCTCGATTCGGTCAATGCCGGCGGCGCGCGCCTGTCGTCGGGCGAGGCGATCGAGGCCGCGACCATGATGTGGTGCGGCGGCATGCGCGCCCACCCGCTCGCCGCGGCGCTGCCCGGAGAGCACGACCGGTTCGGCCGCGTCTCGGTCGACCGCTTTCTGAAGGTCGTGGGCGCCGAGGGCGTTTTCGCCGCTGGCGACGCGGCCGCCGCACTGCTCGACGGAGAGCATTTCTCGGTCATGTCGTGTCAGCACGCCCGGCCGATGGGCCGCATCGCCGGGCACAACGTCGTGTGCGACCTGGTCGGCGTGGCGCCGATCCCGCTCGAGATCGGCTATTACGTCACCTGCCTCGACCTCGGCGAATGGGGCGCGGTGTACTGCCAGGGCTGGGACCGGCAGGTAGCGGCGACCGGGGCGGCAGCCAAGGAAACCAAGCAAACGATCAACCGCCAGCGCATCTACCCGCCACGCACCCGAGACCCGGCCGAGATCCTCGCCGCCGCGGCGCCGGTCATCCAGGCGCCTCCGCGCCAGGCCGCGACGGATTAGCCCGCTCCCAGGAACCAAAAATTAACTATAGTTTGCGACACGATCAGTTGCCGGCGACCGGCTAGGATGGCGCTCGAAACGCCCCGGCGCAGGTTCGGTTCAATCGCGCAAAGGTTTGGTTCGATGCCCGCGCCCGCCCAGAGCTTCGTCGAAATCATCACCGCCTCCCACCACCCGCAGATCGCCGAACCCACCCTGCCGCGAGCGCGGCGGTCCTGGTTCTTTCGTTTCTTCATCGCCCCATTTGCCGACATGGATCAGCGCGCCGTCTGGCGTAAGCAGAAGCTACAGGCCGAGGGTTGACCCGCCGCCCCGGGCACGCCGGCTACACCTCCCGGAAATGGCGGAGAATTTCCGCCTCCCACAGGTCGAGCTGTTCGAGATCGTAGTCGAGCGGCGACAGCACCAGATATTGCAGCCCGGCCGCGGCCAATTCGGCGATACGCTCGCGCATCTGCGCCGCCGTGCCGGTCAGATAGCAGGTCTGCAGGTGGGCGAACGAGCGGTGAGTGCCCATGATGCGCTCATAGAGCGGGCGCTGCACCGCCAGCGCCTTTGCCGCATCGTCGGTCGGCACGACATGGGCGAAGTTGAGGTGCCCGAAGGTCAGGCTGGCGGGGTCGCGGCCGAGCGCATCGAGCCGCTGCACGATCTGCCGCCAATCGGCGATGACGCTGGCGTTCGACCCGGCAGCGCGGGCAAGCCAGCCGTCGGCGCGCCGGCAGATGCGTTCGAGCACGCTCGGCGCGATGGTTTCCGGGTCGGGCGACAATTCGGTCTTCAGCTTTGCGCCGCCGGCCACCCACAGGCGCGGCGGCGCGGCGAGCGGCGGGTCGATCGCCACCCGCTCGAAGCGATAGTAGCGGCCCGCATGCGTCACCTCCTCGCCGCGCCACAGCTTGGCGAAAACGTCGAGGATCTCGTCGGTGCGGCCGCCGCGCTCCTTGAGCGGCACCCCGGCGACCGCGAATTCGCGCGCGTCCCAGCCGACCCCGACGCCGAGTTCGAACCGCCCGCCTGACAGCATGTGCAGGCTGGCGATCTCCTTAGCCATGAACACCGGGTTGCGGATCGGCGGGATCAGGATGCCGGTGGCGATCTTGATTTTGCTCGTGCAGCCGGCGGCAAACGCGAGGGTTTCGAGCGGCGACAGCCACGCCGTGCCGTACAGCCCGCGCGCGGTCAGCAGGTGCTCGGCGACCCACAGCGCCTCGTAGCCCATCGCCTCGGCGCGCCGGGCGAAATCGCGCAGCCGCCCGGCCCGGGCGTAGTCGAGATCGGCAAACGAATAGCTCGGCAGCATCAGCCCGAAACGCATCGGGAAACCTCCTTCTCCAGGTCGTCGTCTCCGCGAAAGCGGGGGCCCAGGGCAAACCGCAAGAACACGGAAGCCCCTGGATTCCCGCGGTCGCGGAAATGACGATGTATAGTGCTCCGCAGCAACCTCGATGATCCACAAAAGGGGAGCGAGCGATGACCGATTTCCGCTACGACCACGTCCACCTGCGCAGCCCCGACCCGGACGCGACTGCCGACTGGTATCGCAAGATGTTCGGCGCCGAGGTGATCAAATCGGTCATGTCGAACGGAATCGAACGCACCGACATCAAGCTCGGCGGCGTCAACCACTTCATCGCCAAGGTGCCGGATGACTCGCCGCTCGCCGAAAAGGAACACGGCAGCTTTGTCGGGCTCGACCATATCGGGCTCAGGGTCAACGACATCGACGCGGTGTGCGCCGAGCTGAAGGCGAAAGGCGTCGAGTTCACGGTCGAGCCCAAGACGATCCGCCCCGGTGTGCGCATCGCCTTTGTCCGCGGCCCGCAGAACGTGCTGATCGAGTTGCTCGACCGCGACGTCGCTTAGCCACCCTCACCCTTCCCTCTCCCGCAATGCGGGAGAGGGTGGCGAGCGCAGCAAGCCGGGTGAAGGTCTCAGCCGGTTTCCATCGGCAGGTTCGGGTCGACCGCCCATTCCGACATCGAGGCGTCGTAGAGCCGCACGTCGGGGTGGCCGAGCATGACCAGCGCCAGCGCGGTGGCGCTCGCGGCTATGCCGCCGCCGCAATAGGTGATGACGCGCCGGTCGAAGGCGCCGACTGCGTCGAACTTGGCGCGCATTGCGTCGGCCGGCAGGAACGTGCCGGTTCCTGGATCGACGAGACCGGCCGTCGGCACGTTGACGCTGCCGGCGATGCGGCCGGGCCGGCCATAAGTGTTGCCACCGGCGCCGGCGTGCTGGTTGGCCTGCAAGGCATTGATCGTGCAGCTTTTAGCGTCGCCGATCGCGGCCAGCACCTGTTCCTTGCCGACCATCAGCCCGGCGCGGTCTTCCTTGACGACAAACCGCGCCGCCGGGCGCGGGCGCGCCGGCCCGGTCTCGACCGGGCGGCCTTCGCGCGTCCATTTCTGGAAGCCCCCGTTGAGCACTGCGGCGTTGTCGAACCCAAAGGTGCGCAGCAGCCACCAGATGCGGCTCGCCCATTGCGGATTGGCAGTGCTGTAAAGCACGACACGGCTGTCCGGGCCGACCCCGAACCGCCCCATCGCCGCGGCGAACTCGGCCGCACCCGGCCGCATGAAGCGCAGCTTCTGCTGCGTGTTGTCGGACAGATCGGCCTGCAAATCTGCGAATTGCGCACCGGGAGTATGACCTTTTTCAAAGTCTTCTCGGCCAGACTTGACCGTATAGGTGATCTTTGGGTCGGGGATCAGATGCACCGTGCCGTCGAGCACGATGAGATTTGGATCGCCGAGATGCGCGGCGAGCCACTCGGTCTCGACCAGAAATTCGGGATGGGCGAACGGCATGGTTTTCTCCCGGGTAACATCGTTGCGAGCGCAGCGAAGCAATCCGCTCCGCCGACGGCTCTTGACGGCGAGATTGCTGTGTCACCGCGCGTCTCGCAATGACTCGATTGGCTCAACGCTGTTCCGGCCCCATCGGGCGCAGCCGCATGCCGCGGCGCAGGTGGCGACCAACCGCGATGCGTGGCATCGGTTTCCCCTCGCCTACCCGAGCCCGGGACACACTATACTGGCGACCAAAGGCGGGCGAGACGCCCGCGTTATACTGGCGACCAAAGGCGGGCGAGACGCCCGCGTTCCGACGGAGACTTCTCATGCAGACCCGCGCCGCCATCGCCCGAGCCGCCGGCAAGCCGCTGTCGATCGAGACCGTCACCCTCGACGGGCCGAAGGACGGCGAGGTGCTGGTCGAAGTGAAGGCGACCGGAATCTGCCACACCGATGCCTATACGCTGTCGGGCGCCGATTCCGAGGGGCTGTTCCCGTCGATCCTCGGCCATGAGGGTGCGGGCGTCGTCGTCGATGTCGGGCGCGGCGTCACCAGCGTCAAAAAGGGCGACCACGTTATCCCGCTCTACACGCCGGAATGCCGGCAGTGCGAGAGCTGCCTGTCGGGCAAGACCAATCTGTGCACCGCCATCCGCGCCACCCAGGGCCAGGGCGTGATGCCCGACGGCACCAGCCGATTCTCGGCCGGCGGCGAGCCGATCTTTCACTATATGGGCACGTCGACCTTTTCGAACTTCACCGTATTGCCCGAGATCGCGGTCGCGAAAATCCGCGAGGACGCACCGTTCGACAAGGTCTGCTACATCGGCTGCGGGGTGACGACCGGGGTCGGCGCGGTGATCAACACCGCCAAGGTCGAACCCGGCTCCAAGGTGGTCGTGTTCGGGCTCGGCGGCATCGGGCTCAACGTCCTGCAGGGCTGCCGCATGGTCGGCGCCGACATGATCGTCGGGGTCGACCTCAACCCGCGCCGCAAGACGCTGGCCGAGAAATTTGGCATGACCCATTTCGTCAATCCCGCCGAGGTGCGGGGCGACCTCGTGCCCTATCTCGTCGACCTGACCAAGGGCGGCGCCGATTACAGCTTTGAGTGCATCGGCAACGTGCAGACGATGCGCCAGGCGCTCGAATGCTGCCACCGCGGCTGGGGCGTCTCGACGATCATCGGCGTCGCCCCGGCCGGGACCGAGATTGCGACCCGGCCGTTCCAGCTCGTCACCGGCCGCATCTGGAAGGGCACCGCGTTCGGCGGCGCGAAGGGGCGGCGCGACGTGCCGAAGATCGTCGACTGGTACATGGAAGGGAAGATCAACATCGACGATCTGATCACCCACACGATGCCGCTCGACGACATCAACAAGGGCTTCGAGCTGATGCACGCCGGCGAGTCGATCCGCAGCGTGGTGATCTACTGAGGGATCAGGGACGGCGCCGGCCCAAGAGCGGGATGCGGCCGAACCAGCGCGTCCACCAGCCCTGCCGCTCCGCCGGCGGCGCTGCGGGCGCCGTGCTCGGATGCGGCTGGAACGCACGCTCCGGCCAGCGGGTGATCGCGTTGAGCAGGTTGGTGGTGCCGATCGCACCGATCGCCTCGCCGCGCCAGGTGACGATGTAGCGCAGAAACGCGGTCTGCGCCGCGGTGAGGTCGATAAATCGGCCGGCGGCACGCGCCGCGCTGGCATAGACGACGCGCGCCGAAAACTGGGTGCCGATATCGATGCCGTCGATGTTCATGCGCAAGGTTACCGGCACGACCGCATTGGCGGCGAGCTTTGGCGCGCCCGCCGCGGCGAACCCGCCGATCGACAGATCGATGAGGCGGCACGGCGCGCCGTTGACCGTCAGCTCGGCAGCGAGCACGACGCGGCGATAGAGCCGCCGGTTCTGCGTGAGCGGCCGGGTCTCGGGCACCGGAGCCGCCGTCAGCCCGGTTGGCGCCAGCCCGGTTAGCGCCAGCCCGGTCGGCGCCAGCATTGGCCGGTCGCGCGCCGGCACCCGCGCCGGCCCGGTAGTCGCCGGACGAACCGTCACCGGCCGGTCGGTGTGGTCGTGCGGGACCTGCGTCTCGCCGGCCCGGATGAGTTGTTCGGAAAGGCCGGTGTGCGGCGCCGTGCGCGGCGCTGCGGCCGAGGGTTCGCTGGACGATGGCGGCCGCACCCGCCGCAGGCTCGGCCGCGGGCGATGCACCCGCAGCGTCCGCGGGCGCGATTCCGCGGGCCGCTCAGCCGGGGCCGCTTCCGGCGCGGGGACCGAGGCAGGATCGCGGCTGCTGCCGAGCACGACCGGGGCGACCGGGAGGGGCGCAGCGGCCCGCAGCGCCGCGATCCGCTGCTCGGTCTCGGCGCCGGGATCGGGGGCCGGCTCGGTCGGCTGCGCCGCCACCGCCTCGGTCGGGGGCTCGACCACCGCCTCGGCCGGTGTCTCGGTCGGGGGCTGAGCCACCGGCTCGACCACCGGCGGCACTTCGATCAGCGGCGGCTCGAAGCCGTCGACCTGCGGTGTCGAGATCGGCGCGTCGGTGGCCGCGCCGCCCACACCGAACGGGGAATCGGGGATCGCCAGCCGCAGCACCTGGGCCGCGACCCGCTCCAGTACCTGCTCAAGCGGCAGCTGTTCCGGCGGTCGCGCAGGAGTCGCGGTTTCGGGCAGATCTGAATTCACGAGACGGTTGCCAGCAAATCGATGCTGCCCTCGCCGCAGCCCCCGGGAAAGGCCAAAGAGGTGGAAAGCGGCCGGCAATATAGCTGATCGAACCCGGCTTGCCAGAAACGAATCCGGCGGCATTTTGCGCAACGCGGTGATCTTGCCGCCCGATCTGTGGCAATAGTGGGTCACCGCGAAGGGGCGAGCGATGGCAGGCGCAGACACGCTGTTGGCGATCGACCAGGGCACGACCAGCACCCGCGCGATCCTGTTCGACGCCGCGGGCGGGGTGCGCCACATCGCGCGCCGCGACCTGCGCCAGATCTATCCGCGGCCGGGCTGGGTCGAGCATGACCCGGAAGCGATCTGGAAGGCGGTAGTCGCGACCTGCCGCGAGGCGCTGGGCGCGGCAGACGGACCGGTCGCGGCGATCGGCATCACCAACCAGCGCGAGACCACCGTACTGTGGGAGCGCAGAAGCGGCCTGCCGGTGCACAACGCGATCGTCTGGCAGGACCGGCGCACCGCGGAACTGTGCGAGCGCTGGGCCGCTGACGGGCTCGAAGCGCCGGTAGCCGAGCGGACCGGCCTCGTCATCGACCCGTATTTCTCGGCCGCGAAAATCCGCTGGCTGCTCGACGAGGTGCCCGGCCTTGCCGAGCGCGCCCGCGCCGGCGAGATCGCCTTCGGCACGATCGATTCGTTCCTGTTGTGGCGGCTCTCGGGCGGCAGGCTGCACGCGACCGACGCGACCAACGCGTCGCGCACGATGCTCTATGACCTGCATCGCGGCGCCTGGGACGACGAACTGCTCGCCGCATTCGGCATTCCGCGCGCGATCCTGCCGGAGGTGCGCGACACCGGTGGCGATTTCGGCGTCGCCCCGGCCGCGCTGCTCGGCCAGGGGATCCCGATCGCCGGGGTCGCCGGCGACCAGCAGGCAGCGCTGATCGGGCAGGCCTGCCTGCGTCGCGGCATGGCCAAATCGACCTACGGCACCGGCGCGTTCGCGCTGTTGCATACCGGCGCCGAGCCGGCCCGGTCCCGGCACCGCCTGTTGACGACGATCGCCTATCGCCTCGACGGCGAGACCGCTTATGCGCTCGAAGGCAGCATCTTCATCGCCGGCGCCGCGGTGCAGTGGCTGCGCGACCGGCTCGGCGCGGTCACCGCCGCTTCCGACACCGACCGCCTCGCCGCCACCGCCGACCCGGCGCAGCGGGTTTATCTCGTGCCGGCGTTCAGCGGGCTCGGCGCGCCGCATTGGCGGCCGGCGGCGCGCGGCGCGATCCTCGGCCTGACCGCCGAATGCGGCCCGCCCGAGATCGCCCGCGCCGTGCTCGAAGCGGTCGGCTACCAGACCCGCGACCTGATGACCGCGATGGCCGCCGATTGCGGCGCCGCGCTCGACGCGCTGAGGGTCGACGGCGGCATGGCGGCGAGCGAGACGGCAATGCAGTTCCTCGCCGACATCGTGCCGGTGCGGGTCGAGCGGCCGCCGGTGCTCGAAACCACGGCGTGGGGCGCGGCCTATGTCGCCGGGTACATCCGCGGAATCTGCCCGTCGCCCACGGTGATGATGGCGCGGTGGCAGGCCGAGCGCCGTTTCGCCCCGGCGATGGATGCCGCCGAGCGCGACGAGCGCGTCGCCGGCTGGCAGCGTGCGGTTGCCGGCGTGCTCGCGGCGGCAGCCCGATGAACCTGCTGCGCGACCTGCCGGCGCCGGCGCCCGACGAGGCTGTCGATCTGCTGGCCGGCGGGCCGGCGGTGCGCATCGAGCGCATCGTGTCGCACGGGCAGCACAGCCCCGACGGTTTCTGGTACGACCAGGACGAGGCCGAGTTCGTCGTGCTGCTGTCGGGTGCGGCGCGGCTGCGCTTTGCCGACGAAGATATGGTGCGCGGGCTCGGCCCCGGCGATTGGCTCGACATTGCCGCGCATCGCCGGCACCGCGTCGAATGGACCGCGCCCGGCGCGCCGACCGTATGGCTCGCGGTGTTCCGCAAATCCTGAGCGGGGACAGACCATGCCCAACCAGCTACCCGGACCGGGAGAGACCTTTCTCGACCACGTCGCCCATTTCGTGCCGGAGATGGAGCCGGCCGCCGCGGCGCTCGAGCGTTGCGGGTTTCGCCTGACCCCGTTCACGCTGCAGACCAACCGCGAGGACGGGGCGACGGTGCCGTCGGGCACCGGCAACCGCTGTGCGATGCTGCGCAACGGCTATGTCGAGATCCTGGCCGCGACCGGTGAGTCGCCGCTCGCCGCGCAACTGCGCGAGCGGCTGAGCCATCATGCCGGGCTGCACCTTGCCGCGTTCGGCACCGCCGACGCCGATGCCGAGCACCGCCGGCTCGCCGCGGCCGGATTCTCGACGCTGCCGCTGGTCGACATGCGGCGCCCGGTAACGTTCGCCGACGAAAGCGCCGACGCGCGCTTCACGATCGCGCGCATCGCGCACGGTTCGATGCCCGAAGGGCGCACCCAGTTCCTGACCCACCATACCGAGCGGCTGGTATGGCCGACCGCGTATCTCGGCCACCCCAACGGCGCCACGGCGCTCAACGCGCTGTGGTTCGCGGCCGACGACCCGGCCGAGCCGGCTGCGCGATTTGCCCGCTTCACTGGCCGTGAAGCGGTGGCGCGCGGCGCGGTGATGACGATCCGCCTAGACCGCGGGGCACTGCATTTCGCGACCCCTGCCCTGCTCGCCGACGCGCTCGGTATCGTGCCGGGCGGACCCCTGCCGTGCATCGTCGCCTCGACGATCCTGGTCGATAGCCTCACGCGGCTCGAAGCCTGCCTCGACCAGGGCGCAATCGCGCACCGCCGGGTCAAACTGCCCGGCGGTAACGCCGCGGTGGCAGCGGCGCTGCCGGCCGCGCTCGGCGATGCGATGCTGTTCCGCGAGGCCTGAGCCGCTGGCGCTACAGCCGCACCTTGCCGATCACCGCGTCTCTCAGCACCATCTCGATATAGCGCGCGGTTTCGAGCGGAAGCTGGTCTTCGGGGCGGCCGGCGGCGATCCACGCATCGACATGACCAGGGCCCCAATTGTAGGCGGCGAGCGCGTCGGGCCAGTTGCCGTAGCGCTGATACATTCGGGCAAGGAAGGCGCGGCCGAGTTCGCGGTTGGCGCGTATGTCGAAGCGGTCGCCGCCGCCGACATCGAGCGCGGCGGCGGCGCTGATCTGCATCGGCCCTTGCGGCCCGTCGGATTCGGGGCGCCACATCGCCGGGTTGGTGCCGTGACCCGATTCGACGCCCTCGACGGCAAACGCGACCCGGTCGAACTCGTCGTTGCTGGCCTGGCGGAACAGGCCGAACGCCGGGGCCTCGGCCGCGGGGCCGCGAATCACGGTGACCGGCGGCAGGGCGGGGTTGGCGAACCTGACGACCTCGATCCGCTCGCCTTGCGGCGCCGGCCTCGCCGCTTTCGTTACGGCAGGAGCTGGCGCGGGGGCGTCGCCGGGGCCGCGCAACACCATGACGCTGCGTCCGGAGGCGCCAAAGGTTACGGTCTCGCTGGTCACCGGCAGATTTGCGGGAATCCCGGCGACATGCCGGCTTCGCGCCGCAGCCGGCGTCGCCGCCGGCAACAGCGCCGCAGCGGCCAGCATGGCCGCAACTTTCCCCCGAACCCCTGCGAGGTACCGCCGGGTCACGCCGATTGATCCCCCTACAGACCCGCCCCCAACCTCTAGTTTGTTGAATCGCGGAGCGGGTTCGCTGTCAACGATTTTCGCTCCGCTTTTCGCCGCCCGGATGCGACGATGGCGCCAGCCACTGACCGGGATTTCCGCCATGACCCGACCGTTCGAAGGCATTCGCATCATCGACATCACGCATGTGCTGGCCGGCCCGTTTGCGGCCTATCAGCTCGCCGTACTCGGCGCCGACGTGATCAAGGTCGAGCATCCCGACGAGCCCGATCAGAGCCGCGACAGCGGCACGGACCGGGCGCTCAACCAGCGCAACATGGGCACCTCATTTTTGACCCAGGGATCGAACAAGCGCTCGATCACGCTCGACCTCAAGACCGAGCCGGGCCGCGAAATCCTCAAAAAGCTCGTAGCTGGCGCCGATGTGCTGGTCGAAAACTACCGGCCCGGCGCGTTCGATTCGCTCGGCCTCGGCTACGAAGCGCTGCTCAAGGTCAACCCGCGGCTTGTCTATTGCTCGATCTCGGCGTTCGGCCAGGACGGGCCGAGGCGTAACCAAACGGCCTATGACCACGTGATCCAGGCGACCAGCGGAATCATGGCCGAGACCGGCACCGAAGAGGTCAACCCGATCAAGATCGGCGCGCCGGCGGTGGATTACGCAACCGGCACGATGGGCGCCTTCGCGCTCGCCGCCGCGCTGTTTCAACGCGAGCGCACCGGCAAGGGCCAGCACATCGACCTGGCGATGCTGGGGGTCGCGATGATGATGCAGGCCTCGCTGATGACGGGCTATTTCCGCAACGGCGTCGAGCCCAAGCCGCACGGCAACAAGCAGCCCTTTGCCACCAACAGCGCCTACGACGCGAAGGAAGGCATGGTGATGATCGGCGCCAGCAACATCAGCCAGCAGGCGCGTTTCTGGCGAGCGGTCGGCCGCGAAGACATGATCAAGACCGACAACGAGGCGCGAATCGACGACCGCGCGCGCGAGGCGGCGGTGATCGCCGACATCATCAAGACCAGGACCGCCGACGAGTGGGAGCAATATTTCCAGGCCCGCCACGTGCCCGCGGCGCGGGTACGGACGATGGCCGAGGCGCTGGCCGACCCGCATTTTGCAGACCGCCGGGTGTTTCACCGATTCGCGGAAGGGCTCGACGGCCCGTGCGCCGTGCCGCTGGCGGCGTTCAAATTCGCGCATGGCGGGCCGTCGATCGAGCACCCGCCGCATGAAATGGGCGCCGATACCGATACCGTCTTGAGCGAACTCGGCTACGACGAGAAGACGATCGGCGCGTTTCGCGCGGCTCGGGTGATCTGAGTCCGCCGTTCTGCGCGCATCCGGAGAATCAATTGAAAGTCAGGAAAAAGTCGTGGACAGAAAGGGCACGACAGTAAAGATTGCACAGTTAAATCGAACGAATACCGACCAACCGCCAATCGGACGAGGGGGACGACCGTGTCCAAGGCTTTGAGGCCGGCGACGGAAGCATCCGGCGTTTGCGCCGCCGCTTTCAGCATCGTTCCAACCTGCCTGCAGAATGCCGCTCCGGGCGCTGCGGTGCCGATCCCGATTCTGGCGTAGCGATGCCGTAGCCGCGACCGGGGGAAGGGAAGGCAATGCGCGCGCGCTTGCGGCAGGCCTTGCTGACGCCGTTCTGGCTTGCCCAGGTGGCGACACAGGAAAAGTTTTTCGCCCGCAACCCGATCATCGGCAGCCGCCGGCTCAATGAGCGCGGCCTGCATACCGCGCGGGTCCGAATCGCCCATCGTTTGGCGGGCGCCCGGCGGGGCCGGCTTGCGGCGCGCCTCGCCCCGGACGATCGCCAAGCATTCGATCGCGACGGGTTTATCGTCAAGCGTGATTTCCTGCCATCGGCGGTGTTTGCCGATCTCGTCGCCCAGATCAAGGCGCTGCGCGCGCCGGCGCGCGAGATGGTCGAAGGCGACACGGTCACCCGCCACATCGCGCTCGACCCGGCAGTGCTGCAGCGGGTGCCGGCGGCGCGCGCGCTGATCGAGAAGCCGGCCTACCGCGATCTGATCTTTTACGCCGGCGCGGCGGCCGCGACTCCGATGGTCTATATCCAGACGATCCTCAGCGGCGCCCGCGACGGCGCGCGCGACCCGCAGACCGACCTCCACACCGACACCTTTCACCCCACCGTCAAGGCCTGGCTTTTCCTTAACGAGGTCGCGCCGGACGCGATGCCGTTCATGTACGTCCCGGGCTCGCATCGGCTGACCCCGGCACGGCTCGAATGGGAGCGGCGCATGAGCATCGCGGCCAGCCGGGCCCCCGGCGCCGCGCCACGGCCCGAGCCGCGCCTGGTGCGCGCGATCTCGCCCGCGGAAATCGCCGAGCTTGGATTGCCGCCGCCTCAGGCGATCGCGGTACCGGCCAACACGCTGGTGGTCGCCGACACCTATGGGTTTCACGCCCGCGGCGGAAGCGCCCAGCCGACGCTGCGCGTCGAGATCTGGGCATTCGGTCGGCGCAATCCGTTTCTGCCGTGGGCCGGGCTCGACCCCTGGTCGCTCGGCGGGCTCGGGCTGCGCAAGCCGCTGCTGCACTGGAAGTCGCTCGACCTTATGGTCGCGCTCGGGCTGGGGCGGCCGCGTTGGCGCGCCTGCGGCGTCGTCTCGGCGTTTGATCCGGCCTGAGGTGACGTGGTGACGGCTCCCGAATCATCCCGCGCCAACCATGCCGCCAGCCGGCGAAAGCGGTCGTTTCTGTTCCTCCAGGGTCCGCTCTCGCGGTTTTTCGAGGAACTCGGCCGTGCCCTGATCGCGCGCGGCCATCATGTCCACCGGGTCAACCTGCACCTCGGCGAGCAGCTGTTCTGGCGCCTGCCGGCGAGCAATTTTCGCGGCCGGTTCGACGAATGGCGCAGCTACATCGCCGGCATCCTCGACACCCACCGCATCACCGACATCATTCTGGTCGGCGACCGCCGGCCGTACCACGTAATCGCGGCCGAGGAGGCCCGCGCCCGCGGGATCGCGGTGCTCTGCACCGATTTCGGCTACCTCCGGCCGGGCTGGATCACGCTCGAATACGATGGCATGAGCACGTATTCGCGCTTTCCGCGCGACCCGGAGGCGATCCGCGCGCTGGCCGCGCGGCTGCCCGAACCCGACCTGCAGCCGCGCTTCAACTCGCGGTTCGGCCTGGTCGCAGCGCTGGATGTCGGGTTTACCGTGCCGCAGGTGCTCGGCCGGCCGCTCTATCCGCATTACCGCTGGCACGGCATCTTTCATCCGTTCGCCGAATATGCCGGCTGGCTCGCGGCGCTCGCGCGGCGCCGCGCGAGGGCGCGCGCGACGCAGGCGGCAAAGGCTCGGCTGGAACAGGACCGCGGCTCGTACTTTCTGTTTCCGCTGCAACTTGCCACCGATTTCCAGATCCGCGCGCATTCGCCGTTTGCCGATGTGCGCGACGCGGTGCGCGACACGATCGCCTCGTTTGCCGCGAGCGGCAGCGACCGCAAGCTGGTTTTCGTGGTGCACCCGCTCGACAACGGGCTGATCAACTGGGGGCGCCAGGTGCGTCGCCTTACTCGGGGCACCCGCGCCGAGGCGCAGATATCCGTGCTCGAAGACGGCATCCCGCCCGGATTGCTGCGCAATGCCGCCGGCATCGTAACGATCAACAGCACGGTCGGGATCACCGCGCTCTATCACGACATTCCGGTCAAGGTGCTGGGCAATGCGGTGTTCGACGTGCCGGGCCTCACCCATCAGGGGCGGCTCGACCGCTTCTGGCACGAGGCCGCGCCGCCCGATCCGGAGCTGAGGCGCCTTTTTCTGCGGGCGCTCGCCGGCACGACGCAGCTTCGCGGCGGCTTCCACGAGCGCGACGCCAAGGCACACGGCATCGCCGAGATCGTGCAGCGGCTCGAACAGGGCCTCTATCCGCTGCCGGCACTGTCGGATGAGGAACTGGCGCAGCGCCCGGTGCGGCCGGCGGCGCGCACCATCGTCGTGATCGGCGCGGCCGGTGGGATCGGGCTCGCCGTGGCGCGCGACTACGCCGCGCCGGGGGTGCGGCTATGCCTCGTCACCGGCACGCACGGAGCATTGGCGGCCGCCGCCGGCGATTGCCTGCGGCGCGGCGCGCAGGTCGACACGGTCGTGCTTGATCTCGACGACGACGAAGCGGTCGCCGAGCATCTCGAAGCGATCGACCGGCACACTCCGATCGACCAGGTTGTCGCCTGCACCGGGGATGCCGCGCTGCTGGCCGCGCTGACCGCACCGGGCGGGCTGGCCGACCGGATGCGACGGCGCGAGCGCGGCGGCATCGCGCTGGTCAGCGCGCTGGCCGGCCGGGCCGAATGGTCGAGCCGACCGGACCACAGCGCCAGCCAGGGCGGGCTGCTGGCTTATGCCGGATCGCTGCCGCGCCGCCGCGACGACCCGATAACCGTGTCGATCGCCCGCGCCGGGCGGCTCGCCGGCCGGCTGGCCGCCGGCGGCGCCGACGCGCGCCTCGTCGCGATCAACCCCGACCGGGCGGCTGAATACATCCGCCGCGGCATCGAGCGAGGCGCCCGGGTCATCGCCTTTCCCGGCCCGTTGTTCGTCGGGCTGCGGGCGCTGCGCTGGCTGCAAGAATGGCCGCCGCGGGCGATCCGCGAAAGCGCAGCGGACAGCGTGGCCGAGGATGGGCCGATCCCGGCGCCGGGCGACACCAGCCAGGGCGATTGAGCCAGAGCGAGTCCCGCTGCGGCGGCTCTGATGGTATGGTGAGGGGGGACAGGCGGTCGCGACGGCCGCCGGGAGATCGCGGGCGATGCTGACGCAGATCGGCCGGGCAGCCATGGTTCCGCTGTGGGCGGCACAGCTCGCTACGGCGGCGAAATCGTTCGAGCGCAATGGCGTCATCGGCAGCCGCCGGCTCAATGAGCGCGGGCTGCACGCGCGCCGTGTCGCCCTCGCCTACCGTGTCGCCGAGGCGCGCCGGCGTCACCTCGCGCCGATGGTGCTTCCGGACGACCGCGCCGCCTTCGAGCGCGACGGCTTTGTCGTGCGGCGCGATTTCCTGCCGCCCGATGCCTTTGCTGCACTGACGGAGCAGCTCAAGTCCTATCGCGGCCCGCTGCGCGAGATCGCCGAGGGCGACACGATCATGCGCAAGATCGCGCTCGCCCCGCAGGTGCTCGCGGCGGTGCCGGCGCTGGAAACGGTGCTGGACTCGCCTGCGTGGCGCGGCCTCATCCGCTATGTCGGCGCCCGCGACGCCGAGCCGGTGGTGTGGATCCAGAGCATCCTGCGCCATGCCGCCGACGGCCCGCCCGACCCGCAGACCGCGCTGCATGCCGACACGTTTCACCCGACCGTCAAGGCCTGGCTGTTCCTGACCGACATCGCACCGGATGCCGGCCCGTTCACCTATGTCCCCGGCTCACACCGCCTGACCCCGGCGCGGCTCGACTGGGAGCGGCGGATGAGCCTCGACGCGTGCCGTTCGGACAATGCCGAAATCCGCCAGGGCTCGTTTCGCATCGAGCCCGACGAGCTCGCCGGGCTGGGCCTGCCGCCGCCCCGCGTGTTCGCGGTGCCGGCCAACACAATGGTCGTCGCCGACACGTTCGGCTTTCACGCGCGCGGCCCGAGCGCCGGCCGCTCGCTGCGCGTCGAGGTGTGGGCTTACGGCCGGCGCAGCCCGTTCGTGCCGTGGAGCGCGCTCGATTTGTGGACCGGGGCGGGCCTGGCGCGTCGCAGCCTGGCCGGCTGGCGCCTCGGCGACCTCCTCGACCGCGCCGGCATCAAGCCGCATGCCTGGCGGCAACGGACCGGCGTCTCGGCCTTTGACCCTGCCTGAGAGAGACCAAGAATGCCCTGGGATCCCGCACAATACCTGAAATTCGTCGGTCCGCGGCTCCGCCCGGCGATCGACCTTCTGCAGCGCATCGACCTCGCGGCGCCGCGCCTTGTCTACGATCTCGGCGCCGGTGCCGGCAACGTGACGCGGATGATCGCCGAGCGGTGGCCTGAGGCGCGCATCGTCGGCGTCGACGGCTCGGCCGAGATGCTGGCGCGCGCCGCGGCGGAACTGCCGCGGCTCGAATGGCAGCAGGCCGATCTCGCGGCATGGCGACCGGACCGGCCGGCCGACGTGATCTATTCAAACGCCGCGTTGCACTGGCTCGAAGGCCACGACCGGCTGATCACCGCGCTGTTTTCGTCACTCGCGCCGGGCGGCGTGCTGGCGGTGCAGATGCCGCGCAATTTCTCGGCGCCGTCGCACACCTCGATGGGCGATGCGGCGCGCAACGGGCCGTGGCGCGCGACGCTCGAACCGCTGTTGCGCCCGGCACCGGTCGCCGGGCCGGATTTCTATTACGGGCTGCTCGCCGGGCGAGCAAAGAGCCTCGACATCTGGGAGACCGAATATCTCCAGGTGCTCGACGGCGAGCACCCGGTCAAGGAATTCACTAAATCGACCTGGCTGCACCCGTTGCTCGAAGCGATCGACGAGCCGCAGCGCAGCGAATTCGAGGCGGCATATACCGCGCTGGTCGACCGCGCCTATCCGCGCCGACCCGACGGCAAGACGCTTTTCCCGTTCCGCCGGCTGTTCATCGTCGCGACCGCGCCGTGACCGAATTCGGCAGCAGAACGGGCGGAATCAAAACGGACCGGCGCGATGGCCGGCCCGCTGATCTTTGATCAAAGGTGCGTGATCAGTTGGGCTTCGGCCCCAGACCGCGCTTGTACGGGTGCATCGCGGCATCCTGGTCATATCCTGCCGGCGCGTTGAAATGCGGCGGCACAGGCCCGTTCGCGGCACCCGGGCCCGGGCCCGGATAATTGCCGGATGGCGTAACGACCGCCTGCGTCCGGCCCATCGGCGCAGTGGTGGCGCCGGCGTTCGGCCCCGGATAGGCACCCGACGGAGCTACCGGGCTCGGGCCCTCAGTCGACACACCGCCAGGCGGGAGGGCCGAAAGCGTATCCGATGTCTGAGCGTGCGCTGCAAGCGCGGCCCCGGCCATCAACCCCAGGCCGAGCACCGTCGCCTTGACAAAAGTCGACATTGGGAACTCCGATCGATTCGATGTTTCGAGTGATTGAACATCACACCGCAGCGCACAATGAAACAAATGCAATTTCAACCCGGCTGACATGACTGAAATTCATATAGGGGACCTCGATCTGAACCTTCTGCGTGTGTTCGACACGCTGATCGAGGTGCGCAGCGTGACCCGCGCCGGCGAACGGCTGGGGCTCAGCCAGTCGGCGATCAGCCACGCGCTGAACCGCCTGCGCTATGTGCTCAAGGACGAGCTGTTCGTGCGCGGCCCGGACGGCATGCAGGCCACCGCGCGGGCGGCCGATATGGCGCCGCGTCTGCGTCAGGGGCTGCTGCAGCTTGAACTGGCCCTAGCCCCGGCCGAGTTTGTGGCGCTGAAGACCGAGCGCCGTTTCACCTTCACCTGCACGGAATATGCCGGCGCCGTGGTGTTGCCGGGGCTGATCGCCCGGCTGCGGGCCGAGGCTCCGCGCGCCGAAGTGAGAGTGTTGCCGAGCAATCTCGGCGTCGCCGAGTCGCTGCGCGCCGGCCGCGCCGACCTCGCAATCGGCAGCTATCGGCGCATCCCCGAATGGGCCGCGGCCGAGGCGCTGTTGACCGATTCCCGGGTGTGGGTGGTCAACGCCCGGCACCCGGCAACGCGCGAGCAGATGACGCTGGAACGGCTCGCCGAGCTGCCGCACCTGGTGATCTCGGCGACCGGCGAGGACGAGCGGGCGATCGACGGCTATGTCGCCGAGAACGGGCTCGAGCGCATGGTGACCCGCAATGACGCCGGCATCGTGCAGGGCCTGCTCGCGGCGCGCGGCCTAAACCGCACGGTCGCGGTGACGACGCCGCATTTTCTCGCCGCGCTGGTCGCGATCAGCCACTCCGATATCGCGGCCCTGCTGCCCCGGCGGCTTGCCGACACGTTTGCCGACCGGTTCGGGCTCAAGCTGATCGAGCCGCCCTACCCGTCTCCGTCGTTCGAGCTGATGTCGATCTGGCAGCGCGATGTCGGCGAGCAGCCGGCGGTCGCCTGGGTGCGCCGCATCCTGCGCGAGGTCGCCGCAAACCTGTAACCCGGCCGGCCGCGCCGCTAGGCCGCATCGCTAGGCCGAGCGGCCGCGCACCAGCGCCGCGCCGGCGCCAAGCGCCGCCAGCTTGCGCTCCGAAAGGCCGCGGTCGAGTGGCGCCATGCCGCAATTGGTGCACGGCAGCAGCCGCTCGGCCGGCACGACGCGCAGCACCGCGTCGATCGTTGCCGCGACCTCGTCGGGCGTCTCGGCATGATCGGTGGCCACATCGATGACCCCGGCCAGCACATCCTTGCCGGCGAGCAGGCCGAGCAGCTCGATCGGCACGTGCGAGTTGGCGCATTCGAGCGACACCTGATCGATCCGGCTAGCCGCGAGCAGCGGAAAGATCGTCGCGTATTGCCGCCATTCGGCGCCGAGCGTGCCTTTCCAGTCGATGTTGGCCTTGATGCCATAGCCGTAGCAGATGTGCACAGCGGTCGTGCAGGCGAGCCCTTCGATCGCGCGGTGCAGCGCGGAGATGCCCCAGTCGCCGACCGCGGCGAGATAGACGTTGAACGCGGGCTCGTCGAACTGGATCACATCGACCCCGGCCGCCGCCAGTTCACGCGCCTCCTCGTTGAGCAATTCGGCGAACGCCATCGCCAGCG
The DNA here is from genome assembly GCA_035534855.1 of Allostellaceae bacterium. Taxonomy (GTDB): domain Bacteria; phylum Pseudomonadota; class Alphaproteobacteria; order ATCC43930; family CGMCC-115725; genus DATARH01. The sequence continues at coordinate 58,836 of DATLRD010000010.1, read as the reverse complement.
CCGCGCGGTCGCGGTAATGCGCATCGGCCAGCGTGTCGACGAGCGTCATCGGCCCCGGCAGCGTGAATTTGAGCGCCCGGCTCGTGTAAGCGCGGGCGATCGCCGCCTCGGTGCCGTGGATGCTGCGGGTGCGGCGGATCGGACCGGTCACCGTCGGGCACCAGGCCTCGTAGCGGTTGTCGCGAATCCCGATCTTCACCCGATTGTTGAAGTCTATGCCGCCAACCCCTTCGAGAAAGCCGTGAACGAAATGCTGGCGCGACATCTCGCCGTCGCTGACGATGTCGATCCCGGCAGCCTCCTGAAGCTTCAGCGCGAGCAGCGTGGCGTCGCGCTTTGCTTCGGCGAGCGCCTCGCCGTCGTGCCGCCATGCCGGCCACAGCGTACGCGGCTCGGCGAGCCAGGACGGTTTCGGCAAGCTTCCGGCGATCGTGGTTTGCAGCACGGCAGCCCCCCTTTGTGGCATCGGCGGGTTCTTGTTAGGGCGTCTCAAGGGGCACGTCAAATCGCCTGGGACTGCCTCGCTAAACCGGGCGATGCGGCACCAGGCCGCGGCTTGGCGGCCGGTTTAATTTGAAAAAACGCCGGGCGCGGCGCGCAATGGCCGGGCCGACAGCGAAAGGAGCATCCCGCGAGCGCGACAGACGATACCGGAAGCCCTGAAGCGGCCGTCCGGGCTTCCCCCGCGATCGTGAGCCCGCGGCCGGTTGCGCTGCCGCCGCTCGGCCGGCGCAACCGGCTGCTGGCCATCGTACTGGCGCTCGTCGCCGTGGTGATCGGAAGCACCGCGGTCGGGCTTGTTGTGGGTTTGCACTATGCCGAAATGCACCACCTCGTCGCCGGGCTCTGACCGCGCCGGCGATGCCGCCCGGCCGGGCATTGCGCCGACACGGCGTGGCCTTGCCACGCTCGGCGCCGGGCTGGCCGTCAGCTTCCTGACCGGCTGCAGCGACGACCGCAAATGGCATTCGATCGACGTGAGCAACAGCTCCCCGCCGCTCGCCTTTACGCTGACCCGCGCCCGCGACGGCAAGACCGTCACCGCCGCCGATTACCGCGGCCATATCGCGATGCTGTATTTCGGCTACACGTTCTGCCCAGACGTGTGCCCGACGACACTCGCCAACGTCGTCACGATTCTCGACAAGATCGGGCCGGCGGGCTCGGGGATCCGGTTGCTGTTCGTCACCGTCGATCCCAACCGCGACACGCCGGCGGTGCTGGCGAAGTACGTCCACAATTTCTCGCCGCAGTTCGACGGGCTGCGTGGCACGCCCGACCAGCTCGCCGCGGTGGCGCGCCGCTACCGCGTGGTCTACTCGGTCACGCCGGCCACCAAAGAGCACCCCTATGAGGTGACGCACGGCTCGGCGACCTATGTATTCGACGGCACCGGCGCGGCGCGGCTGCTCGTCCCGTCGCTGGCCAACGCCAATCCCGACATCGCCGGCACCGCGGCCGACCTGAAGCGGCTGGCGACCGAACACAGCGACTCTGGCCTGTTCAGCCGGCTGCGGCGGATGGTCTAGCTGCTATTTCCCGGCGGCGTTGCGTACCGGGAAATCGGCGGACAGGGTTTCGCCGTCGCCGAATTTCAGCGTCACCGGCACCGAATGGCCGTGCACCATGCTCGCCGCCGGTTTCATGCACATCAGGTGGTAGCCGCCGGGCGCAAACGTGATGCTGCCATGCGCCGGCACCGCCACGCTCGGCACCATCACCATGCGTTCGACGCCGCCGCCGCTTTCGGTGCGGTGCAGCATCAGCGACCCGCAGGCCGGCGATTGGGCGCCGACGAGGTTGCGCGCCTGCCCGCTGTTGTTGGTCAGCGTGAAATACCCCGCGGCCGGGCGTTCCGGGATGATCAGGCGCATCCACGCACCGCTTACCGCGAGCGATGCGCCGGCCGCCCAGGCCGGCGCCGCAAAACCGAGCACAGCCGCCAGCGCCGCGGCGCCGAGCCTGCTAGCGGCCCGTCCACCGCCTTGCCGCCGCCGCCAGGGCTGCCGCGGCCTCGTCCTCTTCCACATGGCCTTCCTCCTGCACGCGCAGCGCGTTGACGACCAGCAGCACGGCGATCCCGCTCATCATCGCCGGCGGCATCCAGATGATCACGCCGCCGATATGCTGGTCGGCAACCGCCGGGATCGACGGAAACAGTCGCCCGCACAAATCGTAAAAGGGGTAGATGTCGCGCGCGGTGAAGGCAAGCACGGCGCCGAGCAGAATCTGCGGCAGCGAGACCCCCACCGCCAGCGCGGCGCGCCCCCCAAACGACACTCGCGCCGGAGGCTTCGGCCGCGGGTCGAGCACCAGGTACCAGAACAGAAGCCCGTCGAGCACCATGCTCCAGTTCATCACCGCATACAGCCGTGCGTCGATCATCGCGCGAAAGTGGATCGGCGGGATCAGCCAGAAATACACCAGCCCGACAAACAGAAACGCCGCGAGCAGCGGCTGCTGCAACACGCGGATCACCGCCAGCACCGGGCGGCTTTCGACAAGGCGCCGCGCCGGATCGGGCATGCCGCGGCGGATCGCCTCGCCGGCGCCGCCAAGGGCGATCAGAAACGGCCCGAGATGGTGCATCACCACATGCTGGATGCGGTTCAGAAAGAACATGTGCTGCGCGAGATAGTCGAAACGGGTCTGCATCACCGCGTAGGTCGCCGCGACGCCGGCCAGAAACGCGATCGTCCGCCACGCGGCGGGCCGCGCCTCGGGCGCGATCAGCCTGCGCCCGCGGGCAAACCAATAGAGGACCAGCGCCGTCGTCGCGTATTCCGGCCACGAAAACTGCCACGGCCCCCAGACCGGCATCGCCGCGGGATGCTCGGTAGATAGCCAGTCGATAAGCGCCCCGCCGGCGGCGATCGCGGCGTAGGGCGCGCCCGCGACCCACGCGGCGCGGCGGCGCACTGGCAATTGCACGCCCGAGACCACCTGATCCATCGCCCGTTCTTCAACGCCCTATATGGGGCGCCGGTCAAAGCGCGAAAGCGCGCAGACCCCGAAGGCCCGCGGTGCCGCTAGAAAAAGCGGCGCAGACTGGCGCGGATGCGGTCGAGCGGCGGCGGGTCCGCCGGCGGCGGCACGAACGCGGCACCGGTGATCCGCTCGCAGGCGTCGATATAGACCTGCGCGGTCTCAATGATCACCTCGGGCGGGATCGACGGAATCGGGTCGCGGTATGGGTCGCAGCGCGCCGCCACCCAGCGCCGCAGCACATCCTTGTCGAACGCCTCAGGCGGCTGCCCCGCGGCGAATTTCTGTGGGTAACTATCGGCAAACCAATAGCGGCTGCTGTCCGGCGTGTGGATTTCGTCGGCGAGCAGGATGCTGCCGTCGCGGTCGCGGCCGAACTCGTACTTGGTGTCGACGAGGATGAGGCCGCGGCGCGCCGCGATCTCGCGGCCGCGAGAGAACAGGGCCAGCGCCGTTTCGCTGACCTGTTGCCAGTCGCGCGCCGGCAACAGGTTGCGATCCACGATCTCGGCCGCGGTCAGCGGCTCGTCATGCGCGCCGTCCATCGCCTTGGTCGTCGGGGTGATGATGGTCTGCGGCAGCTTCTGATTCTCACGCAGCCCGTCGGGCAGGCGGATGCCATAGACCTCGCGCCGGCCGGATTTGTACATCGACCAGACCGAGGTCGCAGTCGTGCCGGCAAGGTAATCGCGCACGACCACTTCGACCGGCAGGATGTCGAGCCGCCGGCACACCAGCACGTTGGGGTCGGGGTATTCGAGAACATGGTTGGCGCAGATATCGGTGGTCTGCTCAAACCAGAACCGCGCGGTCTGGGTCAGCACCTGGCCCTTGAACGGGATCGCCGCGATATTGCGGTCGAACGCGCTGAGCCGGTCGGTGGCGATCAGGATGCGCCGCCCGTCGGGCAGATCGTAGTTGTCGCGCACCTTGCCGCGGTAATGCCGCGGCAGTTCGGGGATCATCGCGTCGTCGAGCACGCGGCCAAGCTGGGCGGCGATCAGGGCGGAGTCGAGCATCGGTCGGGGCTCGCGGAAAGGCCGGCGGACGCTCTGTTATAGGGCGCGAATGCGGCGTACGAAATGGCGCAGGTGGCGGCCGAGATCGCAGTTCTGGTAATCGGCGCCGCCGAGGCCGACGCGGATCCGGTCGATCCGCTATCGCCGATCGACCGGATCCGCAGAGCCGTACCGGGCCAGACCCCGGGTTATACAGCGGGGCTCGGCCAGGTCAGCGGTGGCCGCGCCCGCCATGACCGCCATGACCGCCGTGACCGCCATGACCGCCGTGCCATCCCCCGCCCCGATGTCCTCCGCCGCCCCAGCCCCAACCCCAGCCGACGCTGACATTGACCGGTGCATACGGGTAATACCCGTAAGACGGATAGTAATACGGCGAGTAATACGGAGAGTAGGCCGAATAGTACGGATAATACCCATACGGATAGTACCCGTAATACGGATACGCCTGTGCCTTTGCCTCGTGCGGCGCAGCACCCATCGTCAGCGCGCCGGTGGCGACCAACGCCGCCGCCATCACGCCGCGCCGAAACCAGCGAGAGGAAGTAAGGACCGACATGCTAGGCTCCTGTGCGTTAGATCACCCCCAATAAATGGTATACGCACCCGGTGAGTTTTCATCCCCGCGCCCGTGGGGCTGGCATGCCGGAATGGAGGATTGACGATGCCCGCTCAACCGCTGCGCACCACCTGCTGCATCGCCGGCGGCGGGCCGGCCGGGGTGATGCTCGGCTTCCTGCTGGCGCGCGCCGGGGTCAGGGCGATGGTGCTCGAGCGGCACAAGGATTTTTTTCGCGATTTTCGCGGCGACACGATCCACCCGTCGACGCTGCAGGTGATGCACGAACTGGGGCTGCTCGAGCGGTTTCTGCAGCTGCCGCACGACAAGGTCCGGCGGCTGAGGGCGCTGGTCGGCGATACGGAAATCCAGATCGCCGATTTCACCCACCTGCCGACCGTGTGCAAATTCGTCGCCCTGATGCCGCAATGGGATTTCCTCAACTTCCTCGTCGAGGAGGGCAAGCGCTACCCGGGCTTCGACCTGCACCTTAAGACCGACGCCACCGATCTTGTGGTCGAGGGCGACCGCGTCGTCGGGCTGCGAGCGTCGACCCCTGACGGCCCGCTGGAGATCCGCGCCGACCTCGTCGTCGGCGCCGACGGCCGGCACTCGACAGTGCGCGAGCGCGCCGGCTTTCAGGTGGAAAACCTCGGCGCCCCGATGGACGTGCTGTGGATGCGCCTGTCGCGGCAGCCCAGCGACCCCGAGCAGACCGGCGGCACGATCAATTTCGGCCACATGCTGGTGACGCTCAACCGCGGCAGCTACTGGCAATGCGCCTATCTGATCCGCAAGGGCGGCTACGACGCGGTGCGCGCCGCCGGTCTCGACGCGCTCCGCGCCGAGATCGGCAAGCTCGCGCCCTATCTCGCCGAGCGCGCCGGCGAGCTCAAGGATTGGGACGACGTCAAGCTGCTGACTGTCGCGGTCGACCGGCTCCAGCGCTGGTGGCGGCCAGGGCTGCTGTGCATCGGCGACGCGGCCCATGCGATGTCGCCGATCGGCGGCGTCGGGGTCAACCTGGCGGTGCAGGACGCGATCGCTGCGGCCAACATCCTCGCAGCGCCGCTGCGCGAGGGGCGGCTGACGGTTCAGGACCTCGACGCGGTCCAGCGCCGCCGCACCTTTCCGATGAAGGTGATCCAGCGCATGCAGCTTACCGTGCAGTCGCGGCTGATCGACAAGGTGCTGAGCGGCGACCGCCCGGTTACCGCGCCATGGACGATGCGCCTGTTCAACCGGTTGCCGTTTCTCCAGCGCATCCCGGCCCGAATCGTCGGGATCGGCGTGCGGCCCGAGCACGTGCGCACCGCGCCGGCGGCGCTGGCGCAACCCTGACCGTTTCGTCCACAGCCCCTTCGCGCGGCCGCGCCGCTGCGCTCAGCCGGCCGGCAGCAGCTTCTCGATCTCGCCGGTCACCGCCGCGCCGGTCGGCCGCACCTGCGACGGCCAGGTGCCGGCAAGCTGCCCATCGGGCCCGACCAGGAATTTGTGGAAATTCCACCGCGGCGCCGCGCCTTCGCCGAGTGTCGCGGCAACCCAGCGGTAAAACGGGTGGGCGCCGGCGCCGATCACCCGCACCTTTTCGGTCAGCGGGAAATCGACCGCATAGGTCGATTCGCAGAAGGTCTTGATCTCGGCCGCGGTGCCCGGCTCCTGCGCGCCGAAATCGTTGGACGGCACGCCGAGCACGACGAGGCCGCGGTCGCGATACGTGCGCCACAGCGCCTCAAGGTCGCGGTATTGCGGTGTATAGCCGCAAAACGACGCGGTGTTGACCACCAGCACCGGCCGGCCGCGCCAGGCCGACAGCGGCAGCGGCGCGCCGTCGAGCGCGGCAAAGGTGAACTGATAGGCGTCGCCCGAATCGGCATCGTCACCCGGCATCGGCGGCATCTCCTGCAGACTAAAGCCCGGCCAGCATATCGCGTTTCGGCCCCGGTTGCAGCGCTGCCGCAGCGCCCGCCGCAGCCGCCGGTTCATTTCGGTTGCGCGGCCGGAATCGTTCACCGAGACTGCGCCCGCGGGCTTCGGGGCAGGTGCGAATGCTGGTGGCCTTTTTACTCAAAGGCTTCGTGGTTGGTCTCGTGATCGCCGTACCGGTTGGCCCGGTCGGCGTTTTATGTATTCGCCGCACGATCCTCGAAGGTCGGATCGCTGGCCTGCTGTCGGGCACCGGCGCGGCCACCGCCGACGCGATGTTTGCGGTGATCGCCGGGTTCGGGCTGACCGTCGTGTCGGACTGGCTGTTCGGCTATCAGGACTGGCTGCGCATCGGCGGTGCCGCGTTCCTCTTCTATGTCGGCATCCGCGCCTACACCCACGACCCGCTGAACATGCGCGACTCGCAGCCGGTGCAGGAGAGTCCGCTTACCAATTTCGCCTCGACATTTGCGCTGACCATCACCAACCCGGTCACGATCCTGTCGTTCCTCGCGATCTTTGCCGGGCTCGGCCTGACCGCGACCCAGATGGCGCTCGACGGCATCGCGTTTCTCGTGCTCGGCGTGTGGCTCGGTTCGATCTCGTGGTGGATCGCGCTGAGCCTTGCCGCCGGCGTGTGGCGGCGCTCGTTCACGCGCAGCCACCTCGTATGGATCAACCGCGGCTCGGGCGGGATCCTGGTGCTGTGCGGCATCGGGCTGCTGGGCAGCCTGTTTATCGAGCATTGCTGCTGACCTGCGAGGAGGCGCGATGGTCTATCTGCCGCCGCATTTTACCGAGCGCGACCCGGAAATCCTCGCCGCCCATATCGAGCGCTACGATTTCGCGACGCTCGTCACACAGGGCGCGGCCGGGCTGATCGCCAGCCAGATCCCGTTCCTCGCCGAGCGGCGCGACGGCGGGCTCTATCTACAGGGCCACCTCGCCCGGCCCAACCCGCAATGCGCCGACCTCGACGGCGCCGACGAGGCGCTGGTGATCTTCGCCGGGCCGCACGCCTACATCTCGCCCGGCTGGTACGCGGCCGGGCCGGCGGTGCCGACCTGGAACTATGCCAGCGTCCACGCCTATGGCCGGGCGCGGCGGATCGACGACGCCGAATGGCTGCGCGGGTTTCTGCGCCGCCTCTCCGCCCGGCACGAGGCACGCGAGGCCGCACCGTGGCGGATGGATGACCAGCCGGCGGCGTTTCTCGACGGGATGCTCAAGGGCATCGTCGGGCTGGAGATCGCGGTCGAGCGCTGCGAGGGCAAATTCAAGCTGAGCCAGAACCGCCCCGCCGTCGACCGGCCGCGCATCATCGCCGCACTCGAAGCGCGCGACGACGGCGACTCGCACGCCCTCGCCCGGCTGATGCGGGACCGGGAAGGCTGACCCCTACCCCTCGCCGCGGAGCAGCGCGGCGACGGCGCCTTCGTCGGCGCAGGCCAGCACCGCCTCGGCGATAGCGCGGCTGAAGCCGGCGCGGGCAAAGGAGCCGAGTTCTTTCATCCGCATCGCACCATCCCCAGCTTCCGGCGTGCGGCGAAACGGGCCGAGGCGCCGGCGCCGCGCGAAGGCGCAGGCCGCGATGAGATCGGGGTCGGCAGCGCCGGCTTCGGCGTCCAGCGTTCCGATCGCGGTTTCGCGATCGGCAGCGGCGACGCCCTTCGCGGCAAGCCCGGCGCGGATCGTCGTCAGCGACCGACCGCGGCGCAGCCCGGCCCGGGCGCGCGCCGCAGCATAGGCGACATCGTCGATCAGCCCGGTCGCGCGATAGCGTGCGACCAGCGCGTCGATGATCGCCGTCGCGTCGCTCGCATCGCCCGCCCCCTCCACCTCGGGTCCCGCACGGCGCCGCACCCGGCGCAGCAGCACCCGGCGCAAATTCGCGCCCGAGCTGGCGAACCGTTCGAGATAGGCGAGCGCCCAGCGCTCGATCAGCGCCGCATCGACGGTTTCCGGGCGAGTTTCTTTCCCCATCGCCGCCTATTGTCCTCTACGATCGCGCCCAGGCCAAATCCCCGCCAAACCATCCGAGACTCCGCGTGAGCGAAGCGGCGCTTTCCCCTCCGAATTTGCTGCCGCGGATGCGTGTGGTGATCCCGCTCGTCGTCGGCTGCGCCTTTTTTATGGAGGGGCTCGATTCGACGGTACTCGCGGTGTCGATCCCGGCGATGGCGAAAACCTTCGGCGTGCAGCCGCTGCGCCTCAACCTGGCGATCACCGCCTATCTGTTGAGCCTTGCCGTGTTCATCCCGGTCAGCGGCTGGATCGCCGACCGCTACGGCACCCGCTCGGTGTTTTGCGTCGCGGTGCTGATATTCACCGCCAGCTCGGCCCTGTGCGGGCTGTCGGTCAACCTGACGATGCTGGTCGCGATGCGCGTGCTGCAAGGGTTTGGCGGCGCGATGATGACGCCGGTCGGGCGGCTGATTCTGCTGCGCAGCTTTCCGCGCGCCGGCCTCGTCTCGGCGATGAACTGGATGACCATCCCGGCGATGATCGGGCCGACAGTCGGCCCGATCGTCGGCGGGTTCCTGACGACCTATGTCTCGTGGCGCGCGATCTTTTACCTCAACATCCCGATCGGCATATTGGGGGCCGCGCTCGCCCTGTGGCTGTTTGAGAATTTCCGCGCGCCGGCGCCAACCCGCTTTGACCTGGGCGGGTTCGTCATCGCTGGCGTCGGGCTGTTCGTGCTCGAACTGGCGATCGAGAACCTTGGCCGCCCGATGCTGTCGCCGATGGTCGGCTACGCCTTCTTTCCGCTGGCGCTGGCCATGCTCGTCCTCTACGTGCGCCACGCGCGGCACAGCCGGGCGCCGGTGCTCGACCTGGCGCTGCTGCGCATCCGTACGTTCCGCATCGGCACGCTGAACGGCGGACTGTGCCGGATGGGGCTCGACGCGATGCCGCTGCTCGTGCCGCTCTTGTTCCAGGTCGGGTTCGGCATGTCGCCGGTGCAGTCGGGGCTCTTGAGCTCTTCGTCGAGCCTCGGCGCGATGTGCGTGCGTACCGGATCGCGCGCGCTGTTGCGGGCGCTGGGGTTTCGCGCGCTGCTGTCGGTGGGCGCGGTGTTTTCGACAGCGGTGATCGCAGTGTTTGCGCTGCTCGGCGCAGACACGCCGAAATGGATCATGCTGGCCTGTGTCCTGGTGTCGGGCTGTGTCCGCAGCATCCAGTATATCGGCCTCAACACGGTCAGCTTTGCCGACGTGCCCTCGGCCCAGCTGAGCCGCAGCACCAGCTTCAGCGGCGTCATCCAGCAATTGGCCCGCGGTTTCGGCGTCGCTCTCGGCGCCGCGCTGCTGGCGCTGATCGCCGGGCCGGCGCCGGTCACGGTCGGCGATTTCCGCATCGTCTTTGTGCTCATCGCGCTGCTGCCGCTGGTCTCGGGCATCGGCTTCCTGCGGTTGACGGCGCAGGACGGAGCCGAGGTCAGCGGCCACGCTACCTACGCCGCGGTCGCGCCAAACGGCAAGGCGCGGGAAGGCGCAGGCTCGTAACGTCGTGTGGCGGAGAGCGCCCGGCCTGCGCCGCGCCTCTTCCGCCACAACCAAGACGAGCGTATCCTCAGGCGAGGTCGAAGCGGTCGAGGTCCATCACCTTGGACCATGCCGCCACGAAGTCTTTGACAAACTTCTCCTTCGAGTCCGCGCACGCATAGACTTCCGCGAGAGCGCGGAGCTGCGAGTGCGACCCGAAGATCAGGTCGACGCGGGTGCCGGTCCACCTGACCGCATTCGTCCTGTGTTCACGGCCTTCATACACACCCTCGGAGCCGGCAACTGGCTGCCATTCCGTGCTCATGTCGAGCAGGTTGACGAAGAAATCGTTCGTCAGCGTCTCCGGCCGCTTGGTGAAGACGCCGTGCGCGGAAGCCCCGGCATTTGCTCCCAGCACGCGCAGACCGCCAACCAGAACCGTCATCTCGGGCGCCGTCAGCGTCAGCAATTGCGCGCGGTCGACCAGCAGCTCCTCGGGCGACACGCGCTGCGCGCCGCGGAGATAGTTGCGGAACCCGTCGGCGGTCGGTTCGAGCGGCGCAAAAGACTCGACTTCAGTCTGCTCTTGCGACGCGTCCATGCGCCCTGGCGTGAAGGGCACCTTGACATCGTGCCCGGCATCCTTCGCGGCTTTCTCGATCGCCGCGCAGCCGCCGAGAACGATCATATCGGCAAGCGAGACCTTTTTCCCGCCGGATTGTGACGCGTTGAACTCCTTTTGGATCGCTTCAATCGTCCGCAGCACCGTCGCTAGCTGAGCCGGCTGGTTGACGTCCCAATCCTTTTGAGGCGCGAGGCGAATGCGCGCGCCGTTCGCGCCACCGCGCCTGTCAGAGCCGCGGAACGTCGACGCCGACGCCCAGGCCGTCCCGACAAGCTGGGAAACCGACAGGCCGGACACGAGGACTCTCGCCTTCAGGGCGGCGATGTCCGCTTCTCCGATCAGCGGATGATCCACGGCGGGGGTCGGATCCTGCCACGCGAGATGCTCCTTTGGCACGAGCGGGCCGAGATAGCGCGCGATCGGCCCCATGTCGCGGTGCGTCAGCTTGAACCACGCCCGCGAAAACGCATCGGCGAACTGGTCCGGGTGCTCGTAGAAACGCCGCGAAATCTTTTCGTACGCCGGATCGAACCGCAACGACAGATCCGTCGTCAGCATCGTCGGCACGTGCCGCTTTGACGGGTCAAACGCGTCCGGAATCGTGGCCTCGGCGCCTTTCGCCTGCCACTGATGCGCCCCCGCGGGGCTCTTTGTGAGTTCCCATTCATAGCCGAACAGGTTCGCGAAGAAGTTGTTGCTCCATTTCGTCGGCGTCGCGCTCCAGATGACTTCGAGGCCGCTGGTGATCGCATCGGCCCCCTTGCCCGTGCCGAAGCTGGTCTTCCACCCGAGGCCCTGTGCCTCGATGCCGGCGGCTTCCGGCGCGGGGCCGACCAGAGCGGCATCGCCGGCACCGTGGGTTTTGCCAAAGGTGTGACCGCCGGCGATCAGCGCGACGGTCTCCTCGTCGTTCATCGCCATGCGGGCAAACGTCTCGCGGATGTCCCGCGCCGCAGCGACCGGGTCCGGCTTGCCGTTCGGGCCTTCCGGATTCACGTAGATCAGGCCCATTTGCACGGCGCCGAGAGGGTTCTGCAGATCGCGGTCGCCGGTGTAGCGCTCGTCTGCCAGCCACTTGCCCTCGGGGCCCCAATAGATGCCCTCGTCAGGCTCCCAAACCTCCTCGCGCCCGCCGCCGAAACCGAATGTCTTAAAGCCCATCGACTCGAGCGCGACATTGCCCGCGAGGATCATAAGGTCGGCCCAGGAGATTTTCCGGCCGTATTTCTGCTTGATCGGCCACAGCAGGCGGCGTGCCTTGTCGAGGCTCACATTGTCCGGCCAGCTGTTGACCGGCGCGAAACGCTGCTGCCCAGCGCCGCCGCCGCCGCGGCCGTCGCCGATGCGGTATGTGCCGGCGAGGTGCCATGCCATCCGGATGAACAGCCCCCCGTAATGGCCAAAATCGGCCGGCCACCAATCCTGCGAGTCCGTCATCAAGGCATGCAGGTCCTTGATCACGGCATTCAGGTCGAGACTGTTGAATTCCTTGGCGTAGTCGAACGCCTCGCCCATCGGGTTGGACAGGGCGGAGTGCTGGTGGAGAATTTGAAGGTTCAGCTGGTTCGGCCACCAGTCGCGGTTCGTCTGTGCACGGGCCCCGCCTGTGAACGGGCACTTGCCTTCATCTGCCATTTTGCCCTCCGATCGTTGCCGCCACCGTCGGCATCGAGATTGATAAACAAGACAAACCCGCGCGGCCGTCGCGGGATCGCGGCCAGGGCCAACCGTTGGTTCTTGCCGATGGCAATCTCCTCAACGGATAAATTAGAATGATTACAAAGTATGCCCCGCCACGCTCGGCGTCAATGCCCCTTTTGTCCGGCCGGTGGAATTCATGGTGCGAATTGACAGGATAGCGCCGCATCCTCATACTCCGCGGCTTTCCTGCTCGATACTGCGCGACCGCGATGCGGCGCGCGGCAAGGAGAGGGCGATGACGCGGAAGCCCGGCGCAATCGGCCGGAGTTGGGCAAAGGCGCGGTCTCACGCGCCGGTCGGGGAACGGCGACGACGATAAAGCTGCGTCGCCCGAAATTTCCCATTCCGTACCCTCATCGCACAGGAGAACGCACGTGATTACACCCGTGATGCCGACCTATGGCCGGTGGGACGTCGCCGTTGAACGGGGCGAAGGCTGCTATCTTTACGCCAACGACGGCCGCAAGTTTCTCGACCTGACCAGCGGGATCGCGGTGACCTCGCTCGGTCACTGCCACCCGCATCTGATCGACGCAATCACCGCGCAGGCCAAGCAGCTGTGGCATTCGTCGAACCTGTTCCGCATTCCGGGGCAGGAGCGGCTGGCCCAGCGGCTTGTCGAAAACAGCTTTGCCGACACCGTGTTCTTCAACAATTCGGGCGCCGAGGCGGTCGAATTGTCGATCAAGGTGGCGCGCAAATACCAGAGTGAGACCGGCCATCCCGAGCGCTACCGGGTGATCGCCTGCAACGGCTCGTTTCACGGCCGCAGCTTTGCGACGCTCGCCGCGGCGGGCGCCGAGGCCTACCTCAAAGGTTTCGGCCCGGTGATGGACGGGTTCGACCATGTCGCCTGGAACAACCTCAACGAGATGCGCGCTGCGGTGACCCAGGAGACCGCAGCGATCCTGGTCGAGCCGGTGCAGGGCGAAGGCGGCGTGCGCGCCCCCTCGGCCGATTACCTCAAAGGGCTGCGTGCGATCTGCGACGAGTTCGGGCTGATGCTCGTCTACGACGAGGTGCAGTGCGGCATGGGCCGCACCGGCAAGCTGTTCGCGCATCAATGGGCCGATGCGCCGCCCGACATCATGGCGGTCGCCAAGGCGCTGGGCAACGGCATGCCGATCGGCGCCTGCCTTGCCTCCGAAAAGGCCGCGGTCGGCATGGTGCCCGGCACGCACGGCTCGACATTCGGCGGCAACCCGCTGGCGGTCGCCGCCGGCAACGCCGTGCTCGACATCATGCTGGCGCCCGGCTTCTTCGACGGGGTCAACGCCCTCTCCGGCAAGTTGCGCGGCCGGCTCGAAGCGCTGGCTGCGGCCCACCCCAAGCTGTTCGACAGCGTGCGCGGCGCCGGGCTGTTGCTCGGCATCAAGTGCGTCGTGCCGGCCGGCGACCTTGTCGCCAAGATGCGGCAGGAGGGCCTGTTGGTGCTGACCGCCGGCGACAACGTGCTGCGCATCCTGCCGCCGCTGATCATCGGCGACCGCGAGATCGACGCCGCGCTCGACATCATGCACAAGGTGGCGCGCGAATGGCCCGGTCAATAGCGGCACTGGCAACCGGCACAACGCTGGCCGGCGGGCGGGAAACCGCCCCGCCGCGCCACTTTCTCGACATCGATCAGTACCAGACCGCCGATCTGCGCCGCATGCTCGACCTCGGCTTTGCCTACAAGAACGGGCGGCACGACCGCCCGCTCGAAGGCAAGTCGCTGGCGCTGATCTTCGAAAAGCCGTCGACCCGCACCCGCGTCTCGTTCGAGGTCGCGATGCGCCAGCTCGGCGGCGACACGATCGTGCTCGGCACCGCCGACAGCCAGCTCGGCCGCGGCGAAACCATCGCCGACACCGCGCGCGTGCTGTCGCGCTATGTCGACGCGATCATGATCCGCACCAACACTGCGCAAAAGCTCGCCGACATGGCGCGCTACGCCACCGTGCCGGTAATCAACGGACTGACCGACGCGTCGCACCCGTGCCAGATCATGGCCGACGTGATGACGCTGCAGGAATGCAAAGGGCCAATCGCCGACACGGTCGTCGCGTGGGCCGGCGACGGCAACAACGTCGCGGCAAGCTGGATCCACGCCGCGGTGCGCTTTGGCTTTACGCTGCGCCTCGCCTGCCCCGAGACGCTGCAGCCCGAGAAGCGGCTGATCGAATGGGCACGGGGCGAAGGCGGCCGCGTCAGCCTGACCACCGACCCGGGCGCGGCGGTCAGCGGCTCTGATTGCGTCGTCACCGACACCTGGGTGTCGATGGGGGGCGAGGCCAACGTCAACCGCCACAATTTGTTGGCGCCGTACCGCGTCGACGAGCGGCTGATGGCCCGCGCCAAGCCCGACGCGATCTTCATGCACTGCCTGCCCGCCAAGCGCGGCGAAGAAGTCACCGCCGCGGTCATCGACGGCCCGCAATCCGTGGTGTGGGACGAAGCGGAAAACCGCCTCCACGCGCAAAAAGGCATCCTCGCCTGGTGTCTGGGGTGAATTCTCCCGCGCCGCAGGATACGGCTCCGTTACAGGAGAGTTCTGGGCAAGACAGGGCCGGGAGATTGTCACCGCGCAAACCACCCGATCAACCGCTCATTCAAGCAGCGTTTCAAAGATCGACGCTGTCGGTTTGCCGTAGCGGTTCATTGGTCCGCCAAGCAAGTCTGTAACGTCATGACGCCGCGTGAACGGCGCCTCGAAGACATGCCCGAACGCCGGAGAATAATAAATGAAGAACATTTTCCTCGGGTGGGCCAGGAAGGATCCGAGCACTTGTTGGCCGATGCGCTCCATAAGGCTTTCTTCGAACGGGTCGTAAAAGAACAGCACGCACGGTGTGAGCGGCAATTGGTAATTCAACGCACTAGCGTGCACCAATTCAATAGGGACCAGTCCGGGATGGCTCCGCGCATAGGCCGCGATATTGGTTGCGGCGATGCGGGTTAGCGGCTCGGACAACTCGACGCCGACAACGCGGCCGAAGGGGTAGCCAGCGGCGATGAGCAACACTCGGCCCTTTCCAGCCCCGTAATCGACAAATGTGAAGCCGCGGGCTCTGTCGGCCACCATGCCGATAAGGTGCTCGGCAATAGATGGCGGCGTGCCCGCATAACCTTTAGCGCAAGCCTCTCCGTCGGGTGTCATCATCAGCCGCTTGCCAACGATCTCGCCCCCGGTGTCAATACCCAGGGCCCTGTCATAACGCCGCTCCGCAGCCCACGCGATGGTGCGGCGGACTGCTCTTCCGATCAGCGAGGGAACGAGAGCCGGTCGCAGCAGTAACGGCATGATGCTATCCCATCCCCGGCCGTCTATCGGCCCTCATGTTGTCGAATATCGGCACGAACCTTTTAGTTCCAGGTAGCCGCGGCACAGAACGGGATCAATCGCCAAGCAGGTGCGCTCCCCTCCGATCTGCTGTCGGCCACCGGCTTAAGATCGCTAGACCGTGAAAATTGTTGGTTGCGTAGGGCGCAGGTCAGGGAGCGACGTCATAATGGTAAGTTCGACGATCATAAATTCGTCTGACCGAGTGTCCTCTGCTGCGGGCGCCCCGCTTCCGCGACTGGATCGACGCGCATTTCGCGGGGTCGTGACGCGCAACGGACGGGTTGACGACGGGAGGGCTCAGGCGGTCTTTTTGAGCGCCGGCGGCTGCCTCAGCGGAGACCCTTGTTTTGGAAAGCGACCCACGAACCGACGATTTGATCCAACCGTTTCGGATCGACCCGTTTGCGTTGCGCGGACGGCTGGTGCGGCTCGGCCCGACGGTCGACACGATCCTGTCGCAGCACGATTACCCCGAGCCGGTCGCGGCGGTGCTGGGCGAGGCGGTCGTGCTCGCCGTCGTGCTCGCCGGGGCGCTCAAATACGACGGCGTCTTTACGCTGCAGACCAAAAGCGACGGGCCGGTCCGGCTGATCGTCGCCGATGTCGCGACCACTGGCGCGGTGCGCGGCTATGCGCAATACGACGAGCGGCGGCTTAATGAGCTTGCCACGGCCCCGAGCGGGCAAAGCCCGTCGGTGCCAGAATTGATGGGCGGCGGCTACATCGCGTTCACGGTCGACCAGGGCGAGCACACCGAACGCTACCAGGGCATCGTCGAGCTGGTGGGGGCGACGCTCGCCGAGTGCGCGCAGCATTATTTCCGCCAGTCGGAGCAGATCCAGGCCGGGATCAAGCTGTCGGCCGCGCGGGTCGGCGACGGCGGTGTGTGGCGCGCCGGCGGACTGATGCTGCAGCGCGTGCCGCCCGAGGGCGGTTACGAGGTCATCGCCGACGATGTCGAAGACGGGTGGCGCCGCGCAATGGTGCTGATGAGCTCGGCAACCGCGTCTGAGCTGACCGATCCCGACCTGTCGCCGCACCACCTGCTGTTTCGCCTGTTCCACCAGGAAACCGTGCGGGTCTTCGACACCCAGCCTGTCGAGGCGCGGTGCCGCTGCTCGCGCGAGCGGATCATCTCGATCCTGCGCTCGTTCCCGCCGGAAGACATCGACGAGTTGCGCCAGGACGCGGTGACCACCGTGACCTGCGAATTCTGCAACACCCGCTACGAATTCGACCGCGACGAGATCGGCGGTCCGATGGCGACGTAGACCCGCTGCATTCGGCATCCGAGCCTCAGAACGCGCCGCTTTGCGTGTTGTTTTCTATTATTGCGATAATCTCTTATTAACCGTTGGCTGCAACGATTTACTTATAGGTCGTTGGGGGATGTGCGATGCGCGTGGTTGGTTTGCTTTCGGCGTGGGCCCTTGTTGGTGTCGTCGGCGGTTGTGCCTATCCGGGAGGGCAACAGCAATATAACCCAATGGTTTACGAGCAACCGCAGCGCGTCGATTTCTTTTACGGGACGATCATCGCCGCGCGGCGGGTGACCGTCGGTCAAAACGACGCCTCAGCGTCCGTCTCGATCAACCCGCGATCGCCGATTCCGTTTGTTGTCGGGGTTCACGCCGGGCCAAGGGGGCCGTCGGGGGCGGACGCCGGGTTATCGGTGGGCCCGCTCGACGTCTTTGCCGATGCGGCCGTGCCAAACGTTCCGGCGATTGAATACACGGTGCTGCTCGATAAGAAGACGTATCCGCCCGATCCCTATCTCAACCCCGCTCAATCTCCGGCCATTATCGTCGTGCAAAACTACTATCCCGACGATCTCCCTCTGGCCGTCGGATACCGGGCGTTTGTGCGCGTTGTGGGGAACACCGCTCACGTGATGCGCGCGGATTCGCTGCCGTTTGGGGTCGAACCGGCGGTCAGTGCCGGTCCGATGCCGGTCCCGCTTGCTTACAACCCCGCCCCGGCGCCCGAAGGGTGCCCGTCGACGTGGCTGTCGGCCGAGAGTCAGCCAGAAACCGGTGGTCCGCCGGAGACGATTTGCTACCCGTATTACGACAGCCAGACCGTCAACGTATTCTAGAAGCAGTACTCTGATCGAATTGCATCCGTCATTGCGGGGAACCCACGGGCTCGCCCGCGCGGCCGGGGCGCTTTGCGATCAGACCCCGGCTTGCATCGGAGGCCGTTCTCCGGACCCTACTTCGCCGCGTCGGCCATTCGCGGCTTGTCGGCGAAGTGCGGCATGATCTCCGTGGCGAAGCGCCGGATGTTGGTGCGCGACCCGCCGAAATTGATCAGCACGTAGTCGACGCCGCCGGCGCGCAGTGCCTCGATCTTGGCGACGATCTGGTCGGGCGTGCCGAAGATCGCGGTTTCGTTGCACAAATGGCGCGTCGCGGCCTCGCTGTGGACGAACCGCTCGCGGGCTTCGCCGGGGCGGGTGGCGAGCCGATTGACCCGCAAATGGCCCTGGTAGCGGCGCTCCAGCGCCTTGTCCAAATCCTCCTTGGAGTCGGCGAAATGCACGGCGCGGGCGACACCGACCTCCATCGGGTCGAAGCGGCGGCCGCGCGCCTCGACATCGCGGCGGAACTGGGCGACGTGGCGCAGCACGTCTTCCGGCATGTCGTACTGCCCGAGCAGCAGATTGTAGCCGCGCTCGGCGACCTGGCGCACCGAGCGCTCGCTGCCGGCGCCCATCCAGAACGGCGGATGCGGGCGCTGCGCCGAAGGCGGTTCGACGACGACATTGTCATACTGCCAATAGGGGCCCTTGTGGCTCCACGGCGTGTCGTGGGTGAACGCCTTGGTGATGACCTCCATCGATTCGTCGAAGCGCGCGTCGGCCTCTTCCATCGGCATCGCAAAACCGGCGAACTCGTTGTAGCGATACCCCTTGCCGATGCCGAAATCGAGCCGCCCGCCGCTCAACAGGTCGAGCGTCGCCGCCTGCTCGGCGAGCAGCACCGGGTTGTGCCACGGCAGGACCAGCACGGCGGTGCCAAGGCGCAGTGTCTTGGTGCGCGCGCCGAGCCAGGTCAACAAATTGAGGCTCGCCGACACCTGGCCGAACCCGGTGAAGTGGTGCTCGACGACAAAGGTCGACCGATAACCGAGCCCCTCGGCCTCGACATTGTTGTCGATCCACTCGTGAAAGCCTTGGCTGCTGTCGGTCAGCACATCGCCGGGTTCAGGCCGCTTTGCCTGCGCGCTGCCAAACAATCCGAATTGCATTCCGGTTTCTCCTTCGCCTTACCGCACCAGCGTAACCATTCGGCTGCAATATGCAAAATACCGGATTCCTATCGTGGCTATAGCGATTAGGCATGAGCACCGGCGGCCTTCCGGACCGGACTGATCCGGTCTAGCCTGTCGCCAGAAAGCCACGGGAGAGATGCCATGCTGATCGTCGATTCACAAATTCACATCTGGGAAGACGCCAAGATGTCGGCGCATCACCGGCAGATCCCGACATATGACGTCAACGACGCGCTGGCCGAAATGGCTTCTGCCGGGGTCGACGCGGCGGTGATCCACCCGCCCTCATCGCTCGGCGAAAAGGTCAACGAACTGGCAGTCGAGGCGGTCAAGGCGCACCCTGACAAGTTCTGCATCCTCGGGCATTTCGACCTCCAGGCGCCGAACCGCGAGGAGATCGTGCGCAACTGGCGCTCGCGCCCCGGCATGCTCGGCTTCCGCTTTACGTTTAACCAGCCGCAGCAGAAGGCCTGGTGGACCAACGGTTCGCTCGACTGGTTTTGGAAGGCGTGCGAGCAGCAGGACTATCCGGTCGGGCTCTTGGCCGGCGGGCAGATGGCCGCGCTGGGCGCGATCGCCGCCCGACATCCGGGGCTCAAGCTGCACATCGACCATCACGGCCGCGGGGGCGGCGGCGGGGCCGGCACCGACGACGCCGCGTTTGCCGACCTCGGTGACATGCTGGCGCTTGCCAAGTATCCCAACGTCGCGGTCAAGCTGTCCGGCGCGCCGTCGTATTCCAGCCAGCCCTACCCGTACCGCAACCTCCACCAATACATCCGGCAGATTTTCGACGCGTTCGGGCCAAACCGCTGCTTCTGGGGCACCGACATCACCCGCATGCCGTGCAGCTATCGCCAATGCGTGACGATGTTCACCGAGGAACTGCCGTGGCTGAAAGGCCGCGACCTCGACCTGGTCATGGGGCGCGCGGTGTGCGAGTGGATCGGCTGGAAGCATGCGGCGCTGGCGTGAGGGTGTCCACCGGCGCGGGATCGCCCGCATCGCCGGCGGTGACGCCGCCGGTTCGGCGCGTTATGATCCCCTGAGGGGGCACCGATAGACTGGGTGACATCATGATCGGTCCGCCGGGATTTCCAAAGCTGGGACGCCGCATCTTCTCGTCGGTCGCGGCCCAGCCGCCACGCCGGCACCAGCACACGTGGCGCTGGATCGCGGGCCTGTATCTTGCCGGGGTGCTGGCGCATTTCAGCCATCACCTGGCATTCGACCTGCCGGCCGATGGGATCGACCCCTCGCTGAGCACTGCGCTCAGCAGCGCACCGACCAGCCTGGTGTGGCCCGCCGATTTGATCCACACGCTGATCGACCTCGGTTGAGCGCGGTCATGGCCTGCATTCGGCCGCTCCGATGGGCGGCGGCGCTGAGCCTGCCGATCCTGGTCGCGTGGCTTGGTCTGGCGACCGCCCGCGCCGACGAGCTGAGCGACCTGCGGGCCAACAACGAACTGCTCGCGCAAAAGCTGGCGCAGGCGCGAGCGCTCAACGGCGATACCGCGCCGCCGCCCCGGGACGCGGCAAAGCCGCCGCTCCAGGGCAGCTTTCCAGGCTCGCTCCTGATCCCTGGCACGCGGACCTCGGTGCGGATCGGCGGCAACATCACCACGATCGGCAACTATACGCTCGAGCAGTGAGCGCGCCGGGGCTAGCCGCGCCGGCTGCGCGCCCGGGCGCGTTCGCGGGCGCGCAGATAGCGGAATACCACCGCCAGCGCCAGCAGCGCACAGAGCAGCCCGAGAATCACGTAAGGCGATTCCAGCCAGCCCGGCTGGCGATCGGGGTGACCGACGCGGATCGTGACCCGAGCGATCTCGGTTCCGGTATGCGCCTCGGCGCTCCAGAACCCGTCCTCGTCGGCCTCGAAGCGAAACTTGCCGTCCTTGTCGGTCCGGCCCACCTGCACC
The DNA here is from genome assembly GCA_035534855.1 of Allostellaceae bacterium. Lineage (GTDB taxonomy): Bacteria > Pseudomonadota > Alphaproteobacteria > ATCC43930 > CGMCC-115725 > DATARH01. The sequence continues at coordinate 38,011 of DATLRD010000010.1, read as the reverse complement.
GGCCGGTCGGGTTTGCCGGGGGCAAAGACCAGCACCTCGGCGCTGGCCATCGGCTTGCCGTCGCGAGTTGCGAACTGCACGTCGACGTAATGTTCGCCAAACAGGCTCTGCGCGTCGGACGGCGCCGGGGCCGCGACCAGCAGGGCGAGCAGCGCAAGCACCACGACAAAGGCTTGGCGGCGGCCTGAATTATGCACACGATGGCAGAGCCACATCACCGACTGACCCAGCGGGTATCAACATGAAGATGGTAATCTTTGGCGCCGGCGCTGTCGGCGGCCATCTCGCAGCTCGGCTCGCCGCCAACGGCCCGGCCGCCGGAATCGAGGTCTCGGCGGTGTGCCGCGGCGCGCAACTTGCGGCGATCGCCGAGCGCGGGATCACGCTGGAACTCGACGACCAGCACATCGAGGCGCGGGTGCACGTCACCGACCAGCCGCAGACGCTGGGTCCGCAGGACGTGGTCATCGTCACGCTCAAATCCTCGGTCCTGCCGGCGGCCTCCGACGAGATCGCCAGCCTGATCGGCCCGGCCACTACCGTGGTCTTCGCGATGAACGGCATCCCGTGGTGGTACCTATACCGCGCCGAGGCAACCGGCGCGCCCGCCCCCGACCTGTCGCTTCTCGATCCCGGCGGCATCCTGGCGCGCGCGATCGGGGCAGAGCGCGTCGTCGGCTGCATGATCAACTCGGCCAACACAATCATCGCCCCGGGGATGATCCGCAATTCGCCGGGCACCAAGAACCAGTTCACCCTCGGTGAGCCGGACGGCACGATCTCGACCCGGCTCAAGGCGATCGCCGCGGCGCTCGAACGAGCCGGCATCCCGGCACCGCTGACCTCAACGATCCGCACCGAGATCTGGGACAAATTGCTGCGCAACCTCAGCACCAGCCCAATCTGCGCGATGACCGGCGAGCCGATCGGGGTGATCGGCCGCCACCCCGAGCTCCTGGCGCTGAGCCAGAACCTGATGGCCGAGGGGTTGGCAGTTGCCGCCGCGCACGGAATCGCTCTCGACCTCAATTTTCAGCGGGCCTACGGGGCTCGGCCGATGTCGCCGCACAAATCGTCGATGCTGCAAGATTTCGAGCGCTGCCGGCCACCCGAGATCGACGGCATCCTGACCTCGGTACAGCAATTTGCCCGCGCCGCGCGGGTGCCGACCCCGCATGTCGACGCGATCACCGCGCTGGTCATCGAAAAGGCGCGACGCATGGGGCTTTATCCGCAAGCGGATTGGTAGCTATCGTCGGCCGGCGCAACAACGGGGGACAACCCATGCCCGGCATTCTGAAGCACCTGTCAAAGCTCGACATACCCGGCGGCGGCCAGGTCGTCGCCGAGGGCGGCTACGCCTATGTCGGGCATATGGGTCCGCCCGACGGCACCTCGATCATCGATGTCAGCGACCCGCGCAAGCCCGCGGTGGTGAGCCGCATCGCGCTGCCGGCGCACACCCATTCGCACAAGGTGCGGGTGCACGGCGACATCATGCTGGTCAACAACGAGCTCTACCGCGCCGCCGGCGGCGAGCGGCCGGCCGATTTTCAGGGCGGGATCAAGGTCTACGACACCAGCGACAAGGCCAACCCGCGGCAGATCGGGCACTACAAATCGGGCGGCTCGCACCGCTTCGATTCGGACGGGCGCTACGCCTATATCTCGTCCGAGGAAGACGGGTTCGTCGGCGACATCGTCGTGATCCTCGACCTCGCCGACCCGACCCGGCCCGAGAAAATCGGGCACTGGTGGATGCCGGGCCAGCACCTCGCCGGCGGCGAAACGCCCACTTGGCGCGGCCGGGCGCATCGCTGCCACCACCCGCTGCGCCGCGGCGACCGGCTCTACACGAGCTACTGGCACGGCGGGTTCGTGATCCTCGACTGCAGCGATCTGCGCCACCCTCGCTTCATCAGCGGCCTCGATTGGAGCCCGCCCTACCCGTGTCCGACGCACACCGTGCTGCCGATCCCGCACGAGCTGATGGGCCGCAAGGTCGCGGTGGTAACCGACGAGGAGGTGGCCGACCGGCTGACCCCGTCGCCCAACGCCTTCATGTGGGTCGTCGACCTGACCGACGAGGCGCACCCGGTGCCGATCTCGACCTGGCGGGTGCCGCACGACGAGCCATTCAACCGCGACTGCTGGTACGGCGCGCACCAGCCGCAGGAGACGGTCGACGGCAACATCATTCTGGTGACCTGGTTCGGCGGCGGATTGCGCGCGGTCGACATCGCAAACCCGTACCGGCCCGAGGAGATCGACGCGTTTATGCCCACCCCCGGCGCAGGGCAGAAGATCGTGCAGTCGAACGATGTGTTTGTCGATAAGGCGCGCGGCCTCGTCTTCCTGATCGACCGGCTGAACGGGCTCGATATCCTGGAATTGCAGGGCTAGCGGCGGCTCAGGTCAGCGCCTTCTCCACCGCCTGGGCGGCGGCGATCAGGCGCAGCCCGTCCTCGCCGGTGGCGAGGCGGGCACCGCGGTCGGCGACATCGTCGGCGAAGGCGTCGAGCTGGTCGCGGTAGAGGTCGGCGGCCGGGATCGCCTCTTCGCTGAGCCCGGCGGCGGTCGTTACCGCGATGTTGTGCTTGTCGACCCAGCGCAGCGGCCCGGTGCGCAGCATCCCTTCGGTGCCGATCACCACCAGGTCGCTTGCGGTATAGGGCGCCTCGCGCGAAATCCGCGCGGTGGCCTGCACTCCGTTTTCGAGGCGCAGCAGCATCGTGATGGTGTCGGCCGAAACCCCGCCAGAGGGCGGAGGCGAGGCGAGCGCCGACACCGAGGCGATGCCCGCCCCGACAAGCCGCGGCACCAGATCGAGCAGGTGGACGCCGACATCATAGAGCACGCTGCCACCCTGCTCGGGGTCGGTGCGCCACGGTACGCGCTCGTCGAGCGGCGCCGAGCGTTCGATTGACAACGCGCGCACCTTGCCGATTCGCCCGTCGCGCAGGATCTCTGCGATGCGCTTGAGGCTCGCCTCGAAGCGCAGATGCAGGCCGAGGCGCAGGATCACCCCGGCCTCGTCGCAGGCACGCACCGCGGCGATGCCGGCCGCGAGGTCGAGCGCCAGCGGTTTTTCGCACAGCACGTGCTTGCCGGCCGCCGCCGCGGCCAGCACGACCGGCACGTGCTCACCGTTGGGCGTCGCGACATAGACCGCATCGACGGCCGCATCGCGCACCAACTCGGCAGCGCTGTCATAAACCGCGGGAATCGCGAATCGGGCAGCGAATTCGCGCGCCTTCGCCGGGTCGCGCGTCGCGCAGGCGGCGGCGACCGCATGCTGCGACCGGCCGATCGCCGGCAGCAACGCCTCGCTGGCGAACTTGCCCAAGCCGACGATGCCCCAGCGGATTGGCTTGCCAGCTTCGGTCATTTCGGCCAATTCCCGCCTCCACGGCTGCTGCTGGGGGCGCGGAGATTACCCGCGCGCCGCGCCCGGCGTCCACCGCCGCGCGCTGCGGCGCCTGATCGCGGCTATTGACAACCATCGGACGATCGAACTCCCCTATCTCCACAGGGAGAGGAAGGATGGCTACAGCGGCGACCGAACCCGCGGCCAGTACCGTCTCTCGGCTGTCCCGGCCGGGAGTATGGCTGGCGCTGCTGATTGCGCTGAGCGCGCTGGGGCTGCTCGCAATCAGCCCGATCGGTTGGCGCGCCCGGTGGTGGCACTACGAATTTGCGTTTCGTTCGCTGATGCCGTGGGCATTTTACTGCGGCGTTGTCGGCGCCGGGCTCGGGTTGGTCACCGTCGCCTTTGGCAGCAGCGGGCTGGCGCGCCGGCATTTTATGATCGCGCTGGCGGCGATCGTGATCGGCGCGGTGACTGCGGCGGTCCCCTGGCACTACAAGCAGATGCTGAGCAAATATCCGCGGATCAACGACATCACCACCGATTGGACGAACCCACCGCAATTCGTCGCGGCGGTGCCGTTGCGCGCCGCCGGGCACGGCAACAGCGTGGTCTATGGCGGGGCGGCGGTCGCGGCGCAGCAGCGCAAGGCCTATCCCGACATCGCCCCGCTGATCGCCGCCCAAGCGCCGCCGCAAGCCTTCGCAACCGCGCTCGCAACGGCTAGAAAGATGGGCTGGACGATCATCGCCAGCGACCCAAAGAGCGGCCACATCGAAGCCACCGATCGCAGCCGTTGGTTCAGATTTGCCGACGACATCGTCGTCCGCGTCGAGCCGCAGGGCGGCGGCAGCCGCATCGACGTGCGCTCGTCGGCGCGCCACGGCAGCGGCGATTTCGGAGTCAATGCGGCGCGCGTCCACGCCTATCTCACGGCGTTGCGCCACGCCGGGCTGGGCGGCTGAGCCCGCCTTAGGCCGCGTCGGCGAACGCGCAGGCGGCCACCTCGCGCATCAGGTCACGCATCTTGGCGGCGCGCTTGCGCCCAAACGCCGTCTCAAAGCGCGCCTGCGCGATGTTCCAGCACTCGGTCGCCGCGCGTTGGCGGGTCTCCCCGGCCGCGGTCAGGCGCAGGTCACGCCGCCGTCGGTCGGACGCAGCCGGCTCGATCGCGATCAGCCCGTCGCGCTGCAGCGGCAGGATGTTGCGGCCGAGGGTCGTGCGGTCCATCACCAGCGCTGCCGCCAGCGCGCTGATCGGCATCGGCCCGTCGCCGCGCAGGCGGGTGAGGATCGCGTACTGCGTCGCGCGCAGCCCGACCGGCGCGAACAACTGGTCGTAGAACTGGGTCACGTGCCGCGCCGCCTGGCGGATCGCAAGGCAATTGCATTCCGAGATCTTCTTCGACCGGCCGGCCACGAGCGCCTCCCGCGGAAGTTTCGGTTGTATACCCTCTTGTACCTGCCGACCGCCACCGTGCCGAGCGCCGACGCAACGGCGGCGGGTTTCCGGCTACGGCCTCGACAATTTGCTGTCCGAGAATGGGTTCAGCGTCGCCCGCGCGCTGGTCCGCTCGGAAGGCGCCTGCGGCGCGGCCGTGCATACGTAGTTCCCCGTAGGGAAAGTTCCTTAGGACCATTCCGGATTTCGGCGATGGCGCGAGCAGCCCACGATCGCCGCAATCCCGTATGGGACGGAGGAACCGATGTTCAGGCAATTTGACGCCAGCGACCGGATCGACGACACCGCTCGCGCCGGTACGGCAGCGCAACTGGCGCGGTCCGGGCAGCTCGCCCTGCTGGCAGCGCTCGAAGCAATCGGCAGCCGTCGCGGCGTGGCGCGCGACGAGGAGATCTACGCCGAGACCGACCCGGCGGATTGCTGGTTCAAGGTGGTCTCGGGCACGGTCCGCATCAGCAAGCTGCTGGCCGACGGCCGACGGCACATCGCCGGGTTCTGCTTTGCCGGCGACTGCTTCGGCCTCGACACCACCGGTGAACGGGTATTTTCTGCCGAGGCCGTCGGCGACGCGGTCGTCATGCGCTATCCGCACACCGCCACCGAACGGCTGATCGACGAACGCCCGGCGCTGGCCCGACATCTGTGTGAGATCACGCTGCGCGACCTGGCCCAGGCGCAGGGGCGGCTGCTGCTGCTCGGCCGGATGACCGCACCCGAACGGGTCGCACATTTCCTGATCGAGCTGGCCGACAGGCGCGACGCAGTTCGCGGCGTCGACGTACCGATGTCGCGCAGCGACATAGCCGACTATCTCGGTCTGACGATCGAGACCGTATGCCGGGTGCTGTCGGGGTTTCGCCGCGACGGAACGATCGCAATCCCGAACCCGCATCGGATCGAATTCCGCAATCGCGCCGCCATCGAAGCTGTCTGCGAGGGCTGAGTGCGCCGCCATGCTGAGCGGCCCGGGTCAGCCTGCCGAACCGGCGACGACATCGCCACCCTGCGCCGATCGCGGGATGCCGCCCGTCGACGAGCGCCCGGGCCAGCTGGTCTGCGTCGTCGAGGACGACCCCGGGGTCCGCGACTCGCTGGACATGATGCTTGAAGCGCACGGGTTTACTGTCGACACCCACGTTTCGGGCGGCGATTTTCTCGCCGACCACCGGCCGCGCCGGATCGCCTGCCTGATCGTCGATTACGACATGCCGGCAATGACCGGGCTCGATGTCGTCGCGGCGCTGCAACGGCAGCGAATCACCGTGCCGACCATTCTGGTGACCGCCGCGCTCGCTCCGGCGATCGCGCAGCACGCCAGCCAGCTCGGCGTCACCGCGGTCCTGGAAAAGCCGTTTGCCGCCGCGCGGCTTGTCGAACTGGTCCGCGCCGCGATCGGAGGCGCACGATGACCGCGCCCGCCGGCCCGTCGGCGGCGGAGCTTCCCGAAGGGCTGTTCCGCAGCATGGCCAGCACCTGCCGGATACACCAGGTGCCGCTCGTCGCGATTACGATCTTCGTGTTCATGCTCGAGGTCGTGCCCCTCGAATTGCAGCGGCGCGTCATCAACGACGTGGTGAATACCCGTTCGTACCGGGCGATCGTGTGGCTGTGCGCAGCATATGTCGGCGCCGTGCTGGCGCAGGGATTGGTCAAGCTCGGCCTCGACGTCTATCGCGCCTGGGTCGGCGAGCGTGCCAAGCGCGACTTGCGCCGCCGCATCTTTGGCGCGGTCGGCGCGACGCAGCCCGAAACAACCGAGAGCGACGCCCAGGGCACGGCGGTGTTGATGATCGTCGCCGAGGTCACATGCGTTTGCCGCGGCCACAGCCACGAAAGCCGCGCCTATCTCGAAGGGCTGCGCGGCTCGGCCGATCCTTTACCGCGGCGCCGGATTTTCCGTTGTGTGGCCGGCATTCCTCGCCGTCGCGTTGATCGGCGGTCTATTCTTCGGCTTGGCGCTGCTGCGGTTCCGCAAGGTTTCCGCGGCGGCGCTTTGACTTGGACCGCGATTGACCTGCGTCAAGGCGGCGCCGGCGGAACGGTGTTGTGCTGCGCGGGATTCGTGTCGGCAAGGGAGGGGACCGCGGTGATCAAGACCATCCTGGTACCGGCGACCGGAAACCAGACCGACACCGCGATACTGACCGCGGCGCTCGCCGTCGGGCGGCGGTTCGCGGCGCATATCGACGCGCTGCATGTGCGCCTCGACCCGGTCGAAGTCGCCGTCGCGACCGCGGCCGGCGAAGGCAGCGGCGGCAGCGGGCTGATGGTGCAGGGGCTGGTCGAGCAGCTTGAGCAGGACTCCGCCAAGCGCGAAGCCACGGCGCGCGACCTGTTTACCGCGTTCTGCGCCGGCGAGGGCGTGGCGATCGCCGCCACGCCGGGCGAGGCCGGCGACAAACCCTCGGCGCAGTTCCATGTCGAGATCGGGCAGGAGCCGCGCTGGCTGGCGAATTACGGCATGACCGCGGATCTGGTCATCGCCGGGCGCGGCGCGCCGGGCGATGATGCAGTCGCCCGCACGACGCTCGAAGCGCTGCTGCTCGAAACCGGACGCCCGCTGCTGATCCCAGGCCGCACGGACCTATCGACAGGCTTTGCCGAGCGGGTGGCAATCGCCTGGAGGCCGACCGCACAGGCGGCCCGCGCAGTGGCGTGCGCGATGCCGCTGTTGACCGGTGCCAAAGAGGTCGCGGTGCTGACCGTCGAGGAAGAGGAAGGCCGGCGCGACGAGCTCGACCGGCTGGTGCGCTGTCTCGCCTGGCATGGGCTCCCGGCGACCGCCCGGCGCCTGCCGCCCGGGCCAGACGGCGCCGCCGAGACGCTGCTCGCCGCCGCCGGCAAGGCGGGGCTCCTGGTGATGGGCGGCTATGGCCATGCCCGGCTCAGGGAATGGGTGTTCGGCGGCTTTACCCAGCGCCTGCTGGCCGATGCCCCGATGGCGGTGCTGATGGCGCATTAGCGCCGCACCGTACCGGGCGCGCTACCCGCCCGCGCTCTCGCGAGCCCGCCGGGTCAGGCCGCCCGCGGGGCGCGCGTCCGGGCCCGGAGCGATTTTCCCTCGCGGATCGCTTCGAGGCGCTCGGACCGCTGGCGCAGCATCGCGCGGTCGGCGGTGCTGCCGGCGGCGCGAGGCGAGGTGCATCACTGCCTCGTGCGGCACGTCGCTATAGGCGAAGACCACCTCGTCGACCCGCTTGTCCCGGCATAGCCTTTCGAACGCAGCTTCGTCGACGATCGGGATGCCGTCGGGGTAGAGGTGCCCGGCAAGCGCGGGCGGATAGCGGCGGCCGGCAATGCCCGGAATCTGCGCCGCGGTAAACGCGACGATCTCGAGCGAGCAAAGGCGCGGATCAGCCGTTCCTTGTCAGCCGCGGGCACGCGCGGGTCGGCGAAGACCACCGATTTGCCACCGCCATGCGCCAGGCCCGCCGCGGCGTTCTTGAGGGTCATCGCGCGGGCGAGGCGAAACGCCTCTTCGGTGCTGACATCGGGCGCCATGCGCACGCCGCCGATCGACGGCCCGCAGGCGATGTTGTCGATCGCCACAACGGCCCTGAGCCCGATCGCCGGCCGCCAGATGTGCACCAGCTTTTGCGGCCCCAGCCCGTCGGCAAAGCGGATTGCATCGTCCATCGCGGTTCTCCGTGCGCGGCCATCGCTTGACGAGACGGCTAGCACCGCGGCCGCCGGCCGCCGCTGATCTGGACTAAATTGGCTTCACCGGCGGGTTGAGCACAGAAACGAGAAACCCCGGCGGGGGGACGCCGGGGTTCCCAGTTGACGACGGCGGGTTGGGGGGATGGCCATCGCCGATGATCGACAGAATAGGGATTCCGGTGACCGCTTCATTGATCCAGATCAACCGAACGGCGGCTCACGAGACGACGTGGCTCGGCTTGACGTGGATCAAGGCGTATACCCGTGCCTTGGAGATGATGAGGGCATGACGCCGCACGGCTTGCCGATCTGGCGCGCCCCGATCGCGCCGCGCGATGCCGCCGAAGAGCGGCGGCGCCGTCGGCGCAACTGGGTGCATTCTGCCTTTCTGCTGCTGGCGATCTGTGCGCTGCTCGCCTATTGCGGCTGGATCGTCGCCGGCCGCGTCGGGCTGACATGGAGCCTTGTGGCCGGCGTTCTTTGCCTCGTCGTGGTCCGTCAGATGCCGGCCGACGCGTTGCTCAATGCGATCCGGGCCGCGCCGTTGTCGCCCCGCGACGTGGTGAAGCTTGGGGCGCCGTTCGCGGTGCTGTGCCGCCGGGCCGGCCTGGACCCGGTACCGCGGCTCTACCATCTTGCCCACGAACTGCCGCTCGCCTTCAGCCTCGGCGAAGGCGAGCATGCTGCGGTGGTCGTTGCCGACTCCCTGATCGAGCGCCTGAGCGCGCGCGAACTGTGCGGCATCCTCGCGCACGAGATCATTCACCTGCGCAACGGCGACATCGTGCTGATGCAGCTGGGCATGGTCCTTGGCTTTCTGACTGGCGCGATCAGTCGGGTCGGCTTTCTGCTGATCTTTTTGGACCTGCTGATGCAGGCCTTCTCGCTCGCGGAGTTTCCGCTGCTGTCGCTCGCCGTGCTGGCGGTAGCGCCGATCGTCGTCGGTCTGTTGCGGCTGGCGCTGTCGCGCATCCGCGAAGCCGAGGCCGATCTCGAGGCGGCCGAGCTGACCGGCGACCCGCTCGGCCTCGCCGCGGCGCTCGACAAGCTGCGCGTGTGGCAGCAGCAGCGGATGACCCGGCTGTCGCCAATGATGCGGCCGCTGCAGCTGCCAAAGCTGCTCAGCGACCACCCGCCGACCGAAGAGCGCATCCGCCGGTTGCGCGCGATGGGCGGGCGATGAACCCGGCGCCGTTGCCGCACGAAATCCAGAGCGTATCGGCACTCGGCACCGCCCGCTGATCCTTGCGGTCCCGGGCGGCGGGCATGCCGTGCTGTTCCGCTATGCCGTCGTCGTGCTGTTCGGGGCCAGCCGCGAGGCGGCGGAGCAATTGTTGGCCGCGGTCGCCCCGTTCGTCACCGAGCCCTACGCCGTACCGGAGCAGGAACCGGCGCAGCTGGTGATCCGCCCGGGGACCGACCAGCATGTCGGCAGCGCCCGCGCTGATAGACCGCGCCGCATTCGGTACAGTCCGTCGGCCCGCGCAGCTTTTTCTGCGTCTGGTACGGATCGCGGATGTGGTCCTGCTGGGCGGCCCGAGGTACGGCGGTTTGCGCGGGCGGTCGGGGCTGCCTGGGGCATCGATCGCTTCCTTGCCGTGTCGGGCGGCCGGGCAGCTCACGGCGGTCACCTTATGTCGGCGGCACCGGCAACCGATTGATGTCGATCAACGACAGGCGGCTTATTTGCGGCGATCGGTTTCACCCATGAGGGCACCACGATGAAACGGCCGAACCCGGAGCACCGGCAGCCTTTGCCGATCCATCATCCGAAGCCGCGTTCGGAAGACCCCGAGGCGCCGGCCCGGATCAGGTCGATCGTCGCCTCGCCGAGCTACCGCGTCCCCGATCGCGACCCGGATTTCCTCAGCCGCGACGAGATGCGCGGCATCCGCCTGATGCTCGACTACCAGAAGCCGCAAACCCTGCTGGCCGAGAACGAAGTCGGCCATACGATTGTCGTCTTCGGCGGCACCCGCATCCCCGAGCCAGCCTCGGCACGGCGCAAATGCGAGGCGCTGCGGGCCGCCCTGGCGGCCGATCCCGACGACCGGAGCCTGCGGGAGCAGCTGGATATCGCCGAGCGTGTGCTCGACAAGAGCCGCTACTATGAGATCGCGCGCGAGTTCGGGCGGCTGGTGGGCGATTGCGGCGACAAGACGATCGGCGGCCGCATCATGGTGATGACCGGCGGCGGACCGGGGATCATGGAGGCGGCCAACCGCGGTGCCAACGACGCCGGGGCCAAGTCGATCGGCCTCAACATCGCGCTGCCACACGAACAGTTCCCCAACCCCTACGTCACTCCCGAGCTGTGCTTCAGCTTTCACTATTTCGCGATACGCAAGCTGCATTTTCTGATGCGGGCCCGCGCGCTGGTCGCGTTTCCCGGCGGCTATGGCACGTTCGACGAATTGTTTGAGGTGCTGACCCTGGCGCAGACGCGAAAGATCAACCCGGTGCCGGTGATCCTGGTCGGTGAGGATTATTGGCGGCGCGCCTTCGACGCCGATTTTCTGGTCGCCGAGGGGGCGATCGATCCGGAAGACCGCGACCTGTTCTGGTACGCCGAATCGGCTGCCGAGGCCTGGCGCGACATCCTGACCTGGTACGAGCTGAAGGGCGAACCGCTGCTGGAGCCGGCATCGATCGCGGATGGTTACCCTCCACCGGACGCCGCAACCGGAGAAGAATAGATGAAGCCGTCCTTCGCGCTCGAACGGGCCCAGGAAATCCTGTTCATGCTGCGCCAGGGCATCGAGCAGAACCGCCTGCCGCTGTCGAAGGCGGTGTTCCTCGATTCACCGATGGCCATCGACGCGACCGAGATCTTTGAGCGGCACCCCGACTGCTATGGCCCCGCCGTCGCCGAGATGTTCGCGCGGCACCAGGACCCGTTCGGGCTCCCCGGGTTGCACATCGTCAGGAGGCAGCGGAATCGATCGCGATCAACCGCATCAGCGGTGGCGCCGTGATCCTCGCCGGATCGGGGATGTGCACCGGCTGCCGGGTCCGGCACCATCTGCGCCACGATCTGTAGCGCCCGGAAGCGAGCGTCGTGTTTGTCGGGGTTTCCGGCGCGGGGCACGCTGGCGCGCCGCGTCATCGACGGCGCCCGCAGCATCGACCTGTTCGGCGAAACATCCCGGTCCGCGTCCGGATTCACACGGTCAATGGGTTCTCAGCACACGCCGACAAGCCGGAGCTAGTCGACTGGTACCACCGCATCGGCGGGAGCAAGACCACCTTTCTGGTCCACGGGGAGCCGGGCGCGATGGCGGCGCTGGCCTTGCATCTCGGTGCGCCGTCGATTGCGATGCCCGAGCTGCACCAAGCATTTGTTCTGTGAGGGTCCGGCGCCGGGTTTCGGCGCGGTGATTGCGCTGGATCAATCGCATCAGGGCGGCGTTGGCCTACCCTCTGGGCGATGTCTCCAGGAGACGTACGATGCAGTTGCCGCTTCAGATCACTTTTCGCCACATGGATGCGTCGCCGGCGCTCGAAACACGCATCCGCCAGCGCGCCGACGAGCTCGAACAGTTCTTCGGCCGCATCACGTCGTGCCGTGTCGTCGTCGAGTGCCAACACAAGCACCGGCACCAGGGCAAGCTGTTCGAGGTGCGCATCGACATGACGGTCCCCGGCACCGAACTCGTCGCCGGGCGCGATCACGGGCTCAACCACGCGCACGAAGACGCCCATGTCGCGGTACGCGACGCATTCGACGCCGCGCGCCGGCAGCTTGAGGATTACGCGCGTGAGCACCGCGGCGCGGGCCCAAGCCGGACCGCGGCCCGCGATCTCGCCCCGACCGCTCCCGGCGCGACAGAGACTGGCGATGAACCCCGCTAGCCACACGGCGACCGCCGATGAGATCACCCGCATCGTCGGGCCGCTCGACGATGCCGTGGTGATGCGCATCCTCGAAACCGGCGCCAGCGCCGTCGAAGTGCTCGAAGCCTTCACCTGGGCGACCGCCGACGACCAGATCGGCACCGAGCTCGCGCGGCGGCCGCACGGCGCCGCGGCGCAGGTCTACGATGTTCTGAAACGCGAGGAACCCGAGCCTGACGAACCACGCTGACTCACGCCGGTCTTTGCGTCCGCCGCCGCAATTTTTTAATGGCAATCCGCGAGGCGGCAAAACGCGCTATCCTCTAAATCGATAAGCGCTGATCTGCCCGGCATCCGGGGGTATCGATGAAGCGTTTGCCAGTCATTCCGACCGTTCTCGGCCTGCTGTTCGTCATACTGATCACCGCGTCGTTCTGGCTCGGCAGCGGCCCAAAGCGCGACCTCATCCCATACAGCGAATTCGAGAAATATCTCGCGCAGAACAAGGTCAAGAAAGCCACCGTCAGCGGAGACCAGATCACCGCGACGCTCGATAACGGGGACCTGATCATCACCAACAGCGTGCCGCGTGCGCTGGCGAGCGAATTCGAAAAGCACGGGATCGAATATACCGGCAGCCCGGTGTCGAGCGGCGGCGTCTGGAGCTGGCTGCTATGGCTGCCGATGCTATTGCTGCTGCCGTTTCTGTTCATGCGTGGCGGCATGGGCGGCGCGATGGGGCCGGCCGCCGCGATGACCCAGAGCAAGGCCCGGGTCTTTGCCGAAACCGACACCAAGACGACGTTCGACGATGTCGCCGGGGTCGATGAGGCCAAGGACGAGCTGAAAGAGGTCGTCGCTTTTCTGAAGGACCCGGTTAGCTACGGCCGCCTCGGCGCGCACATCCCGAAAGGCGTCCTGCTGGTCGGCCCGCCCGGCACCGGCAAGACGCTATTGGCGCGCGCCGTCGCCGGCGAGGCCGGGGTTCCGTTCCTGTCGATCAACGGCTCGGAATTCGTCGAGCTTTATGTCGGCGTCGGCGCGGCGCGAGTGCGCGACCTGTTCGAGCAGGGCCGGCAGAAGGCGCCGGCAATCATCTTTATCGACGAACTCGACGCGCTCGGCCATGCGCGCGGCGCGCCAGGGCGCCTCGGCGGCAACGACGAGAAGGAGCAGACGCTCAACCAGCTCCTGTCCGAGGTGGACGGGTTCGACACATCAGTCGGGCTGGTGCTGCTCGCGGCGACGAACCGGCCCGAGATTCTCGACCCGGCGCTGCTTCGCGCCGGCCGCTTCGACCGGCAGGTGCTCGTCGACCGGCCCGACAGGGCGGGGCGCATCCAGATCCTGCACATCTACCTGAATAAAATCCACGTCGGCAGCGACGTCTCGGCCGAGGAGGTCGCCGCGCTCACCCCCGGCTTTACGGGTGCCGATCTGGCGACCCTGGTAAACGAAGCTGCACTCTTGGCGACGCGGCGCAACTCCGATTCGGTCGCCGCCGCCGACTTTACCTCGGCTATCGAGCGGATCATCGCCGGGCTCGAAAAGAAGAACCGTATCCTCGGCCCCAAGGAGCGCGAGATCGTCGCCTATCACGAGATGGGTCACGCGCTCGCCTCGTCGGTTCTGCCCGGGGTCGACCGGGTGCAGAAGGTCTCGATCATCCCGCGCGGCATCGGCGCGCTCGGCTATACGATCCAGCGCCCGACCGAAGACCGCTTTCTGCTGACCCAGGACGAACTCGAAAACAAGATGGTCGTGCTGCTCGCCGGCCGCGCCGCCGAGCGGCTGGTGTTCGGCAGGGTTTCGACCGGTGCCGCCGACGATCTCGCCAAGGCGTCCGACATCGCGCGCAGCGCCGCGACGCAATACGGTATGGTGTCGTCGCTTGGCGAGGTCTCTTATGACCGGCAGCACTCGCCGTTTCTCGGCAACGGGCAGGCGCCGAATTGGATCGAGCGCAACTATGCCGAAGAGACCGCCCGCGAGATCGACTGCGCGGTACGCGAGATGATCGCCCGCGCCTCTGAACGGGCAACGCGCGAACTCGAAGCGCACCGCGACATCCTCGATCGCGGCGCCCGGGCGCTGCTCGAAACAGAGACCCTGTTGGGCGCTGATCTGCAGGCGCTGCTGGCCGCATCGGCCGCGGCGAAGGCCGCATCGGCCAAGCCGGACCTCACCGCCGCCTGAGGGAGGACGCGATGCCCCTCTTCGACCGCGACCCTGCGCCCCAACCGGTGATCCGCATCCGCGGTCTCGTCACCCGGTTCGGAACCCACACTGTGCATGACGGGCTCGATCTCGATGTCATGCGCGGCGAAATCTTTGGCGTCATCGGCGGGTCGGGCAGCGGAAAATCGGTGCTGCTGCGCACGATCATCGGCCTCAACCCGCCGGCCGGCGGCAGCGTCAAGCTGTTCGGCTCCGAGGTGTTCGATATCCCCCAGGCCGAGCGCCACGCGATCGAGCAGCGCCTCGGCGTGCTGTTCCAGGATGGCGCGCTGTTCAGTTCGATGACCGTGGCGGAAAACATCGAGTTCGCGCTGCGCGAAAGCGTGCCGATGCCGCAAAGGCTGATGGAGGAAATCGCCGCGTCGAAGATCGCGCTGGTCGGGCTGTCGCCGGATGCCGGCAAAAAATCCCCGGCGCAGCTGTCGGGCGGCATGCGCAAGCGAGCCGCGCTGGCACGCGCCCTGGCGCTCGACCCCGAGCTGTTGATCCTCGACGAGCCGACTTCGGGGCTCGACCCCAATGCGGCCGATGCGTTCGACCGGCTGATCAAGGATTTGCAGACCGGCCTCGGCCTCACCGTGTTTCTGGTAACACACGACCTGGACACGGTGTTCACCGTGTGCGACCGCGTCGCTGTGCTGGTCGAGGGCAAGGCGCATGTCGGCACGCCCGATGAATTGCTGCGCGACGAACACCCGTGGGTGCGCGCCTATCTGAGAAGCCCGCGGGTGCGGGCGGCGCAGGACGCGGGGCAAGAGCAGCGCCGGATGTGGGAGCACCACAAGGCCGGCTGACCAGCGCCCTTCTTCGCCCTCGCTCTTCGCCCTCTTCCATTGATCCAGATCATATCGCCTGCCGCCTCGCTTGCCATCATCGGCGCAACTAGACGACGGCGAGGAGAGGATCATGCCGCACGATCCGGAAGAACTGCGCGAACTGGCCGCTTGGTATCGTGAATTCGCCGAGCGCGCGGAAAACCCGGTGATCTGGGATTTCCGTCTGCGCACCGCCGAGCAATTCGAACTCGACGCCGACCGCATCGAGGCCGAATGCGCCGACCGCAATCGCGCCGCCTGATCCGTTGATCTCGACCTTGATCCGGCGCAAATACCGCCCGGTTTTCCGGCAAAGCCAATTCGGCCGCATCGCGCCGAGACGGCGGCCGCGCCGACCGCCCGCACCGCGGGGAAGGCCTGTCTTCCGCCGAGCCGGCGCGGCTATTTCGCCTCGAGCCCGGCTGCGAGGGCCAGGCGGATCAATTCCGACAGGCTGCGCGCGCCCATTTTGTCCATCACCCGGGCGCGATGGATTTCCACGGTGCGGGGGCTGATCGCCAGGTCGTAGGCGATCGATTTGTTCGGCAGCCCGGTGAGCAGCCCCTGGAGCACCTCGCGCTCGCGCGGAGACAGCAGTTCGAGCTTGGCCGCCGCGGCCGCCGCCACCGGATCGCGGGCTTCGCTCCCGGATTGCTCCTTGGTCAGCGCCGCCTCGACGCTGCCGAGGATGGCCTGCGACGAAAACGGCTTTTCGATAAAATCGAGCGCGCCGGCCTTCATCGCCCGCACCGCCAGCGGCACGTCGCCGTGCCCGGTGACGACGATTGTCGGAAACGCCAGCGACCGGTCGTTGAGGTGGCGCTGCAATTCAAGCCCGTCCATCTCTGGCATGCGGATGTCGACGATCAGGCAGCCGATCGGCACGGTCGGCGCGGCATTGAGAAATTCCTTCGCCGCAGAATAACTGTGCACCGTATAGCCGCAGGCCTCGAGCAGCACCGAGATCGAGTCGCGCACCGCCTCGTCGTCATCGACGATATAGACGTGACGATCATCCGGCATCGGCGGCTTCGTCCGGGCTGGCTATAGGCAGCGCGAGAAGGAAGATCGTGCCGCCCGACGGCCGCAGCGCGGCGGTCAGATGCCCGTGATGCGCCTCGGCGATCTCGCGACAGATCGACAGGCCCAGCCCCATTCCGGTCTTCTTTGTCGTGACAAAGGGCTGGAACAGCCGGTCGGCAAGCTCGGGCGCGATGCCCGGCCCGGTATCTGCGACGCTGGTTTCGATCCGGTCGTGCACCACGCGCGTCGCGATCGACAGGTCTCGGCGGTCGCCCCCCTCCATCGCTTCGATCGCGTTGCGCACCAGGTTCAACACGATCTGCTGGATTTGCACCGGGTCGACCACGACCGGCGGCAGCGCATGGTCGAGATCGAGCGACACCCGCACCCCCGACTGTCGCGCGCCGACCAGGGCCAGGGCGAGCGCCTCCTCGACCAGCTTGTTGAGGTTCGCGGTCCGCCGTTCGGTTTCGCCCTTGCTGACAAACTGGCGAAGCTGGCGGATCACCTCGCCGGCGCGCTGCGCCTGGGCGACCGCCCGTTCCATCAGGTCGATGACGCGATCGGGCCCGGCGGCGCCGGTCGACAAGAGCTGCCGACTGGCCTCGAGATAATTGGTCACTGCGGTCAGCGGCTGGTTCAGCTCGTGCGCCATCGTCGAGGCCATCTGGCCCATCACGCTGAGCCGCGAGGCATGCAGCAATTCACTCTGCAGGTCCTCGATGCGGCGCTCGGCCTGCTGACGCTCGGTCAGGTCGCGGACAAAGCCGGTAAAGTACCGCCCGCCCGGCGACGAGAACTCGCCGACCGCCAGCTCCATCGGAAACGTAGCGCCATCCTTGCGCAGCCCGACGACGATGCGGCCGATGCCGATAATGCGCCGCTCGCCGGTACGCATATAGCGTTCGAGATAGCCGTCATGCGCCTCGCGATAGGGCGACGGCATCAGCATCTTGACGTTCTGCCCGACCACCTCGCCGCTGGCATAGCCGAACAGGCGCTCGGCGGACGGGCTGAACGATTCGATGGTGCCCTTGACATCGATCAGGATGATCGCGTCCGGCACCGTGTCGACGATCGAGCGCCAGCGCGATTCGCTTTCGCGCAGCGCCAGTTCGGCCGCCTTGCGCTTGGTGATGTCGCGGATGATGCCGACAAAGATCGGGTCACCGCCGTTGCGCGCCTCGCCGACCGACAAATCCATCGGAAACACCGACCCATCCTTGCGCCGGCCCGATACCTCGCGGCCGATCCCGATGATCTTTTTAACGCCGCTGCGCAGGTAGTTAGCAAGGTACCCGTCATGCTCATCGGCATACGGTTCAGGCATCAGCACATTGACGTTGCGACCGACCAACTCGTCGGCGGCATAGCCGAAGATATGCACGGTCGCCTGGTTTACCGAGCGGATGATCCCGTTGCGATCGATCACAACGATGACATCGACCGCCGTATCGACTACCGCGCGGTACAGGGAAGCATCCTGACCGGAGCTGCCTTCAGAGGAGGAATGTGCCGCCAACGCTTCCCGGCCCCGCCATCACGGAAAGCTGGCTGTCGCAAGCGAAACGCTCGTCGGAGCCGGATTCCGCCCGGTTCAGATAGCATGGAAGGATAGTTAACAGAAGAGTCGGACGAAAGAATCGGTCCTGCGGATTGTCCAGGCGGTGGACCGCGCCGGGTCAATGCCGGCGGTGCGACGCGATGCGAACGGGCATCGGAAGCGGGCGCGCCGCACAGGCAACGACCGACAACGCGCAGAGCGAAGCCAGGATCGTCACTAAAGCCAGGAACGTCGTCACTGCTGTCATCGGAGCCTCCCATTCCTGGTCCGGGCACTACCCGCTTTGCCACGAGACCAGACCATCACGCCACAGACCCACACGGTAGGGCCATTGCTTCAGGGCTACTGCCGCCGTCCTAGTCCAGCGCGGATCAGGTCAAGCAGGCGCGCTGCGGGAAACGGCTTTTCGAGAATAGTAACGCCGAGCGCGCCGGCTCGATCGGCGACTCCGGGATCGAGCCGGCCGGTGATCAGCACCGTCGGGATCGACAGGTTTTCGCGATTCAGCGCGGCGATGACCGCTAGCCCATCCATCATCGGCATGTGCTGATCGATCACCAGGCAGCCGATCAGCCGCCGCCGCTCGTCGCCGAGCAGGGCCGGCCCAGAACTGTGGGCGATCCACTCAAACCCGTTGGCGGCGAGCAGGATGCCGAGTGAATCGACCATCGGCTCGTCGTCGTCGACGATAGCGACCGGCCGTTGCGCCGGGGCCGGGCGATCGTCGCTCAGCCTGCGCCCGGCCTCCGCTCCTTCGCCTGCTGGGGGTTGTTGGTCGTCTTTCTGCATGGGTTGAACTAGATCCCGGGCCGGGGTTTCAGGCGTCGCAGGCCGCGGCGAGCGCGTCGCGGTCGAGCAGTTCGATCCGGTGAGCGCTGGGAATGGCGATCACGCCGTGGCGCTTGAAGCCGGACAACACACGGCAGACGGTCTCGATCGTCAGGCCGAGATAATCGGCAATATCAAGGCGGGCCATTGGCAGATCGAGGACGCGCGTCGCGTCGCGCCGCTCGGCGAGCTCGAGCAGAAACGAGGCGACCCGCTCGATCGCCGTCATCCGCCCGAGCAGCAGCATCCGCGTCTGAGCATGCGCGTGTCCGCGCAACGTCAGCTCGCACAGGCCGCGGGCGATATGCTGGTTTTTATCGATCAGCTGCCGGGTGGCGTGCAGCGGAAACCGCATGACGATTGCGTCGCTTACCGCCTCGGCCGAAAACAGGTGCTCGCCGCCGATGTCCAGCCCGAAGCTGTCGCCGGCAAAGCAGAACTCGGCTATGTGCCGTCGGCCGTCAGCCATCAGCTTGCAGATGCGGACGGTGCCCGAGATCACCTTGTACCAGCCGCCGCACGGCGAGCCCTCGCCGTAGATTTCGGCGTCGCGCGCGACCGCGCGCCGGACGCCGATGCCTTCGAGCGCCACCAGCAGGTCGAGGTGGCCCGATCGCGCCGCCGGCTGACCCGTCAAGCGAGACCGGCGAACCACCGGGAAACCGTCGCCGCCGAAAGACCTGAACATCGATCCCTCCATCCGATGGGATGTCGAGACAGTGACGCGCCGCCCGAACCCTCGAAATCCGGAATGCTCCTTAAGGGAAATTACGTATTGGCGAGCGCGCGGTAGAGCCGGTCGGTGTCGTGCGCAACAGCGCGAAAACTCGGTGGTCCCTGCTGGATCGTGCTCGGGGCGTTGCCATCGACGACATGGCAGGCCGCGCACCAGCGCTCGGCCAACCGTTTGCCGTTCGCGCTGTCGGCGGCAGACGCCGGTGCAGCGGCGCAAAGCGCAACCGCGAGGGTCATGGCCGAGACCGCACCCGTCTGCTTCATCGCCGCTTTCCTCATTATGCAGGCCGCACCGTAATCGCACGCCAATGCCGGCCGCGCGTTGATCGGGATCAATGCCGCACAGCGGTCCTGGCAATATCAACACTCGGAGGAGAGGCATGGATGTCTGCTTCGAGCACACACGGCGATACGGGCGCGGCGGCGGGCCGGGTGACGGCGATCCGCGGCTCGGTCCTTGATATTGCGTTTCCCGCCAACCAGCTGCCGGCGCTCAGCGATGCCGTCGCGATCGACGCCGACGGACGGCCGCCACTGATGGCCGAGGTGCAGCAGCATCTGGACCCGACGATGGTGCGCGCGGTCGCGCTGGGCGACACCGCCGGGTTGCGACGCGGGCTTCCGGCGCGAGCGCTCGGCGCACCGATCCGGGTCCCGGTCGGCGAGGCGGTGCTCGGGCGGCTGCTCGGTGCCACCGGCGAGCCGGTGGATCGCGGCCCGGCTCTGCCGGCCGGGATCGAGCGCCGGCCGATCCACGCGCCGGCGCCGACGCTCGACCGCCAGAGCACGGCGCGCGAGATTTTTCACACCGGCATCAAGGTCATCGACCTGCTGGCGCCGCTGATCGTCGGCGGCAAGGCCGCGATGTTCGGCGGCGCCGGCGTCGGCAAGACCGTCCTGATCATGGAATTGATCCGCACCACCGTCGAACGTCATGCCGGCATCTCGGTATTTGCTGGGATCGGCGAGCGCTCGCGCGAGGGGCACGAGTTGCTGTTGGAACTCCGCCAATCGGGCGTGCTGTCGCGCACCGCGCTGGTGTTCGGGCAGATGAACGAGCCGCCCGGGCCGCGCTGGCGAGCCGGGCTGACCGCGCTCGCGATTGCCGAGTATTTCCGCGATGTGGCGCACGAGAACGTGCTGCTGCTGATCGACAACGTCTACCGCCTGGTGCAGGCCGGCGGCGAGGTCTCGGGGCTGCTCGGCCGGCTGCCGTCGCGCGTCGGCTATCAGCCGACGCTGGCCAGCGAGATCGCCGAATTTGAGGAGCGCATCGCCTCGGTCGCCGGCGCCGCGATCACCTCGATCCAGGCGGTCTATGTGCCGGCCGACGATTTCACCGACCCGGCGGTCGCCGAGATCTTCAGCCACCTCGATTCGTCGATCGTGCTGTCGCGCGCGATGGCGAGCGAAGGGATGTATCCGGCGGTCGATCCGCTCGCCTCGACCTCGAGCCTGCTCGACCCGCGCCTCGTCGGCGGGGCGCACTACGCGGTCGCGCAGGAGGTGCGGCGGACGATCGCCCATTACCGCGAATTGCAGGAGGTCATCGCGCTGCTCGGCATCGAAGAGCTGAGCGCGTCGGACCGCACCGCGGTCAGGCGGGCGCGTCACCTGCAGCGGTTTCTGACCCAGCCTTTCCTGGTGACGGTGCCGTTCACCGGCAAGCCGGGCCGCAGTGTCGAGCTTGCCACGACGCTCGACGGTTGCCGCGCGATCCTCGGCGGCGAGGCCGACGGGTGGGCTGAAAGCTCGCTCTACATGATCGGCGATTTCGACGAGGGGCGACACAAGGAAGCCCAGGCGAGGGTAGCAGCTTGAAGCTCACCATAACCACACCGTTTGCGATTCTGGTCGAGGCCGCCGAGGTCACGCACTTGCGCGCCGAAGACCCGACCGGGCAGTTCGGCATCTTGCCAGGCCACGCAGATTTCCTGACCGCGCTGATCCCCTCGGTGGTGAGCTGGCGCGACGCCGGCGGCACCGAGCATTACATCGCGGTGCGCGGCGGCGTGCTTGAGGTCAGCGGCGGCGACAAGATCGCGATCGCCGCGCCGGAGGCCGTTGCGGACGACGACCTGGCCCGGCTCGAAGGCGATGTGGTGACCCGCCTGCGGCGCCGGCAGGAAGAAGAACAGGCGGCGCACACCGACGCCCAGCGCCTTTATGTTGCCGCGTTACACCAGATGGTGCGCTTTCTGCGCGGCAAATCCAGGCCGGCGATGCCGGGCGCGCCACTCGGACCCGGCGACGGGTTCACCGCGTGAACCCGGCTCTGAACGACAACCGGCCGGCGCCCGACGACCTCGACGACGCGGTTCGGCTGCGCCGCAGACGGCGCGAAAGGTGGGAGCGCGAGCGCGAGCGATCGATAGGCCAGAACCTGGCGATGATCGGCGTGCTCGGCTGGACCATCGTGACCCCGATCCTGATCGGCATCTTCGCCGGGCGCTGGCTCGACCGCGTGTTCGCCACCGGAATTTTCTGGACCCTGGGGCTGCTGGTCGTCGGCGTTGCGATCGGCTGCACGCTGGGCTGGAAGCGGATATACCGATGAACGGGCCGGGTTTCAGCCCCGTGGTTGCGGCGCTGTGGGTGGCGGCCGGCGTCGGCTTCGGCCTCGCCTATTTCGCAATGCTGCGGCGCACCGCCGAAATTCTCGGCGCCGCACGCAGCCGGGGGGCGGCAGCCGCGCTGACCCTCGGCCGCCTCGCCGCGGCGATCGGGTTCCTCGCGCTTGCCGCGCATTTCGGGACGGTGCCGCTGCTGGCGGCGTTTCTCGGCTTTCTCGCGGCGCGGGCGCGCGCGCTGCGCGCCTTGCGGAGGGCCATCTGATGGCCGCCTCGCCGCTCGTCAGCACCGTTCTGCTGCGCGTCGGCCCGGTCACGCTCACGCGGGCGGTGGTGACCACCTGGGCGATCATCGCGGTGCTGGGGGTCGGCTCTTGGCTCGCCACCCGCCGACTCGCCGTGCGACCGGGCCGCCGCCAGACCCTGCTGGAAATCGTCGTCACCGGCATGCTGGCGCAGATCGAAGACGTGATCCGCAGAAACCCGCGGCCATACCTGCCGCTCCTCGGCACGCTGTTCATCTTCCTCGTGACCGCCAACCTTTCCGGACTGCTGCCCGGGGTCCAGGCGCCGACCGGCAAACTCGAGACTCCGGCCGCACTGGCGCTGATCGCGTTCGGCGCCGTCCACGTCGTCGGCATCCGGGTGCGCGGCCCGCTCGGCTATCTCGCGAGCTTTGCCAAGCCCAAGCTGATCATGCTGCCGCTCAACATCATCTCCGAGATAACCCGGACCTTTGCGCTGATGGTCCGGCTGTTCGGCAACGTGATGAGCGGCGAGTTCGTCATCGCCCTGGTGCTGGCGATGGCCGGGCTGTTCGTGCCGATTCCGCTGATGGCGCTCGAAATCCTGGTCGGCGTGGTGCAGGCCTACATCTTCACGGTGCTCGCCACCGTATTTATCGGCGCCGCGGTCGACCGCGGCGCTACGGATTGAAGGAGGCGGAATGGATACGATCAAATTCATCAGCGTCATCGCCGCCGCATTCTCGGTCTCGATCGGCTCGATCGGCCCGGCATTCGCCGAAGGCCGCGCCGTCGCCGCGGCGTTGGATGCAATCGCCCGTCAGCCGGAAGCCGCGGGCACAATCTCACGCACGCTGTTTGTCGGGCTCGCGATGATCGAGACGGTGGCGATCTATTGCCTGGTGCTGGCGCTGCTCTTGCTGTTTGCCAACCCCTACGCCGGCTAGCTCATGCGGTTCGACTGGTTCACTTTCGCGCTGCAGACGATCAATTTCGCGATCCTCGTGTGGCTGTTGCACCGATTTCTCTACAAGCCGGTGCTGCGCCTGATCGACGAGCGGCGCGCCGCCATCGACGGGGAGTACGACAAGGCGCACGCCGCCGAGACGGCGGCGCGGCAGCAGCTCGCAAAGATCGAGGGCGAGCGCGGCGGGATCGCGACCGAGCGGACGGCGGCGCTGGCGGCGACGGCGCACGAGGCCGAAACCGCGGCGGCGGCAATCATCGCCAAGGCCGAGCGCGATGCGGCGGCAGTGGTCGAGGACGCCCGCAAGACGCTCGCCATCGAACGCGACCAGGCACTGGCCGAGGCGCGCCACGCGGCGCTCGACCTCGGCGGCGACATCGCCCGCCGGCTGCTCGCCGAAATGCCGCCCGATTTGCGTGCCGAGGCGTGGATCGAGCGGATCGACCGCCATCTTGCGGCGCTGCCGCCGGAAGAGCGGCAGAACCTCGCGCACCAGGCGGCAAACGGCGCCCGCCTCGAAGTCGTCACCGCCTCGCCGCTGTCGCCGGGTGCCGCCGACGCCTGGCACGCCCGGCTGGAAAAGCTGCTCGATGGCCCGGCGGCGATCGATTTTGCGGTTGATCCGGCCCTCGTCGCAGGCGCCGAACTGCGGTTTCCCAACGCGGTGCTGCGTCTGTCGTGGCAGAGCGCTCTCGCCGCGATGCGGCAGCAGATTGATTCCGATGCCCACGCTGGTTGACGATCTGCAGGCGTGGCTAGCGCAGAGCCGGCAGCGCGTCGCCGAGCAGGCCTTCGCGCCGAGCCTCGAACGCATCGGCCGGGTGCTCCGGGTCGGCGACGGCGTGGCGACGGTCAGCGGCTTGCCGGAGGCGCGGCTTGACGAACTGCTGGTGTTCGACGGCGGCGTGCGCGGGCTGGCGGTCGATCTCGGCGAAGAGGCGATCGGCTGCGTGCTGCTCGGCGACCAGGAGGCGGTCGCCTCTGGCAGCCTGGTGCGCGGCACCGGCGAGGTGGCGCGGGTCCCAGTCGGCGAAGCGCTGCTGGGGCGGGTCGTCGACGCGCTCGGCCAGCCGCTCGACGGCGGCAAGCCGATCGTCGCCGAAGCCTCGCTGCCGGTCGAACAGCCGGCGCCGGCGATCGTCGACCGCGCACTGGTCACCCGGCCGCTGGCGACCGGGCTGTTGGTGGTCGACGCGATGATCCCCCTCGGGCGCGGCCAGCGCGAGCTGATTATCGGCGACCGCGGCACCGGCAAGACCGCGATCGCGGTCGATGCGATGATCAACCAGCGCTCGTCGGACGTGATCTGCGTCTATGCCGCGGTCGGGCAGAAGGCGTCTTCGGTAGCGCAGGTGATCGCCGCGGTGCGGCAGTACGGCGCACCGGACCAATGTCTGTTTGTCGTCGGCGCAGCCGACGCAGCGCCGGGGCTGCAATGGCTGACCCCGTATAGCGCCTGCACGATGGCCGAATACTTCATGGCGCGCGGCCGCGACGTGCTGCTCGTCATCGACGATCTGACCAAGCACGCTGCCGCGTACCGCCAGATCTCGCTGCTGCTGCGCCGCCCGCCGGGTCGCGAAGCCTATCCCGGCGATATCTTCTACATCCACTCGCGGCTGCTGGAGCGGGCGGCCAGACTGTCGCCCGAGCGTGGTGCCGGATCGCTGACCGCGCTGCCGATCGCCGAGACCCAGGCCGGCAACATCAGCGCCTACATCCCGACCAACCTGATCTCGATCACCGACGGGCAGATCTATCTCGACCCACTTCTTTTCTACGAAGACCAGAAGCCGGCGGTCGATGTCGGCAAGAGCGTGTCGCGCGTCGGCGGGAAGACCCAGGCACCGGCATTGAAGGCGCTGTCGGAAAGCCTGCGGCTCGACTACGCCCAATTCCTCGAACTCGAAGTGTTCACCCGCTTCGGCACAATGGTCGATGAGCGCACCAGCAAGGTCATCAGGCACGGAAGACGCATTCGCGCGGTGCTGCGCCAGCCGCAATTCGCGCCGCTGACGCTTGGCGAGCAGGTGGCGCTGCTGCTCGCGGTCTCCGAGGGGATTCTCGACGACCTGCCGCTCGACCGCGTCGATGCGTTCCGTGCCGGGCTCGGCGCCTGGCTCGGCCGCGAGTGCCCGGAGGCGCTGGTGCTCGACGACCAGGCTTCGGCCCTGTCCGACGATTTGCGCAACCGGCTCTCGGCCGCACTCAACGGGCTGGTGCAATCGGTCGCACCCGAGCCGCGGGCCGCGCCATGACCCGGCTGGTCCAGGTCGAGTCGCATATTGCCAGCGTCGGCGACCTGCTCGACATCGTCGGGGCGATGCGCTCGTTGGCCAGCATGCGTGTTCAGGAGGCGCACCGCGCGCTGCCCGGCGTGCGACGATATGGCGAAACGATGGCGGGGGCGATCGGCACCGCGCTGCTGCTGATGCCGGAAGCCGCCCCTGCCCGCTCGCGTGTCGCGGGGCGGCGGGCCCTCGTCGTGTTCACCGCCGAGCACGGCTTTGTCGGCGGGTTCAACGAGCGCGTGATCGAGGCCGTGGACCAGGCGCCTGCCGACGGCGACGCTGTGTTCGTGCTCGGCACGCGCGGCGGAGTGCGGCTGGAAGAACGCGGCCGCGCCGTCGCCTGGGCGCATCCGATGGCGACGCGCCCGGAAGGCGCGCCGGAGACCGCGCGCCGGCTGGCGGCGGCGCTGTATCACGCCGTCGCGGCCGGACAGATCGCCCGCGCCGAGATGGTCTTCGCCCGGCACCGGCGCGGCCGAGCCCTCGCCATCGAGCGCCGCGCGCTGTTCCCGGTCGAGCCGGCGGCGTTCAAGCCCGCGCGGCGGCCGCAGCCGCCGCTGCACAACCTGCCGGCCGAAGCGCTGTTCGAAAAGCTCGTCGCCGATTATGTCCTGGCACTCTTGACCGAGGCCGCGGTCGAATCGATCGCCAGCGAAAACGCGGCGCGCTTCTCGGCGATGGAGGCGGCGCGCGACAACCTCACGAAAAAGCTCGAACAGCTGCGCCAGGACGCACGGCAGATCCGCCAGGAAGAGATTACCACCGAGCTGCTCGACTTGGTGACCGGCACCGAGGCGCTGGCTCAGTAGACCGCGGCCCGAGCCGCAGGCGTCTTGCCGCTATTTGCCGCGCGCGTCGGCGATGTCCTGTTTCAGCGTGTCGAGATCGACCGCGCCCGGGATGATCCGGTCGCCGATGATGAACGCCGGCGTGCCGGTGATGCCGAGCGCATCCGCGAGGTCGAGATTGGCCTTGATCTGCTTCGCCACCGCCGGGTCAGCCATGTCATGCTTAAGCCGGGTCAGATCGAGGCCGACCGAGCCGGCCACGGCATAGACGGTCTGGTCGGTGATGCGGCCCTTGGCGGCCATCATCGCGACGTGAAAAGCGTCGTATTTCGACTGTTTCTGCGCCGCCAGCGCGGCGCGCGCAGCGGTGATCGATGCCGGGCCGAGCACCGGAAACTCCTTGAACACTACGCGCAGCCCGTGATCCTGGGCCACCAGCTTTTCAAGCGAGGGCTCAACCTCTTTGCAGTACGGGCACTGGTAGTCGAAGAACTCGACCAGCGTCACATCGCCGTGCGGGTTGCCGCCGACCGGGCTTGCCGGGTCGTCGAACACCTGCTGGTGGCGCTTTTGCAGAACCTGGACCGCCATGTGGTCCTGGTCGGACTTCATCTTATCTTCCGCCTTGCGGATCGCCTCGATCAGCACATCGGGGTGGTTCAGCAGGTAGTCGTGGATCATCACATCGACCGCCTTGCGCTGTGCCGGCGTCAGGTCGTCGGCCCGCGCCGGAGGCGATGACGCAAGGTTCAGCACCGCCGCCACCGCCAGCGGGAACACGCCGGCGAGTCGCATCCACCGGCGCCAGGCGGCGGCAGAAAGGATCGAAATGTGTTGCCGTCGGGCACGCATGGCCATGGCGGGTCGCTCCTGTGTCAAAGTCCAGTGCAACGAAGGTAGGGATCAGTCGTCGTCGGTGCGCTCGGCCTCGGTACCGATCTGCACGGCGCGCGCATACGAGGCCGTATTATGGGGCAATAGCTGCTTGGCCCGAAGCGCCTGTTGTGCCGCTTCTTTCTTCTTGCCGTTGGCCAGCGCCTCTTCGGCCATGCACAGCGCAGCCATCCCGATCTGGTGATCGCGACCGTAGGCTATCGCCAGAAACCGCCACACGGTGTTGTCGCGGCTTTCGGTCTGCAATGCAGCGTTAAGCTCGCCGATCGCGCGCTTGTTGAGCGCCGGATCGTGGGTCTCGATGTAGACCTGCGCCAGCGAGATACGCAGCAGCGCCGCCGACGGATCGAGACGCACCGCCTCCTGGTATGGCGCGACCGCTTCGCGGACATTCCCGTTCTCGAACAGCATCTGTCCCTTGAGTTCCTGGAAATACGGATTTTTCGGGTAGTCGTGGATCAGCCCGTCGACCGCCTGCTGCGCCTTGTCGAGCTGCGGGATGCGGTAGAGGGCGATCGCCCGCGCATAGCGCGCGTTCTCGGATTTGTCGCTCTCCGGATAGCGGCCGAGGGTGATCGACGGATCGTCGAGAAACGCATGCAGTTTCATCTGGATGCGCCGCAACAGCGCGTCGTCACCCGGCGGCGACGGTGCGTTGGAGCAGCGTGCGTTCTGGACGTGGTCGCGCACATAATCGATGCGCTCCGAGGTCAGCGGGTGGGTGCGCGCCCACGGGTCGTCGGTATCGCCCGACAGCCGCTGGTCGTCCTGGAGAATCTCGAAGAAATCGAGCAGGCCGCGGGCCGATTGGCAGGTGCGGTCGAGATAGTTCATCGCGGCGTGGTCGGCGGTTGCTTCCTGCGCGATCGAGAACCTCAGAAACGAACGCTCTCCAACGCCCATGCCGCCGAGGATCGCGGCGCCGTTGTGGCCCGCGACGCCAGCGGCCGCCCCGAGCACCGTGGCGATGATTGCCTCGATACTGGCGTTTCGCAGGGCCTCCTTGGTGCGCAGGATATGACCGCCGGCGATATGCCCGGTCTCGTGTGCGATCACCCCAATCAACTGATTGGCGTTCTGCACACGCTCCAGAAGCCCCGTGTTCAGAAAGATCGCCTGGCCGCCGGCAACAAACGAATTGATCTCACGATCGTCGATCATATAGATCCGAACATCGCCAGGATCGAGCCCCGCCGCGCGCCAGATCGGCGCCGCCATCGTCTTGATGTCGGTTTCGATTTCGGTGTCGCGCAACAGGCGCTCCTGCGCGCGCGCCTGGTGGCAGATCATCAGCGTCGCGAACAAGACCGCCGCGAGCCGCAGCGGGTGACGATGTAACGACACGACCGATTTTGCCCCCGCTGTTGCACGGCCCCGCAAAACCGCCGCCGGCAATGTCGCTACGGCTCAAATACGGCATCCCCGGGGCAGACGCGGCCGCCCCGTGGCCTATCCAACCGTTGCGCGCCGCGTGCAGGGGTCAGGGCACGATCAGGCGCTGCCACCAGCCCTTGCGCGGGTTCGCCGGCCGCTCTTCGATCGCGTGCACATCGGCCCCCGGGATCTCGTGATGCGCCGCGAGCGCCGGCTCGGGTTCCGGAGCCGGCTCGGGCTCAGCGGCTGGCGCGGGCTCAGCGGCCAGCTGTGGAGCCAGCTCGGGCTCAGCGGCCAGCTCCGGAGTCGGCTCGGGCTCAGCGGCCGGCTCTGGAGCCGGCTCGGGCTCAGCGGCCAGCTCTGGAGCCGGCTCGGGTTCTAGAACTGGCGGCGCCTCGACCGCCTCGGGCATAGCCACCGGTTCCTCGGCGACGACAACAGCCTCAGCCGCTACGGCATAATGCTCGATCGGCACCTCTTCCGCCGGCTCGATCAATTCCGGCGCCAGCGCCGCAAACCCCGGTTCGGAACCCGACTCCTCACCTCCCGGCACCGCCTCGCCCGGCGCGCCATCAGCCGCCTCGGCGGCTTCCTCGCGCCGGCTGCGCCAGCGTCCGCCGCGTCGGCCGCGCCGGCGGCGGCGATGCTCGGCATCGGTTTCGTGCAATTCGTGCGCGCCCTCGCCAGCCTCGAGCGGCTCCTCGGCGATCGTCTCGCCGGCTGCGTCGGCTTGCGCCGCAGCCGGCGCCGGGCGGCGTTCACCGGCCTCCTCCGACCGCGGCCGGCGGCGCCGGCGACGCCGGCGGCGTCCGCGCTCGTCATCGCCGGGCGCGGCTTGTCCCTCGGGCCCGCCGCTCGGCTCGTGCGGTTCGCGCGGTTCGCGGTGGCGCGGCGGCCGCGCCTCGGTCCGCTCTGCTTCGGCATCGACATCCGCGACGGCTTCGTCTTCGACGCCCTCGTCTTCCTCGTCCTCGATCTCGGCCGTCGGGGTCTCGATCTGGATCGAGCGGCGCGGCGGCGCCTCGCCGGGGGCCAAGGCGCGCAGCCGCTCGAGTCGGAAGCTCGGCGGGATCAGCGAATCGTCGCGATCGACGACCACCCGCACGCCATAGTGCTCTTCGATCCGGCTCAGCGACGCGCGCTTCTGATTGAGCAGGTAAAGCGCGACGGTGGTGGGCACATAGACGCAAAGCTCGGCGGCACGCTGGCGGATTCCCTCCTCCTCGATCGAGCGCAGCACATAGAGCGCGGTCGATTCGGTCGAGCGGATCGAGCCGGTGCCGCCGCAATGCGGGCACGGCTGGGTCGAGGCCTCGGCGAGCGATGGTCGCAGCCGCTGCCGCGACATCTCCAACAGCCCGAACGGCGTGATGCGGCCGACCTGGATACGCGCCCGGTCGTTTTTCAGCGCATCTTTGAGGCGGCGCTCGACGGCACCGTGGTTGCGGTGCTCCTCCATGTCGATGAAGTCGATGACGATCAGCCCGGCGAGGTCACGCAGGCGCAACTGCCGGGCGATCTCTTCGGCCGCCTCGACGTTGGTGCGCAGCGCGGTTTCCTCGATGTTGCGCTCGCGCGTCGCGCGGCCGGAATTGACGTCGATCGCGACCAGCGCCTCGGTCTGATTGATCACGATGTAGCCGCCTGAGCGCAGCTGCGCGACCGGCGAGTGGATCGCGTCGATCTGGCTCTCGACCTGATAGCGGTGGAACAGGCCGACCTTGGGGTCGCGATACGGCTGCACCCGCTTAGCGTGGCTGGGCATCAGCATGCGCATGAAGCCCTTGGCCGTGCGATAGCCCTCCTCGCCTTCGACCTGCACCTCGTCGATGTCGCGCGTGTAGAGGTCGCGAATCGACCGCTTGATCAGGTTGCCTTCCTCGTAGATCAGCGCCGGCGCGCTCGATTGCAGCGTCAATTCGCGAATCTCGGTCCACAGCCGCAGCAGGTATTCGTAGTCGCGCTTGATCTCGGCTTTGGAGCGCTCGGCCCCGGCGGTGCGGACGATGACGCCCATGCCGGCGGGGATTTCGAGGTCTTCGAGTATCTCCTTCAGCCGGCGGCGGTCGGCGATGCTGGTGATCTTGCGCGACACCCCGCCGCCGCGGCCGGTATTGGGCATCAGCACGCAATAGCGCCCGGCCAGCGACAGGTAGGTGGTCAGCGCCGCGCCCTTGTTGCCGCGCTCTTCCTTGACGACCTGCACCAGCATGATCTGCCGGCGCTTGATGACTTCTTGGATCTTGTAGTGGCGCGACGGGCGCGACCGCGGCCGCTCATCGGCCTCGGCCTCCTCGATTTCCTCGATCTCCTCGCCGCCCAGCGTCTCGATCGACTCGGCGTCGGCGCCGTTTTCCTCGCCGTTGGGCGTGAAGATCGGATCGGGAAGCTCGACCAACTCGTCGGGCGCGGCGAGCGCCATCGTCCGGCCACCCTCGGCGGCCAGCCCCGCATCGGCTTCCGCCTCGTCCGCGGCGTCCCGCTCCGAATCGTCGGTCGCGGCCTCGACTTCGGGCTCTTCGTCGCCCGGCTCGTACCCGTCCGACTCATCCCCGTCGGGCTCGTCGCCGGTCGGGATCTGCCTGATTTCCGGCAGCACCGCGGCGAGCGCGCCCTCACCGTCGTCGATCCCGTTACCGTCGTCGATCCCGTTGCCGGGGGCGTAGCCGTTTTCCTTCGGGGCTGTCGGCTCGTCCGGGCGATCGCCCACCGGGATGCGGTAATAGTCGGGGTGGATCTCGTCAAACGCCAGAAATCCGTGGCGGTTGCCGCCGTAATCGACAAAGGCTGCCTGTAGCGAGGGCTCTACCCGCGTGACTTTGGCGAGGTAGATGTTTCCCTTTACCTGCTTCTTGGTTGACGACTCGAAATCGAATTCGTCGAGGCGATTGCCGCTGAGCACCACAACCCGAGTCTCCTCGGGGTGGGCAGCGTCGATAAGCATGTGTCTTGCCATTCGGCCAAAACTCCGAGGCGCGCCGGCACGACCGCGAAATGCGCGGCGGGCGGCACGTTCCTCTGTGTAGAAAAGCGAAGGGTGGTTCGGATCATTGCGTCGCGGAATCTTTCTTTTGCGTCGCGTCGGGAACCACGCCCGGCTTGTTGTTCATACGATGTGCGTTGCCTGGCACAGGCGACCCGCCATTGCGGCAAAAACCTTGCCCTGGGTACGGGCCGTCGCAGCGCCCCGGGCGCAGCGCCCGGCCGGCTGAACTCGCGCCGCACAATCTACCGGTCACGGCGCAATATAACAATGATTTCGTCCGCTCCTGGTGGCGCGGGCCGCGCCACGGTTGGGGGAAACCCGCCGGCCACAGCCAAAAACGGCCTTGGAATAGCGAAGCCGTTGGCGCATAAGAGGCGCCGCGCAAGAGGCCCCGGCCCGGACGGGCGCCTGCGCCTGTGGAGCTGCACCGCTGCGCTCGATGGTTAAGCTGGTCCGCCTCGTCCGTTTTCTGTTCGTCTGTTCCGTCCTGCTGGCGATCGCCGGGGGCGCGTTTGCCGGCGTCACGATCTGGTATTTCGGGCGCGACCTGCCGGATTACCAGCAGCTCGCCAATTATGAGCCGCCGATCACCACCTTCGTGCACGCTGGCGACGGCCGGCTGCTCGCCGAATACGCCACCGAACGGCGGATTTTCGTGCCGGTCTCGGCGATCCCTAAGCGCGTGATCGATGCGTTCATCTCGGCCGAAGACAAGAATTTCTATACCCATCACGGCATTGACCCGGTATCGATGCTGCGCGCCGCGATCACTGATCTCGGGCGGTGGCGCGACCGGCGGCGGCCGATCGGCGCCTCGACGATCACCCAGCAGGTCGCCAAGAACATGCTGCTGAACAACCGGGTATCGATCAAACGCAAGATCAAGGAGGTGCTGCTCGCCACCCGAATCGACGCCGCGCTGTCCAAGAATCAGATCCTCGAACTCTATCTGAACGAAATCTATCTCGGCGCCGGCTCGTATGGGATCGCCTCTGCGGCGCTGACCTATTTCGACAAGTCGCTCGACGACCTGACGCTGGCCGAGGCCGCGTTTCTCGGCGGGCTGCCCAAAGCGCCGAACAACTACAACCCGATGCGCTTTCCCCAGGCGGCCAAGGCTCGGCGCGACTGGGTGATCGACCGCATGGTCGAGGACGGCTACGCGACCCCGGCGGAGGGCGCGGCGGCCAAGGCCGAGCCGATCGTGCTGCGCCACCGCGAAAAGACCGAAAGCATCACGGCCGGCTATTTCGCCGAGGAAGTGCGGCGCGAACTGCTCGCCCGCTATGGCGAAAAGACCCTCTACCAGTCTGGCCTGTCGGTGCGCACCAGCCTCGACGGCCGGCTGCAGGCCGACGCCGACATGGCGCTGCGCGACGGGCTGATCGCCTATGACCGGCAGTTCGGCGGCTGGCGCGGCGCGGTCGCCCATGTCGACCCGACCGGCGACTGGCCGCAGCACCTGGCCTCGGTCGCGCGGCCGGCGGGCGCCGACGCGATGGGCTGGCAGCTCGCGGTGGTGCTGCATACCGCCCGCGAGGGCGCCGAGATCGGCTTTGCCAATGGCAAGACCGGGGAAATCCCGTTTGCCGAAATGCGCTGGGCGCGGCCGCTGCGCGAAAACGGGGAGCTCGGCGGATTTCCGCGCAGCGCAGACGACGTGGTCAAGCCCGGGGACGTGGTGCTGGTCGCGCCACTGCCCGAAGCCCCTGTCAAGCCGCGGCCGGCGCACGCGCTGCGCGCGTCGGCACGCAGCCGGTTATTGGCAACACCGCGGCCGCTCTACAATCTGTGCCAGCCCCCGGGGGTGTCCGGGGCGCTCGTCGTGATCGACCCGCATACCGGGCGCGTGCTGGCGATGAGCGGCGGGTTCAGCTTTGAGATCAGCCAATTCAACCGCGCCACCCAGGCGTGGCGGCAGCCCGGCTCGGCGATCAAGCCGTTCGTCTACCTGACCGCGCTCGAACACGGGTTCACCCCATCGACGCTGGTGCTCGACGGCCCAGTGTCGCTGCCGCAGGGGCCCGGCATGCCCCCGTGGACGCCGGGCAATTACGAGGCCGGCGAGTATCGCGGCCCGACGCCGCTACGCGTCGCGCTCGAGCATTCGCTCAACACCGTCACCGCGCGCGTCGCCGCGATCGTCGGGATGGAGGCGATCGGCGAAAACGTCGAGGCGTTCGGCATCATGGACCACATGCCGCGCGAATATTCGATGTCGCTCGGCGCCGGCGAGACCACGCCGCTGCGGCTGACCGCGGCCTATGCGATGCTGGTCAACGGCGGCAAGCGCATCACCCCGACCCTGATCGACCGCATCCAAGACCGCAACGGCGCGACGATCTTCCGCGCCGACAAGCGGCCGTGCGTCGGCTGCAGCAACGTCGAGTGGCACCAACAGCCGGTGCCGGTGATCCCCGACACGCGCCAGCAGATCGCCGACCCGCAATCGGCCTTTCAGATCGTCGAGATGATGCAGGGCGTGGTGCAGCGCGGCACCGGAGTCGCGGTCAAGGCGGTCGGCAAGCCAATCGCCGGCAAGACCGGCACGACCAGCGACTGGCGCGACGCGTGGTTTGCCGGCTTTACCCCCGACCTCGCCGCGGGGGTCTATATCGGCTACGACGACCACAGCAGCCTCGGCGTCGGCGAGCAGGCGGCCCGCGTCGCCGCGCCGGTGTTCCGCGACTTCATGATTGCCGCGCTGAAGGACGCGCCGCCAACCGAGTTCCGCATTCCGCCGGGGTTGCAGATGTACCGTGTCGATCCACATACCGGGTTGCCCCCCGATCCCGGCGCGCCGGCCATCTGGGAGGCTTACAAGCCCGGTACCGCACCCGGCAAGGACCGGGATTTCGGGCTGCACGGCGTTCCGGGCGAACAGGAAACCTCACAGGTCGACGACCCCGACGCCCCGCCGCCCTCGGAGACCCCCGGCAGCGGCACCGGTGGGCTCTATTGATTGGTCAACTTTAGAGATCGGTTGAAGGAAGAATTCCATGGGCGCAGAAATACAGGCGGTCGCCAGCGACATTCGAAAGTCGCTGGCGCTGCTGAGGAGGCACCTTTGACTGGGAGGTTGCCAACCGCCGCCTCGCAGAGCTGAACGCCAAGGCCGAAGACCCAAAACTGTGGGACGATCCCGGGGCGGCGCAGGCGTTGTTACGCGAGCGTACCCGACTCGACCGCGCGATCGAGGGCTACAAGCGCATCGAGCGCGAGGTCGACGAGGCGCTCGAGCTGATCGAGCTCGGTGAGGCGGAGGGCGACGACGCGATCGTCGCCGAGGCCGAGGCGACGCTCGAAAAGCTGCGTGACGAGGCGCAGAAGCGCGAGACCGAAAGCCTCTTGTCGGGCGAAGCCGACGCCAACGATTGCTATCTCGAAGCGCATGCCGGCGCCGGCGGCACCGAGGCGCAGGACTGGGCCGAGATGCTGCTGCGCATGTATGTGCGCTGGGCCGAGGCGCACGGCTACAAGGTCGAATGGCTCGAAGAGAGCACCGGCGAAGGCGCCGGGATCAAATCGGCCACGGTCAAGATCAGCGGGCTCGACGCCTATGGCTGGCTGAAAACCGAAAGCGGCGTGCACCGGCTGGTGCGCATCTCGCCGTTCGATTCGGCCGCGCGCCGCCACACCAGCTTTGCCTCGGCCTGGGTCTATCCGGTGATCGACGACAAGATCGAGGTCGCGATCAACGACAAGGATCTGCGGATCGACACCTACCGCGCCTCGGGCGCCGGCGGACAGCACGTCAACAAGACCGACAGCGCGATCCGCATCACCCACCTGCCGACCAACATCGTCGTGCAATGTCAAAGCGAACGGTCGCAGCACCAGAACCGCGCCGCGGCGTTTTCGATGCTGCGCGCCCGGCTCTACGAGCTCGAACTGCAAAAGCGCGAGGCCAAGATCGACGCGATGAACGCGACCAAGACCGATATCGGCTGGGGCCACCAGATCCGCTCGTACGTGCTGCAGCCCTACCAGATGGTCAAGGATTTGCGGACCGGCGTCGAAACCAGCCAGACCGACGCGGTGCTCGACGGCGACATCGACCGCTTCCTTGCCGCCGCGCTCGCCCAGCGCATCGAAGGCGCCGACGTGATCGAAGCGGAGATTCCGACGTGATCGAAGCGAAGACTGGGGAATAGACCTCGGCCGACCGCTCAACCCGGTGTCGGCCTGAGGCTCGGCGCCAGACGCCAGAAAACCGCCGCGACACCGATCGTCGCGACGCCCGCGAGCAGAAACAGGCCGGGGATCGAAACCCCGGCCGCGATCAGCCCGGCGGTCGCCAGCGCCGCCACCACCATCGCCGCGGCGTTGATCACGTTGTTGGCCGCGATCGTGCGGGCGCGCACCCGCTCGTCGCTCGCCACCTGCAACAACGCGTAGAGCGGCAGGATGAAGACGCCGCCGGCGACCGCGATGCCCAGCAGGTCGACGATGATCCGCCAGCTTGCCGGCCGGGCCAGGAACCCGCCGAGCGACAGCAGCGGCGCCGTCGCCGCGCCGGCCGCGGCCGGGCTCGCCAGCCACAGATCGATCGAAAACAGGGCGATGCCGAGCGCGCCCCACGGCACCGTCTTGGGGCTGATCCGGCCGCGCAGCACCCAGTTGCACAACAGCGAACCGGCGCCGATGCCGACCGAGAAGACCGCGAGAAACAGCGTGACGACCGCCTCTTCGCTGCCGAGCACAAAGCGGACATAGGTCGGGAATTGCGACAGGTACATCGCGCCGACCAGCCAGAACCAGGAGATGCCGAGCATCGAGCGGAACGTAACCGGCGTCCGCGCCGCGTCGACGATCAGCCGCGCGGTCGCGGCGACGAGGTTCCAGTCCGGGCGGCCGACGGCGACCGGCGGCGCCGGGGTGATCCACCGGCTGGAGAGCCAGGCGGTGACCGCGACCGCGACGATCAGCACCGCGACCACCGCCGCGCCGTGCGCGCCGGCGATCAGCACGCCGGCGATGGTGCCGAGCAGGATCGCGAGAAACGTTCCAGCCTCGACCAATGCGTTGCCGAGCAGAAGTTCACGCGGTGACAGAAGATCGGGCAGGATCGCGTATTTGAGCGGGCCGAAAAACGCCGCCTCGATCCCCATCGCGAACAGAAGCGCCAAGAGCCAACCGGCATGACCGACGATCACCGCAACCGCGGCGGCCAGCATCACGAAAATCTCGGCGAATTTGATGAGCCGGATCAGCCACGCCTTGTCGTGCGTGTCGGCCAGCATCCCGGCGGTCGCCGAGCACAAAAAAAACGGCAGGATGAAGAGCCCGCCGGCAAGCGGGATGACGACGCCCGGGGCCCAATTGCCGATGATGTCCGGCCGATAGGCGATCAGCAGCACCAGCGCGTTCTTCAGCGCGTTGTCGTTGAACGCCGACAGGAACTGGGCCCAGAACAGCGGCGCGAACCGGCGCGAGACGATCAGCCCCGCCGCGCCGGTCGGCTTTTCCGCTGCCGCTTGTATCGCCGTCATGCCCTACGGTTGGCATTGCGAGCGGCGCGACGCAATCCCCTTCCGCCTTGGCCGGCCTCGCCCGGGATTGCCGCGGCGCCAGCCGTGGACCGAACCGGCGCAATCTGCTACCCCTCCGGCCGTCATGCCGCTCGCGCTTTACAACTCGCTGACCCGGCGCAAGGAGCCGTTCGTCCCGATCGATCCGCTGAATGTGCGGATGTATGTGTGCGGGCCGACGGTCTATGACTATGCCCATATCGGCAACGCCCGCGCGGTCGTGGTGTTCGATCTCTTGTACCGCGTGCTGCGCCACGAATACGGCGCAGGCCACGTCAAATACGTGCGCAACATCACCGATGTCGACGACAAGATCATCGACGCGGCGCGCACCAACGGCGAGCCGATCACGGCGCTGACCGCGCGCACCGCGCAGATCTTTCACGACGACATGGCGGCGCTCGGCAACCTGCCACCCGATGTCGCGCCGCGCGCGACCGAGCATATTCCGCAGATGATCGCGATGATCGCGCGGCTGATCGCCTCGGGCCATGCCTATGCCACCCCCAAAGGATCAGATGGCGGGCACGTGCTGTTCCGCGTCGCCTCGTTCAACGAATACGGCAAGCTGGCGCGCCGCAGCCGCAACGAGATGATCGCCGGCGCCCGAATCGAGGTCGCGCCCTACAAGGAAGACCCCGGCGATTTTGTTCTGTGGAAACCGTCGACCGGCGACCAGCCCGGCTGGGACAGCCCGTGGGGCCGCGGCCGCCCGGGCTGGCACATCGAATGCTCGGCGATGAGCGAAACCCATCTCGGCACGCATTTCGACATCCACGGCGGCGGCGTCGACCTGATCTTTCCGCACCACGAAAACGAGGTCGCGCAAAGCGAATGCGC
>DATLRD010000009.1:0-45385 GCA_035534855.1 Allostellaceae bacterium | reverse complement strand
ATTGCTATCTCCCGGCGCTGATCAATCAGCTCGGCTATGCAATCCCGGCCACCGAGGCCGAACGGCGCAATTTCTGGAACGAGTTCAGCGCGCTGATCACCTACGAGCAGGCGATGGCGACCGAGTGGCCGCTGGCCGGCGGCGCGCCGGCAAACGGCAGGCCTGGCAAGGGTCAGCCGCAGCCCCATCCCGCCACCCCGGAGGGGAAGCCGGCGACGGGCGACAGCGCCGGCGGGGCGGCAGAGGTGGTCGCGGTAGCGGTTTCGATAGACACGAGCGAAGGGCAACCCGCCGCGCCTGACCCGACCACCGCGTCAGCCGCACAGCCGCGCCTCGGCCTCGGCCAGCAGCCGCGCCATCCGCTCGGCCCATGATTGCTGCTCCGCCGGGTCGGCGATCAGGTCCTGGCGGATCTCGATTTCGACATGCGGCAAGCCGCGCCCCTCGCCGTGTACCGGCACGGTGTAGTCGCTGTCGTCGGTAATCGCGTAGGGCTCGTTTGCGCCGACCGCGAGGTCGCCCTCGGCGCGCAGCAATTCCAGCATCAGGCGTGAAAGCGGCGTCTCGTGGCGGTACAGCACGCCGACCTGCACCGCCCGCGCAACGCCCTTGAACACTGGCGTAAAGCTGTGCATCGCTGCCAGCACGGTGCGCCGCCCGGCCTCCTGGCGCGCATCGAGCAGACCGGAGATCGCCGCGTGGTAGGGATCAAAAATCGCCCGCCGGCGTGCCTCGCGCGGGGCCGCGCCGAGCCCGGCATTGCCGGGGATTTTGGTGTATTCGCTGACCACCGGGATCGAGGTCAGGTGGCCCGGCGCGCGGTTGCAGTCGATGACCAACCGCGAATAGGCCTGCAGCACCGCGGTCGCGCCGAGCAATTCCGACAGGCGTTCGGTGACGCCGGCGATGCCGATGTCCCAGGAGATGTGGCGGCGTCGCTCGCTTTCCGAGAGGCCGAGGTCGCCGAGCGCACGCGGGATGCGGTTGCCGGCGTGGTCGGCGGTCAGGAACAGCGCGGCCGGCGACTCCGGACGCAGCAACCGTACCGGAGGCGGCTCGTCCTCCCCCAGCAGCCCCATACGGTCACGCCCCGGCCGGCGCGGGTTCCCGTTCCGGCGCATCGACGCGGAACCCGCCCGATTGCCGGCGCCACAAGGCGGCATAGGCGCCACCGGTGGCGAGCAGCGCCGCGTGGCTGCCCTCCTCGACGACACGCCCGTGATCGAGCACGACCAGCCGGTCCATCTGGCAGATTGTCGACAGGCGATGGGCGATCGCGATCACCGTGCGCCCCTGCATCAGCGCGCCGAACTGCTCCTGGATCGCCGCCTCGACCTCGGAATCAAGCGCCGAGGTCGCCTCGTCGAGCACCAGGATCGGCGCATCCTTGAGGATCACCCGGGCAAGCGCGATACGCTGGCGCTGGCCGCCCGACAGTTTGACGCCGCGCTCGCCGACATGTGCGTCGAACCCGGTGCGGCCGTGCCAATCCTCGAGCCCTTCGATGAATTCGAGCGCATGGGCGCGCCGCGCGGCATCCACGATCTCGTCTTCGCTCGCTTCGGGCCGGCCATAGCAGATGTTGTCGCGGATCGAGCGGTGCAGCAGCGAGGTATCCTGCGTCACCATGCCGATCTGCGCGCGCAAGCTTTCCTGGGTCAGCCCGGCGATGTCCTGCCCGTCGATCAGGATGCGGCCTGCTTCGGGCCGGTAGAAGCCGAGCAGCAGGTGCACCAGCGTCGATTTGCCGGCGCCCGAGCGGCCGACGAGGCCGATCCGCTCGCCCGGCGCCACCGCCAGGTCGAGCCCGCGCAGAACCCCGCCGCGCCGCTGGCTGCGGCCGTAATCGAAATGCACCGCCTCGAAGCGAATCGCGCCGAGCGGCCGCGCCATCTCGAGCGCGCCCGGGGCGTCGGCCATCTGCCGCGGCTGGGCGATCGAGCGCATCCCGTCCTGCACCTGGCCGATATCGTCAAAGATGTTGGCGATCTGCTGCGCCACCCAGCCCGAGATGTTACCGATCTGCCAGGCCATCGGGATCGCCATCGCCACCGTGCCGACCGGCACCCGCCCCTGCGCCCACAGCGCCATCGCGATCGCGCTGGTGCCGACCAAGAGCCCCGCGTTCATCAGGATCAGCGACAGGCCCCAGGCCGAGGTCATGCGCTGCTGGCGGCGATAGGCGAGCGTATGGTCGTCGACCGCCTCGCGCACGAAGCGGTCCTCGTCGCGGGCACGGGCGAAGAGCTTGACGGTCAGGATGTTGGTGTAGCTGTCGACGACACGGCCCGTCACCTCCGAGCGCATCTCCGACATGCGCCGCGCCCGCTCGCGCATGCGCGGCAGAAACGCGCGCAGCACCACGGCATAGGTCGCAAACCACAGGAAGATCGGCAGCGACAGCCGCCAGTCGGCCCGTGCCAGCAGCACGATCGCAGTGGTGCCGTAGACCAGGATGTACCACACCGCGTTGATCGTCATCGTGACGCTCTCGCGCAGCGCTGGCCCGGTCTGCATGACGCGGCTGGCGATGCGCCCGGCGAAATCGTTCTGGAAAAACGTCCAGCCCTGGCGCACGACATGCCAGTGGCTCTGCCAGCGCACCAGGTTGCTGAGGCCGGGGACCAGCGCCTGGTTGGTGATCAGCGAGTTGGTGAAATGCGCGATCGGGCGAAACACCAGCAGCAGCGCCGCCATCGCCAATAGCTGCCAGCCGGCTTCGTGCCACAGCGATTCGGGATGTC
Organism: Allostellaceae bacterium; assembly: GCA_035534855.1. Lineage (GTDB taxonomy): Bacteria > Pseudomonadota > Alphaproteobacteria > ATCC43930 > CGMCC-115725 > DATARH01. The sequence continues at coordinate 42,641 of DATLRD010000009.1, read as the reverse complement.
CAGAACTCACCAGCGTGATCACCCTGCCCATGCACCAGGGTATCGCCGCGTCGAGCAGCGCGACGACCAGCCCGGTCGCGAACAGCGCAATCAACAGGTGCGAGATCTGCCGGATGAAATGCCAATAGAAGCGCTGCAGCGCCCGCGGGCTGCCGAGCACCGGCGGCGGCGCATCGGGCGGCTTGTCGCTCGGTTCGAGGAGGTGTTCGAAGAAGCGAAACATTGCCCGCTTAAATGACTGCCATCGACAGACCGGTCAACCGACGACATTGCATGGATGTTGTCGTTCAGGCGAAGGCCGGGACCCATTTCCTCGCTTCTCATGCCCCCGGATGAATGGATGGCAACGTTCGCCGGCAGGCCGATCCAGAGACGCATCCCGCCCTCAGCGCAATTCCGGGAAGTCCTCTTCCCAGAATTCGTATTCGCCGCGCTGGCCGGCCTGGCGCTGCGCCGCCTCGTTGCCGCGCAATTCGACGCGGCGGATCTTGCCCGAGATCGTCTTCGGCAATTCCGCGAATTCGAGCCGGCGGACGCGCTTGAACGGCGCCAGATGGGTGCGGACGTGGCGAAAGATGTCGAGCGCGGTATCGCGGGTCGGCATGTGGTTGCCGGCGAGCGCGACAAACGCCTTGGGCACCGCGAGGCGCAGCGGGTCGGGCGACGGCACGATTGCCGCCTCGGCCACGGCCGGGTGCTCGATCAGCGCACTTTCCAGCTCGAACGGGCTAATCCGGTAGTCCGAGGCTTTGAACAAATCGTCGGCGCGCCCGACATAGGTGAAGACCCCGTCGGCGTCGCGCAGCGCGACGTCGCCGGTGCGATAGGCGGCACCCGCAAGCGACAGAATCGCGCCGTCGTCGCCCTGGTACCCCTGCATCAGCCCGAGCGGCGGCGGGTCGAGCGACAGGCAGATTTCCGCCTCGTCCTGCGCCGCGCCGTCGGCGTCGAGCAAGTGCACCCGATAGCCCGGGGCCGGCTGCCCGACCGAGCCCGGCTTGATCGCCTGGCCGGGGAAATTGCCGAGTTGCAGCGTCGTCTCGGTCTGGCCGTAGCCGTCGCGGATCGTCAGCCCCCAGGCGTCGCGTACCCGCCCGATGATCTCGGGGTTGAGCGGCTCGCCGGCGCCGACCACCTCCTTCAGCGCGACCTTCCAGCTTTTCAGGTTTTCCTGGATCAGCATGCGCCACACGGTCGGCGGCGCGCAGAAGGTCGACACGCCGCAGCGTGCGATCGTGTCGAGGAGCACGCGTGCGTTGAACCGCGGCTGGTTCAGCATGAACACGCCGGCGCCGGCGTTCCACGGCGCGAAAAAGCAGCTCCACGCGTGCTTGGCCCAGCCCGGCGAGGAGATGTTGAGGTGGATGTCGCCCGGCTCGACGCCGAGCCAGTACATCGTCGATAAATGGCCGACCGGGTAGCTCTGGTGGCTGTGCAATACCAGCTTGGGCTTCGCCGTCGTTCCCGAGGTGAAATACAAGAGCAGCGGGTCGCTGGCGCGGGTTTCGCCGTCGGGCGCGAAATCGGGCAGCGCGTCGTAGGCGTCTTCGTAGCGCTGCCAGCCTGCTGCCGCGCCGCCGACCGCGATCCGCGTGTAATCGCCCGGCAGCTCGGCGAATTTCGCCGCATTGCCCGCATCGGTAACGACGTGGCGCACGCGGCCGCGCGCGAAACGGTCGTCGAGGTCGTCGTGCGACAGCAGGGTCGTCGCCGGGATGATGACTGCGCCGAGCTTTATCGCCGCCAGCATCACCTCCCACAGCGGCACGACATTGCCGAGCATCAGCAACATGCGATCGCCGCGCCTGATGCCGAGCGCGCGCAGGTAATTGGCAACCCGGTTCGAGCGCGCGGCGATCTCGGCGAAGGAGAGCCGGCTTTCGCCGCCGCCTTCGTTGACGATCCACAGCGCGGTCGCGCGGTTGGCGCGCGCCATCGGGTCGAAATAGTCAAGCGCCCAGTTGAACCGGTCGAGCACCGGCCAGCGGAAATCACGATACGCGGTCGCGTAATCGGTGCGGTGGGCGAGCAGGAAATCGCGCACTTTGATGAATTCGGCTGCCGACATGACGCGCCTCCCGGCGGTTTCTCGGCTATGCTTGATCAAGCGCGCGGCGCTGTCGAGGATTCAGCGAAGACGGATGGAGGATCGCATGGGTCGAGGTTTCGCTGCCCTCGCCGGCTTCCTGGCTCTGGCCGGCACCGGCATCATCCCCTCCGTCGCCTGGGCGCAGGACGCACTCGCTGCGGCCGAGGCCAGCAACATGCAGATCATCGGCCGCAGCGAACTCAACGGCGTCGGCAAGGGCGGCGAAGGGATGGCGCTGCATCAATATCCGGACGGAAAACGGGTGCTGTTTCTCGCCCACGAATCGGCGCCGATGTGCTTCAGCGTGATCGACGTGACCCGGCCGGAAAGCCCCGCGGTGATCGCCCAGATCCCGGTCGAGGCCGATTTCCTGCGCTGCAATTCGCTCGGCCTTTCCGGCACCACGCTGATCATTGCGCACCAGACCACCAAGCCCGGCGAGCGCTACGCCGGCATCGACATCTACGACGTCGCCGACCCGGCCCACCCGCAGAAGCTGTCGCATTTCGACACGTCGGGGCCGCACTCGCGCGGCGTCCATTATTTGTGGTTCACCGACGGGCACTACGCCTATCTGTCGACCGGCGCGCGCGATTTCACCCCGCGCAACCCGAAGGACGACCAGTTCCTGATGATTGTCGACGTGTCGAACCCGCGCCAGCCGCACGAGGTCGGCCGCTGGTGGCTGCCCGGCACGCGGGTCGGCGACGCTGCCGAGCCGCCACCGCGGGTCGAGGCCCCCGACAGCGGCATACGCCTGCACACGCCGACGGTGCCCGCCGATCGGCCGAACCGCCTTTACGCCGGGTGGATCGACGGCGGCTGGCTGATCCTCGATATCAGTGACAGGACGCATCCGAAGGCGATTGCGCGCCGCTCGTGGCAATCGCTCGACGAAGGGTTCGCTCATACCGTCGTTGCGATCCCGTCGCGCGGCATCGCAATCCAGACCGAGGAGGCGATCGGCAACAAGTGCAGCGACTGGCCCAAGCGCAACTGGGTGTGGGACATCGCCGACGAGCATCACCCGTTCCCGCTTGCATCGCTGCCGCCGGCGCACGACCAGGCGGCGCTGTGCCAGGCCGGCGGGCGGTTCGGTTCGCACAACATCAACATGAACCGGCCAAGCCCGAACGAGATGACGCTGAAAAACACGGTCGTCGGCAGCTATTTCGACGGCGGGGTGCGCGCCTATTCGATCGCCGACCCAGCGCGGCCGGTCGAGATCGGCTACGTGATCCCCAAGGCGCCGCCGGGCAACGCGACCCACACGATCCAAATCAACGACGTCTATGTCGACGAGCACGGGCTGATCTATGCCGACGACCGGCTGACCGGCGGCCTCTACATCATCCGCTACACCGGCTCGGTGCCGCTCAACTGATGGTCGACCACGAACTGCTTGCCCCCTATCTCGACCGGATCGGCTGTCCCGCGCCGGCCGCGCCCGACCTTGCCGGGTTGCGCGCGATCGTCGCCGCCCACGCCGCCAGCGTTCCGTTCGAGAACATCGACGTACTGCTCGGGCGCGGGGCGCGGCTCGACCTGCCGGCCCTCGCCGGCAAACTCGTCGCCGGGCGGCGCGGCGGCTATTGCTTCGAGCAAAACACATTGCTGATGGCTGCGCTGCGCGCGCTCGGCTTCACGGTCGAGGGGCTGGCGGCGCGCGTCGTCTGGCTGCGCCCAGTGGGCACGATCGGCCCGCGCACTCACATGCTGCTGCGGGTCGCACTGCCCGACAGCGCCTATCTCGTCGACGTCGGCTTTGGCGGGCTGACGCTGACCGCGCCGCTGCGCTTTGCGCCGCACGACGCGCAGGAGACCCCGCACGAGCCGCACCGCCTGATCCCGTGCGGTGGCGACGCGCTGGAATTGCAGGCCCGGTTCGACGGCGCGTGGACGCCGCTCTATCGCCTGACGCCCGAGCCGCAACACCCGATCGACTACGAGGTCGCCAACTGGTTCACCGCGACCCACCCCGACGGGCTTTTCACCAACAACCTGATGTGCGCCCGTCCCGACCCCGATTGCCGCTATGCGCTGCTCAACACGCGCCTGACAATCCGCCGCCGCGGCGCCCCCGCCGAGCGCCGCGAATTGCGCGACGCCGGCGAATTGGCCGAGATGCTGGCCCGGTACTTCCACCTCGACCTGCCACCCGGGGATGTCGCACTGGTCTGGGCCAAGATCGCAGCGCGCCAGCCGCTCTGCCCCCGGCCGCTCTGACCCCCGCCGCTCTGACCCCCGCCGCTCTGACCATGGCGGCCGTCGGGCCAGCCGTGCTATTGGTTGGATCCGCGAATTCGAGGAGGTTTACGATGATCCATCACCTGTCGATCGCCGCCCGCGAGCCGCAGCGCGTCGCCGACACGCTGGCCGAAATGATGGGCGGCAGGGCGGTGCGGTTTCCACCCAACCCCGGCAGCTTTTTCGCGCTGCAACTCGACGATCACGGCTCGGGCGTTGAGGTTTACCCGGCCGGCACCGTGCTCGAACCGGGCGGCGAGATCGGCGCCGGGTTTGCCAAGACCGGGCCGACGGACGGCTATCGCTCGACCCATTTCGCGCTGAGCGTCAAGACAGATGCAAAGACGGTCGAGCAGATTGCCAAGCGCGAAGGCTGGAACTGCTATGTCTGCAATCGCGGCCCGTTCCACGTCATCGAGGTGTGGATCGAGAACGAATCGATGGTCGAGATCCTGCCGCCCGAATTTGCCGCCGAGTACGTCGCCTTCACCCGGCCGGACAAGGTGCTGACCTCGATGGCCAACGCACCGGCGCAGCACGCACGGCAGCGCGCCTAGTCTAGCCGCGCCGCGGGCTCCCGCGCTGTCCTCAACCGGCGGCCAGCGAGTACCTCTGGTCGGCGGCGAGGCACGCGGCTTCGGGCAGGCCCAGTTCCTTCTTAACCATATTCGTGCCGAGCACCATCGCGACCATCTTATACTGCGCGTGGCGGCGGCTCATGCCTTCGCGGCCCATGCCGCAATCCGACGAGACGATCACCCGCTCCGGCGGCAAGTGCTTCAGCGCCTCGCGGATGATGTCGCCTACTTGGTCGGGCCGCTCGATCTGCAGCGTGTGGTGGTCGATGACCCCGACCACGACCTTCTTGTCGGTGACGATCCTGCCGATCGCTTCGAGGTCGCCGGTGCCTGACGAACAGGTCTCGAAGGTCAGCGCATCGGCATCGACCTGGTTCAGCGCCTCCAGCGTCGGCTGATAGCTCTGCACGTCGCGGAAGATGCGCTGCTGGGCCGGGTTTCCCCAGCAGGTATGACACCACACCTCGGTCTTGCCCCTGAGCCCCTTGACCGTGTTGTTGAAGATTTTGACCAGTTCGGGGATTTCCAACCGGCCGAATGGCTTGCCGCGCGCCGGCACCATGTGGATTTGCGGCTCCTCCATCTGGATCACCGGGCAGCCGGCATCGGCGAGCGCGTTAAGCTCCTGGTTGATCGCCTCGCTGAACGCCCAGACGCGCTCGACCGGGTCCTTGTAGTAGTCGTCCTCGACCGCCGCCGCCAAGAGCTCGGGCATGATCGTGCCGAACTTGACCGGACGCGGAGTCAGGCGCTGCGCCACCTTCCACATCGAGGAATATTGCAGGTTCCCGGGGCCGAGCGGCCCGACGATGCGCGGCACGACCCGCGCTTCGAGCTGGTCGTGCAGGATCTGCCCGCGGGGCACCGCGGCAAGGTTGACCTTGGGTACCGCCAACGCGACCTCGCGCGAAAATCCGGCCATGTGGGTCAACGGATAGCTCTGCCAGCTCCACCCGCCGATCTCCTCGTCGTAATGCGCGTCGCCGTCGGTGCAGATATCGAGCCCGGCGACTTCCTGGGCGCGCAGATGCGTCGACACCGCGTCTTCGTACTGCTCGCGCCAGCGTGCGTTGACCATCGACTCGAGAAAGCTCTTCGAGCCGATCTGCGCGGTGTGCCACGCCGGGCGCGGCAGCGAGCCGATGATCGAGGTCGGCAGCACCACGTTGGCTGAGGCTTTGTGCATGGTCTTCGCTCCTTCAAGCGGCCGCGCCGCGACACCCTCACCCGTCCATCGCTGCGCGATGGCCACCCTCTCCCGCTTGCGGGAGAGGGTGGGACCCGCGGCGTAGCCGTGGGAGGGTGAGGGTCAACCGCCCCGGCGCCGTAGAAAAGCGAGCGTCGCCTCGGCCGCCTCTGCGGCATGGGTCGCGGCGACGTGGTACGAGTTGCCGGGAAACACCACCAGCTCCGAGCCGGGAATCTGCTCCTGCCACGCGCGCATCGCGGCGACCGGGCCGAGCCCGCTTTCCTCGGTGGTGACGACCAGGGTCGGGCACTTGATCTTCGGGATGTCCGAACGGATGTCGGCGATCGCGATCGTCGGCATAAAGCCGAGCTGCGTCGAGAGCGCGGTATGCGCCATGTACTTGACCCAGAAGTCGAAGCCCTCCTTCGGAAAGGCGCTGCCGAGCCGGTTGGCCATGTTCTGCCGGGCCCAGAATTCGACGCCGTGGTCCTCGAACATCTTGACCGTCGCCGCCACGTTCTTCACCGACTCCTCGCGGTAGGGCGGCGGCGAGCCGACCACGGTCAGGGTCTTGACCCGCTCCGGCCGGCGCGCGGCAAAGGCGCGGGCGACCGTGCCGCCGATCTTGGCGCCGACGAGGTGAAAGCGATCGACCTGCACATGGTCCATCACCAGGCAGAAATCCTCGATCAGCCGGTCGAGCGTCCACGGAAACTCGCGCGGCATCGCCGATGACTGGCCAAAGCCGCGCATGTCGGGCCGCACCACACGGTAATGAGGCGACAGCTTGGGAACCCACCGCCACCAGGCGAGCCCGCTTTCGGCGTTGCCGTGCAGCAGCAGCACGGTTTCCGGCTGCGTCCACGGGTCGGTGAAATCATCGACCTCGTAGTGCATCTCGCAATCCGGCGACGGGCGGAATGTCGGCATCGCGGCTTCCTCCGGACGGTGCTTTGACATCAACGCATCAAGCGGCCTATTTATGCGTTATGCGTACCACCCTGACAATCGATCCCGATGTCGCGGTTCAGCTGGAAAACCTGCGGAAGGATCGTGCCGTGAGCCTGAAGCGCCTCGTAAACGAGGCGCTTCGCCGCGGTCTGAAGGAACTCGTCGCCGAGCCGCAACGGAAGCCTTTCCGTACCAAAACCTTCAATGCCGGCCCGCCGCTGATCGACAATATCGACAACATCGCACAAGTCCTTGCCCTCATCGAGGGTGAGTCGTTCGGGTGATGCTGATCGACGCGAACCTATTGATCTACGCGTCGATCGAGGGATTTGACCAGCACGCGCGGGCCCGGGATTGGCTCGACGAGCAGCTCTCCGCAGACCGCGGGGTCGGACTGCCGTGGGAAAGCCTCATGGGGTTCCTGCGGGTCGTAACCAATCCGCGGGCGCTGACGCGGCCCCTGTCGATCGCGAACGCCTGGAACCAAGTAGTCGCCTGGCTCGATCAGCGCTGTGTGTGGATTCCCGCGCCGACCGAACGCCATCCCGAGATACTGGGGGGATTGATCGCCGCAACCGGAGCTCGCGGAAACCTCGTCCATGACGCCCACTTGGCCTCGATCGCGATCGGGCATGGGCTGAGCCTGTGTTCAGCCAATCGCGATTTCGCGCGCTTTCCAGGCTTGCGCTGGGAAAACCCAATCGCTGGTTAGGTGGCGGCGAGCTTGCCGACGCCTTCGATCACCGTGTCCCAATCGTCGACCTCGCGGTCCTGCGGGTGGATCATGATGTGCTGCACGCCGGCCGCGGCATAGGCGGCGACGCGGTCGCGGGCGAGCCCCAGATCCTTGCCGTCCCAGTGATAGCGCACTGAGATCGTGAACCCGGGCTCGGGCCGGTCGCGGCGCAGGCGCTTGACGACCTCGGCGGCCTGCTCGGGGGTGACCTGGCTGCCGTGCCAGCCGTCGCCGATCTTGACCGTGCGGCGGTGCGCTGCCTCGCTGCGGCTGCCGTGCCACATCGGGATCGGGCTGACCGGATGCGGCAGCATCGTCATGTCCTTGATCACCGACGGAATGACTTTGGCATCGAAGGTGACGGGGTCTTGCGACCACACCGCCTTCATCATCGCGATGCCTTCGTCCATCCGCTTGCCGCGCTCGTGAAACGGGCTGCCGAGCGCGGCGAATTCCGGCTCCAGCCAGCCGACCCCGACCCCGCAGATCAGCCGGCCGCCCGACAGGTTGTGCAGCGTCGACAATTCCTTGGCCAGCGGCAGCGGGTGCCGCATCGGCAGCACCAGCACGCTGGTGCCGAGCCGCACCCGCTCGGTGACCGCGGCGACCCAGGTCAGTGTCAGCACCGGGTCGTAGAACAGCGGCGAGCGCGGAAACTGCGCGCGCGGCACGATGATGTGCTCGCTGACCCACACGTCGCTGAGGCCCAGCGCCTCGGCGCGCTGCGCGTGACGCTTGATCAGCACCGGCGTTGCCTGGCTGCCGGCGTGCGGCAGGTGTATCCCGATCTCCATCGCTTATTCCTTCCCCTGAGGCCTCGCTCCACTAAGATGCCCGGAACCGGGCGGCACGGCAAAGGGGAGGAAGCGATGCGGTTCACAGACAAGGTCGCGCTGATCACCGCCGTCGCCAGCGGGATCGGCCGCGCCACCGCCGACATCATGGCGCGCGAGGGCGCGATCGTCGTTGGCGTCGACAGCAACGCCGAGCGGCTGGAGGCGGCGATGGCGGCGCTGCGCGACACCGGCGGCCGTGCACACGGTCGGGTGTGCGACGCGCTCGACGAGGCGCAGGTCGATGCGACGGTCGCCTCGGTCGCCGCCGATTTCGGCCGCATCGACATCCTCGTCAACGCGGTCGGCGGCAGCACGGTCATTGCCAAATCCGGTGCGACGGTCGATGAATTGAGTTTTGCCGACTGGCAAAAGCTGATCGATTTCAACCTGTCGGGCACGTTTCTCTTCACCCACGCCGTCGTGCCGGTGATGCAGAAGCAGCGCGGCGGAAAGATCGTCAACCTGTCGTCGATCGCCGGGCGCGGGCGCAGCGTTTCGTCGTCCGCCGCCTATGCCGCCGCCAAGGGCGGGATCATCGCCTTCACCAAGAAATTGTCCTATGAGCTCGGCCCCTACGGCATCAACATCAACGCGATCGCCCCGAGCGTCACGCTGACCGAACGTATTCTCCCGCATTGGGAGCGGCGCAGCCAGGAGGCGAAGGCCGCCGAGATCGACAAGACCCCGATGCGCCGAGTCGCCGAGGCGGTCGACCAGGCCAAGGTGATCTGCTTTCTCGCCTCGGGCGACGCCGATTTCGTCACCGGCGTCACGATTGACGTGACCGGCGGTGGCTCATAACGGAGAACACGAATGGCGACCTACGTATTGCTGCATGGCTCGTATCAGGGTGGCTGGATCTGGAAGGACGTGGCGACCCGGCTGCGCGCCGCAGGCCAAGCGGTTTATGCCCCGACGCTCGACGGCTGTGCCGAGCGCAAAAACCAGGTGCGCGCCGGGATCACCACCGAGACCCATGCCGATGAGATCGCCCAGTTGCTGTTTTACGAAGACCTCAACGATGTAGTGCTGGTCGGCACCAGCTCGGGCGGCATGGTCGCCTGCCGCACCGCCGAGCTGGCACGCGAGCGAATCGGCCGGCTCATTTTCGTCGATGCGCTGGCGCTGTTCGCCGGCGAAAAGATACGCGACATCGTCATCCGCTCGACCGCAACCGCCGGAGCCGGCGGGTTGACCGCCGGGCCATCGCGTGAGGACGCCGCCAACCGCCTGTTCGCCGATCTCGACGAGCGGACCCGCGCCTGGGCGCTTGACCGCTATACCCAGCACCCGATCGGCATCTACGACCAGCCGGTGCGGCTCGATTCGTTCTGGTCATTGCCCTGGAAAGCGAGCGTGATCTGGTGCCGGGGGGCGCAAAACCCCGGCGAAGCGCACCAGCGCCGCACCGCCGAGCGGCTCAAGGCGGATTGGGCCGAACTCGACACCGGCCACTATCCGATGCTGAGCATGCCGGCCGAGCTGACCACGCTGCTGATCAAGGGGTGACCCTCGCCCAGCAGCCGCTTCATGCCTGGCCCACCCTCTTCCTCATGCGGAAGGGGGTGCTGAGCACCGCAAGGCGCGAGGCGGGTAAGGGTCGGCCGGGCCGGCATCAGTTGGTAACGTCACCAGTTGGTGATGTCCTGGTTCTCGCCGGTGCCGCCGGGCGCGTTGTCGGCGCCGAGAGTATAGAGGTCGTAATCGCCGTGCTGGCCGGGGACTCGATAGTGGTAGGGCTGGCCCCACGGGTCCTTGGGCACCGCCCTCTGTTTGATGTAGGGACCCTCCCAACCGGCAATCCCGGGCGGTTTGATGACCAGCGCTTCGATCCCTTCCTGCTGGGTCGGGTAGCGCCCGACATCGAGGCGGAACAGGTCGAGCGCCTCCTCGATGTTGTGGATGTCGACGCGCGCGGTATCGGTCTTGGCCCGGTCGAAATACTTCATCACCTGCGGCGCGACGAGCCCGACCAGCAGCCCGAGAATCGCCAGCACGACGAGCAGTTCGAGCAGCGTGAAGCCGGCGGCGGGATGCCGGCGGAAATGCGGGTGTGTCATCGTGGCAGAGCGGCTCCCCCAGTGGCGCACTTTGCCCGAGCGGGGCGTGGGCCGCAACGCCCGCCGCGCGCAGAAGTGGAGCGCCGCCGGGCTGCCACATTTCGGTTCTACGCGGTGCGGCGCTGTGGCGCTGTTGCCGAGGCGCCGGCCCCGCCGGTACAAAGGCGACACTATGTCGGCACCGCCGCGTGGGGCTCTGGCCGATCGGGGATAGCCGCATGATCGACGAGATCGGGCATTTTGCGCTGGTGCTCGCGCTATGCGTTTCGGCGCTGCAGGCGACGCTGCCGCTGATTGGGGCGGCACGCAACGACAGCGCGCTGATCGCGATGGCCCGGCCCGCGGCGCTGGTGCAATTCCTGTTTATCGGGATCGCGTTTTTCGCGCTGATGCACGCCTACGCGGTGTCGGACTTCTCGCTGCTCAACGTCGCGACCAATTCCAGCGTCAACAAGCCGATGTTGTTCAAGCTGGCCGGCGTGTGGAGCAACCACGAAGGTTCGATGCTGCTGTGGGTGTTCATGCTGGGCCTGTTCGGCGCGGCGGTGGCCGCCTTCAGCCGCAACCTGCCGCCGGCGCTGCGGGCGCGGGTGCTCGCGGTGCAGGCGATGATCGGGTTCGGTTTTCTGCTGTTCATCCTGTTGACCTCGAACCCGTTCCTGCGGCTGTTGCCGGCCCCGATCGACGGCAACGGGCTCAACCCGATCCTGCAGGACCGCGGCCTCGCGTTTCACCCGCCGATGCTCTACACCGGCTATGTTGGGTTCTCGATCTCGTTCTGCTTTGCGATCGCCGCCCTGCTCGAGGGCCGGGTCGACCCGGCCTGGGCGCGCTGGGTGCGGCCGTGGACGCTGGCGGCGTGGTGCGCGCTGACCGTCGGCATCGCGATGGGCAGCTGGTGGGCCTATTACACGCTCGGCTGGGGCGGCTGGTGGTATTGGGACCCGGTCGAGAACGCCTCGTTCATGCCGTGGCTGGCGGGCACCGCGCTGCTCCATTCGGCGATCGTCGTCGAGAAGCGCGAGACGCTGAAAAGCTGGACGGTCCTGCTGGCGATCGTGACGTTTTCGCTGAGCCTTGTCGGCACCTTCCTGGTGCGCTCGGGCGTGCTGACCTCGGTGCATGCCTTCGCCTCCGACCCGCGCCGCGGCGTCTTTATCCTGCTGCTGCTCGGCGTCTATACTGGCGGCGCGCTGCTGCTCTACGCGGTGCGTGCGCCAAAGCTGGTGTCGGGCGGGCTCTTCTCGCCGATCTCGCGCGAGGGGGCGCTGCTGCTCAACAACCTGCTGCTGGCGAGCGCCGCGGCGACGGTGTTTCTCGGCACGCTCTATCCGCTGTTTCTCGACGTGCTGACCCACGAGAAGGTGTCGGTCGGACCGCCTTATTACAACATGACCTTCGCCCCGATCATGGTGCCGCTGCTGGCGGCGATGGCGGTCGGGCCGATGCTGCCGTGGAAGCGCGGCGACCTGTGGGCGGCGCTGGCGCGGCTCAAGATCGCCTTTATCGCCACCGCGGCGGCGGCGGTCGCGACCCTGGCGATCGCCGGCGTCAAATCGCTGTGGCCGGCCTGCGGGCTGGCGCTGGCGGCGTGGCTCTTTACCGGCACGATGATCGAATTGTGCGAGCGGCTGCGCCTGTTCAGCGAGCCGCTCGGCACGGTGTTCCGGCGGGCAGTGCGGCTGCCGCGCGCCTCGTGGGGCATGACCTTTGCCCATGCCGGCATGGCTGTCGTGCTCACCGGCATCACCGGCTCGACGGCGTGGACCCAGCAGCAGGTGGTTTCGGCACGGATCGGCGATTCGTTCCATCTCGCCGGCTATACCCTGGTGCTCGACGGGGTCAGGGATGTGCGCGGCCCCGATTTTACCGCGATGCAAGCCGACATCCGCCTGCTGCGCGACGGGACGCTGATCCGCGAGATGCACCCCGAAAAACGCTTTTACCGCGTCGAGGACGGCACCGCGACCGGGGTGGCGATCCGCACCAATCTGCTCGCTGACGTCTATGTCGTGATCGGCGATACCAACGGCAAAGGCAGCTATACGCTGCGGCTATACTACAACACGCTGGTGCCGTTGATCTGGCTCGGCGCGCTGGTAATGGCATTTGGCGGGCTGGTGTCGCTGACCGACCGGCGCTTGCGGATTGGTGCCCCGTCGCGCCGCCGCGCACTGGTGCCGCCCGCCGCGCAGGCAGCCGAATAATGCGGCTGCGCTGGGCGTATCTCGTCCCGGTTACGGTGTTCGGCCTGATCTCGGCCGCGTTCTACTTCGGGCTGGGCATCGACACGATGGTGCTGCCGTCGCCGTTGATCAACGAGCCCGCGCCGCAATTCGCGCTGCCGCCGCTGGGCGGCAAGGGTCAGGGGTTTTCCTCGGCCGACCTCAAGGGCCAGGTGAGCCTGGTCAACGCGTTCGCCTCGTGGTGCGTGCCGTGCCGCGCGGAACAACCGGCGCTCAACGCGCTCGCGCGGATGAAACGGTTGCCGATCTACGGCATCGACTACAAGGACAAGACCGACGCCGCGCAGGCCTGGATCGGCGAACTGGGCAACCCCTATACGAGGATCGGCGCCGACAGCGGCCAGGTCGCGATCGACTGGGGCATTTACGGAGTCCCCGAGACCTTCCTGATCGATAAGACCGGGCGGGTCCGCTACAAGCATGTTGGGCCGCTAACCATGGCAGACGTCGAAAATACCCTCCTGCCGCTGATCGCCCGGCTCGAAAGATGAAACGGCTCGCCCTTGTCGCCGCGCTGTTTCTGCTGGCGCTTTCGGCCGTGCCGGCTCGGGCGGTGCAGCCCGACGAAATGCTGGCCAACAAGGTGCTTGAAGCCCGCGCCGAGAAGGTAGGCCGCGAATTGCGCTGCCTTGTCTGCCGCAACGAGTCGATCGAGGCTTCGGATGCCGGCCTGGCGCACGACCTCCGCCTGCTGATCCGCAGGCGCATCCTCGCCGGCGACAGCGACGCCCAGGTGATCGCCTATGTCCGGTCACGCTATGGCGATTTCGTGCTGCTGAAGCCACCGTTCGAGCTCAGCACCGTGCTGCTGTGGGGAGGGCCGCTGCTGCTTGTGCTGCTGGGCGCCATCGGGGTACGGCGGTTTTATCGCAACCAGCCCGAGGCCACGGCGACGCCGCCGTTGACCGAGGACGAGCGGCAGCAGCTCAGCGCGCTGCTGAAAGGCGGAGCCGAATCGTGAGCATGGGATTTGCGGTCACGCTGCTCGGCCTGACATTGCTGACGATGGCGGTGCTGCTGGTGCCGCTGCTGCTGCGCCAGCGATCGGCCGGATCGAGCACGGCCTATAACCTGTCGGTCTATCGCGACCAGCTCATCGAGGTCGATCGCGACCTCACGCGCGGGCTGGTCAGCGCCGAGCAGGCCGAGGCCACCCGCGCCGAGATCGGCCGTCGCATCCTGGCGCTCAACGCCGACCCGGCAGCGCCGGCCCGCTCGTCGCGCGGGCTGCTGGTGCTGGCGGCGGGATCGGTGCTGCTGCTGCCGGTCGCGGCGTGGACGATCTACGGGCAACTCGGTTCGCCGTCGGTCGCCGACGAGCCGATTGCCGAACGCCGCGCCGCCGAGGCAGCGAACCCGGGGGGCGCGCCGCATCTCGACATGCCGCATGCGGTCGAACAGCTCACATCGCATCTGAAGGACCACCCGCAAGACCTGACCGGCTGGGTGCTGCTTGGCCGCACCGACATGGATCTCGGCCGCTATACCGACGCGGTCGAGGCCTATCGTCATGCCGTCAAACTGTCGAACCAGCGCTCCGACATCGTCGGCGACCTGGCCGAGGCGCAGGTGCTGGCGGCGGCCGGCACCGTCACCCCGGAAGCCAAGGCGGCGTTCGAGCTTGGGCTGAAGGACCCCGACACCGCGCCGCGCTCGCGCTATTACCTCGCCCTCTACAAGTTCCAGCACGGTGATCCGCACGGCGCGCTGCAAGACTGGGTCGACCTCGAAGCCGATTCTCCGAAGAACGCCGAATGGCTTCCGTTCCTGCAACGGCGCATCGACCAGACCGCGAAGCAACTCGGGCTCGACCCGGCGACGTTGAAGACCTCTTCCGGCAAGCCGCGCCCGGCGCCGGGCCCTGCCCCGACCACCGCTGAGGCCCAGCCCTCCGCGCCGGCCCAGCCCGCCGCGCCAGCCGAGCCGGCAGCATCGGCCGAGACGACGAATCCTCCCTCGAGCGCCGAGGTCGCCGCGGTCGAGCAGGCGACCCGCGGCGCCACGCCCGAGCAGCGCGAGGCGATGATCCGCGGCATGGTCGCCAACCTTGCCGCAAAGCTGCAGCAGAACCCCACCGACCTCGAAGGCTGGATCCGGCTCGGGCGCTCGTACATGGTGCTTGGCGAACCGGTAAAGGCCGCCGATGCATTTTCCCACGCGATGAAACTGCAGCCCAACGACCCGTCGCTGAAGGCGGCCTATGACCAGGCGCAGGCACAGGCTGCCGCCAAGGGCAAATAGCCGGAAGCTACCGCGCGTCGACGGCGCAGGTGGCGCCGAGCGAGCGAATCGTGTCGCACAGCGCCGCCGCTTCGGGATCGGCGCCATCGCGGACCGGCGGGAGCATCGGCTGCGCCGGCGCCGGCAGGCTCGCCAAGAGCGCGATCGCCCGGATCAGCCCGTTGTCGAGGCGAACCTGCCAGATCCGATCGCGCGGCACCGAATGCCGCTCGCGCCGCTGCAATTCGGCGATCTGCGCCACGCACGAGCCCCATTGCGGCGGCGCGTCGCGGGCGCCGACCCAATCCTCGACCTCGCGGCCGGTCAGCGCGCGCACATAGAGCCGCGTTTCCAGCGGCAGCCCGCCGCCCGCGTGCAGCCATTTCGCGATCCGCGCCGCGCCGGCGTTGTACGCGGCCGCGGCGAGGCCGAGATTTCCGAAGCGGCGGTCGAGATCGGCGAGCAGGCGCGCCGCCTCGGGGATCGCCGATGCCGGATCGCGCGGGTCGGCGAGGCCGCGCGACGCGGCGGTCTCGGGCATGAACTGGGCGATGCCCTCGGCCCCGGCGGGGCTGGTAACCGCGCTCTGGAACCGGCTTTCGATCCAGATCAGCCGCGTCAGCAGGTCGACCGGCAGGCGGTTTGCCGTAGCGGCGGCCTCGATCAGCCGGCAGGTCGCCGGCACGTCGGCGGCGCGGGCCGGCCCCGCGCCGATCACCGCGAGCAGCGCCGCGGCGGCGAGCGCCCGGCGCAGCCCCGTCATCCGAGGCGGTAGAACCGGCTCGCCGTGCCCGAGAACAGCGCGGCCTTCTCGGCCGCCGAGCACCCCGCGGCGATGCGCTTGAACGCGTTCCACAGCGGCGCATAGGCGCAACTGCCCTTGTCGACCGGGAAATTGCTCTCGAACATCGCGCGCTCAACGCCGAACGCGGCGATGCAGGTCTCGATATAGGGCCGCCACGCCGCGGCGAGCTGCTCGGAATCCGGCGGCGCATCGAGCAGGTGCACATCGAACCCGAACATCCGCATGCCAAGCCCGCCGAGCTTGATGTGCACGTTGGGGCAACCCGCGAGTTCACGGATCTTGCCGCTCCACTCGGCGAACACCTCGTCGCGCAGCCCGACATAAGGGCCGAGCCCGATCGCGCCGCCGACATGGTCGAGCACGATCGGCGTCTCGGGGAATGCACGCGCCAGGTCGATCAGCTCACCGAGCTGGGTGTGGTACATCCACGCGTCGAAGCCGAGGCCGAGCGGCGCCAGCTTGGCAAACCCTTCGCGTACCCGCTTGTCCATCAACAGGCCAGCGGGCCGCAGCATCGGTGAGCCCCAGGCCGCCTGCTGCGGGTGCGTCGCGGTGATGAAGCGGATGCCGCGAAACCGCCCGCCGCCGGCCGCAATCTCGGCCTCCAGCACCTTTTCGACCGCGGCGCCGAGCGTCAGATCGGCGGTGCCGACAATGCCGGCGCAGACCCGGGTCTTGCCGTAGCCGCCGCTCGCCGCCATCGCCGCGACGCCATTGGCGAACTCGACCTCGCCGACCGGGCGCATCGCCTCAGGCCCGTCGGCGCGGTACATCGACAGCCATTCGAGGTACACGGTCGCGGTGATGTTGTGCCCGCTATTGGTGTCGGCGAGCAGATCGGGCAGCAGGTAGCGGCCGGTCTCGGGCCGCTCGACCAGATGGTGGTGCGGATCGACGATCGGCAGGTCGGGCTCGATTATCGGCTCGCTGCGCGAGGCGAGCCAGTCGTGGCGGATCGCCAGATGCGCGGTCGGCGCGAGCGGCGGTGATGCGGTCGCCATGATCTCCTCCTCAGTCGTTGGCGCGGCGCAGCGCCTCGCATACCGCTTCCGTCACCTGCTTCGTCGTCGCCCGACCGCCGAGGTCGGGCGTGTGCAGCGCCGGGTCGGCGGTAACCCGCTCGATCGCGCGCATCAGCCGCCCAGCCGACGGCTTTTCGCCGAGGTGGTCGAGCATCATCACGCAAGTCCAGAATGTGCCGATCGGGTTGGCGATGCCCTTGCCGGTGATGTCGAAGGCCGAGCCGTGAATCGGCTCGAACATCGACGGCGCGGTGCGCTCCGGGTTTAGGTTGGCGGTCGGCGCGATGCCGATCGAGCCGGCGAGCGCGGCGGCGAGGTCGGACAGGATGTCGGCGTGAAGGTTGGTCGCGACGATCGTGTCGATCGATTGGGGCTTCATGACCATCCGCATCGTCATCGCATCGACCAGCATCTTGTCCCAGGTCACGTCGGGAAAATCGCGCGCGGTTTCGGCGGCGATCTCGTCCCACATGACCATCGCGTGGCGCTGGGCGTTTGACTTGGTGACCACGGTCAGCAATTTGCGCGGCCGCGAGCGGGCCAGCGCAAACGCGAAGCGAATGATGCGGGTGACGCCGTGCCGCGTCATCATCGACACGTCGGTCGCAGTCTCGAACTCCAGCCCTCGATGAACGCGTCCGCCGACGCCGGCGTATTCGCCCTCGGAGTTCTCGCGCACGATGACCCAGTCGAGCTCGGGCCCCGAGACGTGGCGCAGCGGGCTGACGATGCCGGGCAGGATGCGGGTCGGCCGCACATTGGCGTACTGGTCGAGCCCCTGGCAGATTTCGAGGCGCAGCCCCCATAGCGTGATGTGGTCGGGAATGTCGGGCGCACCGACTGCGCCGAACAGGATCGCGTCGAAGGCGCGCAGCCGCTCGGCGCCACCCGCCGGCATCATCACGCCGTGCTTGCGGTAATAATCCGAGCCCCAGTCGAACGTCTCAAAATCGAGCGCGAACCCGCCGTCGCGCTCGGCGCAGACCTGCAACACCTCGACCCCGGCATCGACCACCTCGGGACCGATGCCGTCACCGCCCATCGCAGCGATCCTGTGCGTCCGCATACCCTCACCCGCCTCGCTTCGCTCGGCACCCTCTCCCGCACGCGGGAGAGGGGCTGGCAAGCCGCAACCGTTTAACCCCTCGCCCGCTTGCGGGAGAGGGAGGGGCCCACGCCGTCGGCGTGGGAGGCTGAGGGTCTACTCGGCCGCCACCGGCTGCGGCACCGGAAGCTGGTCGACCATCTCGGCGTCCCATGGGCCGGGGAAGCGGCCGCGGCCGACCTTGTCGCGCGAGAACACGTGGTAATCGACCGGCCACTCGGCGCGCGGCAGCTCGTAATACACCTCGACGCCATTGCCGTCGGGGTCACGCATATAGATGCCGAGCGAGATGCCGTGATCGGCGATGTGGTCGATCGCCTGCCCCTCAGCCTTGATCTTCTTGTAGAAATCCTTGAGGTCGTCGAGTGTTTCGAGGCGCCACGCCATGTGGTTGAGCCCGACCTGGCGGCGCTGCTGCAGCGGCGCGTCGTCGCCAAGTTGCATCAGCGCAACTTCGTGCGACTGGTCGGTGTCGGCCGACATGAACGCAGCCCAGCCCGGCCGGTATTCATAGGTGTGCAGGCCGAGCAGGTTCTCGTACCACTCCTTGGAGCGCTCGGCATTGCGCACGAAGATGTTCACGTGCCCCAGATACATCGGACGCTTGGCCATCGGTCCCTCCGCAAATGGAATGAAAAACTTTACCACTCTTCGTCGCTGCGCCCCAAAAACTCCAGCACCCGGTTCATCACCTGCTCTTTCGGATAGGCTGCGGCAAGCGCACGGGCGCGGGTCAGCGGGTCGCTGGCGAAAAACCGCTCGTACAGCACCTGGCGGCTGCCGAAGGCGTTGCCGGCGACATCCCACGCGAGGCGAAACAATTTGACCCGCTCTTTCGCCGTGCTGGTGTCGGTGGCGAGGTACTGCTCGATCTGCGGTGCCAACGGCCCGGCGAAATCCTTTTCGCTCGGGGTCAAGAGGAAGCTCGACGACCCGAGCAGTTGCAGGATCTCGATCATCCGCGGATAGGCGGTCATGAACAGGTTGCGGGTGCTTTCGGCCGGCAGGATCGCCGGGCACATGACGCCCCACTGGTCGATCTCGGCATCGGCCTCGGCGGCGCGCATGCAGGCCCGAGCCAATTCGGTCGTCAGCATCAACTCGCCGATATAGGCCTCGGTCAGCGGCAGGCTGGCGTTGCCGAGGGTCTGCGTCATCAACAGCGCGATGCCGAGCACAAATTCGCACTTGGCGAGATTTTTCGCCGCGCCCTGATGCGCCGAATGCGCGGTCGAATGGGTGACGTGCGGCGTCGCGTTGAGCCGGTTCACGTCGTACAGCAGAAACACCCGCTCCCACGGCACCAGCACATCTTCGAAAAAGACGATGCAGTCCATCTCCTCAAAGCGCGAGCCGACCGGCTGGTCGAAATGCGAGCGGCCCTGGTCGAAGCTGTCGCGGCACAGAAATTTGAGCCCCGGCGTGCCGCACGGGATCGAGAAATTGACCGCGAACGGCGAGTGGTCCTCGCTGTGCCGCGCGAGACGCGGCGAATAGACCGCGATCTCGTCGGCGAGCGGCCCCAGCGTCGCGAGGATGCGGGCGCCGCGCACCTCGATGCCGGCCGAGGTCTCGCGGACTACCTCGAGCGCGGTACCGCCTTCGAGGTTGAACATGCCCGAGACGTTGCGGCTGCGCTGCAGATTGATCAGCGAATGGGTGAGGACGATGTCGTTCTCGCGCAGGTATTCGACATAGCGGCGCATGTTGTGGCCGAACTCGGGCCGCTTCTCGCCAAAGAAATCCGCGGCCGCGCCCCAGGCGGCAAAGGTGACGTTCATGAAATCGGGCGAGCGGCCCATCATCCCGCAGCTGGCGCGCGCCCAGTTGAGCATCATCCGGGTGCGGGCTTCGAGCGCGTCGCGGGTCTTCGGGTTGTCGAAAGAACGCCCGACCGGCTCGCCGGTTGTCGGCGAGGCGTAGGTCATCGCCTCTTTCAGCTTGGCGTCGTGCTGCATGTCGTAGAGCCGGGCGATCGCCCTGACCCCGCCCGCGAGCCCGGGATGCGTCGTCACATCCTTGACCCGCTCGCCGCCGAGCCACACCTCGCGCTGCTGCGCCCGGAGCCCGTCGACATATTGCTGACCGGTGCGTGCGGGCATATGCCCTCCCTTCGGGCGACGGCGACGGCGCATCGTAGTGCCGCGCAGCGCCGAAGTTAACCGCCTATCGTTCGCTGCTTTAGCTGTTATCTGCAGGGAATCTGCAGCTAACGCGGCGAGGCACTTCGTGCCGCATCGGCCGAGCGGGCGCTACGCCTCCAGCCTGGCGGCGATCTTCTTCGAGATTTCGGCGCGCCATTCCTCGATCGGCTGGAAGCCGGGCTTGTCCCGACAATAGGCCTCGGTCTCGGCGGCGAGTTCGTCGGCCGGCTTGTCGAGGTCGATCTTGAAGCCCAGCGGCTGCGGCACATACCACGGCGTGTCGCAGAACATCTCGATCTGGTTGCCTTCGGGGTCCTGGAAATAGACCGACCAGGCATTGCCGTGGCAGATCGGGCGGATGCCCTCGCAGCCGGCGTCGCGCACCTTGCGAAACGCCTTCTGCACCTGCGGCAGCGTGCCGACGTTGAACGACACCTGCTGCACCATCGGCACCTCGGCGTCGGTCTGCCGGCCGCGCACCAGCACGACCTGGTGGTGGTCGCTGGGGTTGCGCGACAGGAAGGTGATGCGCCCGTCCTCGGCCCCGTCGCTGACCACGAAACCGAGCACGCTGGTGTAGAAATCGATCATCCTGGGCACGTCGTGGACATAGAGCCCGACATGGCTGAGGCGTGGCGCGGTATCTTGCGGCATGGTGGGTCGCTCCGATCGGTATCTGCTGGGCAATATATAGTCGCACCGGCCATCATGTATCAAATCGATTGATAATATGTTATCCATTCGCGACATGGATATTAGGGCGGTCGACCTCAACCTGCTGAAAGCCTTCGACGCGCTTTACGGCGAGCGGGCGGTGACCCGCGCCGCCGGCCGCATCGGGCTGTCGCAGCCGGCGATGAGCCATGCACTGTCGCGGCTGCGTGACCTGTTTGCCGACGATCTGTTCGTGCGCACCCCGGCCGGGATGGAGCCGACCGCCCGCGCCCGCGAGGTGGCGCCCCTGATCGCGGGCGCGATCGAGCAGATCGAGGCGGCGCTGAACCTCGGCGCCGGGTTCGACCCGGCAAAAAGCACCGGCATCTTCACCGCTGGCATGGCCGAATATGCCGAAGTGGCGATGGTCGGGCGGCTCGCCGCCGCCTTTGCCGCCGAGGCACCGCGCGCGACGCTGCGCCTGTTGCCGCTCAACGGGGCCGACGCCGCCGGGCAGCTGGAGCAGGGCGCGATCGATGTCGCGGTCGCTCATCTGCGCGCGCTGCCGGCGACGATCGAGACGCGGACCCTGCTGCGCGACCCGTTTGTCATCGCGCTGCGCCGCGGCCACCCGCTTGCCGCCCGGCCGCTGTCGATCGAGGCCTATGCTGCGCAGGGCCATATCCTGGTCTCGCCGCGCGGAGACACCAGCGGGGCGATCGACCGGGTCCTCGTCGATCTCGGCCTGCGCCGGCGCGTCGCGCTGTTGGTTGCGACCTATCTCGCGGTGCCGGTCGCGCTCGCCGTCTCCGACCTGGTCGCCACCCTGCCGAGCCGCGCCGCGCGCCAGATCGCCGCCACCGCCGAAATCGCGATCCTGCCGCTGCCGATCGACCTCTCGGTTACCGTGTCGATGGCGTGGCACCGCCGCGCCGCCAGCGAACCGGCGCAGGCCTGGTTCCGCGACCTGCTGGTGCAGGCGGCCGGGGAGTGAGGGGGTTGCGGCGCCGCGGCTCAGGCGACGCACCGCTCCAGCGCGGCGATCAGCGCATCAATCTGGCGCTCCGGGTCGAGGTCGGGCCTCGCCGCGTGATCGACTGCGGCCTGCGACAGCGCGCGGTGCCGCCCGGCATCCGACCACAGCGTCCGGACCGCCACGGCCCATTCGGCCGCCGGCGCATCGTACGGCAGGATGACGCCGCCGGGGCCGACCGCCTCGGGAAGGCCCCCGCGATTGCTGGCGATCACCGGGATGCCGCTGATCTGCGCCTCGGACACAACGCGGCCCCAGGTCTCGTCTTCCCACTGGCTCGGCACCAGCAGCAGCCGCGTGTCGCGGTACACCGTGCGCATATCGGCCGCCGAGCCGCGCAGCTCGACATTGGGCAGAAGCCGCACCCGCCGGTTCAGCGCCGCCGCGCCGCGCAGCCCGAGCGGCCAGCCGCGCACCAGGCAGAACGGGATACCGGGGCACAGCGCGGCGATCTCCAGCGCCAGATCGACGCCCTTGACCGCGACCGGGTTGACCATCGTCACCATCGCGCCGTCGACCGGGGTCAGGTAATGCTCGCGGCGGATCAGCGGCGGCACGACCGCGGCCTCGATCCCATACAGTTGCCGCAGGCATCCGGCGGTGAACCGCGAATTGGCGATGTAGCCGGAAAACGGCAGCACCGCCGCCGCGCCACCCGCCTTGGCCCAGGAGCGGAAGCCGAGCCCGTGGAGATAGGCCACCGCCGGCACCCCCAGCCGGGTAAACCCGGCAGCGAGATCGAGCATCGCCCCGTTCTGCACGATCGCGACATCGAGGCGCGGCAGCGCCCCCGCATGGCGCCCCGGCCGACGCGCGCGAAACACCGGATAGCCGAGCCCGCGATCCACCGCGAGCGAGCTTCCGGCGGCCACGCCCCCGACCGCCCGCCACCAGCCGAACGGGGTGCGCAGCGACAGCTTGGCGAGCACGCTGACCCGGTGACCCCGCCGCATTAATTCGCCGGCGAGAGCGTGGGTGTTGACCTCGACCCCGCCCACCGCCTGCGGCAGGTGCGGGTTGCCCGAGACGAACGCGATCTCCATCGGCTCACCCAGCGGCGGTGCCGGCCGCGTCGTTGCGCTTCGCGGTCAGAAACAGCCAGCGCTGGCAGCCGGTACGCCGCTCGCTCATCAGATCGACCGCAAGGCGCGGGAACCGGCGTTTGAGGAACGGCAGAAACCCGGCCGGGAAATCATCGAGGATGCGCGGCTGCGCGCTGTAGCACTCGACCTCGTGGGTTTGCCAGAAACGGTCGATCAGCGTTTCGGTCGCCCCGGCGACAAACGCGTCGTGCGTCTCGACCAGGATGTCGACCTGGCGCAGTTGCGGCACCAGCTTGGGGTCGAGCAGCCCGACCTCGCCGCCCTCGATATCCATCAACACCAGCGTTTCGGAGGGCGCCGCATCGAGCGCGTCGCGCAGTTGCGCGGCGTCGCACGTTCCCGCGATCGCGATACGGCCGCCAACGCCGTTGGCCGCCGCGCTGCGCGCGATCACCGGGTGCAGTTCGGTCAGCGCCTCGAACGCCGCAACCCGGGTCGACGGGCAGCGCCGCGCCAGCCCGACCGCGTAATATCCGTCGGCGGCGCCGACATTGAACATTGCGCCATAGCGCCGCGCGACGACCCGATCGATCACTTCGTGCAGCTCGCGCTCCTGCGAGCCGAGGATGTAGCCCAGCAGATGACGGCCCGACAACCCCGACAATGCCAGCTTCATGCCGCGAAACGGGCCGGCGACGACGCGGTTTCGCGACGCGGTACGGACCAGCAGCACGGCCAGGTGCCAGCGCGGCATCGTCAGCCAGCGCAACGGTGCGCGGGCGCCGCCCGGCAGGGTCCGATAGCCGCGATAGACCCCGTACCAGAACGGCGAGGCTTCGATCTTGAGCCAGGTTGCGTGACGCATCGGGGAATCCTCGTGTTGCAACGCGTTATTGAAAGGTCGCGGGCTATTCGCCGACGGCCGGGGGCTTGCGGGCGAATGCCCAAACTACGACCGGGTAATTCGGTTCGTTGGCGAGCGAGCCCAGTGGCCCGCGCTTGCGCCAGCGCGTCAGGTTGGCCTTGAGGCAGGCGCGGTTGCCCCAGGAATCGGTGGCGATATCGTCGGCGGCGAAGCCGCATTCCTGGAGGAAGTAGAATAGCCCCTGCTCGGTCCAGCGGGTGCAGTCGATCGGTGATTCGTGCACCCGCACCAGAAACGGCACCGTGATGACGAAATATCCGCCCGGTTTCAGCATCGTCAACACGTTGCGGCCGGCGCGGCAAGGCCACTGGAGGTGCTCGAATAACTGGTCGGCGATGATCAGGTCGAAGCGTTCCGAAAGTGTTTGGGCGCAGATGTCAAAGTCCGGGAAGTGTGTTGCGGTATAGGAACGGAAGTTGAATTCGCGCACCCATTGCGGCCCGGCCGAGATCTCCAGCACGTCAAGTTCGCTCGGGCCGAGGCTCTGTACGAAGGCGAAGCAGCGCCGGTACATGACGATCCGCATCCAATCGGCGCTGTCGTAGCCGAACTGCTGCAGCGTCTGGCGCAGCCGCGTCTTCAGCGCGGGGCGCGCGCGCATAAATCCGATCAATGTGTCACTGAGCACCGCAACCTCCCGACACCCGCCGATAGACCTGCACGTAGTCGACTTTCATGACGGACGGGTTCGGCGTGTGGGTGATCGGCCATCCCGAACCCAGTGCCAGATTGACCAGCACCATAAATTTGTCTTTCAGCTCCGGTGGCGTCGCGACCCGCCAGGTTTCGCGGCGGTCGAGATAAAAAGTGATCCAGTCCTTTTCGACATCGACGCCGTAGGTGTGAAACCCGTCGACCAGCGAGCCGGCAGGAACCGCGATGATGTGGTCCATCACCCGGCTCCGCCGGGGATCGACCTTGTCCCAGATGTGGACCGCCGAGTGGTAGGCGGCCGGGAACTGACCGTAATATTCGATCGCGTCGATCTCGACGCCGGGGGCTTTCGAGCCTGCGGGCTGGTTATTGTTGAGCCAGAAGCCGGGCCAGGTGCCCGGCCCCGGCGGCAATTGCGCGCGCATCTCGAAATAGCCGTAGCGCTGGGAAAACCCGGTGGTATCCGGCCTCGCCGAGGCGAGCAGGCCCGATTGCCACTTGCCGTCGGGGCCCTTGCGCGCCTCGATCTCCAGCACCCCGTCTTTGATGCGGAACGGAAAGCCGGGCCGCGGATCGGCAAAGGCGGCATCGCCGAAATCGCCGTGCCACGGCGTGTGCGCAATCCACCGGCTGCCGTCTGCACCCCACGCCGAAACGCTGAGCGTGTTGAACTGGTCGGAAAAGGTCGGGCGGAACTGGCACAGGTCGATTTCGCGGCCGTCGACCCCCGGCGCCTTGCCATCGGAGGCACTGGCGACGACCGCCGACACCACCGCGAGCGCCACCGCCGCCGTGCGCAGCATCTGCTGGAAGAGGCCGATGCCGCTCGCGCCACGCCCGCGCGCGCGCCGCGGCGTGGCGCCGTCGCGGTTCGCCAGCACCTCGCGCGACAGTTCGGCATGGCGCTGGCCGAAGCGGCGCGATGTCAGCCCGCCGGTGATCATCCGGCTGCGCGCGCGCTCGACCATCGCGGCGCGTGTGTCGTCGTCAGCCGCGAGCTGCACGATCTGCGCGCGCCACGCCGCCGGGTCCGCGACCGGCACGTAGCGCACCTCGCCGTCGCCGAAATAGGCGCGCAGCCCGCCGGTGTCGGTGCAGATGACCGGCACGCCGAACACGGCCGCCTCCTCGACGACCGTGATGCCCGAGGCATGCAGATTTCCCCTGAGCGGGACCGCAACCATATCGGCCCAGTCATAGAGCGCGGCCAGCTCGTCGTTGGTTCGCAGACGGAGGACCGAGATATTGTCGGCGCCGCGCGTCTCCGCCGCGCCGACCCGGGGTGCGACGATGCGCAGCTCGCACTCCGGGCAGCCGCGCACCGCATCGATCAGCGTTGTCCAGTCGCGATGCCGGTCGTTACCGAGCGACAGCACCCGCACCGGGCGATGCGCCGCGCGGGGGGCACGCGACACCATGCCCTCGGCCCTGACCCCGAACAGAACCATCTCGGACCGGCACGCCGGAAACAGCGCGCGCGCCAAGCGCAGGTTTTCCGGCGAATGCACCGTCAACACCGCCGCGTCGGCGATCAGCTTGGCATAGGCCCAACGCCGGATGCGCGACCAGCGCGGCCAGTGGTCGAACAGCCACACACTCTGGGCGATCACCTTTGGCCGGCGCGCCCGCGGATAGGCCCGCAGCAGCAGCAGCACCGCGAGGTATTGCGACTCAGTATGGGTCCACACGATCTCGGCCGCGGCGATGCCGCGCCGGTTGCGCCACGCGTGCACCAGGTCGAACCCCAGCACCAGCCGCACCGCAAGCCGCATGGCGCAGGCGACGGGACCCTCCACCCGGTCTTCCGAATGCTCGATCGTGCAGCCGTCTTCGCCGGCCCAGTAATAGCCGTAGGGCAGCGGGTCGTTGAGCCCGATGATCTCGCCGCGTTCCCAGCGCGCCCGCCACTGCGTCGCGCCGAACCCGTGGGCGAGATGGACGAATACGTGGATCGGTCGCCCGCTCATGTGGCCCTCGCGGCAAGTGGAGCGGCGCCGGCAGCGGGCCGGGCGGCGCGCTCGGCGACCGGGCCTGCACAGGCAAGGCCAGCAAAAATGAAAAACGGCAGACCGAGATCGATAAAGCTGCCGGCGACCGAGGCGCCGACAAGCTGCGCGAAACACGCCCAGCGCGCGGCGCTTTGGCAGGTCGCGGGAAACGGCGCAACCCAGCGATCGCGGCGCCAGCACAGCAGCCGGACCAGAAAAAGCCCGTAGGTCACCGCGCCGATCACTCCGATATTGCCGAGCACGGCGATCGGAAAGCTCGAGGCGCGCACGCTGCCGTCGCCGGCGCCGAACCCGTGCGTGTCGGTGAAATTGACGAGCGCCTGCGCATTCCACAGCTCGCGCTCGACTCCTGACTTGCTGGCGAGCTTGTCGACCACAGTCTGGCCGACCACGTTCGACAACACGCTCCATACCGGATGATACAGCCGCATCCCGATCAGCGCGGCGCCGATCGCCAGCGGCAGCACCGCGACGTAGACCAGCACCGGCTTGGTCACCGGCCCGGTCACCACCTGCACGAAGCCGACTACGAACAGCGCAATCAGAAACCCGCTGGTCGCCGCATAGCCGGTGCTCGATGTCGAAAACACCAGTGTCAGGAGCGACAGCAGCGCCAGCGGCCCGGTGGCCCGCGAATAGACGCCGCCGAGCCGCAGCCGGGCGCAGAACGCAAACAGCCCGACCGTGAAATAGGCGAAGGTCGAGGCCTCGGGGAACGAGCCGACGATGCGCTTGAAGCCAAGCACCGTGGCATCGTTGAGCATACGATAGGCGCCGTTACGGATCACCGACAACACGTCGCCGAGCCCGGCGGCGTAAGACCCCATGTCGATCGCCGCGAACCCCAGATTGATAGCGGTGCACACCAGCGCGGCCCGGATAATCGCGGTCAGGCCCTCGGGTTTGCCGGCATAAGCGTAAAACAGGCAAAAGCAGACGACGTCGCCGGCAAAATAGACCGGCTGGGTAATGTTGCCCGAGGTCGGCACGAGCGGGATTGCGATGATCCCGGGCCCTAGCTGCAACCGGGCGATCGCAAAGACGTCGGTGCGGGCGGCGAAGATGCGCGGCAGGAACACCGCCGACAGCACCGCGTAGACCGCGGTCAGCGCGAGCCAGAACCCTTCGCGCGGGAACACCAGCGAACGGCCGACGCTGCGCAGCGTGGCGGGCTGGACTAGCGCGGCGGCAGCGAGAAACCCGATCAGCAGGTGCGCCGGCTGGATGTTGGCCTCACCGAGGCTGGTCAACAGGATCGCTGCCGCCGCGCTCAACAGCGTCGATATGAAGAACACCGTGATCGCAAAGCCCGGCCCGAGGACCCAGCCGAGCAGCCCGAGGGCGATCGTGATCAACCCGATAGTCTCAATCCGCATCGGAGGCGCCCCGCGCCGGCACCGGGGCAATCGCCGCCGATCCTGCCAACAGCCGCAGCCCGGCCTCCGCGGCGGCGCGCCACCGCCGCGGAAGCCGGCCGCAGATCGCTCCGAGCCGCACCACATCTTCAGGGTGCAGCGCGCGCAGCAGCTTCACGGCGGCGCCGTAGGTCAGCGCCCCGGCGGCAATTGCCGGCACGAGCGCCGCCGGGCCACCTTCCAGCGCCAGCACCCCGCGCGCCGCCAGGCCGCACAGCGCCGCGGCAACCGTCAACTTCAACAGCCCCACCACCGGCAGACGGAACCCCAGCCGGGCGAACACGAACCAGTTGCCGAGCGCGACCGCCGACACCTGGATCCCGGCGCGGGCCCAGGCTGCGCCCATCAACCCGAAGGCCGGAATCACGGTAAACCCGGCGACGACCGCCAGAACCGCCGCGACGAAGCCGCTCGCCAGGATGAAGTCGCTGCGGTCCATCGCCATCACGACGCTGGTGCCGACCGACGAGACCGCGGCAACTCCGCCGGCCAGCACCAGCACGGTGGCCGCCGGCACCGCCGCCGCAAAGGCCCGGCCATAGACTAACGGCAGGGCGGTCGGCAGGATCGCCGCCATGCCGAATGAAACCGGCAGCACCAGAAACGCCAGGACGCGGGTCGCCGTGGCATACCCGTTCTTCATCTCGGGCAGCGCGTCGCGGCCGAAGCTCTCGGCGAAATAGGGCAACAGCCCCGCGGTCAACAGCACCGAGCCCTGCGTCGCGATATTGGCGAGGGTGATGCCGACTGTGAACAATCCGACCGCGGCGCTGCCGCTCGACCGTTCCAGAAAGAATATCTCGGCGCGCGACCACACAAAGGTCGAGGACAGCGCCGCCGCCCAGGCGTAAAGCGCGTAGCGCCGCACCCGCACCCGCAAATCGGGCGCGGCGCGGCGGCCGGGACGCGCGTAGCGGAAAGCGAGCAGCGCCGGCACGAGACTGCCTGCGCAATACCCGGCAAGCGCGCCGGCAGTGCCGAATTCGCTGCTGCCGATCGCGACGCCGGCGAGCTGGCACGCTACGGCTATGCCGGTCACCAGCGCCAGCCGGTCAAAGCGCTGCAGACCGCGCAGGATGCCGTAGGTGAACCCGGCGAGGCCCTGCAACGCGCAGGCTAGACCGATCAGCAGATACAGCACGGCGTCGCCCGGCGCGCTGCCGCGGCTTTCGGCCCACAGCGCATAGGCGGCGAACGCCGCCAGCGCCGCGACGCAGGAGCAAACGAGCCACAGCAGGAGCACGCCGGCGAGCTGTTGCGCCTCCCCTGCCCGGCCCGCGGCCGCCAACTCCGGCAGATAGCGGGCAAGGCTCGCCTGCACGCCAAGATCGGCGAGCGCCGCCGCCACCATCGCGACCCACAGAGCGAGCGCGACGACGCCGGTCCGCTCGACCCCGAGCAGGTGAGCGACGAGAATGTTGGCGGCGACGCTGCCGAGCGCGACGAGCAACCCGGTGATCGTGCCGAACGCCGAATTTCGGGCGAACCGCTGCATCCCGTCGGCGCCGGGTTCGGGGTGCGCCGCGCTACGCGCCATCGCCCGCCCCACGCAGTCGGGAACGACCCGCCCCTTTTGGGGTTGGTCGGTGCGACGCGCCGCGCCGCGCGCTAGGGGACGCACCGTTATGAAAGTCGCGATTGTGCATTACTGGCTCGTCGGCATGCGCGGCGGCGAAAAGGTGGTGGAGGCGTTGTGCCGGATGTTTCCGCAGGCCGACATCTTCACTCACGCCTACGCGCCCGACGCAGTGTCGGAAACCATTCGGCAGCATCGCGTCGTCACCAGCTTCATCAGCTCGCTGCCGCGCGCAACCCGGCTGTACAAGCGCTATCTTCCACTGATGCCACTGGCTCTCGAACAGCTCGACCTGCGCGGCTACGATCTGGTGATCAGTAGCGAGTCCGGGCCGGCGAAAGGAGTGATCCCGCCGCCTTCCGCGCGACACCTGTGCTATTGTCATTCGCCGATGCGGTACTTGTGGAACATGTTCCACGATTACCGCGAGCGGTCCGGGCGATTGACCCGGCTGGCGATGCCGATTATGGCGCACTACTTGAGGCTGTGGGACACCGTCTCGGCCAGCCGGGTCGACCGGTTCGTCGCCAATTCCCATACCGTGGCGGCGCGGATCGGGCGCTATTACGGGCGCGACGCGGGCGTGGTGTGGCCGCCGGTCGACACCGATGCGTTTCGCCCGGCCGCCGACGGCCAGACCGGCGACTACATGCTGATGGTCGGTGAGCTCGTCTCGTACAAACGCCCGGAAATCGCGGTCGAGGCGTTCAACCGGATGCGGCGCAAGCTGGTGGTGATCGGCGGCGGCGAAATGCTCGAGCGGCTGCGCCGGATCGCCGGACCGACGGTGACGCTGCTCGGCCCGCAGCCCTTCGACGTATTGCGCCACCACTACGCAAACTGCGAGGCGCTGGTGTTTCCCGGTGAGGAGGATTTCGGCATCGTCCCGGTCGAGGCGATGGCGAGCGGTCGCCCGGTGATCGCCTATGGCAGCGGCGGTGCGACCGAAACCGTGGTGCCCGGCCTCAGCGGCATGCTGTTCGGCGAGCAGACGGCCCCCGCGCTGATCGACGCCGTCGAGGCATTTCGCCCGGCCGATTTCGACCCCGCGCGGATCGCCGCACATGCCGGCAATTTTTCGTACGACCGGTTCATTGCGGCGATGCGCGGCGAGATCGCGCGCCTGATGGATGGGCAGGCGGAGCCGGTTCATCGTGATACCGCCCGGAACAGGCGGTCGATCGACCTGCGATAATTGAGCCCCCGCAGATCGTCGAGGTGCAGGCCGAACAGCGGCGGGATACCGAGCGCCTCGCGGTTGATGACGAGACCGAGCAGCGCCACGCCGTCGGCGCGCAGGGTGTCGAGCGCCTCGCCCAGCGCCCGCAGCGGCGTCCGCCCATAGGCGACGACGATGATGCAGGCATCGAGCATCGGGCCGATCGCGCGTGCGTCGACCGCGCGGGTCAGCGCCGGAAGATCGACGATGATCGTCGGAAACGCCGCCTTTAGCTCCGACAGGAGGCGCACCATCGCCGGCGAGCCCAGCAGGTCTGCCGGGTCGCGCGCGGAATCGCGATGGGCGAACGGTAATAGGTGAACCGTTGTCTTGGCGTCGAACAGGATCGTGTCGGCGGGGCCTTGGTGCAGCGCCTCGATCAGACCGGCGGTGGCGGTGGGGGCGATCTGCCGCGACAGCGAGCGGTCGCGGAAATCGGCGTCGATCAGCAGCGTCTTCGACCCGGAAATCGCGAACGACGCGGCCAGGTTGAGCGCCACGGTGCTGGCGCCCTCGCCGGGCAGCAGCGAGACCACGCCGAGGCACCGGCCGGGCCGGTCGCGACCCGCATTCTGGACCGACATCTTGATGCTGCGCATCGCCTGGCCGATCGGCGCCGACGGCGCATCGATCACATCGACCCGGCGCGAAGAGAGCTGGCCGTTGGCGGTCGCGGCGGCGAACGGCACCGAGCCGAGATGCTCGATCCCGTGCGTCTGGCGCAGCTGGGTCACGCCGCGCACGCTGCCGTCGAGTATCGTGCGGGCCGCCGCGATAACGATGCCGGCGAGGGCGCCGCCCACCACCGCCAGCAGCAGCAGCAGCTTGGTCTTGGGCGAGCTCTTGGCGAGCGGGCGCGAGGCGGCGGTGATCACCCGAGCGTCCGATACGGGGTACGAGCCGCGCTGCTGGTTGCGCGTCAGGTCTACCAGAAACCCCTCATAGAGCTTGCGGTAGGCTTGCGCCCTGGATTCCAGCTCGGTGAGCTTGTCGAGCAGCTGGCCCTGCTGGCTGAAGCCGTTGTCGCTGATCCCGTGCGAGATGCGGAATTCCTGGGCCGCCGCAGCCGCGGCGTTGAGCTTCACGCCAAGCTTGGTGATGCGGTCTTCCATCCAGCTGTTGGCTTGCGCGGCGGTGTCGGCCCGGGCGTCGCGCTGGTCGTTGATATAGGCCGCGGTGAGCGCGTTGGCGATCAGCGCGGCCTTGGCCGGGTCGGTAGAGGCGAACGAGACCTCGATGACATAGGATTGCCCGATCCGTCGCACCGTCAGCGCGTGCTCGAAGCGCGCGAGCGCGATGCGCTTGCGCTCGTATTCGGAACCGCCGGCGCTGCGGAATTCAGGGTCCTTGCCCAGTTTCAGCCGGGAAATGACGTGGTCGGCGATCTCCTCGGAGCGCAGCACCTGGAGCTGGCTTTCGACCTGTGCATTATCGATCGTCATCTCGGTTGAGCCGGGGTTCTGCCACATCAGCACCTGCTTGCTCGGCTCGATCAGCAATTGCGCGCTGGCGATAAATTCGGATCGTGCCGAAATCAGGTAGAGGACGGCGACGACAACGGCGGCCGCGATGCAGGCGGTGACGATCCAAAAATTCTGCTTTACGAAGCGTACCGCATCGCCGAGCGTGACCACCTGCACCGGCTCGCTGGGCGGGGGGCGCCACCCGGCTTCGCCCGGCACGACGGCAGGAATGCGGTCTAGCATGCGCGCGCCTCCTCGATCCGATCGACATAAAGCGCCAGCAGTTCGTCGCACCATTCCGCCGGCGTGGGGGCCAAAGAGCCGGCCTCCGCGAAGGCGCGGCGGCTGATATCGGCGACCGCATCGTCATCGTCGGCGAGCTCGCGGATCACAGCGGCCAGCGACGCCTCGTCATAAGGGTTGCAGACGCGGCCGAGGCCGCGTTCGGCGATCTCGCCGGCAAGCGCGAAAAACCGCGAGACGATGACCGGGATGCCGCTGGTCAGTGCTTCAAGCGCGACGAGGCCGAAGGTTTCGCGGCTGCGCGTCGGCGACACCACGATCCGCGCGTCGCAGATCAGCTCGGCGATCTCGGCCCGGCTGCGCCAGCCGAGCAGTTCGACCTCGGGGTAGTCGCGGGCGATCACCGCGGCGAGCGGCCCATCGCCGATCAGGCGCAGCCGCACCCCAGCCTGGCGCGCCGCGCGCGCCAGCAAATCGGGCCCTTTGTCGCCGTCGAGGCGGCCGATGAAAAACACCTCGCGATTGCGCTCGGCCATCACCCGCTCGCTGCGCCACGGCACCACCGGGTTGCGCACCACCCGGATGCGACAGACCGGCACCGCACCGCGCGCCAGCAACGGTACCATCGCCTCATGCACCGCGATGACCAGCACCGGCAGCACCTCCAGGTCGATCAGCGATCGCCGCACGCGGTGACGCGCGAGACGCCAGATTTTGTGCCCGAAATTGCGCCGGTCGCACGCCGTCGTCAGGCAGCGCCCGCTGTTTGGCACAAGGTTACACTCATGTTGCCGGGGATAGACGAAATAGCCACCGTTGGGACACGCCAGGAAGTAATCGTGCGCCGTCATCACCAGCCGCGGTGCCACCCGCCGCAGCGCAACGAACACCGACGGCGACAACACCTTGTGCCAGTTGTGCAAATGATACACGGTGCCTGGCGTGTCGTTGGCGGCGATCCAGCGCGACAGGGCCGTACGGGTCGCCGGGTCGAACAGGCCGCGCAGCGCCGCCGAACCCGGCGGCTGGGCCAGCAGATGCCGCCCGCCGAGCACGATAGTTTCCACCCCTTGTTCTGCCAGCGCCGGGTCGATCTCAGCGGTGCCGGAAAGGAATACGACCGGAATCTGCCGCTCGCGCATCAACCCGGCCGAGGCCAGCGCGATCGCCCCCGCTCCGCCGCGGGCAACCGCGTCGTCGTTGATCACGACGATGCGCTCAGGCGCTGCCATTGGCTCCCCCACGCCTGCACCGGAGGCGGTTTCAGTCCGAGGCGGTTTCAATAGCAGCCGCGTGCGGTGACGACGACGCCGACCGTGCGGGCGATAATCAATAGATCGCGCCAGAAGCTCCACGCTTCGACATAGTCGCGGTCGAGCGCAACCCGTTTGACGTAGTCGACATCGTTGCGACCGCTGATCTGCCACGGCCCGGTGAGCCCCGGCCGGGCGCGCAGGTAGTGGCCGATGCATTCGCCGTAGCGCGGCATCTCGGCAACCACGATCGGACGCGGGCCGACAATGCTCATCTCGCCCTTGATGATGTTGATCAGCTGCGGCAGCTCATCAAGGCTGGTCTTGCGCATCGTATGGCCGAGCCGGGTAACGCGCGGGTCGTTCTTAAGCTTACGCAACTCTTGCCATTCGTGCGCCGCGTCGCGGTTTGCGGCGAGATGGCACTGCAGTGCCGCGTCGGCATCGACCGCCATCGTGCGGAATTTGAGGCAGTCGAAGCTGCTGCCGTTGAGCCCCACCCGCTTGTGCCGATAGAATACCGGGCCGCGATCCGACAGCTTGATCATCAGGGCAATCAGGCAGAACAGCGGCAGCAGCAGGATGATCGCCGCGATCGCGCCAATCAGGTCAAAGCTGCGCTTCGCTCCTCCGCCCAGTGCGATCGGCTTGACACCAAGATACAGCGTTTCCCGTCCGTGGCGGCGGCGCTTCGGCGTCTCGAAGGCGTCGAGCGACTCGGTGACGGGACCGGTCTGTTGCGGCCACGGCGCAAGCGGTAGCGGTTTCCGGCGCCGCGCCGAGAAAGCAGCTGAAGAGCCATTTCCCATAGACCTCCTCCCAAGCCATGCTGGCGCACCCTCCCCTTGCCGCGCGGCCATTTATCGGTCCGTCGCGCTCGAGCTGTTTTTGATCGGTCCAAACCGGCGGAGTGCACGGTCGCGTGAAACGTCACGGCCGTCGCTTACCGACTTGGTGAAGGTTACGAACGAGTCACACGATAAACAGGCACGCCCGACGTCTGATCCCTTGCCGATATCTGCCGGCGAAAAAAAGTGCCGGTGGAGTTTCAGGTGTGGAGTTTCAAATCTTGGGGTCGATGCAAAACAGTCTGCAGGGCGAAAGGTGTTATCAGACGGACACCGCGACAGGACGCCGCATTGCCCATTATTTTGTCGTCTCAGTTGCTACTCGCCGCTCTTACCCGACGGATTTGAACGAACGAAACCGTGGGATAATCTCTGCTGTCATCTCGATGGTCAAGTGGCATTTTCGTGTTGTTCATCATATAAATGTAACGGTAGGGTAACAACCAAGGCAAAATCATGACAGGACGCACGATTGTATGCCGGTTTACTAGGAATTTGTTCAAACGGTCGTCGCGGCGAGTAAACGTTTTATTATAATTTGCGTGCCATGAAACTCTACCGTACGCACTGATAACCGACGCCGATCCGGCGGTTCATCAACCCGTGCGGCGCCGGGCGCGGCCCCGCCGTTTTGCATCGCGCGGCGACGCGCTATATCATTTGACCAGCGCTGCATCGTCGGCCGGCAGGCCTTCAGTCGGAACGCCGCAGAATGGGCCCGTTCATTAGTGTGTTGCTTGTTTTCGGAGCGCTGTGCGGGGTCGCCATGCGGCTACCGCTTTTTGCGCTAGTGCTGCTCGGCGCGGGAACGGTCGTCGGGTTCGCCAGCGTGTCGCAGGGCGCCCTGCATGGGCTGCTTGACGCGGTGATCGCCATCGTCGTGTTGCAGGTCGGATACGCGGCCGGCATCGGCGTGCGCGCCGGGTTTCGCGCATGGCGCCGACACCGGCGGTCGAGCGAAGCCGTACGCAGCGACCGGACGATGGGCTACAGCACCGGCGACAAGTGCTAGCACGGCCGCGCCCCGGTCATTCGAATTCGAGGATGCGCTGCGGGTCGAG
Organism: Allostellaceae bacterium; assembly: GCA_035534855.1. Classification (GTDB taxonomy): domain Bacteria; phylum Pseudomonadota; class Alphaproteobacteria; order ATCC43930; family CGMCC-115725; genus DATARH01. Next base: position 7,017 of record DATLRD010000009.1, on the reverse strand, counting down.
CCGGCCCAGAAGCAGGTCCTTGATCGCCATCAGGTTGCCGATCATGCGGCCGACCCGGTCGATATAGGGTTCGGGGTTCAGCGAGCGCAGCAGGTTCGCCGCCATGTTGCGGCTCATCAGCCTGAGGGCGCGCGGCCACGGGCAGGTGCCCTTGCGCAGCAGATAGATTGGGTTGGCGATCTGCGAATAGCCGAGCCGGACCCCGGACTGGCGGCCGCGCTTGAAGCCGAGGTGCACCCCTTGCGCCGCGGTGGCCTTGACGATGCGGCCGTGGCGCGCGAGCTGCAGGCTGAAATCGAGGTCCTCCAGCCAGCCGTACAGCGGCAGCCGTTCGTCGAAGCACGATTGCGCCGCGCGCGCCGCGGCCAGCCGCACCGCCATGTTGCAGCCGTAGCCGCTCGACACCGGCAGCAACGCGCCGCTGTCGCTGTGCGCCGCAGCGAGCCGGCGACGTGCTTCGTCAAGCGCGAGCCCGGGCCCGATGATGCCGTCGGCGATCAGCTCGCCGGTGACCATGCAGATGTCCGGGTTCGTGGCGAACACCCGTTCGACGACCGCGAGGTATTGCGGCGACGGCAGGAAATCGTCATCGAAAAATGCCGCGACATCGAACTCGGCGAGCCGGGCGAGGATCGCATTGCGCTGCCGGGTAAGGCCGCGCGGCCCGATAACCACCTCGACCGCCGGGTCGGCCGGCAGGTCTCCGATATCGTCGGCAGACGGCGCGCAGACGACGATGCGGTCCGGCGGCCGCGTCTGCCGCGCCAACTCTTCGAGCACGGCGCGCAGCAATTGCGGGCGTCCGGCAGTCGCGATTGCGGCGGCGATGCGCAACGACAAGACCTGGTGGTTGTGGTCGGGCAGCCGGCACAATCGAAAGCCTTGCCTAGCTCCACCATGGTCAACACAAGACCGTTGCGCGGGTTCCGCGCGCCGTTATTTTTATTTTTTGCGGTAATCCGCCGCAGAACCCGGCCGAATGCCGGCCGCCGGTGTTAATGCGCCGACAAGCGGGCGCCGGCCGGGCGATCGCGCGGTGTTACCCCGCGCGCTGCACAGCCGCGCCGCACGGATCTATGAGGCGTAGATGACGAAGATTTTTCTGGCTGTTGGCGTGGCCGTGCTGCTGTGGACTGTGGCCGCCCTGGCCGACCCGCCGGTGTCAGCGAGCAGCTATCGCCTTGGCGTTGGCGACAAGATTCAGCTCAGGGTCCTGGAGTGGCGCAGGACCGTCGGCGAGGTACACGAGTGGGCGGCGCTAAAGGGCGAGGCAAAGGTGGGCCCGGGCGGCAATGTCTCGCTGCCGCTGCTGGGGCCGGTAAAGGCCGCCGGGCTGACCACCGAGGAGCTGGCCGCCGCGGTTTCCAGCGACCTGCAAAACATCCTCAAGCTGACGATCCGGCCCACCGCATCGATCGACATCATCCAGTACCGCCCCTTCTACATCCTGGGCAATGTCAACCACCCGGGCGAATACCCGTATCGGCCGGGCATGACGGTATTGCAGGCGATCAGCATCGGCGGCGGGCTGTACCGGCCCAAAGACCCCGACAGCTACCTCTCGACCTCGGGCAAGCTGCGGGTCCTGCGCCTGCAGTACGACAGCCTGCTCGCCCGCCAGGCGCGGCTCAAGGCCCAGCAGGCTGGCGCCACCCGGATGACGATCCCGGCAGAACTGCAGCAGCACGCCAACGATCCGGCAATGGCAACGTTGATCCAGCGCGAGGAAGCGCTGTTTGTGACACAGCAGAACGCCGAACGTGAGGCGCTCGATGGCCTTAACCGGCGCAAGGCGCTGCTGCTCGGTGAAATCGGCTCGCTGCAAGCCAAGATCAAAAACGCCGACCAGCAGGTAGTCCTGATGCGGCGCGAGCTTGCCAGCACGACCTCGCTGGTGCAGCGCGGGCTGGCGATTCAGCCGCGCGAATTCTCCTTGCAGCAGACCATGCTCGAAACCGAAGGGCACCGGCTCGACCTGAATACCGCGGTGCTGCGCGCGAAAGAGGATATCGGCAGGGCCGATGAGGCGATCGTCGATCTGCGCAACAAGACCGCCACCGACATCGCGACCAAGCTGACGGAGATCCAGCAGCAGCTCGGCGAAACCGCCACGCGGATCAGCACCGACCGCCTGATCATCGGGCCACAGTTGGCCGCAGCCACCTCGTCATCGGATGCGAATAACGACCCGCCCGCCGCCCGCCGCGCCGTGGACCCGCCGCAATACGTGATCGTGCGCACGAGCAAAGGCCGCGAACGCGAATTTCCGGCAACCGAAACCACCCCGGTCGAGCCCGGCGACACGATCAAGGTGCTGACCCCGATCGATGGGTGATCCCTCGCGCTGAGCGGCAGCGGCCGGGCAATAACCGTTCCAACCTTGACCTGAATCAAGGCCGGATCGCCGGCTTTGCCGTTAACTTGATCGAACAAGCGCTCGCCATGTCGCGGCGCCTTTGCGACGGGGGCGGAATCATGCCCTATGCAACGGTCTACGACTTGCCGCCCGCGATCCGGCACCTGCCACTGCACGGCCAGGAAATTTTCCGCGCCGCGTTCAATGCGGCCGGGGAGAGCGACGCCGATCGCGGTCCCGAGGCGCAAGAGGAAATCGTCCTTCGGGTCGCCTGGGCCGCGGTCAAGAAGCGCTATCGTAAGCAGGGTGAATTCTGGGTCGAGAGATGTGAAGGAGGCGGCGATGAGCGGTTGGTGGCACGAAGAGCGGGTGCGCGAGCGGGCCTACGCGATCTGGGAGCGGACCGGCCGGCCCGAAGGCAAAGCCGACGAGCATTGGCGCCAGGCCGAGGCGGAAACCGCCGCGGAGGAAAAGGGGCTGGCCGAAGAGATCGAGATCGAATCCGAGGGCGCGGTCTGACCGGCCACCAGCCTCGGACCCGCCCCGAGCCTTAGTCACGCGATGCCGCAGCCCGACGCTGCCGATCCGGACCATGCGCCGGGTGCACCCGGGATTCCGCCGACCTGGACCAGCAGCGCCAAGGACATGGTGGGCTGCGCGCTCGGCCCGTCGCGGCTGTGGTTCACGATAGGGTTCGGCATCGTCAACGAGGTATACTACCCGCGCGTCGACATCCCGCAGATCCGCGATCTTGGCTTTATCGTCGCCGGTCCCGACGGGTTCTGGTGCGAGATCAAGCGCGAAGGCGGTTATCGCATCCACCCCGCGGCACCGGGTGTGCCGGCGGTCGAGGTCACCCACGAGCACCCGCGCTTTACCCTTCATCTGCGCATTGTGCCCGACCCCGGCCGCGATGTTCTGCTGATCGACTGCGCGCTTACCGGCGACGCAGAGCTGCGCCCTTATGTACTTTTGGCGCCGCATCTCGGCGCCACCGGCTACGGCAACAGTGCCGCCGCAGAGCGCCATCGCGGCCGTGGCATCCTGTGGGCCGAGCAGGGGCCGTTCGGCCTCGCGCTGGCCGCGGTCGACGAGGACCAGCGCGACGCCTTTGGCCGGATTAGCGCCGGTTATGTCGGCGCCAGTGACGGCTGGCAGGATTTCGCCCACAACGGCGCGATGACCTGGGAATACGCGGTCGCCGGACCGGGCAACGTGGCGCTGACCGGCGAATTGCCGCAGCGCGCTGTCCTAGCGCTCGGCTTTGGCAGCAGTGCCCCGAGCGCAGCGACGCTGGCGCTGTCGAGCCTGATGCAGCCGTTCGACACGGCTTGGCAGCAGCAGATCGCCGATTGGGAGGCGTGGCAGGCGCGGTGCAGCGCCGGCAGCGCGGTACAGCTTCATGGCCCGGCGGAATTGCTGGCGCCGATCCGCGACCAGTTCGCCACCTCGGCGGTGGTGTTGCGCGCCCATCTCGACAAGACTTATCCCGGCGCGATGGTCGCCAGCCTCAGCGTGCCGTGGGGCGACCACGGCAACGAGCGCGGCGGCTATCACCTGGTATGGCCGCGCGACCTGGTCGAATGCGCCGGTGCGCTGTTGGCGCTCGGCGCCGAGGGCGAGGCGCTCGACACGTTGCGCTATCTGATCGCGACGCAGAACGAAGACGGACACTGGCACCAGAACCAGTGGCTCGGCGGCGCCTCGTTCTGGACCGGTATCCAGCTCGACGAAACCGCGCTGCCAGTGCTGCTTGCCGCCACGCTCGCCGAACGCGGCCGGCTCGGCGGGGTCGCGGTCGGCGACATGGTGCGCCGCGCGCTTGGCTTCGTCGCCCGCACCGGCCCGTCAACCGCGCAGGACCGCTGGGAAGAGAACGAGGGGATCAACCCGTTCACGCTGGCGGTCTCGATCGCCGCGCTGGTCGCCGGCGCCGAGCTGCTGCCGCGCCCGGCGCAGGATTGGGCGCTGGCGCTCGCGGATTTCTGGAACGAGCACACCGAGGCCTGGACCACCGCCGCCGACACGCCACTGGCGCAGCGCTTTGGCGTCTCGCGCTATTACCTGCGGGTGGCGCCGCGGACGGTGTTGGCCGACGGCAACGCGGTCATGCTGGCGGTGCCAGTCCGCAACCGCAGCGACACCATCGTATTGCCGGCCGAGGAGCAGATCGGCACCGAGTTCCTGCAGCTTGTCCGCTTCGGGTTGCGCCTCCCCGACGACCCGGCGATCCGCGCCTCGCTGACCCTCGTCGACGCGCTGCTCAAGACCCAGACGCCAAGCGGCCCGGTATGGCACCGCTACCGCGACGATGGCTATGGCGAGCATCCCGACGGCGCGGCCTATGACGGAACCGGCCAGGGCCGCGGCTGGCCGCTGCTGTCCGGCGAGCGCGGGCATTACGAGCTCTGCGCCGGCCACGACCCACTGCCCTACCTGCAGACGATGGCGGCGATGGCCAGCCCCGGCGGCATGATCCCCGAGCAGGTGTGGGATTCCGACCCGATCCCGCGCCGCTGGCTTTTTCCCGGCCGCCCGAGCGGTTCGGCGATGCCGCTTGCCTGGGCGCACGCCGAATTCGTCAAGCTGCTCGTGTCGCGCCAGCTCGGCCACCCATTCGACCGTCCGCCGGCGGTGTGGCGGCGCTATCACGGCGAACGGCCGCGGGCGCAGCACGCGTTCTGGTGGCCGCACGCGGCGATCACCACCGTCCCGGCCGGTGCAAGCCTGGCCATTGCGCTCGACGCACCGGCGACGGTGCATTGGGGGCACGATGGCTGGCACTCGGTTGCCGACGTCGAGACCGTCGATACCGGCCTCGGCTTTCACGCGGCAACACTCGACACCGCGTCCCTCGCGCCGGGCACGCGGGTCGACTTCACCTGGCTCCGCCGTGACACCGGCACCTGGCATGGCAGCGACGAAGCCGTCGAGATCGCCGCCCGGCCGGAATCGACGCCGGCGGAAACCGACGCGATAGGCTGACCGGCCCGCGCAAACCACCGCTGCGAGATACGATCGTGGCCGGCGCCGAAAGCCGACGCTAAGCTCGGCCCGGCGGAACGCGGAGGGAGGAATCGACATGACCAGCAGCGGCGCAGACGCCTTTGGAGCCGGCTCGCCATGAGCCTCGCCCGCGACCTCGCCGATTTTCTCGCGCGGCAGCGCTATGAAGACCTGCCGGCGCAGACCACCGATTATGCCGCGATGCTGATTGCCAGCACGCTGGCGAGCGCCGCCTGCGGCAAGGAGATCGCGTCCTCGGTCGTCGTCCGCGACCTCGCGCGCGAGCGCGGCGGTGCACCGCACGCTTCGCTGTGGTTCGACGCCGGGGCGAAACTGCCGGTCGCCGAGGCGGCGCAGGTCAACGCGGTGATGAGCGACGCCGCCGCCTCCGACGACAGCGATCTGCGCGCGATCGTCCATTGCGGCACGCCGCTGACCGCAACCGCGCTGGCGCTCGCCGAGCGCACCGGCGCCAGCGGCCGCGACGTGCTGGCGGCGATCGTGCTGGGCTACGAGGCGGCCGGGCGGATCGGCGACCCGATCAGCCCGGCGTTCCGTGACCGCGGGCACCATGGCTGCCTGCTGGCGATCTTCGCCGCGACGGGCGCGGCCGGGGCGCTGCTGCATCTCGACCCGCCGCGCCTCGCGCAGGCGATCGCGCTGGCTGCGACCTCGATCGGCGGTCTCGCCACTGCCGCCGACACCAGCACCGCGCGCGAATACCATGCCGGGCTGGCGGTGCGCTCCGGCATTGACGCCGCGCTTGCCGCGGCGCGCGGCTTCATCGCCGAGGAGCGCATCCTTGAAGCCGACAAGGGGTTCTTCCGGGTGTTCGGCGGCCGTGAGGTGACAGACATCACCGACGGGCTCGGCCGCGAATGGGACATCGTCACCGACATGGCGGTGAAGATGGTGCCCGGCGGCCACCCCTACCACGCCTTTGCCGAGGCCGCCGCCAACGCGGCACGCGCCGGCAGCATCCGCGCCGATGATGTGGAAAGCATCGTCTTGTCACGGCCAGGCCTCACCCAGCTGTCCGGTCCGCTGCATCCGAATGACCTGATCGACATGGCGCATAGCCCGGCCTATTTCACCGCCGCCGGCGTCGCCGACCATGCATTCAGCTGGCTTCATGCCAGCCCGACGAAGATCGCGGACCCGGTGATCCACCGCCTGATCGACAAAGTGACGGTGGGACCACAACCGACTGAAAACGCTGGTAGATACCGCCAGGGCGCGACGGTGACGATCCGTACCACCGACGGACGCAGTGTCACTGACACGGTCTACCTGCCCAAAGGGTCGGGCGCGCTCGGCATCGCCTGGTCCGACATCGAGGCCAAATACCGCACGCTGATGCCGAATTCCGGCCTCGGCAGCGCGCGCATCGAGGTGAGCCTGTCACTGATCCGCAGCCTCGCCAGCGCCCCGGGCATAGCACCGCTGCTCGCGGCGCTGCGCCCGGAATAAGGGGGCTTTCTTCCTCATCGCCCTCGCGAAAGCGGGGCCCAGGGCTGGGGCAATGTGTTTGCCCCTGGGTTCCCGCCCCGGCGGGAACCCCCGCCGGAAAGTCGTGCTACGCACCGCAACACCCTGGAGCAATGCGCAGTTCTCTTGGCGCTCTGCATCTGCAGCTCGACCAGGACTACGCCGCT
>DATLRD010000008.1:0-46578 GCA_035534855.1 Allostellaceae bacterium | reverse complement strand
TCGTCTTCGCCCCACGCCTCGATCTGATAGGTCTCGTCGAGCTGCGAGACGGCAAAGGCCGCGTCGGCGTCGAGCCGGCCTTCCATCAGCGCCAGCGCGATGATCAGCGAGCCGCAGGCGGCGGTGGCGGTATGCAGGGCGGTCAGCCGGAAATCGTCGTGCGCGGCCACGGCGCTGGCAAACGCGGCGAGCGCCGTCGGGCGCTGCGGCTTGGGCACGATGCCGGTGGTGATTTCGAGCGCCGCGTCGAACCGGCCGGCCGCCCAATCGATCAGCGGCTGCCACGCTTCGTGCTGGCGGGCGGCGAGCGCCGGCGGGTGGTCGGCGCGATAGCACACAAGGTCGGTGCCGGCATAGTTCGCGGTCTCGCGGATCACCTGGTCGCGCAGCGTTGCGGTACGGTCGAGCGCGGTTGCGGCGAGCCGGGTCAGCGGCATCGTCTCGGGGCGGATGTCGGGGTGCTGGGCATCCCATTCGGCGGCGATCGCCGCCGCCAGCGCCACGGTCGGCAGCAGAAGCGCGCGCTTGCCGGGGGTCCGCATCGGCTTGCCGTCGAGGGCGACGGCGTGGCCGCTGGGAACGGGTTCGATGGTGACTGTACGGTAGACGCGTTTCATTGCGCGATGTCCAGATCGGCGAAGGGATCGTTGGCGTCGCCGGAAAAGCCGAGAAAATCCCACAGCCGCTCCATGTGCGGCGGCAGTTTCGCGGTGACCCGCAGCGTGCCGCCCGCCGGGTGGGGAATTGCCAGCGAGCGGGCGTGCAGGTGCAGCCGGTGCGCGGCGATGTTGCCGCCGAGATGGGCGCCGGCACCGCCATACTTGCCGTCGCCGAGGATCGGCGTGCCGATCGCGGCGCAATGCGCGCGCAATTGGTGCGTGCGGCCGGTCACCGGCAGCAGCGCGAGCCAGCTCGCCCGGTCGCCGGCGCTGTCGATGACCCGGTAATAGGTCACCGCGTGCTTGCCGGCATCCGCGTCGGGCCGCACCCGTTCGCCGGCGCGCCCGGGCAGCTTGGCGAGCGCCAGCTCGATGCGGCCCTGCGCCGTCTCGGGCATGCCGACGACGGCGGCCCAATAGGTTTTGCGTGTGGTCTTGTCGCGGAAGGCGCGGGTGAAAAACGCCGCCGCCGCCGCGGTGCGGGCGATCAGCAGAACGCCGCTGGTGTCCTTGTCGAGGCGGTGAACGAGGCGCGGCCGCTCGTCGCTGTCGAAGCGCAACCCATCGAGCAGCAGATCGACATGGCGGTCGGTATTGGTGCCGCCCTGCACGGCGAGGCCGGGCGGCTTATCGATTACGATCGCCCAGTCGTCGCGATAGATCACCCGATCGCGCAGCCCGGCCTCGTCGCGCGCGCTGGCGTGCGACCGGGGCGCCGCGTCGGTCGCCGGCGCCTCGTCGATCGGCGGCACACGGATCGCCTGGCCGGGCGCGATGCGGTCGCCCGCCTTGGCGCGCTTGCCGTCGACCCGCACCTGGCCGGTGCGCAGCAGCTTTTCGAGCCGGCCGTGGCCAAGCTGCGGGTAGTGCCGGCGAAACCACCGGTCGAGCCGCAACTCGCCGTCTTCCGGGCGCACGGTGATCGTGTCGACGGCGCTCATGTCACGTTCCGTGCTGCCGATGCAGCCTGCGCCCTTCGAGACGCGGCCCGCTGGGAATATCTCTGTTTGGCATTAAGGGCTTACCTCATCCTGAGGAGGGCGCAAAGCGACCGTCTCGAAGGACTCATCATGCTTGTCCGATGTGACGTACACGAACTATCCCCCGGACGCCCGTTCGCGCAACCTGGCCCAATAGTCGAGCCGCTTTCTGACCTCGCGTTCGAAGCCGCGCTCGCCGGGCCGATAGAATTCGCCGCGTGCGACCCCTTCGGGAAAGTAGTTCTGGCCCGAGAAGCCTTCCTCGGTCGCATGGTCGTAGACATACCCTGCGCCATAGCCGAGGTCGCGCATCAGCCGCGTCGGCGCGTTGAGGATGTGTTTGGGCGGCATCAGCGAGCCGGTGTCGCGCGCCATCCGCATCGCCTCGCCAAACGCGGCGTAGGCGGCATTCGATTTTGGCGCGGTGGCGAGAAAGATCACCAGCTGCGCGATCGCCAGCTCGCCCTCGGGCGAGCCGAGCCGGTCATAGGCGTCCCACGCGGCCAGCGCCTGCACCACGGCCTGCGGCTCGGCGAGGCCGATATCCTCGACCGCGGCGCGGGTCATCCGGCGCAATATGTAGATCGGGTCCTCGCCGCCGGCGAGCATGCGCGCCAGCCAGTAGAGCGCCGCGTCGGTATCCGACCCGCGCACCGATTTGTGCAGCGCGCTGATCAGATTGTAGTGGCCCTCCTGCCCCTTGTCGTAAAGCGGGGCGCGCTTTTGCACCAGCGCGGCAAGCTGCTGCGGCCCGAGCGGTGGCGATTGCGGCAGGCGGTCGATCTCTTCGACCAGGTTCAACAGAAAGCGGCCGTCGCCGTCGGCCATCGCACGCAGCGCGGCGCGGCCGTCATCGCTCAGCGGCAGCGTGTGGCCGAGTGCGGCTTCGGCGCGCTGCAGCAGGGTCTCGAGATCGTCGTCGTCGAGCCGGCGCAGTACGAACACCTGGGCGCGCGACAGCAGCGCTCCGTTAAGCTCGAACGACGGATTTTCGGTCGTGGCGCCGACGAGGATCACCGTGCCGTCTTCGACATAGGGCAGAAAGGCGTCCTGCTGCGCGCGGTTGAAGCGGTGGATCTCGTCGACGAACAGCAGCGTGCCCTGGCCCATCCCGCGGCGCTTTTTCGCCGTGTCGAAAATCTTGCGCAGATCGGCAACGCCGGAAAACACCGCCGACAGCGGCTCGAAGGCGAGGTCCGTTCCCTCTTTTGAAAGTTGGGCCGCCAGCAGCCGGGCGATCGTCGTCTTGCCGCAGCCCGGCGGTCCCCACAGGATCATCGAGGCGAGCCGGCGGTTGGCGACCATGCGGCCGATCGGCCCGTCGGGGCCGATCAGATGGTCCTGTCCCACAATGTCGGCGAGCCGGGCCGGCCGCAGCCGGTCGGCAAGCGGATGCGGCGCCTGGCTATCGAACAAGGTGCTCATATGGCTAAAGATATGGGCCGATCAGGACTATGTTGCAAACGTGGGAAAACCCCTCTCCCGTTAACGGGAGAGGGTGCCGAGCGCCAACCGGCGCGAGGCGGGTGAGGGGGATACGACCGCGACCCTCACCCTCCCATCGCTGCGCGATGGGCCCCTCCGTCTCCCGCAGCGCAGGAGAGGGGTGATGCAAACACCTCGTCAAAGGTGGCGCGCAGGGCGAGGTCGACATCGACGAGCGTCGCGGTGATGCCAAGCGCGGCGAGCGAGGTGACGCCGTAGCCGCTGATGCCGCACGGCACGATGCCGGAAAACGCCGCGAGGTCCGGGTCGACGTTGAGCGCGACGCCGTGATAGGTCACCCAGCGCCGCACGCGCACGCCGATCGCGGCAATCTTGGCTTCGCCGCCGGCGCGGTCGGCGACCCAGACGCCGACCCGCCCGTCGCGCCGCTCGCCGCGCACATTGAAGCGGGCGAGGGTGCGAATCATCCATTCCTCGAGGCGCCACACATGGCAGCGCACGTCCCTGCCGTGCTTGTCGAGGTCGAGCAGCACATAGGCTACGCGCTGGCCCGGCCCGTGATAGGTGTATTGCCCGCCGCGGCCGCTTTTGAATACCGGCAGGCGTGCGGGGGCGAGCAGATCGGCCGGGTTGGCGCTGGTCCCGGCGGTGTAGAGCGGCGGGTGTTCGATGAGCCACACCAGTTCGGGCACGCCCGCCTCGCGGATCGCCGCGGCGCGGGCCTCCATCTCGGCGACCGCCACGTCGTAGGCGACAAGCCCGTCGCTGATGCGCCACTCGATGCCGGCCGGCGCCGTGCCTATCTCTCGGTCCATCCTGCTTGATATGGTACCGCGCGTTTGCTAAGCACGCGCGCCATTCACGATGTGCGGTCGTGGCGGAATTGGTAGACGCGCAGCGTTGAGGTCGCTGTGGGGGAAACTCCGTGGAAGTTCGAGTCTTCTCGACCGCACCAGCCCAAAATTTACCCGCCGACATCGGCGGGAGAGGGGAGCGTCATGCGGTTCTTGATCGGCGCGGCGCTGCTGACGGCGGCCTTTGCAGCCTCGGCCTCGGCCGAGAGCGTCGGCGGCAAATACCGCGTCGACGGGACCAATTTTGACGGCTCGCCCTATCATGGCACGGCGACGATCACCCGCAGCAGCAATACGACCTGCCGCATCCACTGGGACACCGGGGGCACGAGTTCCAGCGGGTTTTGCATGCTGGCCAAAGGTAGCCTGGCCGCGGCCTACAAGCTGGGAAAAGATGTCGGCCTCGTGCTCTACGAGTTGGGACCCGACGGAACGCTCAAGGGATATTGGACGATCGCCGACAAATCGGGCGCCGGCACCGAGACGCTGACGCCGCTTCAATAGCCGAGCGCGGCACAACCAGAACGCCTGCGCCACGACCTAGCCCGAGGCCGGGCTGCGCGGGATCGTCGCCGTTAACCCTTCGTCGCGGCCCGGCCGGGATGATGGCTGTCCGAACCCTCCGACCCGCGAGTATGGCGCCGCCGCGGCTGAGCCGCGATTAACGGGTATGCCTAACGGTCCGGTCAGCAGGGCGCGGCCGGCCCCCTCGCCGAATTCGCCCTCCTGTGCCATATACGGGTCATGCGCAACTCACGCCTGACCTCCCTCGATCACGATCTCGGCCCCGAGATCGACCTGCTGCGCGACACGGTGATCGAGTTTGCCGACGACAGGATCGCGCCGATCGCCGCCGAGATTGACCGCGCCGATCGCTTTCCGGTCGAGCTGTGGCCGGAGATGGGGGCGCTCGGCCTGCACGGCATCACGGTCGAAGAGGAATACGGCGGCAGCGGAATGGGCTATCTCGCCCATTGCGTCGCGATGGAGGAGGTCAGCCGCGCCTCGGCTTCGGTCGGCCTCAGCTATGGCGCGCACTCCAACCTCTGCGTCAACCAGATCCGCCGCAACGGCAATGAGGCGCAGAAGAAGAAATACCTGCCCGACCTGATCTCGGGAAAGCATGTCGGGGCACTGGCGATGAGCGAGCCGGGCGCCGGCTCCGATGTCGTGTCGATGCGGCTGCGCGCCGACAAAAAGGGCGATCGCTACATCCTCAACGGCAGCAAGTTCTGGATCACCAACGGGCATTACGCCGACACGCTGGTGGTCTACGCCAAGACCCGCCCCGATGCCGGGCCGCGCGGCATCACCGCGTTCCTGATCGAGAAGGGGATGAAAGGGTTCCGCCCGGCGCAAAAGCTCGACAAGCTCGGGATGCGCGGCAGCCCCACCTCGGAGCTGGTGTTCGAGGATTGCGAAGTGCCGGCGGAAAACGTGCTGGGTCAGGTTGACGAAGGCGTGCGCGTGTTGATGAGCGGGCTCGATTTCGAGCGCGCCGTGCTCGCCGCCGGGCCGCTCGGCATCATGCAGGCCGCGCTCGACGTGGTCGTGCCGTATATCCATGACCGCAAGCAGTTCGGCCAGCCGATCGGCGAATTTCAGCTTATTCAAGGCAAGCTCGCCGACATGTACGCCGCGGCCAGCGCGTGCCGCGCCTATGTCTACGCCGTCGCGCGCGCCTGCGACCGCGGCCAGACCACCCGCAAGGACGCCGCCGGCGCGATCCTCTACGCCGCCGAAAGCGCGACCAAGATCGCGCTCGACGCGGTGCAGATATTGGGCGGCAACGGCTACATCAACGACTACCCGACCGGGCGCCTGTTGCGCGACGCCAAGCTCTACGAGATCGGCGCCGGCACCAGCGAAATCCGCCGCATGCTGATCGGGAGGGAGATTTTCAACGAGAGCGCGTGATTGACACGCGGAGCGGGTAAGACCAATTTTCGACCATGGCTGAGACCGTGACCCTTGAATTCCTCGGCGCTCAGATGGAGCGCCTGCTCGCCGATCAGGCGGCGATGCGGGACGATATTCGCGTCCTGACCGCAATTGCGTTGCGCCACGAGAACACGCTCAAGAATATGTCCGAACAGATGCAGGATATGCTCGGCCAAATGCGCGCGATGGTTGCTCAGCATGCGCGCTTTAACGACCGCCTGCGCCGGCTTGAGGAACAACCCGCGCAGTAGCGGAGTGGCGCGATGCGCCTTACCGACGAACAAATCCTTCTCCGCGATACCGCCCGCGATGTCGCGCAGAACCTGCTGGCGCCGGGCGCGGCCGAGCGCGACCGTGAGGCGCGGTTCCCGAAAGACGAACTGGCCGAACTGGGGAAACTCGGCTTCCTGGGCATGCTGGTGCCCGACGAATATGGCGGGGCCGGCGCCGACCATGTCGGCTATGCGCTGGCGCTGGAGGAAATCGCGGCCGGTGACGGCGCGGTGTCGACGATCCTGTCGGTGCACAATTCGGTCGGCTGCGCTCCGGTGTTGCGCTACGGCTCCGACGAGCAGAAGCAGCGGTTTCTGCGACCGATGGCGGCGGGCGAGATGCTCGCCGCGTTCTGCCTGACCGAGCCGCAGGCCGGCTCCGACGCAGCGGCGATCAAGACCCGGGCGCGACGCCACGGCAATCGCTGGGTACTGAACGGCACCAAGCAGTTCATCACCTCGGGCTCGACCGCGCAGGTCGCGATCGTCTTTGCGGTGACCGACCCGGCGGCCGGGCGCAAGGGCATCAGCGCTTTCATCGTGCCGACCGAAACGCCGGGCTATCGCGTCGCCCGGCTCGAACACAAGATGGGGCAGCGCGCCTCGGACACCGCACAACTCGTGTTCGAGGACATGGAATTGACCCCCGACCTGATGCTCGGCCAGGAAGGCGAGGGGTATCGGATCGCGCTCTCCAACCTCGAAGGCGGGCGCATCGGCATCGCCGCGCAATCGCTCGGCATGGCGCGCGCCGCCTACGAAGCCGCGCTCGGTTATGCGCAGGAGCGCGAGGCGTTCGGCCAGAAGCTCGCGGCGCATCAGGCGGTGGCCTTCCGCCTTGCCGACATGGCAACAGAGCTCAATGCCACGAGCGGCCTGATCCTCGACGCCGCGCAGCGCCGCGACGACGGCGAGCCGTGCCTCAAGGAGGCGGCGATGGCCAAGCTCTTCGCCTCGGAAATGGCGGAACGGGTGTGCTCCGCCGCGATCCAGATTCACGGCGGCTACGGCTATCTCGCCGACTTTCCGGTCGAGCGCATCTACCGCGACGTTCGCGTGTGCCAGATCTATGAAGGTACCAGCGACATCCAGCGCCTGGTGATCTCGCGTGAATTGCTGAAGGGCTAACCCCGCCCCATCGCATCCAGAAACCCCTGCAGGATGTAGGCGGCGGCGACCTTGTCGACGATTTCGGCGCGGCGCTTGCGGGTCATGTCGGCGGCGATCATCTCGCGGGTGACCGCGGCGGTCGACAGCCGCTCGTCCCAAAAGGCGACCGGCACGTCGCGCACCGCGAGCACGTTGCGGGCGAATTGGCGGGTCGATTGGGTGCGCGGCCCGTCGGTGCCCATCAGCGTCAGCGGCAGGCCGATCACCATGCCGCCGCAGCCGTGTCGGTCATAGTGGGCGAACAGCGCGGCGGCGTCGTCGCGAAACCGCCGCCGGCGGATCGTGTCGAGCGGGCTGGCGATGACGAGGCGGGTGTCGCTGAGCGCGAGGCCGATCGTCTTGGTGCCGACATCGAGGCCGATGAGGCGGGCGCCCGCCGGCACCGCCTCGCGCAACGCCGCGGGGTTGCCGAGAATCATGCCCAATGATAGCGTGATCCGGCCGCTTCTGCCGCGAAAGACATCAAAATCATGGCGTTGGACAAGGCCACGGTGGCGCGCATCGCCACCCTGGCGCGCATCCGGTTATCCGAGGACGAGCTTGAGCCGCTCGCCGCCGAGCTGTCGCACATCCTGACCTTTGTCGAGCAGCTCGCCGCGGTCGACACCGAAGGCGTGGCGCCGATGAGCAGCGTCGCCGACATCGCGCTGCCGATGCGCGACGACAAGGTCACCGACGGCAATTGCCCCGACGCAATCGTCGGCAACGCGCCGCAATCGGCGCGCGGGTTTTTCGCGGTACCAAAGGTCGTCGAATGACCCGCCTCGTCGGGCTGACCCTGGCCGAGGCGCGCGCGGGCCTCGCGGCGCGGCAATTCTCGGCGCGCGAGTTGGCCGAGGCCTACATCGCGGCGATGGCGGAGACGCGCGGCCTCAATGCCTTTATCACCGAGACGCCGCAGCGCGCGCTGGAGATGGCCGACGCCGCCGATGCGCGCCGCGCCAAGGGCGAGGCGCTGCCGCTCGACGGCATCCCGCTGGCGATCAAGGACCTGTTCTGCACCGAGGGCGTGCTGACCACCGCCGCCTCGCACATCCTCGACGGGTTCGCCCCGCCTTACGAATCGACCGTGACGGCGAATCTGTGGCGGGCCGGCGCGGTGATGCTCGGCAAGACCAATCTCGACGAGTTCGCGATGGGGTCGTCGAACACGACGAGCTTTTATGGCCCGGTCGAAAACCCGTGGCGGCGCCGGTCGAAAGATGGACGGGGCGACAACCGGCCGCTGGTGCCGGGCGGCTCGTCGGGCGGGTCGGCGGCGGCGGTAGCGGCGCGCGCGGCGCTCGCTGCCACCGGCACCGACACCGGCGGCTCGATCCGCCAGCCGGCGAGCTTTTGCGGCATCGTCGGGATGAAGCCGACCTACGGGCGCTGCTCGCGCTGGGGCGTCGTCGCGTTCGCCTCGTCGCTCGACCACCCGGGGCCGATGACCCGCACCGTGCGCGACGCGGCGATCATGCTCGGCGAGATGGCCGGGCATGACCCGAAGGATTCGACCTCGGCGCCGCTGCCGGTGCCGGATTACGAGGCGGCGCTCAGCGGCGACATACGCGGGATGCGGGTCGGGATCCCCCGGGAATACCGTGTCGCCGGCATGCCGGCCGAGATCGAGGCGCTGTGGCAGCAAGGTGTCGCGTGGCTGCGCGACGCCGGCGCGACGCCGGTCGAGGTGAGCCTGCCGCACACCCAATACGCGCTGCCGGCCTATTACATCATCGCCCCGGCCGAGGCATCGTCCAACCTCGCGCGCTATGACGGGGTGCGGTTCGGGCTCCGTGTGCCGGGCGACAGCCTCGATGCGATGTACGAGGCGACGCGCGCCGCCGGCTTTGGCGCCGAGGTGCGCCGCCGGGTGCTGATCGGCACCTATGTGCTGTCGGCCGGGTATTACGATGCCTATTACCTCAAGGCGCAGCGGGTGCGGGCGCTGATCGCGGGCGATTTCACCCGGGCGTTTCAGGATGTCGACGTGCTTCTCGCGCCGACCGCACCGTCGGCGGCGTTTCCGATCGGCGAGAAGAGCGAAGACCCGATCGCGATGTATCTGAACGACGTATTCACCGTGCCGGCCGACCTCGCCGGATTGCCCGCGGTATCGGTGCCGGCCGGGCTATCGGCCGACGCGCTGCCGCTCGGCCTGCAGATCATCGGCCGCGCGTTTGACGAGGCGACCGTCTTGCGGGCCGCCGAGGTGCTGGAAGGCGCCGCCGGGTTTTCCCACCTGCCGAGCCTGGTCGCGGGAGGGTAAGGCTCGGCGTGAATTTCGGTGTCGGGCCGAAATGCAGTCATTGGCCCACACGCGCCCCAAGGGCATCGACGCGCCGATTCCGGACCTCGGAGGCGCGCCAACTTCCGGACCTTCAGTCCCGGGGGCGAACCGCTCCAAGAGCAGGACGCCTGCGGTTCCATTTCAATTTCAGTAATTGAAATTCGTGAAATAAAATTGTATATGATTCCGTACGTACTGTGGAGTGCCGCATGTCCGAGAACGTCGTCTATCTGCACCCCCAGCCAGAGCCGGTTGCGCATTACTTGCGGCTGGGTGCCTTCCATCGTCAGGTCGAAAAGCTTCTCGCGGCCGGCTGCCTCCCGGCGGAGCGTGTGGTGGTCGAGGCCTCGGCGTTCACACATCAGAAGGATGTGGTCGGGCAACTCGTCGACGCCGGTCGCGAGCTAGTGCTCGACACCAACGTGGCTGAACTCTCAGTGGTCGGCCGCTATGGCGGGGCGGCGAAATCGGCACCCTGGGCCCACTCGGAAGGGCCGCTGCGGCCGGAGCACTTTGCCCGGGGAAACAACCACGATGTGATCGCCAAGATCGCCCGGTTCGCGGTCGAGCACGGCTTCCATGCGGTCCAGGCCCCGACACACCTTCTGGAAGGGTCGACCGACGCGTGGTTCGGGATCGACCGGCAGGCCTGCGAGGACTTGCGGCGCGCGCTCGATGCGGCCGGCGGCGCGGCGATTGCGGTCGACTATCCGCTGACGCTGAAATACGGCTCGCTCCGCGATCCCGCGCAGCGGCGCGTGCTGATTGCGGGTCTGACGGACCTCCCTTTCGACAATCTGTGGCTCCGCGTCTCGGGTTTCGGCGCTGACGCCGAGGCGCCGAGGCGCCGATGCTGCGGCGCCGCGGCTGTCGACTTCCAACAGCTAGGCCGGCCGATCGTGGCCGACGGAGTGGGCGGTCTGGCCGCCATCGCAGTCGCCGCCTTCGGCGCAGCCGGCGGGATCAGTCACGGCCTTGGAGAGAAGGAGCGGTTCGCGGCGGGTGATTGGAACAAGCTCCCGGTCCCGCGCGCCGGCGGCGGCGGGCGAGAGAAGCGTTTGCTGGTCTCGGGACTCGATCGCTTGCTGAGCGTAAAGCAAGTGGAGCTGTTGATGGCGGCTGACGGCGGCCGACGGCTGCTGGGCTGCCAAGATCGCGCCTGCTGCCCGAACGGCCATAACGACACACTGAAGGATCCCAAGGGGCATTACCTGCGCCAGCGCACCAAGCCGCTGGAGCGCCTGTCGCGCGTGCCCAAAGCGCGACGGGTCGACGATTTCCTGAGGCACGACCTCGATCCGGCCGCCCGAACGGCAGAGACCGCCGCCAAGCTGGCCTTGGCAGATGCGGGGACGACGGAGATGCTGCAGCGGACCAACGAGCGGCTGGCCCGGTTAGGCCCAGTGCTGAGAGACCTGCACGCGACGGTGGGCGACCGTCCCCATGCCCATGCTCCCGCGCGCCGCGGCAGCGGGGCGGCCGGCGCTCGCGCCGCGAGGCGGTGATGGCGACCGCCGTCGCCCGCATCCTGGACGACCTTCGCGAGCGCGGGGGCCTGCAGGGCAAGGATATCGCCAACATCGTAGGCGCCTCGCCGCCCACCGTGTCGCGCTGGTCGCGCGGCAACGGCGTCCCTTCGCTGCGCACACAGACGGTGATCGCCGAGCTGCGCTATGTCGTGGATCGCCTCTCCGACTTCTACGCCCCGGACGAGACGCGGCTGTGGCTGCACGCGCGCCATCCACTACTAAACGGCGAACGCGCAATCGACCTGATCAACGAGGGCCGCACCGAGGAGGTGCTGGCGGTGATCGAGCGCCTCGATTCGGGTGCCTACATCTGAGCGGTCCATGGCAGACCGACGCGCCCGCGACCTTGAGCTGCTGGATAAAGTCGATGCGCTGCCCCGGACGCCCTATGAAGGGACCGTATGGCGGATCGCGCGTGAGGGTCGCGATCCGCTGCAGGGCTATCCCGCCGCCGCACGGTGGGATCCAGGCACGTTCGACGTGATCTACACCTCGCTCGCGCGCGCGGGATCGCTTGCGGAGATTCACTTTCACCTGAGCCGCCAACCGGTATTCCCATCCAGGTTGGTCTCGGTGCTGCACCGTATCACGCTCCTCACCCGGCGGGCCCTGCAACTCGTGGATCTGTCGGCGGTCGAGGCGCTCGGCGTGCGCGGAGATCGCTATGGCGAACTCGACTATGTGCGCACCCAAGCGATTGGCGACGCCGCCTATTTCCTCGGTTTTGATGGCCTGCTGGTCCCTAGCGCCCGATGGGACTGCCAGAACCTAGTAGTGTTCACCGACCAGCTCGCGCCGGAGGACATGGCAGTTGAAGAGTCGGCAGTGGTCGACTGGCCGGCTTGGCGCAAGGAGGCCGCAATGTTGCGGCAAAAGGGCTGACTCAATTAGATGCCAGCGTGGCCAATCTTGGCTGCCAGACATGGGACCTTATGAGAGCCCGCTTCGGGGCAGCAACGCCAATTCGCCTCTGCGCGCCCATTGTCCGGGTCGTGTCCGGAAGCGGAAATGACAAACCAAGGAAGCGCCGGGTCGCCCTCTTGAACCGAACGCAACAAGAACGTACATTACTGCCCGATGATTGAGCCTTGTAGCGCCGCTTCACGGTATTCCTTTCATCCCTTCGCAATCGCCGCCTGTTTTGCGCGGCATCGCTCCCTGTTATCGAACGGATCGGTCCCTGTTATGCTCCTGTTTCAGGGGGCACGAATCATGAATAACCAACGGCTTGATCCTGATCTTTTTTTGCGCGGAAGGACGCCGGAATGATCCAGGGCCGCACGGGCGAATGGGAAGTCGTGATCGGGCTCGAGGTGCATGCCCAAATCGTTGCCGAGGCCAAGCTGTTTTCCGGTGCCGCGACGGCGTTCGGGGCCGAGCCGAACACCCAGGTCTCGACCGTCGATGCGGCGTTTCCCGGGATGCTGCCGGTCATCAACCGGCGTTGCGTCGAGCAGGCGGTGCGCACCGGGCTCGGGCTCGACGCGGCGATCAACCTGCACAGCGTCTTTGCCCGAAAGAACTATTTCTATCCCGATCTGCCGGCCGGCTATCAGATCTCGCAATATGAAGAGCCGATCGTCGGCCACGGGCGCGTGACGCTCGACCTGCCCGACGGCTCGATGCGCGAAGTCGGCATCACCCGCCTGCACCTCGAACAGGATGCCGGCAAAAGCCTGCATGACCAGCACCCGCGCGACACCTATGTCGATCTCAACCGCGCCGGCATCGGGCTGATGGAGATCGTGTCAGAGCCCGATCTGCGCAGCGCCGAGGAGGCCGGGCTGTACCTGCGCAAGCTGCGCTCGATCCTGCGCTATCTCGGCACCTGCGACGGCAACATGGAAGAAGGCTCGATGCGCTGCGACTGCAACGTGTCGGTGCGGCGGCCGGGCGACAAGTTCGGCACGCGGTGCGAGATCAAGAATTTGAACTCGGTGCGGTTCGCCATGCTGGCGATCGAGGCCGAGGCGCGGCGCCAGATCGAGCTGATCGAGGATGGCGGCGCGGTCGCGCAGGAGACGCGGCTTTACGACACCGCGCACAACGTGACGCGAAAGATGCGGTCGAAGGAAAACGACTTCGACTACCGCTATTTCCCCGACCCCGACCTGCTGCCGCTGGTGCTCGACCGCGACTGGGTCGAGCGGCTGCGCGCCGGGATGCCCGAATTGCCTGACGCGAAGCGCGCGCGGTTTGTCGCCGAATACGGGCTGTCGGCGGCCGACGCCGCGGTCCTGGCGGCCGAGCGCGCGACCGCCGATTATTTCGAAACGGTGGCGCGCGGGCGCGACGCGAAAATCGCGGCCAACTGGGTGATGGGCGACCTGTTCGGCGCGCTCAACAAGGCCGGGCTCGGCATCGAGCAGTCGCCGGTCGCGGCGGGCCAGCTCGGCGCCCTCATCGACCTGATCGCCGACGGCACGATCTCGGGCCGCATCGCCAAGGATCTGTTTGCCGAGATGGTCGCGACCGGCGACGACCCGGCAGCGATCGTCGAAGCAAAAGGGCTGCGCCAGGTCACCGATACCGGCGCGATCGAGGAAGCTGTCGAGGCCGCGCTCGCCGCCAGCCCGGCCCAGGTCGCCCAATACGCGACAAACCCGAAAGTGCTCGGCTTTTTCGTCGGCCAGGTGATGAAGGCGACGCAGGGCAAGGCCAACCCGGCCCTCGTCAACGAATTGCTGAAGAAGAAGCTGGGCTGAACGACCGTAAGAATGCGCGGGTTGGTTAATTGAATTGCATAAGCGGCATTCCGGAAATATTTTTCTGGTAATTGGAAGTCCTTGCCGCTGGCCCTCCTGGGATTTACCTGCCTACGCACCGACACCATATATGGGGTAAGCGAATAGCGCAGGACGACAATGACGAGTCCGGAGAGACATGAAAGGCCGCAGCCGGGAAACCCGTATTGCTTGGCGATCGATCAGCACACTTTCCCGGCCGCCAGCATTAAACGCTTCTGCGGCCCCGACGGGTGCGTCCTCGTACATGATCTGCTGCGGAACAAAGTCCGCCGTGCCGGCCCAAAGGACGACATCTTTTGCGCCAAGCGGGCCTGGGACCACGGCTCTGAAACGGGTTTCATGTGGCAGATCGAGGCCCCGTTCCAAGAACTGGCTAATAGGATCGTCGAGCGGCAGGTTTCGACAATCGGTGAGGCAGACAGGCGCGTCGTCAACGAATTCTTCGCTCTCTGGTACATGCGCTCACGCGGCCGGACGCTGACGACGCAGGAACATCAGGCCCAGGGCGTCACTGGGGGTGGTCTATCGAAAGACCAGGAAGAAGTGCTCGAACGTCACGGCGTGATGTTCGCGCGGGCGGGGGGAAGATTCCCGGCCCGCTTTCTGAACGGCCATGAGTTGCGGCTGCGAACCTATCGGTACGCGCAAAACGAGCTGGCCATAACGCGCTGGGGCATCATCGAGGCACAGGAAGGCGAGTTCCTAGTGCCGGACGTGCCGCTGCATACGGTGATCCCGCTGACGCCGACGCGCTGCGTTGCGTCACCGGCCCTGGACGGGATGATTACCAGGCAGAACCTAACGGAGATCAACCGCAACTCGCTTGGGGCGAGCCGGGCGTATTTTTTCGCACGGGATTTCACAGCT
The DNA here is from genome assembly GCA_035534855.1 of Allostellaceae bacterium. Taxonomy (GTDB): domain Bacteria; phylum Pseudomonadota; class Alphaproteobacteria; order ATCC43930; family CGMCC-115725; genus DATARH01. The sequence continues at coordinate 31,844 of DATLRD010000008.1, read as the reverse complement.
TGTCCGGTGTGGCAGAGCCTCCGGGCTTAGCCTCCAACGGCGGAGCCATATTCCTTTACCGACGCCGACCTCCTGGCTCCGTGGGCTAAAGGCGGTCACGCTTGCTCGGTCAGCACGCAGACGTCGGGGAGGTTGCGATAGCGTTCGGCGTAGTCCATGCCGTAGCCGACGACGAAGCGGTCGGGAATCTCGAACCCCTTGTAGCGGATCGCGACCGGCTCGACCGTGCGGCCTGGCTTGTGCAGCAACGCGCATAGGTCGAGCCGAGCCGGGCCGAGCGTTTGCAGGCGGTCGAGCAGCGTGCGGGTCGTGAGCCCGGTGTCGACGATGTCTTCGATCAGGATCGCATCGCGCCCGGCGATATCGAGCGCGGCATGCCCGTTGATCGCAACCGTCCCGGCCGATTGCGTCGCCGGGCCGTAGGACGCGGCGCTGACGAACTCGATCCGCACCGGGATCGTCAGGCGCCGGGCGAGATCGGCGGCGAAGACCGCCGCGCCCTTCAGCACCACGACAAGCGTGACCTCGTTTCCGGCGTGATCGGCGTCGATGCGGCCGGCGAGCGAGGCGATGCGCCGCGCGATCCGGCGCGCCGAGATCAGCGGCTCGAGGCGGTCGGAAATCCTAGTCGCGCCGATAGGGGTAGCAGCGCGTACGGTCCAGCGTCATGCCGAAATGCTCGCCGAGCGCGCGGATTGCGTCGGCCTGATCGTCGTACGGGTCGGCGTTCGACGGGCCGACGATGATCGGGCGAAAGCTGCGGTCGTCGCGGCCGCCCGACGGCAGCATCGCGGTGGCGAGCGCGGTGCCGTCGCCGTCGCGCAGCGTCAGGAACAGCGGCATCTGGCGCTGAATGTGCGCCTTCATGCCGATCTCCTGCTCGAAATTCACCTTCGACAGCGGCTGAAACGTCTGCGCCGCCCGCTCGTGTTCCTTGCGGAAATACTTCTCGACCGCGTGATGCATCGTCTCCGATTCGGCGACGGCTTCGCCTTCGGTCTCGATTCGGAACCAGGTCTTGCCGCCTGGCGCATCGCACACATACCTCATACGGCCCCCACGTTCGCTGCCCTACCGTCCGCCTCCGGGTGATAACGACACGCGGCAAGCCATGAAAAGTCCGGAGCGAGGGACAAGTCAACACCTCGTGCGGCAGTGGCGCGACGACGGCGGGGAGCGTGTCGGCTGCATCGCAATTTTCGTTGCAAATTGCCGATCGTGCCGCAGGCCGATCGCCTCTTGTTTCTCAAGTATATGAAGTAAAACGCGAATTTTCGAGGTCTCAGGGCCGGATCGCGTGGCATGAGGCGTGAAGCCGAGACGGCAGATTGAAGGAGGAGCCGATCATGCCGTTGTCGTCCAATTCCACCACCACTGGCCGGTTTATCGACGGAGGCCCCGCGCCCTTTGCGTCACTGACCCCGGTTCCGCGGTCGCATCGGTCCTGGTCGCTCGAATTCCTGCTGACGCCGTTTCGCGACCAGGACGAGCGCGCGAACTATAAATCGGCGCAGCAGCGCCAAGCCGCCGCCAGCAAAGGCGCCGACATGGCGGCCTTTGGCGCACGTGCGGAGGATGCCGTCATTTAGGCTGAACCGCTCGGCGCAGGCGATGGCGCCTCGCCGGTGAGCTGCCGCGCCGCCCGTCTCACCCGCGGCGGATGGCCCCGCGCCGGCCGTTGGGCCGGCGCCGCGGGTCCGGCGTTGCCCGGGCCGGCTGCGCCGGCGGCAGGGTCTCGGTCGACTCGCGCCACAACGCGATCAGCGCTGCCATGATCGCCGGCCCGAGGAACAGGCCGAGAAACCCAAGCGTCGCAAGGCCGCCGAGGATCCCGAGCAAGACCCACAGAAACGGCAGTCGCGCCGCCCCGCCGATCAGAACCGGGCGGATGAAGTGGTCGGCGACGAAGACCACCAGGCTGCCGCCCGCCAGCACGATGACCGCGCCGACCGTTTGGCCCTGCGCCACCAGGTAGAGTGCGGCCAGGCAATAGACCGCGGGCGCTCCGAACGGGATGACGGCCGCCACGCCGGTCGCAGCGCCGACCGATGCGGGGTAGGGCAGGTGCACGGCGAAATACACGATCCCGAGGATCAGCCCTTCCGCCAGCCCGACCAGCACGAGCCCGGTGACCGTACCATGTACGGCGGCGATCATCTGGCCGGCGATGTGCTCGCCGCGCCGGCCGATCAGGCGGTCGCTGAGGCCACGCAGCTGCACGGTCAGGCCGGCGCCGTCGCGAAACAGAAAGAACAGGGTCAACAGGGTAAAGGCGAACAGCACCAGGCGGTGGGCGATCTCGCCGCCGTATTGCCGTGCCGACACGGCCAGCAGATGCGGGTTGAGCCGGCCAAACAGCTCCTGCACCATCACCGGATCGCCGAGGTTGGTGCGCCACCATTCGGCGAGCGGCGCGCCGGCCAGCGGCAGCTGGCCGATCCAGTCTGGCGGGGCGATGCCGTTTCGCCGCGCCATCGCGATGAAGCGCACGATGACGTGGCTTTCCTGTGCGATTCCGACGCCGAGCAGCACCAGCGGCAGGATGAAGAGGATCCCGACCAGCAGTACCAAAACGAGCGGCGCTATGACCCGCGCGCACCAGGCCGGCAACACCCGCAACAGGCGGCGGTAGACCGGCCACAGCACGATCGCAAAGATGCCCGCCCAGACCAGCGCCACGAGAAAATCCTGAAGGATCCACAGCCCGGCCAGAACCAGGCCCGTAGCGAGCACCAGACCGGCGATGGTGTGGCGCAACGGCGTATTCGAAGGTGCGTTGGGATCGCGGTCCATACGGCTCGCCTCGCAATGCCGATTGTGACGACTTTAGCGCGTGGATACGGAACGTCACGCGCGATCCGATAATCCCCCAGGTCGCGCGATCGGGCTTGGCTTGTCTGCGCCGCGGCGATGGCTTTTGCACGGGTCGTGCTTGCCGGGCTAACGTGCCAGGCTTAGGCTTGGCAGCGGCGTCGATTCACCCGTCCGCCCGATATCGATCACAAGATATCGCCCGCAATAGAAGGAGATTAGCCCATGGAGCATACGCTAGATCAGTTTGCGGCAGAGCTGCACAGCATCCTTGTCGCCGATCCCGGCCCCGAGGGCCGCAAGAAGGTATGCAAGGTCGTTCAGGAGATGTGCCTCGACAAGGTGTTCGTCAGCAAATACATGCCCGACAACGCACCCGAGCGGAACATCCTCTACGAAGACAAGGACCTCGGCTTCTGCATCCTCGGCCACGTCTATCACGGGGCGAAGGAAAGCAAGCCGCACGACCATGGCCCGACCTGGGCGATCTATGGCCAGGCCGATGGCGAGACAATCATGAGCGATTGGGAACTGGTGGCGCCGCCGCATGATGGCGACCCTGGCCGGGTCAAGCTGGTGCGCAACTACACACTGACGCCCGGAACCGCCTACATCTACAACGAGGGCGATCTCCATTCGCCGCGCCGCGAAGGCTCGACCCGCCTGATCCGCATCGAAGGCAGAAACGTCGAAAAAATCAAGCGGTTGCCGTACGAGGCGGTCTAGCGCTCTGTGAGTAAACGATAGACCAAAGAAGCGGAGGGCGCCCAACTGGGCGCCCTCTCTTCCTCTGCGGTGCTCACGCGCGCTTACGCGCGCCGCACCTTAGCCCTCGATGACCGTGACGCGACGATTGCGCGGCTCACGCACGCCATTCGGCGTCGGAACGGCAAGGTCGGTCTCGCCACGGCCGTTAACCGTCATCTGGTGCCATGGCACGCCCATTTGCGCGAGGATGTGGGCGACATGGCGCGCACGGAGGACCGATAGACGCTGGTTGTAGCGCGCCGAACCCGACGTGTCGGTATAGCCGGTCACCTGCACCGTCACGACACCGCCGGCCCTATAAACATTCGCGGCCTGCTGCAGGATAGAAACCCCGGCGGGGCCAACCCACGAGCGATTCCAGCCGAAATAGACGATGAAGGCATGGGCGGGAACTGCAGCGGCCGGCGGTGGCGGGGGCGGCGGCGGGGGCGGAGCCGGCGGCGGCTGCATGCAGCCCGCCAGCGCCAGGAGTGAGCAGAGGACTAGGGCGCGTTTCATCGGTTTCCTCCGATAGTTGAGGACGACACAGTATAAGAAATCACGATCTAAGACTATAGCAAAACGGCTTTTTTTCCTGGCGCTTCCGTCCGGGGGTTGAGAGGGCGGTCGCGCGGAGCGGTCGGGCGGCTCAACCTGTGGCATCATCGCATCGGTTTAGGCCGAATTCGCGCGGGCGACGCCGCCGAACCAGTCGAATGAGGCCTTCGTGGTGCGCTTCAATGTCGCGCGATCGACCCGGACGAGCCCGAACGGCCGGGTATAGCCCCAGGCCCATTCGAAATTGTCTAGGATTGTCCAGGCGAAATAGCCGTGCAGGCTGACGCGTTCGGCGAGCGCACGATGGCAGGCGAGGACGTGCGCGCGCAGATAGGCGATGCGCTGCGGGTCGTAGACGCGGGCGTCGTGGCCTGGCCGATCGAGAAAGCAGGCGCCGTTTTCGGTGATGTAGAGCGGTGGGTTGCCATAGTGATCGCGCAGGTCACGCAGCAGTTCGACTAGCGCGTCGGGGTCGATCGGCCAGTCCATCGCGGTTTTCGGCATGCCGGGCGGAGAAGCGCCCCAATTGGTGCCGACGAGCCCGTGCGGGTCGGCGCGCTGGTACATCGGGCTATAGTAATTGACGCCGAGAAAATCGATCGGCTGGCGAATTTGCGCAAGATCGCCTGTCCGGGTCAGTGGTGCGGCAAAGGGTTCGATCAGCGCTGGATAGTTTCCGCGTAATAGCGGGTCGAGAAATGCCCGGTTCCACAGCGCGTCCCACATCTCGGCCGCCTTGCGGTCGGCCGGCGAACCGGTGGCCGGCCGCACCGGTTGCAGGCTCAGCACGGTGCCGAGACGAAACCGGCCGCCGCCGTGGGCGCGCAGCGCCGCAAGCCCGGCGCCTTGCGCCAGGTTCTGGTGGTGCATCGCGGCGAACATCTTGTCGCGGCTCTTGAACCCCGGCGCGTGCTCGCCGAGCCCGTGGCCGATCACCGCGACCACCGAGGGTTCGTTGAGCATCACCCAACGATTGACCCGGTCCCCGAGCCGGTGCGCCATCAGCGTCGCGTAATCGGCGAACCAGTCGGCTATCGCTCGCGCCGTCCAACCGCCGCGGTCCTGCAGCGCCTGCGGCAGATCCCAGTGATAGAGGCAGACCCACGGCTCGATCCCGGCCTTGAGCGTCGCGTCGGTCAGCCGGTCATAGAAATCGAGCCCTTTCGGGTCGGGCTGGCCGGTGCCCGCGGGCAGCACGCGTGGCCATGAGATCGAGAAGCGATAGGCTTTGAGCCTGGCGCGCTGCATCAGCGCGATGTCTTCCGGATAGCGATGGTAATGGTCGCAGGCGACGTCGCCGTTGCTGCCGTCGTGGATCGTGCCGGGCAGCCGGCAAAACGTGTCCCAGATGCTGTCGGCCGTGCGGTCGCCGCGGCCTTCGACCTGGTAGGACGAGGTCGCCGTGCCCCACAGAAAGCCGGGCGGGAAGCGCGCCGGCTCGGCGGCCTGCGGCGCGGTGCCCGGGCCCAGCGCGGCCCCGACGACGCCGGCGCCGCCGGTCTGCAACAGGCGCCGCCGGTTCATTCCGCGCGGTTCGGGTTCACCCGCCGACCGCGCCCTCGGTGCCGACATAGACCGAATAGAGCGAATGGCTTGCCGCCATGAACAGCCGGTTGCGCTTGACCCCGCCGAAGCACAAATTGGCGCAGCGCTCGGGCAGTGCGATGCGGCCGATCATCATGCCGTCGGGGGCGAAGACGACGACGCCGTTGAGCGCCTCGCTCATCCCCCAGCCGCACCACAGATTGCCGTCGACATCGCAGCGGAAACCGTCGGGCGTGCCGTCGCCGACCTCGCCGAAATCGCGACCGTTCGCGAGCCGCGAGCCGTCGCCGGCGACATCGAACAGGCGGATCGCGCGTCGCGGCTGAGCCCGTGATTCGACGACATAGAGCCGCGACTCGTCGGGCGAGAAGGCGAGGCCGTTGGGTCCGCGAATATCGTCGGCGACGATCGTCACCCGGCCGGTGGCGCCGTCGATGCGGTAGACATTGGTGACCGGCAGTTCGGGCTCGTGGCGGAACCCTTCGTAATTGCCGAGGATGCCGAACGGCGGATCGGTGAACCAGATCGAGCCGTCGGACTTGACCACCACGTCGTTCGGCGAGTTGAGCGGCTTGCCCTCAAAGCGGTTGCACAGGATCGTGATCGTGCCGTCATGCTCGGTGCGGGTCACCCGGCGCATGCCGTGCTCGCAAGTGACGAGCCGGCCCTGGCGGTCGCGCGTGTTGCCGTTGGAATTGTTCGACGGCTTGCGGAACACGCTGACGGCGCCGGTCTCTTCCTCCCATTTCAGGATGCGGTCGTTGGGAATGTCGCTCCACAACACAAACCGGCCGTCGCCGAACCACACCGGGCCTTCGCTCCAGCGGCAGCCGGTATAGTGCCGCTCGACCGAAGCATTGAACGGCGGCCGGATCTTTTCGAAGCGCGGGTCGAGGGTGATGATTGCGGGATCGGGATAGAGCGGGCTCGGTGCCCAATCGGCTGCGCTCATCATTCGGCTCCCTGCGGGTTTCTTCAGCGCCGCCCCGAGGCGCGGCAGCGGGCGCGAGCATGGAGCGTTTCCGCCGGAGGCTCAAGAGAGCCGCGGATCGCAGGTCGTCGCCGGCTAGAACGAGTTCGCGACGGTGGTAAAGAATTGCTTGACCGAACCGCCGATCTGCTGCGCGCCGGTGACGATGGTCAGCGAAATGAGTGCCGCGATCAACGCGTATTCGATCGCGGTCACCCCCGACCGGCTACGAATACAGTGCAGAATGACAGCGAACATACTGACTTTTCCGGGAGCACGCGAGGCCCGGAGCATCCCAGATACGGGTTTACGACTGGTAAATCTGTTTCGAATGTTCGGGTGATTTACGCCGTTTCTCGCCAGTTCTGCCGCACGCGAGGTCGGAACCGCGAGGCGACGATCGATCGGCCGGGCAGCCGCGACGCGACTTTGCATCGCGCCGCCGCCCGGGTCACAATCGGGCGTCGCCTGCCAATGACCAGACAACGGAACCCGCCCGAGATGCTGCCGCAGAGCCTTGCCCGATGACCATCGACGCCCCGTTTGCCCGCTACGAAGGCGAAGTCTTGCCGGAGTGGATCGACTGGAACGGCCACCTGAACCTGGCCTATTACGTCGTGCTGTTCGACAAGGGGACCGACCTGTTGTTCGAGGAGCTGGGTCTCGGCCTCAGCTATCGGCGCGAGACCGACCGCGGCACCTTCGTGGTCGAAACCCACAATCGCTACGAGCGCGAATTGCTGGTCGGCGAGCGGGTCCGCGTCTCGACCCGGATCGTCGCCACCGACGACAAGCGCATCCATCTGGCACACGAGATGTTCCGCCTTGCCGATGGCACCCGGGCCGCGACGCAGGAGTTGCTGTTTCTCCACGTCGATCTTGTCGCGCGCCGGGTGTGCCCGTTCCCGCCCGATCTGCGGGAGCGGGTCGAGGCCGCCGCGGCGGCGCATGCGGTTTTGCCGCGGCCGGATTGGGTCGGCCGCCGCATCGCGATGCCGGGTTGAGCGCTGGCGGATCGGCGATGAATTCAGAGGGCGATGTCGCGGTGATCGGCGCCGGCGTCGCCGGGCTCGCCGCCGCCGAGGCGGCGCTGAAGAGCCTGCGCGGCTAGCCGGCCGCTACCAGCGCGGCCGCGTCGCGGCGTCACGGTTTCGGGTTTGCCGGCGCCGTCCGCCATCGCGGCGGCCGGGTGCGGGGTCAGACGCAGTCTTCGCGCCGACTGCTCAGCTTGTCGGCCGCACCCGCTCGTTGATGCTAATGACGCGGATGCCGGCCTTGTCAATGCGGATCGTGCTGAGCGAGGCGGTCGCCACTTCGAGCCGGCTGAACAGGTCGAGCGGCATCCCGAGGTAAAACGCGAGTCCGGCGCGGATCACGTCGCCGTGGCTGACAACCAGCACCTCGGCGTCGCCATGGTGGTGGTGCAGCTCGATCAGCGTATCGACGATGCGGCGCTGCACCTCGCGCATGGTCTCGCCGCCCGGGATCACCGAAATGCTGCGGTGATTCGCCCAGGCCGGCCATTGCGGGTGCTGGCGAACCTCGTCAAAGGTCGAGCCGGTCCAGTCGCCGAAATCGAGCTCGATCAGCTCGTCGCGCACGGTTACCGGCAGCCCGAGCCGGGCGGCGACGATCTCGGCCGTCTCGCGGGTGCGCTGCAAGGGGCTGGCATAGATCGCCGCAACGCCGCCATTGGCGAGCCGGTCGGCGACCGCTTCGGCCTCGCCGCGGCCGCGCGGCGACAGGCCGATCCCGGGCAGCCGACCAGCGACGATGCGGCCCTGCAATGCGTGCTCGCCGTGGCGCAAAAGATGGATGACGGTCAAGGGCGCGCTCTTTCCGAAACTGGCGTACTAAAGGCAATCTTCCGGGAGATTGACAAGCGCTGCGCCCGCTGCTGTATCGGCCGGAGATGACCGGCCGACCGATCCTGTCGCTCCTTGCCGCCTTCGCGCTGGCGCTGCTGCCGTTGGCCGCCGCGGCCGAAGAGCCGGTGCTGCACGTCTATAACTGGTCGGATTACATCGCGCCCGACACGATCGCCAATTTCGAGAAGGAAACTGGCATCGCCGTCACCTACGACGTCTATGACGGCAACGAGGTGCTGGAGGCGAAACTGCTCGCCGGGCATTCCGGTTACGATGTCGTGGTGCCGTCCATGAGCCCGTTCATGGCACGCCAGATAAAGGCCGGCGCCTATCGAGCGCTCGACAAGGCCAAGCTGCCCAACTGGCAGAACCTCGACCCGGCGATGCTGGCGATCGCCGCCGAGGCCGACCCCGGCAACCGCTACGGCGTGCCGTATCTGTGGAGCGTCACCGGGATCGGCTACAACAAGGCGCTGCTCGACAAGGCGCTGGGCCCGGGGACGCCGCGCGACACGCTGGCGCTGCTGTTCGACCCGGCCTACGCCAGAAAGCTCGCTGCCTGCGGCATCTCGCTGCTCGATTCGCCACAGGAGGTGTTTCCCGCCGCGCTCGCCTATCTCGGCCTCGACCCGAAAAGCACCGACCTCGGCGACCTGAAAAAGGCCGCCGCGGTGATCGCCGCCATCCGCCCCTACGTGCGCAAGTTTCATTCCTCGCAATACATCAACGACCTCGCCAACGGCGATCTGTGCATTTCGCTCGGCTATTCGGGCGATGTGATTCAGGCGCGCGACCGCGCCGAAGAGGCGCGTAACGGCGTCAAGATCGCGTTTCGCGTGCCGCGCGAAGGGGCGCAGATGTCGATCGACATGCTGGGCATTCCCGTCGATGCCCCGCACCCCGACAACGCGCTCAAGTTCATCAACTATATCCTGCGGCCGCGGGTGATCGCGGCGATCAGCGACGCGGTGTCGTATCCCAACCCGAACCGGGCCGCGACGCAATACGTGGCGCCGGCGATCCGCGACGACCCGGGCATTTATCCGCCGGCATCGGTGCGGCGCCTGTTCTATATCGACCTGCCGGCGACGCGCGCCTACGAGCGGCTGCGCACCCGCGCCTGGACCAAGGCGAAGTCGGGCTGCTGACAGTGGCGCTCCTGGAAATCAGCGGGGCGGAGAAATCGTTCGGCGCGGTCCGTGCGGTGCAAGACGTTTCGCTCAGTGTCGAGCGCGGCGAGTTTTTCGCGCTGCTCGGCCCCTCGGGGTGCGGCAAGACCACGCTGTTGCGAATGATCGCCGGGTTTGAGCACCCCGACCGCGGCCGGATCGTCATCGACGGCGACGACGTGACCGCGGCGCCCCCCTATGCCCGGCCGGTCAACATGATGTTCCAGTCCTATGCCCTGTTTCCGCACCTCGACGTCGCCGCCAACATCGCCTTTGGCCTCAAACAGGAGGGCATGGCGAAAAGTGGCCGCGCCGAGCGCGTCGCCGAGATGCTGAGCCTGGTGCAGATGACCGGGCTGGAGCGTCGGCGGCCGCACGAATTGTCGGGCGGCCAGCGTCAGCGCGTGGCGTTGGCCCGGGCGCTGGCCAAGATGCCGAAGCTCTTGCTGCTCGACGAGCCGCTGGCGGCGCTCGACCGCAAGCTGCGCGAGGACACGCGGCTCGAACTGACCGGCATCCAGCAGCGGCTCGGCACGACGTTTATCGTCGTCACCCACGACCAGGACGAGGCGCTCGGCATGGCAACGCGCGTCGCGGTGATGAACCGCGGCGAGCTGGCGCAGATCGGCGCCCCGGCCGAGATCTACGAGCGGCCCAATTCGCGCTTTGTTGCCGATTTTGTCGGCGCGGTAAACCTGTTCGAAGGCGAGCTGGTCGCCGGGTTCAACGCGCTCGGCCTGGCGGTCGCGGGATTCGACCAGCCGCTGCCGCTCGACGAGCCGGTCGATCTGCCGGCCGGCGCCGCTGCCGCGCTGGCGCTGCGGCCGGAAAAATTGCGGCTCAGCGACGAGCGCCCGCCCGGGATCGCGCTGGCGGCGACGATCGCCTCGATCGGCTACCAGGGCGGCCAGTCGATCGTTCACCTCAACGCCATCGGCCGCACGCTGCGGGCGCATGTTCCGAGCGAGACGACGCAAGGCCTGGTCCGTGGTGGCCCGATCTGGGCGAGTTGGGACCCGCGCGACGCGGTGGTGGTGATCCGGTGATCCTCTCGCCGGATCGACCCCTCACCCCGCGCAGCGGGAGGGCGAGGGGCAGGACCATCCGATGCTCGGCCTAGGGGTCTGGGGCAGGCGGGTGCTGATCGGCCTGCCGTTTGCCTGGCTGGCGCTGTTCTTTCTGCTGCCGCTGGTGATCGTTGCCGGGATCAGCCTCAGCCACGCGGTCGATGCGATCCCGCCTTATGCGCCGCTGGTGTCGGGCGGGGCGATCCACGTGAGTCTCGACAACTACCGTACCCTCGCCGGGGGCTGCCTGCGCGCCTATGGGGAATCGCTGGCGGCGGCCGCGTCGGCGACGGTGCTGTGCCTGGTGCTTGGCTATCCGGTGGCGTTTGCGATCGCCCGCGCGCCGGGTGTGTGGCGCCATCTGCTGTTGTTTTTCGTGCTGCTGCCGTTCTGGACCAGCCTGTTGATCCGGGTATATGCGTGGATCGCGATCCTGCAGCCGACCGGGCTGTTGAACCGCGTGCTGCTCGGTCTCGGCCTCATCCATGCGCCGCTGGTGCTGGTCAACAATTTCACGGCGGTCGAGATCGGCCTCGTCTATTCCTACCTGCCGTTCATGATCCTGCCGCTTTACGGGGTGCTGTCGCAGCTCGACGAGAGCGTACTGGAGGCGGCGGCCGATCTCGGCGCGCGGCCGTGGCGCACCTTTCTCGGCGTGGTCCTGCCGCTGTCGCTGCCGGGGGTCGCGGCCGGTGCGCTGTTGGTGTTCATCCCGGCGGTCGGCGAATTCGTGATCCCCGACCTGCTCGGCGGGCCGACGACGCTGATGGTCGGCAAGGTGCTGTGGCAGGAGTTTTTCGAGAATGTCGACTGGCCCGAGGCCGCGGCGGTGGCGATGGTGCTGGTCGTGCTGCTGACCCTGCCGCTGCTCGTCGTGCAGCGCTTTATCGAGCGCGAGCGGCCGACGTGAACCCGAATCGCACGACCGTGTGGCGGGCGAGTGCGCTGGTACTCGGGCTCGGCTTTCTTTACGCGCCGATCGTGCTGCTGGTGCTCTATTCGTTCAACGCCTCGCGCCTGGTGACGGTGTGGGCCGGGTTTTCGACGCGCTGGTACGGCGCGCTGGCGAGCGACGACAAGTTTCGCGACGCGGCGCTGACCAGCCTAGAAATCGGGGTCATGGCGGCCAGCCTCGCGCTGGTGCTCGGCACCGGCGCCGGGTTCGCGATCGCCCGCTTCACCCGGTTCCGCGGTCGCATGCTGTTCAGCTTCATGCTGCTGGCGCCGCTGGTGGTGCCCGAGGTGATCCTCGGCCTGTCGCTGCTGCTGTTGTTCGTCGCTCTGCAGAGCTGGCTCGGCTGGCCGGCGACGCGCGGCATCGCCACGGTGACGATCGCGCACGCGACCTTTGGCGCCTGCTTTGTCGCGGTGCTGGTACGGGCCCAGCTCGCCGGGTTTGACCGCACCCTCGAAGAGGCGGCGCTCGACCTTGGCGCCCGGCCCTGGGCGGTGCTGGCGCGGATCACGCTGCCGGGGATCGCGCCGGCGCTGATTTCCGGCTGGCTCCTGGCGTTCACGCTGTCGCTCGACGACCTCGTCGTTGCCAGCTTTGTCTCCGGGCCCTCGGCGACGACATTGCCGATGGCGGTCTATTCCAGCGTGCGGCTCGGGGTCAGCCCCGAGATCAATGCGCTGGCGACGATTTTCCTTGTCGTCGTATTTATGCTCGTCGCGCTCGCCGCGTGGGTGATGGCCCGCCACGAGCGCCGGCGGACGCAAATTGCCGAGACCGCTGCGGCATCGTTCAGCGGATCTACCTGAAATCGGGAGAGAGCCATGCGCCGGTTCCTGTTCGCCTTTTCCATGCTCGGCCTGTTGGTCGCGGCCGGCGCCGCCACCGCCGGCAACCTGCCGGCAGACAAGCTCGCCGCGGTCAACAAGGCCGCCGCCAGCTTTGTCGTGATGGCCAAGGGCTCGGCCGAAAACGGCAAGCCGCCGCGCCAGTCCGACCCGCAGGTCAAGGCGCTGCTCGACACCGTGTTCGATACCGGGGGGCTCGCCGCCTTGGCGCCGATCGCCTTCTCCGACCTCAACGGCATCAACGACTGGAGCCTCAAGATCAACGATGTCGGCATCGTCTACGTGTTCGCCGGCACCGGGATTAACGACCCGTCGCAGCTCTCGAACTTCACCGAAAAGATGCGGCAGAAAGTCGGGCAGAACACGATCGATTACGGCCCCGAGATGGGGCGCTACCTCGATTCGTCGCTGCAGGTGACCCAGGCGCTGCTGCTGTCGGTGATGGCCGAAATGTCGGCCAAGCCCGACAATTTCAAAAGCACCCAGGTGCAGCGGGGGCTCACCGAAATCCGCGGCGGGGTCCAGGAAAGCCTCAATGGCGTTATGACCTCGTTCCTGACCCCGGGCCTCGATCCGGCCTGGATGCGCGAGCGGCTGCCGGCGCTGGCGGCGATCGCCCCGGTCGCGGCAAAGTTTCTTCTGGCGTCCGGCCGTCACGAGCTGAGCGAGACCGCGCAGCAGGTAGCCCGATCGATGAGCGACGCCACGGTCAAGGCGGCCCTGGTGCAATTCGCCAAGACGGTCGGGACCTAGCACCGCCGGGTGGCGGCTGCTAGCCGGCGGCGAGGAGCCCGGCCAGCACCCGGCCGGCCCGCTCGCATTGGGCGCGGTCGACATCGAGATGGGTGACGGCGCGCACGGTGCGCGCGCCGAGCGCCGAGATCAGCACGCCTTGCGCCTTTGCTGCGGCCACGATCGCCGCCGCGTCGGGCAGAGGTTGGGCGACGCGGAAGATCACGATGTTGGTCTGCACGGTCGCGAGATCCAGGATCACGCCGCCGATGCCGGCGATGCGCTCGGCGATCAGCCGCGCGTTGGCGTGGTCGTCGGCGAGCCGCGCGATGTTGTGGTCGAGCGCATAAAGCCCGGCGGCGGCGAGGATGCCCGATTGCCGCATCGCTCCGCCAAAGCGGCGGCGTGCGGTCACCGCCTCGGCGATCAGCGCCCTGCTGCCGGCGAGTACGCTGCCGACCGGGCAGCCAAGACCCTTTGACAGCGCGACCGAGGCGAGGTCGAACGGCGCCGCCAGATCGGCGAGGGCTCTGCCGCTTGCGACCGATGCGTTGAACAGGCGCGCGCCGTCGAGATACGCGGCGATCCCGGTCTCGCGCGCTGCGGCGCAGATCGCCCGGGCCTCGGCCTCGGCCCAGACGATGCCGCCGCCGAGATTGTGCGTGTTTTCGATCGCGACGAGGCCGGTCGGCGGAAACACGATATGCCCGCGCGGTTTCACCGCGGCGCCAAACTCGGCGAGGGTGAACCGGCCGCCCTTGCCGGCGACGCAGAACTGCACGCCCGAATTGGCCGCGGCCGCGCCGGCCTCGTGCCACATCATGTGCGCCTCTTCGCCGACGACGATTTCGTCGCCGGGCCGGGTCAGCACCTTGAGCGCGATCTGGTTGGCCATCGTGCCGCTGGGCACGAACAGCGCCGCCTCCTTGCCCAGCAGCCCGGCGATCCGCTCCTGCAGCAGGTTGACCGATGGGTCTTCGCCGTACTGGTCGTCGCCGACCGGCGCCGCCGCCATCGCCGCGCGCATCGCCGGCGACGGGCGCGTGACGGTATCCGAGCGCAGGTCGATCGCAGGATCGGTGGGGGTCATCGCCATGCCTTGCCGGTTTGCCGCCGACAGCCTCTATAGTCTGCCCCCGAGCGCGCCGCAAATGGGGGGACAAGGTTGGAACAGCGTAATCTCGGGCGGACGGGGCTGCTGGTGTCGGCGGTCGGGCTCGGCTGCAACAATTTCGGCGGGCGCAGCGACGAGGCGGCGACGCGTGCCGTCGTGCACAAGGCGCTCGATCTCGGCATCACCCTCTACGACACGTCCGACACCTACGGGCCGGCCGGCGCGTCCGAGGAATATCTCGGCCGGGCGCTGGCCGGGCGCCGCCACGAGATCGTGCTGGCGACCAAATTCGCCCGGCCGATGGATGAAGCGGGGCGGCTTCAGGGCGCGTCGCGGCGCTATATCCTGCGCGCGGTCGAGGCCAGCCTCAAACGGCTCGGCACCGACCATATCGACCTCTACCAGCAGCATATCGTCGATCCGCTGACGCCGATCGAGGAAACCCTGCGGGCACTCGACGACCTCGTGCGCCAGGGCAAGGTGCGCTATGTCGGCTGCTCGACGCTATCGGCGTGGCAGGTGGTTGAGGCGCAGTGGACCGCGAAGCATCTCAACCTCAACGCCTTCGTCTCGTGCCAGGAGCGCTACAGCCTGCTGGAGCGCGGGCTCGACGACGCGCTGATGCCGGTGATCGCGCAATACGGGCTGGGGCTGATCCCGTTCTCGCCGCTGGCCAACGGCCTGTTGACCGGCAAGTACCGTCGCAACCGGCCGATGCCGGAGGGGGCGCGGCTGACCGTGACCGCCCGGCTCGCCGAGCGCACGCTGACCGAGCGCATTTGGGAACTGGTCGAGCGCCTCGCTGGGTTCGCCGAGCAGCGCGGCTGCAGCCTTCTCGATCTGGCGTTCGGCTGGCTGCTGCGGCGGCCGGGGGTCGCGAGCGTCATCGCCGGCGCGACGACGCCCGAGCAGGTCGCGGCCAATGTCTGCGCTGCCGAATTCGTGCCGACCGCCAAAGACATGGACGAAATCGACCAGCTGACGGCAAACTGAGCCCGGCTGATTTCTCGTCGTCCCCGCGAAGACGAGGACCCAGGGGCGAGCGACAGAGGGGTTGCCCCGGCTTCCCGCTTTCGCGGGAATGACGAAACAATATGATCATCCACCCCCAACGGAGGAAACCTCATGAATATCAGTCTCGCTGGCCGCAGCGCGATCGTCACCGGCGGCAGCAAGGGCCTCGGCCTTGCCATCGCGCAGGAATACGCCCGCTCGGGCGCCGACGTGGCGATCCTGGCGCGCGACCAGAGCGCGCTCAACGACGCCAAGGCGCTGATCCAGAAGGATGCCAAGGGCAAGGTGCTGGCGATCAGCTGCGACGTGTCGAAGGCGGGGCCGATCGAGGCGGCGTGCGCCCAATGCAACAGCGAATTCGGCAAGGTCGACATCTTCGTCAACAACGCCGGGCAATCGACGCGCGGCCCATCGGAAACCATCACCGACGCGCAGTGGCAGAGCGACCTTGACCTCAAGCTGATGGCGCAGGTCCGGTTCTGCCGCATCCTGTTGCCGCTGATGAAGCAGCGCAAATGGGGCCGCATCATCAGCGTGCTCAATATCGGCGCCAAGGCGCCGGGTGCCGACAGCGCGCCGACCTCGGTCAGCCGCGCGGCGCAGATGGCGTTCACCAAGGCGCTGTCGATGGAGGGCGCGCCGCACAACGTGCTGGTCAACTCGCTGCATGTCGGCGTCATCGTCTCGGACCAGATCGTCCGCCGCCATGCCCGCGAAGGCGCCAACGTGTCGCTCGAAGACTTCATCGCCCAGGCCGGCAAGGCGGTGCCGATGGGTCGCATGGGCCGGGCCGAGGAATTCGCCAACGTCGCGACCTTCCTCGCCTCCGACGCAGCCAGCTACGTGACCGGCTGCGCGATCAACGTCGACGGCGGCCGCTCGCCGGTGGTGTAGGGATAAGGGCAACAGCGGTGCCGGAAAACTCTTCCGGCACCGCTGTCACCGGAGCGCCCGGCTAGGCCGCTACGTCATTCCAGCGGTTTTCGAATTTTTCGATGGTTTTGATCCCGACGAATCCGGTTTCGCTCCACCCGGTCGGGACGTGGATCTGTTCGGCAAGATCGCAGTTTTTTGCGATGAAGAAACGAGGTGGCTTCGAGCTGTCTTCAGAGCCTAGCAAGACATATACCGTAACTTGTTGCAGTAATTCGCCCTCGAAGTCTCTTCTGCGAACGTACCATGGCTGTATCCGAACAGTCTTGACCTGTACCCTGCGCAACGGCGCGTCGCTGCGAGAGGCGACAACGAGATCGTAGCCCTTAGTGTTGCGGTCGGCGAGTTGGGCATCGAACCCGCGTCGCAGCAGTTCGCCCATAACCAGGTACTCCCCGGCATTCCCCGTAGGAATGCCAGATTTACGCCGCTTTTTTGCTGCCGGTGAGGGAGGCTCCACTTCTAGGCCGAGCTTTGCCGCAAGCGAGGGAGAAATCCCCTCGGTCATCGGCCGGAACTGTCGGATATCTTCCAGTAGCAGTTCTCGGACCTCCCCTTCTTCATCCGTCAGAGGTCTGCGCCCTTTCATATCGCCTCGCCTCTCTGGCATTCGCCCTGCGAAGACTGATGACTCGGATCCCGGTCTCGGACTCCGTGAAACATAATGCGTGTAATCGCCCGTCCAAATACCCCAAGGCGACGTGTCGTGTCTCTCCATATTCCCGACGGTCGTCGATCCGGCGAAGCGCGGTGGCAAAATCGAAATCTGCGGCGCGATCGAACGACAGGTCGCGCTCGCGGACGTTCCTTTCATTTTTTGCCGGATCGTACGTGATATCCACAGGTGGATACCGCTATCCCTCCCGCATGTACTTTTCCTCAAGCGCTCGCCACGCTGCGGTGCCGACCGCGACTTCGCGGTCCTGAAACGTCGCAAGCTCGCCTACGATGCGGGTCGTGTGGCCGTCTTCCTTGAGCACCGCGAGCACGCGCTGCGCGGCGCGGATCGCCGCGCGGTGGGTCTGCGAGGGGTAGATGCCGAGGCGGAAGCCCATTTCCTCCAGCTCGTTTGCGGCCAGCATCGGTGTCTTGCCGCCCTCGAACACATTGACGAGGTTGGGGCCGTTGACATTGCGGCCGACCGTGCGCAATTCCTCGACCGTCTGCGGCGCCTCGACAAAGCCGACATCGGCGCCGGCTTCGAGATAGGCGTTGACCCGGTCGATCGCCGCGTCGAGCCCCTCGATCGCGCGCGCGTCGGAGCGGGCGATGATCACCATGTCGGCGTCGCGCCGCGTATCGACCGCGGCCTTGATCTTGCCGACCATCTCGGCCTTGGAGATCACCTCCTTGCCTTCGTAATGCCCGCATTTCTTCGGCGCCACCTGGTCTTCGATATGAAAGCCGGCGACCCCCGATTTCTCGTATTCGCGCACCGTGCGGATCACGTTGATCGCGTTGCCGTAGCCGGTATCGGCGTCGGCGATGACCGGGATGCCGACCGCCTCGACGGTCAGCCCGATCCAGCGCACGTTTTCGTTGAGGGTCAAGAGGCCGATATCGGGATAGCCGCTGGCCCGCGAATAGCCGCCGCCGGTCAGGTACACGGCCTCGAACCCGGCCTGCTCGACGAGCCGCGCGGTCAGCGTGTCGTAGGCGCCCGGCACCATCGTATAGTCGCCGCGCGCGATCAGCCGCCGCAAGGCCTGGCGTGGGGTCATCCTGTGTCCTCCCTGATTCGGTCGAGCCGGGGCGAGGGGACCAAGGCACGGCGGGGTTGTCAATCGCACGACACCGCCCTGCCGCGCGGAACGGTTTGTTAAGCACGGCGCGCTAGGCTCGGGCGTCTCTCATTCGACAGTGGTGCCGGGATGATCAAGCGGTTGTTCCTCGCGCTCGGGTTGATCGCGATCCCGGCCGCCGCGGCGCAGGCCGACGCGGCGGCGCCGGGGCCGGCTTGCTCGGTGGTCGATTCGTTGCTGACCGCGCGGGACCCGGACACGGTGACGATCGGCTGCAAGGGCGTCAGCCCGGAATTTGCCGGGCAGCTCGCGGATCTCATGAACACGATCCTGCGGCGGCGGCTCGACCCGCAGCTGGTCGGCGACAAGCTCGCCGACCTCGAACCCGCCACCAGCTCAGGTGTCGCGCGCGACTTCACGCTGACGCAGCGCCAGACCGTGATCAAGGTACTCTATGGCAAGCCGATCGGGCAGATCGCGATTGTCGCCGATCCGACCGAGAGCGACGCACCGGGCTATGCGACCAACATCGCGACGGCGCTGCAGATGGTCGGCTGGCAGATCGCCGGCAACCAGATCACCCGCAAGACCGTACCCGCCCTCGATGAAATTCGCGGGGTCGCGGTCGCGGTGCACGACGCCGCCGCGCCACCGCACGTCGCGGTCGCGCTGAAGGCCGCGCTGCAGGCGGCGAATATCGAGACGCCGATTCGGTCCGACCCTGCGCTGGCCGCCGACGCGACGATGCTGTGGATCGGCAAGCGCCCGAGTTTTAGCCCGGCCGCCGGCCCGAAATCCTGAACGCCGCGGTTTCGGCGAGCGCGCGCCGGTCGATCTTGTTGGTGCCGGTCAGCGGCAATTCGTGCTCGAACCACACGCGGCGCGGGTGCTGGACCGGCGCGGCCTGGGCGAGGGCAAACGATTTGAGCTCGGCCTCGTCCGCATCGCACCCAGCCCGCAGCACGACAAACGCCACCGGCATCTGGCCGCGCTCGTCGTCGGCGACCGGAACGACGCTTGCCTGGTGCACCGCCGGGTGGCGCTCCAGCAGCCCCTCGACCTCGCCGGGATAGATGTTCTCGCCCGAGCAGACGAACATGTCGTCGGCCCGCCCGACAAAGAAATAGAACCCGTCGGCGTCGCGCCGCATCAGGTCGCCGGTGCGGTACCAGCCGTCGCGCAGCACCGCGGCGGTCAGGTCGGGCAGGTTCAGATACCCTTCCATGACCGCGGGGCAGCGGACTTCGAGCATGCCCTCGTCGGGGCTCGCGCCGCCGGCCAGCCGCACCGCGTTGCCGGGCAGCGGGTGGCCGAGCGACAGATCGGGGGCCGGGATGCCCGCCGGGTGCGGGCCAAAGGTCGCCGGCCCGTGCTCGGTCGTGCCATATCCCATCACGATGCGCGCCCCGGGAAACGCCTGCCGCGCCTTGTCCCACAACGCCTGGGTCTGCGGCGCCGAACCCATCGTCAGGCGGTGGACAGAGGAGATTTCGGTTGCCGCGAGGCGCGCGGAATCCTTGACGACGCGCGCGATCATCGTCGGCACCGACGTCAGCGCGGTGCAGCCGAACGCGCCGATCGCATCGATATACGCCTCGGGTGTGAAGCGCGGCAGCAGCACCAGCGTCGCCATCGCCGTCAGCGAGGTCTTGGCCGCAAACAGCGCATTCATGTGATAGAGCGGCGCGGCGACGAGAAACCGCTCGCTGCCGGGCGACGGATGCGCCGCCAGCCGCGTCTGCAGGGCCCAGCGCTGGCCAGCGTGCGACAGCATCACGCCTTTCGGCCGCCCGGTCGAGCCCGAGGTGTAAAGGATCATCGCCACCTCGCGCCGCTCGGGCATGACGGTCGCGAACGTGCCGGCGGGCGTGCCGGTGACAGCCGCGGCGAGGTTCTCGGTCGCCAGGCCGGGCGGCACGAGCGGCCGGTAACGCGCCTCGACCAGGGCCAGCTCGGCCGCGCAATCGCTGATGACAAAGCGGATCGTCGCCTCGGGCAGCCGCGTGTTGACCGGGACCGCAACCAGCCCGGCGCGCATCACCGCGAGATAGGCGATCAGGTATTCGGCCGAATTGCCGCCGATCAGCGCGACCCGCGCGCCGCGCCGCAGCCCGCGCTGGCCGAGCGTGGCGGCCAGCCCGCGCACCGCGCGGTCGAGCGCGGCATAGCTCAGCGCGCGGTACCCGCCGGCCTCGTCGGGCGCGATCAGCGCGATCTTGTCGGGGGCGCGCGCCGGGTCGAACAGGTCGCCGAGATTGCCCTCGACCGCGATCACGGCACCACGACGACCTTGCCGAAGATTTGGCGGCCTTCGAGCAGGTCGAGCGCCGCGCTGCCCTCGCTCAGCGGCATCACCCGGTCGATCACCGGCACCAGCCGACGCGATGCGGCGAGCTGCAGCAGCGATTCGAGGTCGCTGCGCATCAGGCTGTTCGACCCGACGATGCGCAGCTCGAAGGTCCACACATAGCGCAAATCCTCGGTCGGTGCGTAGCCGGCCGTGGCGCCGCACACCAGGATGCGGCCGCCCCGCTTCGCCGCCCGCAGCGATGGGACCCACGTGTCGCCGCCGGTGTAATTGACGATCACGTCGACGCCGCCCTCATAGGTGCGGCGCTGCGGCCTTCCATAACGCTCGTGGATCGCGCGGACGAAATCCGTCTTCGTGTAGTTTATCAGATGATCAGCACCAAGCTGTTTCAATCGCTCTAGCTTTTCGTCAGAGCTTGCCGCCGCGATCACCTCCGCGCCGGCGAGCTTGGCGAGCATCACCGCGGCGGTGCCGACGCCGCCGCTGGCGCCGAGTACCAGCACGGTCTGCCCCTTCTCGATCGGGTTGCTGGTCAGCATGCGGTGCGCGGTGCCATAGGCGACCGGCAGCGCGGCCGCCTCCTCGAAGCTGACGCCCGCCGGCAGCGGAATCAGCTGCTGCACCGATGCAGTGCAGTATTCGGCGAGGCCGCCGTCGCGCATCTCGCCCATCAGCCCGATTCCGGGATAGATCGGGTTGACCAGCACCCCGGCGCCGGCCGTCCAGCCTTCGACTCCGGGGCCGAGCGCGGCGACCTCGCCGGCGATATCAAGACCCGGCACCACCGGCAGCGGCACCTTGATCCCCGGCATGCCACGCCGGGTGAACACGTCGTGATAGTTCAGCGAACAGGCGCGCACCTTTACCAGTACCTCGCCGGCGCCGGGGCTCGGGTCGGGATATCCGGTGTCGTAGGTCAGCGCGTCGGAGCCGCCATGGGCCTGCAGGACGATTGCTCGCATGTTTTCCGGTCTCTTGTGGCTGGCGTTGGCGCACGCCGTCGGGCCACGATACAGGATCGGGTCTCTGCCGAGAACGGACGGCGTGACCAGAGACTGCCGGCCGCCGCCGGCATTGGATTATTCTCGAGGGAGGGATCAGCGATGGCATTCCAGGTGAGGCGGGTGGTCACCGGGCACGACGCGAGCGGCAAGGCGATCGTCACGATCGATGAATTGTCGCCCGGCGGGTCGACGCGCCCCGGGGTCTCGGCGACGGTCGCCTGGACCAGCGAGGGGTTCCCGGTCGACAACAACGGCGACGCCGACGAAGCGATGCGCAAGACCGGCACCACCCATGCCAACGGCACCGTGTTTCGCATCATCGAATTTGCGCCCGGCAACGGCCGGCGCAACCACCGTACCGATTCGCTCGATTATGCGGTGGTGCTGTCGGGCGAAATCGACATGGACCTCGACGGCGCCGAGGTGCACCTGAAGGCCGGTGACGTGATCGTGCAGCGCGGCACGATCCACAACTGGATCAACCGCGGCCGCGAACCGTGCGTCATCGCGTTCGTCCTGATCGCCGCCAACCCGGCCGTCGCCGGCGGCAAGACGCTGCCGGCGGTCGGCTGATCGCGGCGGGTATTTTGCGCCGGGCTATTTTTGCGCCGGGCTATTTTGCGGCGGTCGGTTTGGGAGCGGCGATGCCGGCCTTGGCCGCGGTGATCGCGGCGAGCTGGTTCCTGATCTGGGCGGGCGGGATCGTGATCGTCATCCGCGCGCCCGATTTGGCGGTGAAATAGACGCTGAGCCCGTTTGTGCTCGATTGGAGCAGCGCGTCGGGCAGGCTCGCGGCGAATTCCTCGGCATACGAGCAGCTGCCTTCGCAGGTGATCTCGTTCTTGCTGATCGGGATGAAGCGCAGGTTCTTTCCGGCCGCGTCCTGGGCGGCGTACCAGTTGCGCTCGTTACCGCTGTAGCTGTCCTCGACATAGATCTGGGTGGCGGTTTCGCCGGTGCGGGTGTCGAGCAGGCTCCGCAGCACGTCGTAATTGGTGCCCGGCACGCCCAGAAACGGCGGCGTGTGCTGGGTTTTCGGCCCGACGAACGACAGGAACCGGCCGTCCTGCTCGCGGTTGACGGTGATCGCGGTGCCCGAGTTGGCGCCCGGGGTCGGGAGCCCGCCGGTCGACGGCGAGCCGCCGCCGACGCACCCGGCAAGAACGGCGAGGAGGGCGATGGCGGCGAGGGGGCGGAACGCGGCCATCAATCCTGCCCCAGTACGGCGTGGTTGTCCTCGCCGAGCGCCGGGGCTCGCTTGGCGAAGGGCGGCCGCTGTCCGTCGAACGACAGCGGCAGGCCGACCAGCGACAACCCGGTTTCCGGCCATTGCTGGATCATTTCCAGCGCCCGGGTCTGCGGGTCGGTGACGACCTGGTCGAGCGTGTTGATCGGGCCGTTCGGGATGCCGGCCTGCTCCAGCACCGTGGCCCAGTGTTGGCGGGTTTCCTTGGCGAAGATGTCGCTGAGGATCGGCACCAGCGTGGCGCGGTTGACGACCCGGTCGCCGTTGGTGCGAAAGCGCGGGTCCTCGGCGAGGGTCGGTTGGCCGACTGCCGCGGCGAGCCGGCGGAACAGGTTGTCGTTGCCGGCGGCGACCATCATGTAGCCATCGGCCGCGGCAAAGGCCTGGTAGGGCACGATCATCGCGACGCCGGAGCCGTGGCGTGACGGCAATTCGCCGCTCGCCAGATAATCGGCGAGGTAGATGTTCATCCAGGTGAGCCCGGTTTCGTAAAGCGACGCATCGACGATGCCGCCCTTGCCGGTGCGGTCGCGCTCGCGCAGCGCCGACAGGATGCCGATCACCGCCCACATCGCCGACCCCATGTCGACGATCGAAGCGCTGACGCGCACCGGCGGTCGGCCGTCTTCGCCCAAGAGGCTCATCAGCCCGCTATAGGCCTGCATCATCGGGTCGTAGCCGGGGCGGTCGCACAGCGGCCCGCGGGTGCCGAAGGCGCCGAGGTTGCAGAACACGAGGCTCGGTTTGGCCGCAACCAGCGCTTCGGCGCCGAGCCCGTATTTGTCGAGCGCGCCGAATTTGAGGTTGTGAATCACCACGTCCGCCTGCTGAATAATCAGCGACTTGAGCTGCGTTGCTTCATCTTCATCGGCAAGATCGACGGTGATCCCCTTCTTGCCGCGATTGACTGCGTGAAAGCAGGTCGCGGCGCCGTCGGCAAACGGCGGGCCCCAGCCGCGGCAGGCGTCGCCGGTCTTCGGGTTTTCCACCTTGATCACCTCGGCGCCCAGCTCGCCAAGGATCATGCCGGCATAGGGGGCAGCGATGCTGTGGCCGATCTCGATGACGACGAGGCCGGCGAGCGGACGAACGGAGGACATCTTTTCACCATAAGACGGTAAGCGCGGCGGTCGATATAAGGCGGTAGGCGGTCGATTCCGCGACTATAGACCGGTCGCTGCGCACGAAGCGAAGCAATCTCGCAGTGTCGCGCAGCCGGCTCCCGCGCGATTGCCGCGCGCGATTTCGGCCTCCTCGCAAAGGCGATTATCGTGATCTAAGCTGCGCGCCGGGCAGGTATTCGCCCGGGGAGGGGCACCATGAAGAAGGCTACGGGAGAGACCGAAGCGCGGATCGCCGCGGCGCTGCCACGCCGCGCGGTGATGGGCGGTGTCGCGGCCGGATCGATCGCGGCGCTGCTCGCGGCGTCGCGAGAGGCGCGGGCCGCAGATGCCGGGCCGTTTCCGCAGCATCCGCGCTGGAAGTTTGTCTTCGTCAACCATGTCACCACCAATGCGTTCTTCGTACCCTGCCAATACGGCATCGCCGATGCCTGCGCGGTCTTGGGCTGCGACTATCAGTGGACCGGATCGGAAACCTCCGACGTCGCGCAGATGGTCAACGCGATGAACACGGCGATCGCCGGCAAGGCCGATGCGATCGCGGTGTGCATTGTCGACCCCAGAGGGTTCAACAGCCCGGTCGAGCGCGCGCTGCAGGCCGGCATCCCGGTGTTCAGCTACAACGCCGACGCGCCGCAAGACAGCGGCAACAAGCGCCTCGCTTATATCGGCCAGGACCTGTTCCTGTCCGGCCAGATGATGGGCGAGCGCATCGTCAAATCGGTCGGCTCGGGCAAGGTCGCGCTGTTCATCGCCACTCCGGGGCAGCTCAACCTGCAGCCGCGGGTCGACGGTGCGCTGGATGCGATCAAGAAATCCGGAGCCAGCATCCAGGCGACGATGATCGCGACCGACCCGACCGCCAACGCCTCGCTCTCGAAAATCCAGGCCTATTACCTGGGCAACCAGGACGTCAAAGGCATGTACGGCACCGGCGGCGGCGACACGATGAACACCGGGCTGATCAGCCGGCAGCACAACCTGCCCTCGAAAGGCGTGCATTGCGGCGGGTTCGACCTGCTGCCGCGCTCGCTGCAGGCGGTGCACGACGGCTATCTCGATTTCGTCATCGACCAGCAGCCGTATCTGCAGGGCTTCTACACGGTGATGGAGATGTTCGCGTTCAAGGTATCGGGCGGTCTCGTGGGGCCTGGCAACATCAACACCGGCCTCAAATTCGTCACCAAGGAAGCCGTCGAGCCGTATCTCAACACCAAGACGCGCTACGAAGGCAGTTCGAGCAGCCCGCAGATCGTTCCCCGTACCGGGCCGATCAGCGGTTGAGCATCGCGGTGGAGCGGGCGGCCCGCCGCGGCATCGCGCGCCGCCTGCACGACTTTCTGCTGCGGCCCGAGGCGAGCGTCATCGTCGTCTCGGTGGCGCTCGTCGTCTATTTCGAGTTGTCCAACGCCAATTTCCTGACCGACGCCAATCTGCAGACGGTGTCGCAGTTCGTCGCCTCACCGGTGATCATCGCCTGCGGCGAGATCATGCTGCTGATCTGCCGCGAGATCGACCTGTCGGTCGGCCAGGTCTTCGCATTGGCGCCGTTTGTGATGGAGCACGCCCAGGCGCTGGGGCTGCCGGTGCCGCTGGCGATCGTCGCGGCGCTTTTGGTCTGCGCGCTGATCGGCCTCGTGATCGGGCTGATTACCATCAAGCTCAGCATCCCGTCGTTCATCACCACGCTGGGGATGCTGTTCCTGATCACCGGCGTGACGCTGACGATCTCGCGCGGCTATCCGGCAAACACGCCGGGCGGCCCGATCCTGACCGGCATCATGGGGGCCTGGGGCTATTCCGAGATCGTCTGGGCGTTGGTCATCGTCGCCATCATGCATGTGGTGCTGCGCCACACGCGCTGGGGCCTGCACACGATCGCGATCGGCGGCAACATCGTCGCCGCGGCCGAGGCGGGTATCGCGATCAACCGCATCAAGATCGGCAATTTCGTGCTGACCAGCACGCTGGGCGGGCTGACCGGGCTGCTCGAAGCCTTTCGCATCGGCTCGACCGACCCGCTCGCCGGCGGCAGCAACATCATGTTTCTCGGCGTGGCGTCGGGGGTGATCGGCGGTACCGCGATCGCCGGCGGCGCCGGCACGATCATCGGCGGCCTCGTCGGCGGCATCATGCTGGGGGTGATGCAGGACGGGTTTACGCTGCAGGGCATCAACGCTTTCACCTTCGACATCATCATCGGCGCCGCGATCCTCATTGCGATGGTCGCCAACACCCATCTCGCGCGGCTGCGCGCCCACGGGCCCTGGGGCGGCGGGACGGCCCGATGACCGTCGGGGCCGAGGCGATCCGTGCCGAGAAGCTGGTCAAGAGCTTCGGCCATGTGACCGCGCTCAGCGGCGTGTCGCTGGCGGTCGCACGCGGCGAGACGCTCGGCATCCTTGGCGACAACGGCGCCGGCAAATCGACGCTCATCAAGATATTGACCGGCTATCACCAGCCGGATTCGGGCGGCATCTTCGTCGACGGGCAGCCGGTGCGGTTCGGCTCGGTCGATGATGCGCGGGCGCACGGCATCGAGTGCGTGTACCAGGATCTCGCGCTGGTCAACGGGCTCAGCATCTACCACAACATGTTCCTGAAGCGCGAAGTGCTGTGGGGCGGCCCGTTCGGGTTTCTGAACCACCGCGAGATGCGCCGCCGCGCCGCCGCCGCGCTCGCCGAGATCGGCGTCGCGGTGCCCTCGGTCGAGCTTGAGGTCGGCCAGCTTTCGGGCGGGCAGCGCCAGGCGATCGCGGTGGCCCGCGCGGTGTTGAGCGAGGCGCGCATCCTGTTGCTCGACGAGCCGCTCGCCGCGATGGGGGCGCGCGAGGCGCGGCTGATCATCGACCTGATCGAGCGGCTCAAGGCGCGCGGCGACATCGCGATCCTGATGATCGCGCACAATTATGCCCAGACGCTGGAAATCTGCGACCGGGTGATCCTCGTTCAGCACGGCGAGATCACCTTCGAGAGCCGCGCCGCCGCGACCTCGGCCGCGGAACTGTTCGACATCGTGCGCCGCGAATACCGCGCCGCGCGGGCGGGGTGAGGGCTGGTCCCGCGGCAGCCCCGTCGCGGTGCAAGCCGAAAGCTGCCGTTCTTGCGACGGTCGGTTATGAGGGCGCGGGCATCAGCGCCGCGGCGGCCCGTGAATTCCTGTTGCCGGCGGATCGGGCCGCCCAGGATGCCTCGACGATCTCGGCGGTGCGGCGGATGTGCAGTTGCGTCAGTTCGACCGCCCGGTCCGCGTCGCGGGCCAGGACCGCGTCGAGGATCGCCCTGTGCTCGGCGGCGGCGTCACGCGGCCAGCGCGCCGCGGCATCGACCCCGAGATACATGTAGCGGTCGTAGCGGTCGAGCAGCATCGCGACGAAGTCGTTGATGCGCTGCGCGCCGCTCGCCGCGATGAGACGCATGTGAAAGTCGCGGTGTCGGCGTTCCCATTCGGGGTCCATGCCGGTCTCCCGCGAAGGGGTACGGTCGTCGAGGCGCTGCAGGCGGTGCGCGGCCACGACGACCGCTTCCTCCCACACCTCATCGCCCCGCGCGATCGAGCGGCGGAGCGCCACATCAGCCGCCCAGCACAGGGTCATCGCGAGGTCGGAGAGGTCGGTGAGGCTCACCGGCGCGACGCGGAAGCCGCGCTTTCCTTCGCGCAGCACCAATTCCTCGGCGGAAAGCCGGTTGAGCGCCTCGCGCAGCGGCGTGAGGCCGACGCCGTAGCGTTCGCCCAGCGCGTCGAAAAGCAGGCGCTCTCCGGGCTCAAAGAGGCCGGTGAGGATGTCGCGCCGTAGCCGGCCATACACCGACATGGCGAGAGTGCCTTCGCCTTGCATGAGCCCGGGCCTCATCCTCCCGCCAGCGATGTTGAACGTCATGATACAGGAATAGGAGCATCCCGAAGGATAATATATTATTTACCTGGACCGAGCTCTGAAAATATGCAGTGATTTTGCCCATCGGGAAACAGCAGGCGGTCGCGCTCTCTCTGCGGAGTAGGAGGCGCGATCTGCAGGGAGGCAGGAGTGACCGAGACGTTGCCGCGCACCGACCGGGCCGGGATCCGTGACATCGATCTTGAGGTTATCCGCGGCGGCAAGGGCCCCACGATCGTTTTCCTGCACGGGTTCCACCCGCTCGACCCGGGCGCCCGCCTCTTCGATCTCCTGTCGCGCCGGGCGGCCGTTATCGCGCCCTCTCATCCCGGCTTCGGGGCCTCGGCCCGGCCCGATGGTTTCGAGACGGTGTACGACCTCGTCCACCTCTACCGCGAGTTCCTCGACAGCCTCCCCGATGGCAAAGTCACGCTTGTCGGCGCCTCGTTCGGCGGCTGGCTCGCCGCCGAGATCGCCGCGTCGTGCCCGCACCGCCTCGACCGCCTCGTGCTCGTCGATGCCCTCGGCATCAAGCTCGGCGACCGCGAAACGCCCGACATTCTCGACGTCTTCAACACGCATCCGGACACGGTCCGCCGGTGCAGCTGGCACGACCCCGACCGCGCCGCCCCGGACTTCAACGCGATGTCGGACGAAGCGCTTACCCAGCATGCGCGCGATTGGGAGGCGCTCTGCCTCTACGGCTGGGAGCCCTACATGTACAACCCGCACCTGAAGCGCTGGCTCGGCAGGATCGCGCTTCCGACGCTGGTGCTGTGGGGCGCTGCCGACGGCATCGTCTCGCCGGATTACGGCCGCGGCTACGCGGCGCTGATCCCCGGTGCGCGCTTCGCCCTGATCGAGGAGGCCGGCCATCACCCGGAGATCGAGCGGCCTGACGCGCTCGCCGATCACATCATCAATTTCCTCGGCCGCTGACGGCCGGCAACGATTGGGAGACGCCGCTTATGGACGCCTGGTGGATGTGCGAGGTGCCGTATCCCCACGTGCCGAAGGACGTGCTCGACGCCGCCGACTCGGTGCGCGCCAGCCTGCCCAACCGCTGGTGCGACCCGCGGGTCGCGGCCGACCAGTTCGAGGAAGTGATCGACGAGTACCTGCTTTGCGATGAACTGGGCCTCAATATCGGGGCGACGGAGCATCACGCCGGCATCAACTCGCTGCTGGGCGCCAATCCGATGCTCGTCAGCATTCTCGCGCGGCAGACGCGGAAGGCACGCATCCTGAGCCTCGGCACGCTCGTCTCGCTGCGCCGCGAGCCGGTGCGCATCGCCGAGGAATATGCGACGGCCGATGTCATCTCGCGCGGCCGGCTCGAGCTCGGCTTCGTCAAATCGGGCGGCACCGAGATGGCCTCGGCCAACGCCAACCCGGTCAACAATATCGAGCGCTATTGGGAGGCGATCGACCTGATCGGCAAGGCGCTCACCCATCAGGACGGCCCGTTCTCGTGGGAGGGCAAGCACTTCACCCACCGCCACGTCAATATCTGGCCCCGCCCGTGGCAGGAGCGCTTCCGGATGTGGGCGGCGACGGGCGACCCGCACACCGCCGCCGAGGTCGGCCGCCGCGGCATGGTGCACACCCTTGTGCTGCGCGGCCACGAAGGGACGCGGCGCGCCTATGCCGCGTACCGCAAAGCGCGCGCCGAGGCCGGCCTGCCGCCGGCTTCAACCGACAATTTTGCCTACAGCGCCTTTGTCTATGTCGGCGACACCGACGAGGAGGGCATGCGGGTCGGTGCGAAGCTCCTGTGGTTCCTCCACACGAGCCTCAAATCGGCGCCGCAATACGCGCAGCTTCTGCCCGGCACTGCGCCGCCCGAGGCCGCGGGCCAGGCCTGGCGCACGCAGCCCAAGGCCGCCGGCAGCGGCGCCGGTCCGGCCAATCCCGAGAAAGGCGTCGCCTCGGCGCAGGAGAACGCCTTGAAGCTCTTGTCCATCACCGTTGAACAGGCGATGGCGCAGGGCATCATGTTCGCTGGCAACCCCGACAGCGTTTACGCCCAGATCAAGAAGTTCAACGACGACGTCGGCGGCTTCGGCCACCTCACGGTCATCGGCCGCACCGGTTTTATGACGCATGCCGAATCCGAAAAGAACATCCGGCTCTTGAGCAAGGAGGTGCTGCCGCGCCTCAAGGAGATCGCGCCGGTGACGCCGGCGCAGTAGGCAGCCCAGAGTAAGACGCGTCGGATTTGGCCGCCTTTCTGGTCACGAGACGGGGTTGAAAGCCGAGCAGAGGCTGTTAGCGTCCTTGGGGTGGGCAGTGCCGGTCGTTGAGCGCCCGCCGACGGGAAGGCGCCGCGGCCTCGCGCGCATGGGTGAAACCTGGGCCGCGGCGCGCTATCCTGCCGGGACATTTGAAGGGAGAGGGCGATGCCCTATGGCGATCCATCCGACGAGCCGGTCATGCTGGCGCTCGGCGAAGACTATCCGGAACTGCGCGAGTCGGTGCGCAAGATCTGCGAGAAATACCCCGGCGCGTACTGGCGCCAGCTCGAAGACGAGCAGGCCTACCCGACCGCCTTTATCGAGGAACTGACCCAGGGCGGGTTCCTCGCCTCGCTGATCCCCGAGGAATACGGCGGCTCGGGCCTGCCGATCCGGGCCGCCGCGGTGATCCTCGAAGAGATCAACGCCTCGGGCTGCACCGCCAGCCAGGGCCACGCCCAGATGTACATCATGGGCACCGTGATGCGGCATGGCAGCGAGGCGCAGAAGCAGCGCTATCTGCCCAAGATCGCGTCAGGCGAATTGCGCCTGCAGGCGTTCGGCGTCACCGAGCCGACCACCGGCTCCGACACCACCAAGCTCAAGACCCGCGCGGTGCGCGGCGGCAACGGCGACCATTACCTCGTCACGGGGCAGAAGGTGTGGACCTCGCGCGCCCGCCACTCCGACCTGATGCTGCTGTTGGCGCGCACCACCCCGGTCGAAGAAGTCAAGCGCCGCACCGACGGGCTGTCGGTGTTCATCGTCGACCTCAAGGAAAGCCTCGGCAAAGGGGTCGAAATCCGCCCGATCAACGCGATGATCAACCACAACACCACTGAGGTGTTTTTCGACAACCTCAAGGTGCCGGCGGAAAACCTGATCGGCGAAGAAGGCAAGGGGTTCCGCTATATCCTCGACGGCATGAACGCCGAGCGCATCCTCGTCGCGCAGGAATGTATCGGCGACGGCCGCTGGCTGCTCAACAAGGGCATCGAATACGCCAAGGAGCGGGTCGTCTTCGACCGGCCGATCGGGCAGAACCAGGGCGTGCAGTTTCCGCTGGCGCGCGCCTGGGCCGAGCTCGAGGCCGCCGACATGATCTGCCGTCGTGCCGCCGCGCTGTTCGATGCCGGGCGCGAGTGCGGCGCCGACGCCAACATGGCCAAGCTGCTCGCCAGCGAGGCGACCTGGCACGCCGCCGACGCGACATTCCAGACCTATGGCGGCTTCGCCTTTGCCAAGGAATACGATATCGAGCGCAAATGGCGCGAGGTGCGGCTCTATCAGACCGCGCCGATCAGCACCAACCTGATCCTCGCCTATATCGGCCAGCACGTCTTAGGCATGCCGCGCTCCTATTAAGCCCGACCACTGCAATCTTTATTTACACCCCAGATTGAGCGATGATGCACGAGCGGTAGCAGAACATGCGTCGCTTCGTCCAGGTACAAGCGAGGGCGCCGTGCCACCTTCGATCGGTTTCATTGCGTATAGTTCCTCACCCGGCGAAGTCGGACAGACGATTGAAGCAGCCCTAAGAAATTTTGGCGCAAGACAGGGGCCGGAGCGTTATTCGTCCTGGCGGGAAAATGATGTTGCAGGGCGGTTTATAGCAGAGCCAATTTTGGAAAGCATCCAGGCGGCCAAGTGTCTTGTGGCCGACGTTACTGTGCTCAATTTCAATGTTTCATATGAGATCGGGTACGCTATCGGAGCAGGTAAAAGGGTGGTCTTGATCAGAAACGAGGCAATTGAGTCCGATTACAATGAAAGGAGCATAGTTGGTGTATTCGATACTTTGGGATTCAAGAATTATCAAAACAGTGATGATCTTTAGTAATTGCTCACGATGTTGGCGGTGACGGCTGAGCCGGACGCCGCTCTAGCGGTGGCAATATGCGTCGGTTTGGCAACAAGATGTTGCGTTGAGGGTCGGAATATGAGTCAACCTGTCCATGACTCGTCCCGACCTTTCCC
>DATLRD010000007.1:0-10202 GCA_035534855.1 Allostellaceae bacterium | reverse complement strand
GGGAAGTGCATCGTGCAGCACAACGTATCGGTGTCGCAGTAGCGCTCGAGGAACTGGCGGCGGCTGCGGACGCCCTGGTCGCGGTCGGTATCGACCCGCATGACCAGTTCGGGATAGCGCGCCTGGATCGGCGAATGGATCAGGTCGCCGGTGAACACCGCCTTGTCACCGCCCTTGCCGGCGCACACCGCGAAATGGTCGGGGGTATGGCCGGGGGTCGGGGTCAGGCGGACGTGGTCGTTGAGCGCGTGATCGCTGGTGACCAGCTCGGCGCGGTTGGCCTCGATAATCGGCAATACGCTGTCGGTGATCTGGTCGAGCGGGGTCTTCTGATGGATCTCGCTCCAGTAGGTGTATTCCTTTTTGGAAAAGAGATAGCGCGCCTTCGGGAAGGTCGGTACCCAGCGCCCATTTTCCATCCGCGTGTTCCAGCCGACATGATCGCCGTGCAGATGCGTGCACATCACGAAATCGATGTCGTCGACACCGAGCCCAGCGGCCTTCAGCGCCGCCATCCAGTTGCCGTCGTTCTTCTTGTCCCAGGCCGGCCGCAGAGGGAAGTTCTTGTCGTTGCCGATGCAGCTGTCGACCAGGATATTGTGGTGCGGGGTCTTGACCACGTAGGACTGAAAGCACAGCACGACATTGCCGGTGGCGCTCTCGTAGCCGCCCGGCGCCAGCCAGGACAGGTTGTCGTCGAGCATCTCCTTTGACAGGGTCGGCAGGAATTCGAGCATCGGGGTGAAACCGTGCTCCTGCTCGACGATCCGGTGGATGGTCATGTCGTTGACGCTGTAGGTCGTGCGCATCGCCGGCGGCCTTTCGCTGAGGAACCCGAAGCGGATCGTAGTCCGCAGGCGGCGCGATGACAAACGCCGGTCTCACCCCTCCTGGTCGACGCCGACGATCAGGTGGCACTCGATGATTTCGGCGCGTGGGATGCGGATCGTCTGTTCGGGGTTGAGCTGACGCAGAACCAGGCTGTCGCCCTGCCAGCCGACGAATTGCTTGATCAGCACCGCCTGGCCGCGCTTGTAGACGACGACGTCGCGGCCCCGGGTCGGCGGCTTGAACGGGTTGACGTG
Organism: Allostellaceae bacterium; assembly: GCA_035534855.1. Classification (GTDB taxonomy): domain Bacteria; phylum Pseudomonadota; class Alphaproteobacteria; order ATCC43930; family CGMCC-115725; genus DATARH01. The sequence goes on along the minus strand of DATLRD010000007.1, from coordinate 9,117 downwards.
CAGCAGCCAGCCCTGCTCGTAGCGCGGCTCCATGCTGTCGCCGACCATGTAGATCGCATAGGCGTCGCGGACCCCGCCGAGATTTGCCGGACGAGGCGTGTAGCCGATCGGCCCGTCCTGCAGAAACATCTCTTGATCGCCGCCGCCGCGCCCGCCGCTGCGGATCGGCACCAAGTCGCCGTGGCGCGGCGCGGCGGCGGGGGCGGCGCCACTGCGCGGCGGGCGTCCGCGGCGCGCCGGCTCGGTAACCGGCGGCGGGGCGCCGTCGGCATGGCGCAGCACCTCGTCGGGCGGAACCCCGAGAAACGCCGCGATCTGCACCGCCTCCAGCGCCTTTATCTGGCGCTCGCCCTTGACGAGGCGCGAGACCGCCGACGGGGCAAGGCCGAGGTGGCGTGCGAGATCGGCCTGCGACGCGCCGGCGCGCTGCAACGCTTCATGGAACCATGCCGCATCCATAATATTGATATCGCAATTATCATATTGACACTAAGGGCAACGATAATATATCGCTCGTGCGACATTCGCAAGGGGGGGCAACATGACGGATGCCGAGGCGGATCACGAGGGTTGTGCCTTCATCGGAGAGGATGCCCGGCGGTGCGGGCGGCCGCGGCGGCCGCGCTCGTCATATTGCGCCGATCATCATGCGCGCTGCCATGTCGCCGGCGGAACCCATGCCGAGCAGCCGCCGCCTGCGTGAGGCCGACGCCCTCGCGCAGGCGGTCGGCGGGCGCCGCGGACGAGCGGCGCGGATGCCGCCCGACCGTTTTCTGCGACGGCTCGAACGCGCGGCACAAGGTTTTCTGCGCCACGATAGTTCATGTTTTGTTCGCGGCCGAGACCGCAGATGAGCCGCACCCTCCACCGCGGGAGCGGAACGGACAGCCCGGTCTCTGCCGAGCGGCGCCAGCATGGCCTGATCGAGGAAAGCGCGCGACCGATCGCCGACGAAGCGGGGCGGCCGGCGCGCCCGTACCGGGTCGTCGACACGCTGCAGATCATGGAGCGGCGCGGTTCGATCACCGCAGCGATGCGCCAGGCCGGCGAGGATTTTCGAGTGCGTTTTGCCTGTGCCCAACTGGATCCGATGCGGGCGGTCGACCTCTCGCGGCTGCAGCTCGGCGCGCGCAGCACCCGGCCCGACCGCGACGCGCCGGGATTGCGCATCGAAGCGGCGCGGCAGGCGGTGTGGCGCGCGATCCAGGCGGTCGGCGGCATCGCCTCACCGGCCGGTTCGTGCCTGTGGCACGTGCTCGGCTGGGAACGCTCACTGAAGGAATGGGCGCTGGAACAGGGGTGGAGTGGCCGGCGGGTCAGCCAGGAAGCCGCCTCGGGCATTCTGGTGGCGGCGCTCGGCGCGCTCGAATCGCATTTTCGCGACGGCAAAAATTGAGATTAGCGGAAATCTGATATTGACAAATCCGGATTGATCTGATAGAAACCGATCATGCTGAGCGAAACGGGTCGGCGGAAACGCCGGCCCCGCTCGGACCACCCTGCAGAAAGCAAGGCTTGCTCTTGACCTCTCGGCCGCACCGACCGACCGGGAGCGAGCGGGTCTCGGTGCGCGGCCGGCGGCGATCTGCCGACAAGGCGCCGGCCCCGGTCACGCCTGAGGACCCAACCCAGCAATTCGAGGAGATCGCGGCGCGTGCCGCGCGGCTCGGCATCACGCCGGAACGGGTGCTCGAGGAGTATGCCCGCATCGCCTTTGCCGATCTGAGCCACATCGTCAACTGGGGCGCGGACCGGGTCGTGATCAAGGCGCTGGAGGAGATCAGCGAGGGCGACCGCGCGGCAATCTGCGAGATCGTCGCGCCGGCCGCGGGGCGCGGAAATTATCGCGTCAAGCTGTACGACAAGAAGGCGGCGCTCGACGCGATCGTGCGCCATCTCGACCTGTTCCAGGCGACGCGCCGGCATGACGAGCAGGGAGAGCCGGATGCCGAAGAGGACCCACGAGAGGTTCTTAAACGCAGCCTCGCTCGTATCGCTGCCCGCCGCGCTGCGGGACCGGCTGATCGACGACCTGACGCCGCAACAGGCGGCAAAACTGACGACTGACTGGACGTTCTGGGCGCGCAACGAACAGCTTGCGCCGCCGGGCGACTGGCGGGTGTGGCTGCTGCTCGCGGGCCGCGGGTTTGGCAAGACCCGGACCGGAGCCGAGACGGTGCGGGCGCGGGTCGGGGCGCACACGGCGCGCCGCATCGCGCTGGTCGCGCCGACCGCGGCCGATGCGCGCGACGTGATGGTCGAGGGCGAGAGCGGGCTGCTGGCGATCTCGCCGCCCACGGAGCGGCCGCTCTACGAGCCGTCGAAACGGCGGCTGACATGGCGCAACGGCGCAATTGCGACGACCTATTCGGCTGACGAGCCGGAGCGGCTGCGTGGGCCGCAGCACGATCTCGCCTGGTGCGACGAGCTCGCGGCATGGCGCTATCCGCAGGCCTGGGACATGTTGATGTTCGGGCTGCGGCTCGGCGCCGATCCGCGGGCGGTGGTGACGACGACGCCGCGCCCGACAAAGCTGGTCAAGGCGCTGATCGCCGACCCGCGTGTCGCGGTGACACGCGGCACGACGGCCGACAACCGCGACAACCTGCCGCCGGCGTTCCTTGAGCAGATCGTGCGGCGCTATGAGGGCACGCGGCTCGGGCGGCAGGAACTCGACGGCGAGATCCTAGACGACGTGCCGGGCGCGTTGTGGAGCCGCGCCCTGATCGAGGCGGCGCGGGTGGCGGCCGTACCCGATCTGCAGCGGATCGTCGTGGCGATCGACCCGGCCGCGACCAGCGGCGGCGACAGCGACGAGACCGGTATTGTCGTCGTCGGCAAGGCGCCCGCCGCGGACGGGGGCGGGCACGGCTATGTGCTGGCCGACCTCTCGGGGCGCTACACGCCGCCCGAATGGGCCAAGGTCGCGCTCGCGGCGTGGCGGTCCCACGGCGCCGACCGCATCGTCGCCGAGGTCAACAACGGCGGCGACATGGTCGAAGCGACTCTGCGGGTGGTCGATCCGAGCGTCGCGTTCACCGCGGTGCGGGCGGCGCGCGGCAAGGTGGCACGGGCCGAGCCGGTCGCGGCGCTCTACGAGCAGGGGCGGGTGCACCATCTCGGCGCCCTCCCACAGCTCGAAGACCAGATGTGCGGCTTCACCAGCGATTTCGACCGTGCCAAGGCCGGGTATTCGCCCGACCGGGTCGACGCGCTGGTGTGGGGATTGAGCGAGCTGCTGGTCACGCCAATGGCCGGCGAAGGGATGTTCGAAATCTATCGCGGCCTCGCCGCGACCGGAGGTGACGGAAGATGACATTGCTGATCAAGGACGCCAACACGGCGGTGCAGTCGCTGTCGATCGTTACCGACGGCAGCGGCAACATGGTGCCGGTGCACGCGCCGGCCTCGACCGATACGCAGGGCGTATCAACCCCGGTCGGGCCGCAAAACCCGTTGCCGGTGGTCAACACCGCCGCCAGCGCCGCGAGTGACGGCAGCAATGCGGTCGCCGCCGGCGGCAGCGCGCAGACGCTGTTTGGCGGCGTGGTGCCGGTCAACGGGTTTCTGGTGCAGAACAATTCGTCGGCGGCGCTGTGGATCTGCGATGTCGGCACCGCCTCGGCCGGCGGAGCCAGCATCCAGCTCGCGGCGAATGGCGGGCTGTTCCAGACGCCGTCGGGGTACAAGCCGGCCGGCGCGGTGAGCCTGTTCGGCGCAACGACCGGCCAGGCCTTTGCCGCGCGGCGCTGGTAGCGGCGTTGCGCGATGACGCGGATCGGAGTTGCGCTTGCGGCAGCTGCGCTTGCCGGCGCCGCCTTTTCTGCCGGCGGGGCGATGGCCCAGTCGGCGGGGAATTTCTCGACCCTGACGGCGACAGGCACGGCTACCCTTAGCGGCGACGTGCTGATGTGCTCGGGTCGACCGTGGATCGACGTGCGTTGCCCCGGCATGGCCGGGGGCGCCACCGGCGACGACAGCCATGACGACACCAGCGCGATCCAGGCGACCATCGACGCGGCGGTCACCAATGGCTGGCCGGTGCACATTCCGGCGGGCACCTACAAGCTCACCGCCCCGATCACGATCGATTATGCGGCGCGGGCGAGCAGCGGGTTCCGCCTGATTTCCGAAGGCGCAACGCTCGACGGACGGTCGATCGCCTCGGGGCCGGTGCTGCAGGTCGAGTGCAGCGGCGGGACCACCGCCAGCCCGACCGGCTGCTTTTATTTTCGCCAGGAAGGGACGCTGTTTGTGAATGCCGACACGCCGGCCTATGCGGTGGTGATCGGCAAACCCGATTTCTCCGATGCGCACAACTCGCTGAAGCTCGATCATCTGGTCGTCAACAACGCCAGCACGGCGGCGGGCGCGGGCGGGCTGCAGCTCAATTTCGTGCTCGACAGCGACATCTTCGCGATCGCCGATTCCGCCGGCGGCAGCGCCGGAATTGCGCTGGAGCAGACGCAGTTTTCGCGGATTTCCGGGGCCGGCTCGGCCGGCGGCACCGGCGGCACCGCGCTGCTCCTCGAGAACGGGTACGATTTCTCGAACACGATCTTTGCCTTCGACATGGAGGAATCGCCGACCTGCCTCGGCATCACCTTTGCGCATGACGGCGAAAACAGCTTCGTCTCGCCCTATCTGAATTGCCCGACCGCGGTCAGCGCGACGGCGAGCATGCGCAACCTGCTGATCAATCCGGATTACGGCGGCGCCGTCACCAATCGCGGGTCGCAAACCGTCGGCCTTCAGGTCAGCGGTACCGGCAGCTGGGCCCAGTGGCAGTTTCCCTCGGCGGCGAGCTTCACTGCCGGGGGGCTCGACAGCGGCACGGTGGTGTCGTCATCCAATGCTACCGGCAGCAGTCTGGCAGTGACGCTGCCGTCGCCAGTCTCGGTTGGGGCCGGCTGGTGGATGGGTTTTGCCACCGACAACGGCAAGGGATTGACCATCACCACACCGAGCGGGTCGATCCTCGCCGGCGGCAAGGCGCTAAGCGCGGTGACGCTCGGCCCCGGCAACTACGAATACCTGCAACTGCAGTCTGACGGTACCAATTTCCGCGTCGTGACCGGAACCCGCAACACGCTGGCGACCAACGGGCTGCAGAGCCGCGACTGGCCGGGCAACTGGTTGTACCCGTCGAGCCCCGGCTATGCCGCGCAGCTCGGCGATAACGGCAACGTGGTGTCAAGCTATAACGCCGCGAGCGGGCTGACCGTGACCCTGCCGTCCACCACCGGGTTGCCGAGCGGCTGGTCGATGGGGTTCGCCACCGACCAGGGCAAAAGCCTGACCGTGCAGGTCAACGGCGCGAGCGGCGGGGATATCCTTTATCCGCTGGTCAACGCCGCGGCGCAGACCAGCCTGAGCCTGGCCGGCAATTCCTACGAATACGTGACGCTGCAATACGACGGCAGCGGCAATTTCCGGGTCGAGCAGATGACGCCCGCGACGGCGCAGCGGCTCGGCGCGGCCGGAACCGGCGGGGTCGACCGGTGGAGCTTTCCCTCGGCCAGCGCCTACAGCGCGACGTTGGCCGACAACGGCAACACGGTGTCGGCCTATAACAGCCCGCTCGGCTATCTGACCGCGACCTTGCCGCCGACGACCACGCTGAACCCGGGCTGGACCTTTGCGATCGCCAACGATAACGGCAAGACAGCGAGCGTGCAGGTCAATGCCACCAACGGCGGCAAGATCGTCTATCCCGGCAGCGGCGCGAGCGTCACTTCGCTGGCGCTGGCCGCCGGCGATTACGAGCAGGCGATTCTGCAGTTCGACGGGTCGAATTTCCGGGTGCTCGAGCTGACCCCGGCTAGCGCGGCGTCGATCGGCCTGGCGGGCGGCACGTGCACCGCGAAATGGGCGTTTCCCGCGGTCAGCACCTATGCCGCCGGGCCGCTCGATTGCGGCACGACCATGTCAAACTACAACTCGCCGATCGCGAGCCTTACCGTGACGCTGCCGTCGACGACGGCGATCGCTGCCGGCTGGTCGATGGGCTTTGCTTCGGACAACGGCAGGACGCTGACCATTAATACAAACGGCACCAGCGGCGGCAATATCCTGATCCCCGGCAGCCGCGGGGCGCAGAATTCGCTGACGCTTTACGGCCAGAATTACGAGCTGGTGCGCCTCGAATTCGACGGGTCGAATTTCCGGGTGTTCGGCGCGACCCCGGCGACCGCGTCGGCCAACGGCATGTTCCCGGCCACCGGTACGCCGGCGTCGAGCGGCGCGGCGTGCCAGACCGGACAGATCGAGTTTGACAGCAACTATCTGTACGCCTGCACCGCTCCCAACACCTGGAAGCGCACGGCGTGGAGCAGCTTCTGATGCCCCCTCAAGGCGGTAAGCGCGCGCCCTTGACCCCGAGCTATACCTGGGGCCAGCAGGGGCTGGAGGCGCAGTTTCGCAACGTGTTTCAGCCCGATCTTGGGATCTTCTCGCCGGGATACCCGCTGGCGCCGCTCGAAGCGGAGCGGCTGCGTGTGCGGGACTTTCCGGTCGGCGTCAACACGATCTACACGCCGCGCGCCTACGAGGCGGTGTCGTTCGAGGAATTGCGGGCGCTGGCCGACGGGCACGACATCACACGCCTCGCGATCGAGACGCGCAAGGACCAGATCGAAAAGCTCGACTGGACGATCAAGCCGGTCGGCGGCGCGCGGATCGGCAGCGACACCGCGGCGCGGGTCGCACGGGCCACCGCGTTCTGGCGCCGGCCCGATGGCGAGCGGCCGTTTGCCACCTGGCTGCGCGAGGTGCTGGAGGATGTGCTGGTGCTCGACGCGCCGGCGCTCGAATTGCGGCGCAACCGCGGTGGCGAGCTGATTGGGCTCGACCCGGTCGACGGCGCGACGATCAAGCTGCTGGTCGACGACACCGGGCGGCGGCCGAAGCCGCCGGCACCGGCCTTTGAGCAGGTGATCCACGGCCGGCCGTGGAAGCTCTTGACCAGCGATGATCTCCTCTACCTGCCGCGCAACCCGCGCCCGCACAAGGCCTACGGCTACGGGCCGGTCGAGCAGATCATCATGACCGTCAACATCGCGCTCAGGCGCCAGGTCATGCAGCTGCAGCACTTTACCGAGGGCAATGTGCCGCCGGGGCTGCTGAGTGCGCCCGACGGGTGGAGTGTCGAGCAGATCCGCCAGTTTCAGGAATGGTTCGACAGTGTGCTGGCCGGCAATACCGGCTCACGCACCCGGCTGATCTGGGCGCCGGGCGGGACGAAATACCAGGCCTTTGCCGAGGCACCGTACAAGGACGAATTCGACGAGTGGCTGGCGCGCATCGTGTGCTACGCCTTTTCGCTGCCGCCGACGCCGTTCATCCGCCAGCTCAACCGCGCCACCGCCGACACTGCGCAAGAGGCCGCGCTCGACGAGGGCATGGCGCCGCTGATGCGCTGGGTCAAGCGGCTCGCCGACCACGTGATCCACGACCGGCTCGGCGAACCCGACCTCGAATTTTCCTGGGCCGATCTGCGCCCGGCCGACCCCGCCGGACAGGCCAAGATCATCGACACCTATGTGCGCAGCGGCGTCTACGCAATCAATGAGGCGCGCGACATCCTCGGCCTCGACCCGGTGCCCGGCGGCGACCGGCCGATGGTGTACGGCACGCAAGGGGCGGTGCCGCTGGGCGGCGGCGTGTAACGGAGGGACATCAACTTATGCGCATTTACGCTCCGCTCGCCAAGATCGACGCGTCGCAGCACATGGTCTGGGGCTATGCCTCGACCGAGGCCGAGGACGACCAGGGCGAGATCATCACCCGTGACGCGCTCTCTGCCGCGCTCGGCGACTACCTGAAATTCGCCAATATCCGCGAAATGCACCAGATGTCGGCGGTGGGTGTCGCCGAAGAGGCGGCAGTCGACGACAGGGGGCTCTATGTCGGCGCGCGGATCATCGACCCCGGCGCATGGCACAAGGTGGCGGGGGGCGTCTACAAAGGGTTTTCGATCGGCGGGCGGGTCACCTCGCGGGACCCCGCCGACCGCAGCGTCATCACCGGGCTCAGCCTCAGCGAGATCAGCCTGGTCGATCGCCCGGCCAACCCCGAGGCGGTGTTCGATTGCTGGAAAGCCGAAGGAGGGCAACATATGGCCGATGCGGCCGGCGCGGGGCAGCAGCCCGTGCAGATCTGGCATTGCGGCGTCGCCGCGCACGATCACCTCGCCAAGGCGGAGGCGGCGCGCTGTCTCGAACGCCGCGCCGCGGGCGACGGAGACGGTGGTGACGTGGCGGCGGGCGGCCATGCCGACCCGGGCTATCAGCCCGACGGCGAGCGGCGCTACCCGCTCGACACCGAGGCGCATATCCGCGCCGCCTGGGACTATATCCACCAGCCGGCCAACGAAGCGCGCTATACCCCGGCGCAGCTGGCCCACGTCAGGGCGCGCATCATCGCCGCCTGGCAGGAGCGCATCGACCCGGCGGGGCCGCCGGCCGCGAATATCGGCGGTGCCGACAAGGCAGCGCAGGGCGAGACGCTGCGCAAGGCTGGCGACGAACCCGGCCGGATCGGGCAGATCATCGGCGACCTCGAATGGCTGTGCGGGTTTCTGCGCGGGCTGGGGATTGCGCCGGACAACGACGGGGGTGGCGCGGGCCCGGCCGGCAAGGCGGCGGGCGGCGGCGACCTCGCCAAGGCGCTCGCCGGCGAGATCGTGCCGCGGCTCGACGCGCTGGCAAAACGCGTCGAAGACATCGCGCAGACCCCGCTGCCGCCGCAGACCGCGGCGCGCTCCTATGCCGGGATTTCCAAGCACGAAGACGGCGGCGGCGCGGTCTCCGGCAACGATGTCGTCGCCGCGCTGGCGCGGATGAGCGACGACGAACGCACGCTCGCGCTGATCAAGGCCGCACACGCCAACCCGATCCGGCCGATGACTGTGCTCCGAGGCTAATCGCCGGCACTGCCCACTCACCCCGTCCCTCTCCCCGCACGCGAAAGGAGGGGGGGACCCGCGCCGCGGGACGGTGGGGGGCCTCAGCCGGCGCGGGGACACCCCGGTGACCGTTCACTTCATCCCAACCCGCCGCACTGGCGGGTTTTTTGTTGCCACCTCCCGCAGGGAGTTTTCGATGAACCCGACTCAAG
>DATLRD010000006.1:0-14670 GCA_035534855.1 Allostellaceae bacterium | reverse complement strand
AGGTCTGATTTTTTGGTCTGTGTTCGAGTATCTGTTCCATCGCTGGGGATTTCATCGGTTCATATGTGCTCGTGCGCATCACCTTCATCATATTGATCCCTCCGGATATATTGGTGTCTCATCTTTGGTAACGAGTACTATATATCTATTTGGAATTTTCCTCAGTTTATCGTTTAGATTACCGGAGATTGCAATATTGCAGGTAGGGCTTTCGATCGGTTATTTTACCTATATTACCGTTCACCACCAAATTCACCATGGGAGATTTTCTGGCCGATATATGAACTCCATGCGTAGAAGGCACAATCGTCACCATCACGATGCCCGGTATGATTTTGGAGTCACGACGAGTTTTTGGGACGGAATATTCGGCACGCGGAATACTCATCGAGTGTAGCATCGTCACGCGCATAGCGCATGAGATCGGCGTTGGATTGTCCCTCTCGCTCGATTCGCAGCCATAAAGTCGGAAATCGAGACGGGCCTGTTTCGCATCGACGAGCGCCTGCGCGAGGTCGAAGGCCGGCTCGCGGCCGGCCCGGCCCGCGACAAGGTCGAGGCGGCGGGCGAACTCGATTTCCTCAAGCAGCAGAAACGGGATCTGGAACAGCGGCTGGCACGGCTCGTCCACCTGCCCGACGGAACCTGGGCGAATATCTATGAATGGCTGAAGGAGGAAGCCTCGATCCTCGAACGCCGGGTCGCCGGTTGGATCGTTCGCCACTGAGGCGCGGGAATCCCCGCAGCGAGGTGGAGCATGAACAGCATCCTGGTGGCTACCGACGGGGGCCTGAAGGCGACGACCATGCAATCGAGTACGCGGCACGTTGAGCGGCAAACGTCGGTGCCGCGCTGCTGATCATCAACGTTCCCTAAACAACGGGCGGGTGCGTGTCATGATCGAATTATTGCAGGGTTTCCCGGAGGGTGTCGTCGCGGTCGCCGCGAAAGGACGCGTGACCCGGAAGGACTATGACTATGTCTTGATCCCGGCGGTCGAGGCGGCGTTCAAAAGCCGCGAGAAGGTCCGCTGCTATTACGAGCTGGGCCCCGGGTTTTCCGGGATGGACGCCGGCGCCATGTGGGAAGACTTCCGGGTGGGCATCGGCCACCTCGCGGGTTGGGAACGGATCGCGGTGGTGACCGATGTCGAGTGGATCCGCCTCGCGATCGGCGCCTTCCGGTTTCTGGTTCCGGGTAAAATCCGGATTTTCCCGGTGGCAGACGCGGCCGAGGCGCGGCGCTGGATCGTCGCCGACCCGCGGTAACGCGGAAGCGCAGCGAACGCCGGCGGAATGTGCTATGGCGGAGGCCCCTCCGCCAATTTAGGCGACGCCCATGCAACCCGGCGACATCGATCCGCACTCCGGCTGCCGCCTGCCGCTGCCGCGGCGCGACGAGCTCGACGCGGCGGGGCGGGCGATCTACGACCGGCTTGCCGACCCGGCGGGCGGGACGCTGCGCGGGTTGCGCGGACCCGGCGGGATCCAGCTGCACAGCCCGGAATTGTCGCGCCATTCGCGGCCGCTCAACCACTACCTCCGCCAGGGAACCGAGCTTGGCGGCCGGGTACGCGAGCTGGCGATCCTGGTCACCGCGCGGGCGCTCGACAGCCAGTTTGAATGGGCCGCGCACGCGGAGGAAGCACGCCGCGAAGGCATTACCGACGCGGTGATCGAGACCGTCAGGCATCGCCGGCCGACCGAGGGGCTCGCCGAGGCCGACGCGGTCATCATCGAACTGGGCCGGGAAATCTTCACCGCGCGCAAGGTGTCGCCGCACACCTATGCCCGCGCGCTCGCCCGGTTCGGCCGGCGCGGCCTCGTCGATCTCGTCGCGCTGATGGGCAATTATGCGGCGACCGCCGCGCTGTTGACCGCGTTCGACATGCAGCTCGATCCCGGCACCGAGCCGCCGCTGCCGCTGCCGTAGCGGCCGGTTCGGCAATTACCGGTTCGGCAATTAATTGACCGACAGCACAGGTGCCCGGCCGTCAGTGTCATCGCGGATGGTCTGATTCTTGCGCGTGGGCATGGCCTGCCGCAGCAGACGAAACGCACAGGGCACAGCAACGATGGGCGATATCCCGGACCGCGTCTCTCAGGTCGATTGCGACATCCTGGTCATCGGCGGCGGCACCGCCGGGCCGATGGCGGCCTACAAGGCCAAGGTCAAAAACCCCAAAGCGCGGGTGGTGCTGCTCGAAAAGGCCAACGTCAAGCGCTCGGGCGCGATCTCGATGGGCATGGACGGGCTCAACAATGCGGTCATCCCCGGCCACGCGACGCCCGAGCAGTACACCAAGGAAATCACGATCGCCAATGACGGCATCTGCGACCAGGCGCCGGTCTACAAATATGCCGAGCGCTGTTTTGAGATCATTCAGGAGCTCGACAAGTTCGGCATCCGATTCCTGAAAGACGAAAAGGGCGATTTCGACGTAAAGAAGGTTCACCACATCGGCACCTACGTGCTGCCGATGCCGAATGGCGACACGGTCAAAAAGGCGCTCTATCGCCAGCTGCGGCGGGCGCAGATCCTGATCTCCAACCGCTACATGGCGACACGGCTGCTGACCGGCCGGGACGGGCGCATCGCCGGTGCGGTCGCGGTCAACACCCGCACCTCGGAGTTTCTCGTGCTGCGCGCCAAGGCGGTGATCCTGTGCCTCGGCGCCGCCGGGCGGCTCGGCCTGCCGACCTCCGGCTACATGTTCGGCACCTACGAGAATGCCGCCAATTCCGGCGACGGCTACGCGATGGCCTATCACGCCGGGGCGGGCCTGGCGAACCTCGAATGCTTTCAGATCAACCCGCTGATCAAGGACTATAACGGCCCGAGCTGCGCCTATGTCGCCGGGCCGTTTGGCGGCTATACCGCCAACAACGAGGGCATGCGGTTTATCGAATGCGACTACTGGTCCGGCCAGATGATGCTCGAATTCTACAACGAGCTGCTGTCGGGCAAGGGGCCGGTGTTTCTAAAGCTCGACCACCTCGCCAACGAGACGATCGGCGAGATCGAATCGATCCTGCACCGTGTCGAGCGGCCGACCCGCGGCCGGTTTCACGAAGGCCGCGGCACCGATTACCGGCACCGCATGATCGAGATGCATATCTCCGAGATCGGGTTCTGCTCGGGCCACAGCGCCTCCGGCGTGTTTGTCGACGAATTCGCCCGTACCACCGTGCCCGGGCTATACGCCGCCGGCGACATGGCCAACGTGCCGCACAACTATATGCTCGGTGCCTTTACCAACGGGGCAATCGCCGGTGAGCACGCGATCGATTACGCGGCCGAGACCGACCTTGGCGAGTTCGACCCGGAAGACGTCGCGGCCGAGTGCCGCCGCGTGCTCGCCCCGACGCTGCGCGAGGACGGCATTCCGCCCAACCAGATCGAGTACAAGACAAGGCGCTTCGTCAACGACTACCTGCAGCCGCCCAAGGTCACCCGCAAATACGAGCTGGCCACCGACCGTTTCGCCGAAATCCGCGACGACCTCGAACACGGCATGGTGGCGCGCGACCCGCACGAATTGATGCGCTCGCTGGAGGCGGCCTCGATCCTCGACTGCGCCGATATGGCGGTGTGCGCCTCGCTGTTCCGCACCGAAAGCCGCTGGGGGCTCTACCATTACCGCACCGATTTTCCCGAGCGCGACAACGACAACTGGCTGTGCCACACGATTCTGAGCAAGCGCGACGGGGCAATGGTCTGCGAAACCCGCCCGGTTGCCCCGTACATCGTGCCGATCGCCGATGACGAGCGCGACGCCTATGACCGGCAGCGCATCGGCCGCCGGGCCTGAGACAGATGCCCGAGCATTTTTTCATCGTCATTCCCGCGCAGGCGGGAATCCAGGGCGACGGGCTGAGCGATTGCCGCTGGACCCCCGCTTTCGCGGGGGCGACGGGAAGCATTGAGGGAAGAAGCTAGTCATGCCGCTCGCCAACACGCCCACCACCGTTCCGGTCGTCGTCGACGAAGCCAAATGCATCGCCGACAAGGGCTGCGTCGTCTGCGTCGACGTCTGCCCGCTCGACGTGCTGCGGATCAGCGAACTGACCGGCAAGGCCTATATGAAATACGACGAATGCTGGTACTGCATGCCGTGCGAGGCCGACTGCCCGACCGGCGCGGTCAAGGTCAACATCCCCTATCTGCTGCGGTAGGCCCGCGATGTCTGCCGCATTCGAGCCGTTCGAGGATTTTGGCGATGTTGCCGCGCTCGCGGCGCGCCTGTCCGATGCCGACCCGGCGGCGCGCCGCGTCGCCGTGATGGCGCTGGCCGAGACCGCCGATCCCGACGCGATCCCCCACCTCGCCGCGACGCTCGGCGACGCGGCACGCGAAGTGCGGCTGCAGGCGGCGATCGCGCTCGGCGAGTTCGACGGGCCGCAGGCCGCGGCGGCGCTCGCCGAGGCGCTCGGTGACGCCGACCCGGCGGTGGCCCAGGCGGCGGCCGACAGCCTCGCCGAATTGAAGGACCCGGATGCGGCCGATGCGCTGTTTCCCTATGTCGCGCACGCCGAGCCGTTTGTCCGCCGTTCGGCGTTGCGCGCGCTGAAGGAACTGCGCCGCCCCGATGCGCTGAAGCCGGCGGTCGCGGCGCTGGCCGATGCCGACCCCGAGGTGCGCGCCCAGGCGGTCGGCGTGATCGGCTATCTGCAACTTGAGGAGTCGCTGCCGGCGCTGATTTCCGCGGCGCGCGACCCGAGCCCGGTCGTGCGCCGCACTGCGGCGAGCGCGATCGGCTTTTCGCACGCCAGGCCGGCGGCCGAGGCGGTCGCCGTGCTGCTCGGCGACGGTGACTGGCAGGTGCGCGAACTCGCCGCCGAAACCGCCGGCAAAAGCGGGTTTGCCGTGACGGCCGGCCCGCTGGTCGGGCTGACCCGCGACGAATACTGGCAGGTGCGGCTCAAGGCGATCCGCAGCCTCGGCAAGCTCAAGGCGGCCACAGCGGTCGGCGCGGTCGCGGCGGCGCTCGATCATTCGATCAGCAATTTGCGCAAGGAGGCCGCGGCGGCGCTCGGCGAGATCGCCGATCCCGCGGCGCTGCCGGTGCTGGAAGACCACTTGAACGACCCCGATCCTGACGTGCGCAAAAACCTGCGCTGGGCGATCAGCCGCATCCGCGGGGGCTGAACGATGGCGCTCGCCGCGCGCCGGCGAGGGCTGCGGCGCAGCGTGGCGCGGCCGCGGCTCCCGAAATACGGCGCGATCGGCAAGATCCTGCAAGAGCGCGTGCTCTGCGGAGATTACGCCCCAGGCGTGCGGCTTCCGTCGGAAAGCGCGCTGCAGCGCGAATTTGCCGCCAGCCGCGTGACGATCCGCCTGGCGCTCGACGGGCTGCGCCGCGCCGGCCTCGTCGAAAGTCGCCAGGGCAAGGGGTATTTCGTGCGGTCGGTGCGGGCGCTGCACGATCTCGGCCGGCTGCAGGGCTTTGGCGAGATGATGGCGTCGGTCGGGGTCGAGGCGCATTCGGTCGTGCTCGACGCCGCCGAAGGGCCGGCCACGCCCGAGGTACAGAAGGCGCTCGAGCTCGAGCGCGGCGAGCCGGCGGTGACGATCCGCCGCGTGCGGGTGGGCGGCAGCGCCGCGCTGTCCTACGACGTCAGCCATTTCCCGGTCGATATCGGCCGGCGGCTGCTTGCCCTCGACCTGGCCCACGCCGACATCTTCGTGCTGATCGAGCAGGTGCTCGGCGTCGAGCTGGGTTTCGCCGATCTGACGCTCGACGTGACCGGCGCCGACAAGATGTCGGCCGGGTATCTCGGCGTCGAGGACGGCGCTCCGCTGCTGCGCATCCGGCGGCTGACCTATGACGGCCGGAAGCGCCCGATCGACTTCGAATACCTGCTGGGTCGCCCCGACGCGTTCCGCTTTGGCGTGCGCGTGCCGCGCTGGTAGCGGCGCGTCCTCGCACTTGTATTAGCGGCCGCGGGGCCGTCTGCCAAAGAATTGGGCACGGACCGGAGGCCGGGAACAGCGACGCGCCACACGCCGCTGCGACGGGCCACAAACCGTCAAGAACACTTCGTTTTATCAGCTAGTTACGATTCTCTGTCCGGCGCTGATGGGCTGGCACATGGCTTGCGCCAATAAGAGCACGAGTTAAGACGAGCTTGGCACGAGGGGATTGCGATGCTGCTTCGACGATTGATGTTCGCCGCGCTGTGCCTGGCGCTGTCCAGTCCGGCCTTTGCCGAGACGATCGACATTGCGATCGGCCACCAGAGCATGTGCACCGACACTTATACCGCCGGGATCATCGTCAAGGAGCTGGGACTCCTTGAGAAGCACTTGCCGCATGACGGCAAGTACGCCGGCGTAAAGTACGACATCACATGGAACGACTACAGTTCGGGCGGGCCGATCACCAACGAGATGCTGGCCGACAAGCTGCAGTTCGGCGTGATGGGTGATTATCCCCTTATCGTCAATGGTGCGCAGTTTCAGGCCACCGACAGCCTGCGTTCGCTCTATGTCGCGGGCACCGGCTACAACCTCAAGGGCTCGGGCAACGGCATCGTCGTGCCGATCAATTCGAAGATCTTCAGCCTCAAGGATCTTAAGGGCCACTCGGTATCGGTGCCGGTCGGCAGCGCCGCGTGGGGCATGCTGATCAAGGCGCTGGGCGACGACCACATGACGCTGTCGTCGATCGAGCTGAAAAATCAGAGCCCGGCGGTCGGCGCCGCCAACATCCAGGCCAGAAAGATCGACGCGCACGCCGATTTCTGCCCGTGGTCGGAAATCATGGAATACCGCGGCACCGGGCGGAAAATCTATGACGGCAGCCAGACCGGCGTGCCCTATCTGCACGGGCTCGTCGTGCGCAAGGATTTTGCGACGAAATACCCCGAGATCGTCGTCGCCTTTATCGAGGCGATCCACGACGCCGGCGATTGGGTCAACAAGGACCCGATGAAGGCGACCGAGATGATGGAGAAGTGGACCGGCGTCGAGAAGGAGGTGCTTTACCTTTATTTCTCGAAGGGCGGTCTGTTGACCCTCGACCCGACGCTCAAGCCGCAATGGATCAAGACACTCGAATTCGACCACAAGGTGCTCGCCGACGCGCACCTGTCGCCGCCGCTCGATTTCAAGAAATGGGTCGACGACGGCTATATCCGCACCGCGTACAAGGCGATGGGGCTCGATTACGACAGGCAGCTGGCACAGGTCGTCGACCCCAGCGTCGCCAACCGCGGTCTGCCGGACGAGATCTGGCACGCCCGCGACGGCATCAAGTCCTATCCGACGATGAAGGCGTTCCTCAAGGCGGCGGCGGATTTCACGGCGACCGGCGCCAAGATCAACGCGACCTACGTCTATGACCAGGCCACCGGGCTCAAGCTGTTCGGCAACTCGGCGTTCTATGTCGAGACCCCGGGTGGCGACTACGCCGCGTTCCTGCGCAAGGGCGAGGCCGAGAAATACGCCGCCGACAAGAAGGGCAAGGCGCTGACCTTCGACCAGGCGATGCACAGCACGACGAGCTGAGCGGCGGACGGCAGCAGGAGCCAGACATGGCGGCAGTGGAAACCCGGCTTCCGGTGCGCAGGGCGGAGGGCGTCGCAGACGCCGCCGCGCCCGCGGAGGCCGATGAATGGGATCACGGCGACGCGCCGGCGGTTACCCAGGACGCGGCGGCGCTGCGGGCCGAGCGGCTCGCCGCGACGGCGCGGAGCTGGGGGCTGCGCACGGCCGCGATCCTCGCCGGGATCGGGCTGTGGTACTGGGCGGCAAAGGTCCATCTCGACCTCTATATCCGCTTTACCAACGTGCCGACGCCGGTCACGGTCGCAGAGGCGCTGTGGCGCCATCTGCACGAGCCCAAGTTCTACATGCATATCGCCGTCAGCATGGCGCGGATCACCGGCGGCTATACGCTGGCTTCGGTGGTCGGCATCTTTCTCGGGCTGATCATGGGGCGGTGGCGGCTCGCCCGCGACCTTCTCGTGCCGTATATCGAGCTGCTGCGCCCGATCCCGGCGGTGGCGTGGATCCCGCTGGCGATCCTGATGTGGCCGACCGAGGAATCCTCGATCATCTACATCACCTTTCTCGGCGCGCTGTTTCCGATCGTGCTCAACACGATCCACGGCGTGGAGCAGACCCCCGAGGTGCTGGTGCGGGCGGCGCAGTCGCTCGGCGCGTCGCGCTTCGCGATCTTCTGGCATGTGGTGATCCCCGCGGCCTTGCCGAGCATCGCCGCGGGGCTGGCGATCGGCATGGGGGTGTCGTGGTTCTCGCTGCTCGCCGGCGAGATCATCAGCGGGCAATACGGCATCGGCTATTTCACCTGGAACGCCTATTCGCTGATCAACTACCCGGACATCGTCGTCGGCATGCTGATGATCGGCCTGCTCGGCACGCTGTCGACCTATGCAGTGCGGCTCTTGACCCGGCCATTACTGGCCTGGCAGCGGCGGGGGCGGTCATGACCGCGTTCGGCGTGATCCGCGCGACGGTGCGGGAAAGCCGGCGCGGCTGGCTGCTGATGATCGTCGGCTTTGTCGTGCTCTACTACGCGACGCAGCTGGAAACCGTGACGATCCGGCTCGGCCATTTCCCGAACTACGTCACGTTCTACAACTACCCGGCCAATGTGTGGCGGATCATCCGGCACACCCCGGCGATCGCCGACATGGTGCCGCTGATCGGCAACGAGTGGCTGTTTGAGACCGGCTATATGAATTACGACTACGGCCACGGCATCGCCGAGTGGAGCCTCGAGCTGATCCCGGCGAACCTGATCATGGTGATCCTCATCGGGGTGCTGGTCGCGACCTGCGTGCTGCTGCTGCGCCGGTCGCGAAGCTGCTGCGCCGTGCCGGTGCGCGGCGCCGGCGCCGCCGCGGTCGGGCTCGGCACGGTTATCGCCGGCGCCGCCAACGTGACGATGACCTGGGTCACCTGCTGCGCTGCGCCATCATGGGTGGTCGGGCTGACGCTGCTCGGTCTCGGTACCGAGACCGCCTACGCGATCCTGCCCTACGGCCAGGAGCTGTCGTGGGCCGGCACCGGGATGCTGTTGGCGACGACGTATCTGCTGGCCCGCCGCTGCGCCGCGACGCCACGCGAGCGGGCGCTGGCGCCCGGCGCGGCCGTCGTCGCCGCACAGCGCTAGGAGGGGCGGGATCATGGCAGCACAGCTGATCGCGCTGCGCGACGGTGGCGAACCCGGCGCTCGGCCGGGCGCGCCGCGCGCCGCGGAGAAGGGCCACGTCGTGATCGACCGGGTGTCGATCGCCTTCGGCAAGGGCGCCAACCGCCATGTCGCGGTCGCCAATTCCTCGCTCGAGGTACAGCCGGGAGAGTTCGTCTGCCTGCTGGGGCCATCGGGCTGCGGCAAGTCGACCCTGCTCAACAGCGTCGCCGGCTATGTGATGCCGTCGCACGGGCAGGTGACGGTCGACGGGGTGCCGGTGACCAGGCCCGGGCCCGACCGCGGCATGGTGTTTCAGCAATATTCGCTGTTTCCGTGGAAGACCGTGCTCGACAACGTCGCGTTCGGGCCGCGGCTCGCCGGGCGGGAAGACGGCGAGGCCGTCGCGCGCACGTTTCTCGACATGGTCGGGCTGTCGCGCTTCGCCAAGCGCTATCCCGGCGAATTGTCGGGCGGCATGCAGCAGCGCGTCGGGATCGCCCGCGCGCTGGCGAATTATCCGAGCGTGCTGCTGATGGACGAGCCGTTCGGCGCGCTCGACGCGCAGACCCGGGTGATGATGCAGGAAAGCCTCTTGGCGATCTGGAGCGAATTCCGCACCACGGTGATCTTCGTCACCCACGACATCGACGAGGCGCTGTTTCTTGCCGACCGGGTGCTGGTGATGAGCGCCAGTCCGGGCCGCATCATCGCCGACCTTGCGGTGCCGCTGGCCCGCCCGCGCCAGCCGGAAATCGCCACCGAGGACGGCTTCATCCGGCTCAAGCGGCAATGCCTCGAAAAGATCCGTGCGGAAAGCCTGCGCGCGTTCGACCAGCAGAACCGGTGATCAGGCCACGTCTGGCGCCCGCCTATGTGCTCATTGCTGCGATCCTGTGTTTGGGGTGCGCCACGGCAGCGGCGGCAGACAACGGTGTCGGCGGCGACATGGTTGTCACCAAGGACATGAAGCCGTGGGAAGGGTGCGGCGAATGCCATGACCTTAACGGGGTCGCGCCGAACGGGCATTTCCCCAGCCTTGCCGGCCAGAGCACGGCGTATTTCCTCAAGCAGATGCGGGATTTCCGCGATGGCAAACGCACCAACGACCACGGCCAGATGGGGGTGTCGTCGCGCGAAACCACCGGCGCCGTGCTGCGCGAGGTGGCGGGGTATTTCGCGGGCCTGCCGGCGCCGCAGCCGCAACCGGTGAAGGGGCTGGACATGGTGGCCATGGCGCGGGCGCAGCTCCTGTTCGCGCACGGCAGCCGATCCGACCGCATCCCGCCCTGCGCGGACTGTCACGGGCCGGCGCCAAAGCACGATTTCGTCGCGCCATGCCTCGAAGCGCAGCAGCGTGGCTATCTCGCCAAGCAGCTTGAGGATTTCCGGGCGGGGCGGCGGGCCAACGACCCTGAGCGGGTGATGGAAAAGATCGCGCAGCGACTTTCGGACGGCGACATCGACGCGCTGTCGACGTATCTCGCGAGCCGCACGCGGCCGGCCGGCGATTCCTGCGCCCGGGAGCGGCGATGAGCGCGGCGGCGAAGGCGCGCGCGCCGAGTGCGCTCTATCTCGGCGAGTTTATCGGCGAGCTGAATGACGGGGCGAGCTTTCTCGACCGCCTGCCGCCTGGCGATCTGGCGCAGGTGCGCGCGCTCGGGCGCATCGCCAGCTTCGCCCGCGGCGAAACCGTGTTTCTCCAGGGCCAGCCGCACGAGGGCATCTTTCTGATCGAGACCGGCGTGGTGCGCAGCTATTACACCGCGCCGTCGGGCCGCGAGATCACGCTGGCCTATTGGACGCCGGGGCATTTCGTCGGCGGGCCGGAGATGTTTCGCGGCGGGCTGCATATCTGGTCCGGCGTCGCGGCCGAGGACAGCACGCTGCTCACCCTCAGCGGCGCAAACATGCGTCGCCTGGTCGAGCGGCTGCCGCAATTCGCGATCTGCCTGATCGAGGGGCTGGTCGCCAAGAGCAAGTGCTATTCGGCGCTGGTGCAGATGCTCGGCACCCGCTCCGCGATCGAGCGGCTGGCTCAGCTGTTGATCATCCTCGGGGAAATCTATGGCCGGCCGGAACCGCATCTCGGGGCCAACCGCCTCGTCGTGCAGCGCAAGGTGACGCACGACCAACTCGCCAACATCGTCGGCGTGACCCGGCAATGGATCACGATGACGCTCGACCGGTTTCAAAAGCGCGGGGTGATCTCGGTCGGGCGGCAGAGCATCGTCATCGAACGTCCCGACCTGCTGCTCGAGCTGGTCGGGGGCTAGGCGCCGCCGAGCTCGCGCAGCAGCGCCCACGGATAGATGCCGCGGGCGTGGCCGTCGGAAAATCCGATATTGACCGCGTAGCCGCCGATCGGATCGATCGCGATGATCGCCAGGTTCTGCCGATCGGGCAGAGCGGCTGCGGTTGCGTGCGCCGCGGTGCACTCGGCGCAGCGGCAGGCCCGGCGCAGGGCGGCGGCGGCCAGCGTCGCGGTCGAGCCGTCCGGCCAGGCGACCGCCAGCGCGGCGCCGCCGGGCGTGGCGCGCAGCTCGATCGGCGCCATATCATTCACCTTGCATGGCGCAGCCGGTGGCACCGAGCGGCAGGCCGGCCGCTCGGTGCAGTGCGGCGCCGAGCGCGGCGAGCAGCAGATCGCGGAAGGAAGGGGCGAACAGCGTCACGCCAAACGGCAGCCGGTCGCGCCGGAACCCGGCGGGAATCGCGATCGCCGACAGGTCGAGCAGGTTGCAGAAATTGGTGTAGCGGCCGAGGTTTTCGTTGAGCGCCACCGGGTCGGCCGCGACCTCGGCGATGCGGTAGGTCGTCCCGGTCGTCGGCAGCAGCAGCACGTCGAACTCGGCCCACGTCTTGCGCGTCTGCTGGCGCAGCAGGGCGAGCCGGTCGAGCCCGGCGAAGACGTCGGGCGCCGAAATCCCTTCCGCGCCGGCGATGATCCCGCGCACGGTCGGGTGCAGCAGATGAACTCGCCGCGCCGGATCGACAGATCGACCGCGCGCAGCGCCTCGATCTTCCCGCCGTTGGTCGTGAAGCGCTTGTGCACGCCGGCGATGCGCAGGATCGCGTCGGCCTCGCTGACCGGTGCCTCGCGCATCCGCCCGCGCGGCAGGGCGATCACCGTGTCAGCCATGCTGCGGGTTCCAGCGCAAGAGGTGCCGGCTCAACATGCGGATCGCCTGGTCGGAGAGGAAGCCGGCGAGGCCGATCACGATCAGCCCGGCGATCACCACATCGGTGCGCGACACCTCGCGCGCGTTTTCGATCATCGCCCCGAGCCCGATGCGCACCCCGCTCAATTCGCCGGCGACGATTACCACCCACGCAAAGCCAAGGCCCAGGCGCAGCCCGGTGAAGATGCCGGGCAGCGCAGACGGCAGCACCCCCTTGGGGAACAGCGCGGCACGCGACACGCCGAGCATCGAAGCTGCCTCGATCAGGCGTGGCTCGACGCTGCGCACGCCGAAGATCGTGTTGACCAGGATCGGAGTGGTCGGCATAGGATTTGACCTCGCCGATCATCTTCGGGGTCATCTCCCAATCGAGCGCCGCGGCGACCGGGAGCGCGAGACCCGAGCCGATCAAGGTGCGACGCGTGATTGCCATAAAGCGAGCCTCCGGGGTTCCAACGGCGTGCGCCATGCGGCCGGAGGCGACGCAAGCTGCGTGCCAGAGGACGGGTTTAACGCGTCGCGGCAGGGGCGGAAGCGGAGATCAGCCGTCGATCAGGCTGACATGCGCGGCGACGCGGCCAATTCGTGCGCGGCCGACGGGCTGCTCCGCCCTTATGTCGAGCAGACCGCGCTTAAGGCACCGGGCAGGGCGCCGCCACGCGGCCGGCACGGCAGGCGCCGCATCCGGGGCTGTCTCCGGACGCGGCGCGTTGCATCGCGGCGGCGGCTACTGGAACAGCTTCATCGCGTTGAGAATCGTCTGGAGCACGCCGAGCGCCAGCGGAACCCCGACAAAGCCCCAGGCGAGGATCAGATGCAGGGCGGTCGTGCCGCCCGCGCTGTCGTTAGCCATCTTGCGTTCTCCTTCAGGCGATGCCGGTCAGGCCACGGGGACGCTGTCGTCGGTCGCGCTGCCCACGTCGTCCGGCTTCATGTGGAAGCGCTCGTGTACCGCCGTGATGAACCAGTTGCAGATGAAGCCGATCACCAGCAGCACGGCCATCAGGTACATCGTCGTGTTGTAGGCCTGCGCCTTGGGCACGCCGTGCGCGACGTTGTAGGCCCGGATATAGTTGACCAGTACCGGGCCGAAGATGCCGGCTATCGACCAGGCGGTGATCAGCATGCCGTGGATGGCGCCCACGTAACGGGTGCCGAACATGTCCTTCAGATAGGCCGGCACGGTCGAAAACCCGCCGCCGTACATGCTGATGATGACGAGGAACGCCAGCACGAACAGGCTGACGCTACCGATCTTGCCGGTGTGCGGCACCAGCGCGTAGAGCACGGTACCGAGCGCAAAGAACACGAAATAGGTGTTCCGTCGGCCGAGGAAGTCGGACATCGAAGCCCAGAAGAAGCGCCCGCCCATGTTGAACAGGCTCATCAGCCCGACAAATCCGGCTGCCGCGACCGCGGTGACGTGACCGGGGAACATTTCCTGGCTCATCGCCGAGGCCTGCCCCAAGACGCCGATGCCGGCGGTGACGTTAAGGCACAGCACCCACCAGATCAGCCAGAATTGCGGCGTCTTCAGCGCGTCGTAGACGAAAACGTCGTTCATCGTGATCAGCGTCCGCGCCTCCACCGGCGCGACGTAGCCCTCGGGCGCCCAGCCGGTCGGCGGCACGCGTACGATCACTGAGCCGACCAGCATGAAGATAAAATAGATCACGCCCAAAACGATGAACGTCTCGGCCACGCCGACATGGGTCGGGGTCGAAAACCTGGCCATCAGCCATACCGACAGCGGCGAGGCGATAAAGGCGCCGCCGCCGAACCCCATGATCGCCATGCCGGTGGCCATGCCCGGCCGATCGGGGAACCATTTGATCAGCGTCGAGACCGGCGAGATGTAGCCGAGCCCGAGCCCGATGCCGCCGATCACCCCGTAGCCGAGATAGACGATCCAGATGCTGTGCACATAAACACCGATCGCCGAGACGATGAACCCGCTGCCGAAGCACAGCGCCGCAGTAAACATCGCCTTGCGCGGGCCGCCCTCTTCGACCCAGCGGCCCAGAATCGCCGCCGAGAAGCCGAGCACGAAGATCGCGATCGAAAAGATCCACCCCAACTCGGTCAGATCCCAGTCGCCCGGCGCCGATTTGGTGATGCCGAGCAGCCGGGTCATCGGCAGGTTGAACACGCTGTAGGCATAGACCTGGCCGATGCACAGATGAATGCACAGCGCCGCCGGCGGCACCATCCAGCGGCTGAACCCCGGGCCGGCGATGGTGCGGTTGCGGCTGAAAAATCCCGCTGATTGGCGGGCTCCGACCCCGCCTCGCTCGATTGAACTCATCGGTGTCCTCCCGCAGGTTTCCCCCC
>DATLRD010000005.1:0-4485 GCA_035534855.1 Allostellaceae bacterium | reverse complement strand
CGTCGCGGCCTTCACGGCCCGGTTGTCATGTTCGGCTACGACCAGAACGGACATCAGATCACCCGCGCTTCGTTCTTGAGCTTGTCGACCAGTTCCTCAACCGAGCCGACCTTGACGCCGCCCTGGCGCTTCGCCGGTTCCTCGACCTTGAGCGTGATGAGGCGCGGGGTCACATCGACCCCGAGCTCGTCGGGGGTCAGCGTCACGATCGGCTTTTTCTTGGCCTTCATGATGTTGGGGAGCGAGGCATAACGCGGCTCGTTGAGCCGCAGGTCGGTGGTGACGACGATCGGCAGCTTGAACGCGATCGTCTCGAGCCCGCCATCAACTTCGCGCGTCACCTCGGCGGTGCCGTCGCCGATCGTCACCTTGGAGGCAAAGGTCGCCTGCGGCCAGCCGAGCAGGGCGGCCAGCATCTGCCCGGTCTGGCTGCAATCGTCGTCGATCGCCTGCTTGCCGATGATAACGATCTGCGGCGCTTCCTTGGCGACCACCGCCTGCAACAGCTTGGCGACGGCGAGCGGTTGCAATTCGACCTCGGTCAGCACCAGAACGCCGCGGTCGGCGCCCATCGCGAGCGCGGTGCGGATCGTCTCCTGGCATTGTTGGATTCCGGCCGAGAACGCGATCACCTCCTCGACGATGCCGGCTTCGCGCAGGCGCAGCGCCTCCTCGATGGCGATCTCGTCGAACGGGTTCATCGACATCTTGACGTTGGCGGTCTCGACCCCGGTCCCGTCGGCCTTGACGCGGACCTTGACGTTGTAGTCGACGACCCGCTTGACCGCGACCAGCGCTTTCATCTCGTCCTCGCTACGGCAGGGGCAAACATGCCCGCGGAATAGTGCACGCGCCAGCGGAAGGCAAGAGGCGGGCCGACCCTAGGACGACCCTAGGCCGCGCGGGCCGGGGCGGCGGCGGCGCGGGTGGCGGCGCGGATCAGATCGGCAGCCTTCTCGGCGATCATGATCGTTGCGGCATTGGTGTTGCCGGAAATGACCGCCGGCATCACCGAGGCGTCGACGACGCGCAAGCCCGCGATGCCGTGGACCCGCAACTCGCTGTCGACGACGGCGGTGGCGTGCGGGCCCATCATGCAGGTCGAGGTCTGGTGGAAGGTCGTGCTGCCGGTGCGTTTGGCGTGTTCGAGGAGGCCCTCGTCGCTGTCCACCTGCATGCCCGGCCAGAATTCCTCGACGACGTATTGCTGCATCGTCGGCGTCTGGAAGATGCGGCGCGAGATCTTGAGCGCGGCAATCATTGTCTCCTGGTCGGCGCGGGCCGCCAGATAGTTCGGCTGCATCGCCGGCGGCTCCGCCGGGTCGGGCGATTTGATCCTCAGCCAGCCGCGGCTCTCCGGGCGGCACGGGATCGCCACCAGCGAGCAGCCGGGGAACGGGTGCATCGGCTCGCCGGGCTTATCAAAGCTGCCGGCAAGGAACTGGTACTGGCAATCGGGCGAGGCGAGCCCCTCGCGCGTCCTGGCGAACAGGCCGATCGGCGCCGCGCCCATCATCAAGGCGCCGCGCCGGCCGAAAATGTATTCGAGCCCGGTCTGCACCTGGCGCACCCAGCTGCGCGAGATTTCGTTCAATGTGTTGGCGTGGCGCGCCCGGTAGATCAGGCGGCAGCCGAGATGGTCCTGCAGGTTTTCGCCGACGCCGGGCAAGTCGTGCACCGTTTCGATGCCGAACTGGCGCAACAATTCGGCCGGCCCGACCCCCGACAATTGCAAGAGCTGCGGCGACAAGAGCGAGCCGCCGGCGAGCAATACCTCGTGCCGCGCCCGCACCCGTTTGACCGCGCCGTTCTGCGCATATTCGAGGCCGACCGCGCGCTTTGCGTCAAACAGGACGCGCTGCGCGAAGGCGTGGATCGCGACCGTCAGGTTGGGGCGTTTGGCGGCCGGGTGCAGATAGGCCCGCGCGGCGCTGCACCGCCGCATGCCGCGCACGGTCAGCTGGTAGTCGCCGACGCCCTCCTGTTCGGCGCCGTTGAAATCGGCGTTGGCCGGGAAGCCGGCCTCCTGGCACCCGGCGGTGAAGGCATCGTGCAACTCGTGGCGCGAGCGCAGATCGGAGACCCCGAGCGGGCCGCCCTTGCCGTGATAGTCGTCGGCGCCGCGCTCCTGGCCCTCGGCGCGGCGGAAATAGGGCAAGACGTCGTCATACGACCAGCCGACATTGCCGAGCTGGCGCCAATAGTCGAAATCCTGCTTTTGCCCGCGGATGTAAATCAGCCCATTGATCGAACTGGAGCCGCCCAAGACCTTGCCGCGCGGCCACGAGATGCGCCGCCCGTCAAGCCCCGGCACCGGCTCCGTTTCGAACTGCCAGGTGATGCCGGGGTGGTAGATGTTGCGGTAGAACCCGGCCGGGATGTGGATCCACGGGTTGGTGTCCTTGCCGCCGGCCTCGATCACCAGCACGCGAGTGGCCGGGTCGGCCGACAGCCGGTTGGCCAGGACGCACCCGGCCGACCCGGCCCCCACGATGACAAAATCGTATTCCGCGGCGAAGTTCATGGCGTTTTCCAAATTTCCGGAGAGCCTACGCACCCCTTCCGCCATTTGTCATTCCGGGATGGCCCGCTGGGCCAGACCCGGAAGCCAGGAACACGGGCTGAAGGGATTTTCGCGGCGCTCGTCGCTGCATTTCGTCATAGGGCCGAGTTCATGGGTTCCGGGTTCGCCGCTGCGCGGCGCCCCGGAACGACAAGGGAGGGTCATTCCCGGCTCAGCGGCGCCTCCGTGCGTTGCTGCAAGGCTTCGATCGTCATGCCCGGCACCATGTCGATGACGGCGAAGCCCTTTGGCGTCACGTCGAGGACCGCCAGTTCGGTGTAGACGCGCTTGACGCAGCCGGCGGCGGTCAACGGATAGGTGCAGCGGCGCAACAGGCGCGCCTCACCCCCTCGCGTATTGTGCTCCATGACGATCCAGATGCGCCGGGCGCCGGCCGCGAGGTCCATCGCGCCGCCGATCGCCGGGGCGTTGTCGTCTTCCGAACGCGCCCAGTTGGCGAGGTCGCCGTTTTCTGCGACCTGAAAGGCGCCGAGCACGCACAGATCGAGATGGCCGCCCCGCACCAGCGCAAAGCTGTCGGAATGGCTCATAAAGCTGCCGCCGGGGCGCAGCGTCACATGCTGGCGGCTGGCGTTGACCAGCCACGCGTTCTCCTGGCCGGGCGGCGGCGCCGGCCCCATCCCGAGGATGCCATTCTCGGAATGAAACACGACCTCGCGCTCGGGCGGCACGTAGTTGCCGACGAGAGTCGGGATGCCGATGCCGAGATTGACCGACCAGCCCTCCGGGATGTCCTGCGCCACCCGCGCCGCCAGTGCGTCGCGCCCCAAGGGCTGCCAATTGACCGACTCAGCCATTGCGATCTCCTAATTTCACAACCCCATTATTCCGTCATGACCGGGCTTGGCCCGGTCATCCACGAGTTTGCTGCGACGCTTTCGTGGATGGCCGGATCAAGTCCGGCCATGACGGCTGTAGGTATCGTTGACAGCGAGGACATCGCGCTCACTCGATCTTGATCGGCGGGTCGCCGGCGGCGACCTGCACGAGGCGGTTGACGTAGATGCCCGGGGTGGAGATTTCCTCGGGCGACAAGTCGCCGAGTTCGGCGATTTGCTGCGTCTGGACGATCGTCAGCTCGGCTGCCGCTGCCATGACGGGATTGAAATTCCGCCCGGCTTCGCGGTAGACGAGGTTGCCCCAGCGGTCGGCGCGCCACGCCTCGATCAGC
Organism: Allostellaceae bacterium; assembly: GCA_035534855.1. Taxonomy (GTDB): domain Bacteria; phylum Pseudomonadota; class Alphaproteobacteria; order ATCC43930; family CGMCC-115725; genus DATARH01. The sequence continues at coordinate 730 of DATLRD010000005.1, read as the reverse complement.
GCGACATCGCCGTAGATCGCATGTTCGAGAATGTATTCGCGGCCGTCGAACACCCGCGCCTCCTTGCCCGCGGCGAGCTTGGTGCCGGCGCCGGTCGCGGTATAGAAGGCCGGGATGCCGGCGGCGGCGGCGCGGATGCGCTCGGCCAGCGTGCCCTGCGGCAGGATTTCCAGTTCGACGCCGCCGCGCGCGAACACTTCCTCGAAAATCACCGAGCCGCGGCTGCGCGCAAAGCTGCACACGATCTTCCTGACGCGGCCCTCGCCGATCAGGCGGGCGACGCCCTCGCGGCCGCGCCCGGCGGTGTTATGGACGACGGTGAGGTCGCGAGCGCCCTGCTCGATCAGGCCCTCGATCAGCGCGCGCGGCTCGCCGACCTGGGCAAACCCGGCGATCAGTACGGTCGAGCCGTCCTTGATGCCGGCCATCGCCTCGGCCACCGAGCGGACGAATTTGTCGATCATCGGCGCTGCGCCCTTCCTTGTTGCTGCGGCCGATTAAAACGGAACCGGCGCCCGAGGGGAACTACTGCTATCGTCGTCGCGGTAAAAGCCGCCGCCGTCGGAACAACGGAGACCCGCCAGATGCCTTCGATGATCCTTGTTGGTGATGTGAACCTGATGCATGTCGCCGACCCGCGCGCGCCGTTCGCCCGGATCGGCGGAGAATTGCAGGCCGCCGACCTCGTCTTCGCCAATCTCGAATGCTGTCTCTACCAGCCGCCCGACGG
>DATLRD010000004.1:0-24388 GCA_035534855.1 Allostellaceae bacterium | reverse complement strand
CGACGGCAGACGCTTTTCGCTGCCGGCGGAATACCTCCGCGTCGAAAGCCCGTCGGCCGAGGTGCAGGGGCACGGGCCGGGGCAGAAGGTGATCGTCGCCGGCCGCGCTCAAATCGGCATTATGGACCTCGAGCCGGTCGGCAATTACGCGGTGCGGATCAAGTTCGACGACCTGCACGACACCGGCATCTATTCCTGGGACTACCTCTATCTGCTCGGCGTAGAGCAGCCGAAGCGCTGGCGCGACTACCTCACCGCCCTCGCCGAAAAGGGCCTGAAGCGCGAGCCTTGAGTCGGCGCGGCCCGCTCATAGCCACCACAGACCGATCAGCAGGGTCAGCACGGTCAGCGGCGCGCCGACGCGGAAATACTGCCAGAAGCCGATCCTCACCCCACCGGCGCGGGCGCCCTGCACGACGATCAGATTGGCGATCGAGCCGAGGATCGTGAAGTTGCCGGCAAGAGTCGACGCCATCGCGACGATCAGCCAGGCGCGGTGCGGGTCGGCCGCCGTGCCCAGCACCGGCTTCAGCACCAGTACTGCCGGCACATTGCTTACGAGGTTCGACAGCACCGCGGTAACCGAAGCCAGCACCGGCGCGCGATCGAGATGGAGCCGGGCGATCTCCTCCATCAGCGCAGGGGTGACGACGGCTTTCTCCAACCCGGCGACGACGACGAACAGGCCGGCGAACAGCAGCAGCAGGGGCCAGTCGATCGCGCGATAGATGCGCTCGCTGCGCACGATGCGGGTGAACAGCAGCACGCCGCCGGCGACCAGCGCTGCCTTAGCCGGCGGCTGGCCGGCAAACAGCGCCGCCATCATCAAAATCGTGACCGCGATCGCCTTGATCGCCAGCGGGCGATGCAGATGCGCCGGCACTACGGCCTGCGACAGCCGCGCCCGCACCAGAAACTCCTCCGGGTGCAGCAGCGCGATCAGCACTATCGCCGCAATCAAGCCCAGCCCGGCGACCGGCGCCAGATGCGCGGCGAAGTCGGTGTAGGGGATTCCCGAAAACCCGGCGACGAGGATGTTCTGCGGGTTGCCGGTGATCGTCGCGGTGCTGCCGATATTGGCGGCCATCGCCACCGCCAGCAGATAGGGCACCGGGTTTCGCCCAAGCCGCCGCGTCAATTCCAGCACTGGCGGCGTCATCACCAGGCAGATCGCGTCGTTGAGCAGGAACGCCGAGAGGACGCCGGCAGCGAGGGTGATCGCGACCAGAAGCTCCAGCGGGTGGCGGGCGCGGGCGACGACCCAGCGGTTGACGAGGCGAAAGACGCCGGCGAGGCGCAGATTGGCGACGACGATCATCAGCCCGAGCAAGAGCGCGAGCGTGCCGAGATCGACCGCTTTGGTCGCCTCGCTGACCGACAGCACCCCCGTGGCCAGCATCAGGCTGGCGCCGATCAGCGCCGCGCCGGCACGGTCGAGGCGAAACCCGGGAAGCTTGCCGAGTGCGATCACCAGATAGGTCGCCGCGAAGATCGCAATCGCGGCGATCATCGGCAGCTGCACCTATCGCTAAGGGCCGGCGATGGACGGGTCAGCGCGCGCGCAGCAGGAATTCGCGCCCGGCCTTGACCATCGGCTTTCCGTCATAGGCGACGATGTCGGCGGTGGCATAGGTCTCGGACCACAGTTCCGGCAGGTAGGAGCCGGTGCCGATGATGTCGATCGGGGCGTTGGCGATTGCCATCATGCGGCATTTGGCCGGGCCGAACCCCGAGCTGGCGACGATCTTGACGTTCGGAAAACCGGCGGCGTCGAGCACCAGCCGCAATTGCCACAGCGCCGCGGCGGTGACCCCGCTGCCGACCAGATAGCGCAGTTCCTCGTCGGTGCGGTAGCCTCGGATCGATCGCGGCGCATGCTCGGCAAGCACCGCGTAGGAGCCGGCGAGGTCGAGCCCCTCGCAATAGCGCCCGCCGGGCGTATCCATGCGCAGCGCGAGCTGCCCCTCGGCGGCGAGCGCGGGGAAGCGCCGGGCGACCGCGACCGCGTCGCTGGTCTCGTGGCCGAAATAGTCTATCAGCACAGTCAGCGGCTCGCCGGGGAAGGTTTCGACATACATCTCGGCAGCGCGCACGGTCGAGCCGGCATAGCCGATCAGCGCGTGCGGCATCGTGCCGAGCCCTTTGGGCTGGCCGAAGAAATGCGCCGTCAGGTCGGTCGCGCAGCCGACAAAGCCGACCGCGTCGGCGACCTTTTTCGCGTGCGCCGAGCCGACCGAGGCGGCATACGCCATCATCGCCTGCATCTCGGCGCCGGCGCAGTGCCGCGCATCCATCGCCAGAAACGCGACACGCGGCAGGTCCGAACACATCGCCGAGGCGTTGTAGGCGGCGACGCAGGCCGGACCGATCTTCTGCAGCAGCAGCGTTTCGAGGTCGACGAGGTGATAGAGCGGTCCGGTCAGGTACAGGATCGGCTCGCCGGCGCCGACCACCTCGCCCTCGGGATGCATCAGCTCGATGTCGAATTTCGCGCCGCGCGCCGCCGCGGCCGCTTCGAGGAACTCGATCGCCAGCCGCGGGGTGCAGATCACCGGGCGCCGCATGAACACGGCATAGGTCGCGCGGCGATCGCCGAACCGCTCGACGATCGCCTTGGTCTTGAGGAAATAGCTGTCGGTGCGCGCCCTCAGTGCCGCGTCGAATGGCGCCGCTGGCCGCCCCGGCAGGTCGTTGGCCATCGCCGACTCACTTCGCCGCCATCAGGCGGTTCATGCCAAATCCGACGCTCCCCCGGCGCTCGCGCTTCAGCGCCTCGGCGATCTCGAACGCAAGCTCCAGCGCCTGGCTGGCGTTGAGCCGCGGGTCGCAATGCGTCAGGTAGCGCTCGCCAAGCCCTTCCTCGCTGATCGCCTGGGCGCCACCGATGCACTCGGTGACGTTCTGCCCGGTCAGTTCGAAATGCACCCCGCCCGCATGGCTGCCCTCGGCGGCGTGAACCGCGAACGCGCCGTGTAATTCGTCGAGGATGCGGTCGAAATGCCGGGTCTTGAACCCGCTCGCGGCGGTCGTGGTGTTGCCGTGCATCGGGTCGATGCACCACACCACCTCGCGCCCGGCGCGCTGCACCGCGCGGATCAGGCGCGGTAGCCGGTCGGCAACCTTGTCGGCGCCCATGCGGGTGATCAGCGTCAGCCGCCCGGGCTCGTTGGCGGGGTTGAGCCGCTCGACCAGCCGCAGCAAATCATCGGGTTCGAGCGACGGGCCGCATTTCATACCGATCGGGTTCTTGATCCCGCGCATGAACTCGACATGCGCGCCGTCGAGCTGGCGGGTGCGGTCGCCGATCCACACCATGTGAGCCGAGCAGTCGTACCAGTCGCCGGTTGTCGAATCGACGCGGGTCAGCGCCTCCTCGTAATTGAGGAACAAGGCCTCGTGCGAGGTGTAGAACTCGGTCTCGCGGATCTGCGGCGTCGTTTCCGAGGTGAGGCCGCACGCGGCCATGAAATCGAGCGTCTCGGTGAGCCGGTCGGCGAGTTCGCGATAGCGCGCGCCCTGCGGCGAGTCGGCGACAAAATCCTGGTTCCAGGCGTGCACCCGGTGGAGGTCGGCATAGCCGCCCTGGGCGAAGGCGCGCAGCAGATTGAGCGTCGCCGCCGATTGGCTGAAGGCCTGGATCATCCGTGCCGGGTCGGGCTCGCGCACCGCCGCGTCGAAATCGAGGCTGTTGATGATGTCGCCGCGGTAGGACGGCAGCGTGACCGCGCCCTGCTTCTCGACATCCGACGAGCGGGGCTTGGCGAACTGGCCGGCAAGCCGCCCGACCTTGACCACCGGCACTCCGCCGCCAAAGGTCAGCACCACCGCCATCTGCAACAACACCTTGAACATGTCGCGGATGTTGTTGGGGTGGAACTCGGCAAAGCTTTCGGCGCAATCACCGCCCTGCAGCAGAAACGCCTTGCCGGCGGCGACCGCGGCCAGCCGCTCCGTGAGCCGACGCGCCTCGCCGGCGAAGACCAGTGGCGGAAAGCGGCGCAGGGTCTCCTCGACCCGCACCAGCGCGGCGGCATCCGCATAGCCCGGAACCTGCCGGATCGGCCGGTCGCGCCAGCTCTCAAGAGACCATTGTTCGCTCATTCCAGGACCTTCGCGCAGACCGGGATTGCTGTCGAGGGGTGAATCGTGCATCGGAACCTCCGGTTTGGAGGCCACCCACCTTCAGCGACGTTCGGATCGGACGAGACCCAGAAACACGAAAGCCGCCTCGGGAGGGCGGCTTCGGGGAAAACGCAGAACGCGATCCTAGGCCGCCGGGCTGTACCGACGGTACCAAAATCGCGTGGAGAGACGGGCGACCGCGCCCGTGACCTGGATCATGGGGCGCAGCCTATACCGGCATGCGTGGCAAGAGGCAAGCGGTTTGCGCAGCGGCGACCAGCAAAGCCGCAGCCCGGTCTGGCTGTTTTTACAGGGAATTTACAGCCAGCCCACCGGTAAAACCCGCAGAAAACCTGCAGTTTCGCAGCGTGCACCGACAAAGGATCAGCGAGAATCAGCCATTCGACCATCAAATGGACCCGCGCCGGTTGTTCAGGCCGGGAACGCTATCCCCCGATTGCGGCGATTTTACCGTTCAGTCGCGAGCGACGACGAACGGGCGGATCAGCGCGACGAAATCCTCTTCGGTGGTGCGGTGTTCGAGAATTTTGACCATTTCGTCCGCCCAGGAGATTGTGTCGTCAAATGCCGTGTCATAGCCATTAGCGCGAAGGAACAATCGTGAAGCACCGAAGGCCGTGCGCTTGTTGCCCTGCTCAAAGGGCGTGCGCCCGTGAAACGCCGGCCATTAGCGCAACGGCGAGCACGACGATATCTTCCTCGCCATAGGCATAGAGGTTGTGCGGCCGCGCGAGAGCGCTTTCAAGCAGTCCGGCGTCGCGAACAAAGTGATGCTCTCCGGTCGTCAGAAGCTCAAGCCGGTTGTGTTTCAATGACCGCCTCGACCGGGAGCCAATCCGGCTCATTCGGCAAGGCGGGCACGGATTTTCGGATAGCGGGCGATGTGCTCGCGGCTCAACTCGGCGTAGTCGATCGGTCCCTTCACCGGCCGGGCGCGCAGCGGCTTCTTGGCCGCGCGGCGCTTGTCGTCGGCGGGCTGCGGGCGCTTTTCGTTGTGCTCGACTGTGTCCATCGCGTCCTCCGCCGCGCGCATCCGCTTCAATGTGATCGCGCCTCCGATCCGGTGCAAGCGTCGCCCCTCACCCTTCCCATCGCTGGCGCGATGGGCCCCTTCCCTCTCCCGCATGCGGGAGAGGGTGGCTGAGGGCGCAGCCCGAAGCCGGGTGAGGGTCTATTCCGCCGCCGCCTTTTCCGGCGGGCGCACGTATTTGTCGCGCATCGTCACGAATTCCTCGGCGGCGCTCGGGTGGATGCCGACGGTCTGGTCGAACTGCTTTTTGGTGGCGCCGCATTTGATTGCGATCGCCAGGCCCTGGATGATCTCGGGCGCGTCCTGGCCCAGCATGTGGCAGCCGAGCACGCGATCGGTCTTGGCGTCGACGACGAGCTTGACGAAGGTGCGCTCGTAACGGCCCGACAGCGTGTTTTTCATCGGGCGGAAGCGCGCCTGATAGATGTCCACTTCGCCGTGCTGCTGGCGCGCGTCCTCCTCGCTGAGGCCGACCGTGCCGATCGGTGGCTGGGAGAACACCGCCGACGGCACGTCGCGATGATCCATCTTGATCGGGTTGTTGTTGAACAGTGTTTCGGCGATCGCCCGTCCCTCGCCGATCGCCACCGGGGTCAGGTTGATACGGTCGGTGACGTCACCGACCGCGTAAATGTTCTTGACCGACGAACGCTGCCACTCATCGACGATCACCGCGCCCCTGTCGTTGAGCGCGACCCCGGCCTCGGCGAGACCCAGCCCGTTGGTGTTGGGGTTGCGGCCGGTCGCGTACATCACGAGGTCGGTGTCGATCGTGTCGCCGGTGGTGGTGGTGAGCGTGTAGCCGGTCGCAGTCTTGTCGATGCGCTCGACGCGGGTGTTGGCGCGGATGTCGATGCCGCGCCCGGTCATCTCCTGGCCGAGACAGGTGCGGATGTCGCCGTCGAAACCGCGCAGCAATTCCGGCTGGCGAATGATCTCGACGACCTGGCTGCCGAGACTGTTGAAGATGCCGGCGAACTCGACGGCGATATAGCCGCCGCCGACGATGACGATGCGCCGGGGCAGCGCCGGCAGGTCGAGCGCCTCGTTCGACGAGATCACGTGCTCGATGCCGGGGATCGCCGGCGTCTCGGGCCACGAGCCGGTCGCGATCAGGATGTTCTCGGCGGTGTAGCGCTTGTCCCCAACCTCGACCGTGTGCGGGTCGACCAACACGGCGCGCGCCTCGAAGATCTTCACTTTGCTGTTGTTGAGCAGGTTGATGTAGATCTTTTCGAGCCGGTCGGTCTCCTTGTTCTTGGCGGCGATCAGCGAGGGCCAGTCGAATTCGACCGGCGGCACGGTCCAGCCGAACCCGGCGGCGTCGGCAAACCCGTCGGCGAACTGGGCGCCGTAGACCAGCAGCTTTTTCGGCACGCAACCGCGCAGCACGCAAGTGCCGCCGATGCGCCATTCCTCGCAGATCGCGGTGCGCGCGCCATAGCTGCCGGCGCGGCGCGTGCCCGCCACCCCGCCCGAGCCGGCCCCGATCGTCAGCATGTCGAAATCAAAGCGCGGCATTGCGGGGGCCCTCCGGCAGTTGAACATCGCGATTCGATGTTCTGGTTGTCACAACCGGCGGCGCATCGCAAGCTCTGCCCTAAACCCGCATGAACACGGAGGGTCCGATGGCCGTTACTCTCGACCAGTACAACGATCTGCTCGGCGCCAAGAAGGCGTTTGCGCACCTGGCGACGATCATGCCCGACGGCACCCCGCAGGTGACGCCGGTGTGGTTCGACTATGTCGGCGGGGTGATCCGGGTGAACACCGCCAAAGGCCGGACCAAGGCACGCAACATGCGCGAGGGCGCGCCGGTGGCGCTGTCGATCCTCGACCCTGACAACGCCTATCGCTATCTGCAGGTGCGCGGCCGGGTGCGGAAGGCGACCGAGCAGGGAGCCGAGGCGCATATCGACGGGCTCGCCAAAAAATACCTCGACAAGGACAAATACCCGTTCGCTCAGCCCGGCGAGGTCCGGGTGATGTACGAGATCGAGCCCGTCTCGGTGCAAGGGATGAGCTGAGGGACCACGGGGAGGGAACGATGGATTTCGGGATCGGCATCGCGACCGCCGCGGATTCGTGGAAGGTGGCGCTGCGCGCCGAAGAGCTGGGCTTCAGCCATGCCTGGTTTTTTGACACGCAGATGATCACGGCCGACCCGTTTGTCGCGATGGCCGCGGCGGCGGTGAAGACCACCAAGATCCGCCTCGGCACCGGGGTGCTGGTGCCGTCGAACCGGCTCGCCGCGGTTACCGCCAACGCCTTTGCGACGCTCAACGGCCTCGCCCCGGGGCGGATCGATTTCGGCGTCGGCACCGGGTTTTCAGCGCGCCGCGCGATGGGGCTCGGCGCGATGAAGCTCGCCGACATGGAGGAGTACATCCGAATCGTCTATGGCCTGCTCGCCGGCGACATCGTCGAGACCGAAATCGAGGGCCGGAAGCGCAAGATCAAGTTCCTCAACCCCGAAATCGGCCTGTTCAACACGCAAGACCCGATCCGGCTGCACGTCTCGGCCTATGGGCCGCGCTCGCAGGCGCTGACCGCGCGGCTCGGCGCGGCCTGGAAATCCTTTATCCAGGACGTGGCGGGCGGCACTGCCGCGCTCGAAAGCATGCAGCAGAGCTGGGGCGAAGCCGGGCGGGCGGCCGGCGAACTCTATGCCACCGCCTGGGCCTGCGGCTGCGTGCTGCGGCCCGGCGAGAGCCTGTCGAGCGAGCGGGTGATCGCCCAATCCGGCCCGCGCGCCGCGGTGCTGCTGCACCGCCATGCCGATCTCGACCAGCAGGGCTGGCAGAACACGATGGCGGTCGCGGCCCCCGACGGCATCGCCGACGAGGTCCGCGCCTATGTCGAAATGGCGCGCGGGTTTCAGCCGCCGGACGCGCGCTACCTCACCAACCACCGCGGCCATTTCGTCTTCGTCAAGCCCGAGGAGCGGCACCTGATCACCCCCGAATTGATCCGCCGCACGACCTTTACCGCGCCCGAAGGCGAGATGATCCAGCGCATCGAGGCGCTGCGCAGCGCCGGCTGGAGCCAGATCGTGATCCCGATCGTCCCGGGGCAGGAAGACGCGCTGGAGGATTGGGCGCGGGTGAAGGCGGCGTTTGCCTAGGCCCAGATCGTTGGCGCCGCGCCCCTAGGCCCTCGTCGGCCGCTACCCGGCCGCCTGCCAGCGCCAGTTTCTGACTTCGGGCAGGTCTTCGCCGTGCTCGCGGATATAGGCCTTGTGGTCGATCAGCTTGTCGCGGATCTCCTGCTTGGCATAGGCGGCGGTGTAGCCGAGCTGCGGCAGCCGGTCGATCACGTCGGCCGCGAGGTGAAAGCGGTCGAGGTCGTTGCGTACGACCATGTCGAACGGGGTGGTCGTCGTCCCCTCTTCCTTGTAGCCGCGGACATGGAAATTGTCGTGGTTGGTGCGGCGGTAGGTCAGCCGGTGGATCAGCCACGGATAGCCGTGATGGGCGAAGATCACCGGCTTGTCGGTGGTGAACAGCGCGTCGAAATCGCGCTCGGTCAGGCCGTGCGGGTGCTCGCTGTGCGGCTGCAGGGTCATCAGATCGACGACGTTGACGACCCTGATCTTGAGCGACGGCAGCAGGCGGTGCAGCAAATCGACCGCAGCCAGCGTCTCGATGGTCGGCACGTCGCCGGCGCAGGCCATCACCACATCGGGCTCGCCGCCCTTGTCGTTGCTCGCCCACTCCCACATGCCGATGCCGGCGGTGCAGTGCCGCACCGCCTCGTCCATCGCCAGCCATTGCGGCTGCGGCTGCTTGCCGGCGACGATCACGTTGATGCGGTTCCAGCTCTTGAGGCAGTGATCGGCGACGTGGAGCAGGCAGTTGGCGTCGGGCGGCAGGTAGACCCGCACGATGTCCGACTTCTTGTTGCAGACATAGTCGATAAAGCCGGGGTCCTGGTGGCTGAAGCCGTTGTGATCCTGGCGCCAGACATGCGAGGTCAGCAGGTAGTTGAGCGACGGGATCGCCCGCCGCCACGGGATTTCGTTGCACACCTTCAGCCATTTGGCGTGCTGGTTGAACATCGAATCGATGATGTGGATGAATGCCTCGTAGCAGCTGAACAGGCCGTGCCGGCCGGTCAGCAGATAGCCTTCGAGCCAACCCTGGCAGGTGTGCTCGGAGAGGATTTCCATGACCCGACCATCGGGTGCGAGGTGATCGTCGTAGGATAGCGTCTCGGCGTCCCACGCCCGCGCGGTCGCCTCGAACAGATGCGACAGCCGGTTCGACGCGGTCTCGTCCGGGCCGAAGACGCGAAAATTGCGGCGCGCCGCGCTCGCCCGCATCACGTCGCGCAGATATTCGCCCAGCACCGCGGTCGCTTCGCCATCGTGGGCACCGGGCCGATCGACCTTGAGCGCGTACCGGGCGATGTCCGGCAGGTCGAGTTCGCGCATCAAGAGCCCGCCATTGGCGTGCGGATTGGCGCTCATGCGTCGGTCGCCGGCCGGCGCCAGCGCGGCGATCTCGGGCTTCAGCACCCCGCTTGCGTCAAACAATTCCTCGGGCCGGTAGCTTTTCATCCACTGTTCGAGGAGCTGCACGCGCCCCGGCTTTGTCGCCATCCCGGAAAACGGCACCTGATGGGAGCGCCAGAACCCCTCGGTCTTCAGCCCGTCGACCTCCTTCGGGCCGGTCCAGCCCTTCGGCGACTTCAGAATGATCATCGGCCAGGCCGGGCGCCCGGACTGCCCGTTGCGCGCGCCCTCGCGGATCGCCCGAATCTCGTCGAACACCCGGTCGAGCGTTGCCGCCATCAGCCGGTGCATCGTCGCGGGGTCGTCGCCGGCGACCAAATGGGGCTGGTAGCCATAGCCGACAAACAGGCTCAGCAATTCCTCTTCGGGAATGCGCGCGAGGATCGCCGGGTTGGCGATCTTGTAGCCGTTGAGGTGCAGGATCGGCAGCACCACCCCGTCGGTCACCGGGTTCAGAAACTTGTTCGAGTGCCACGCGGTCGCCATCGGCCCGGTTTCCGCCTCGCCGTCGCCGACGACGCAGGCGACGATCAGATCCGGGTTGTCGAACGCGGCGCCGAAGGCGTGCGACAGCGCATAGCCAAGCTCGCCGCCCTCATGGATCGAGCCCGGCGTCTCGGGCGCGGCATGGCTGGGGATGCCGCCCGGAAAGCTGAACTGCTTGAACAGGCGCTGCATGCCGCGCTCGCTTTGCGGCACGTGCGGGTAGACCTCGCTGTAGGTGCCTTCGAGCCAGGTATTGGCGACGAGGCCAGGCCCGCCGTGGCCGGGCCCGGAGATGTAGATCATGTCGAGGTCGCGCGCCTTGATCACCCGGTTCAGATGCACGTAGGCAAAATTCTGCCCCGGCGTCGTGCCCCAATGGCCGAGCAGGCGCGGCTTGATGTGTTCGAGTTTCAGCGGCTCTTTGAGCAGCGGATTGTCGAGCAGGTAGATCTGCCCTACCGACAGATAGTTTGCCGCCCGCCACCAGGCATCGATCCGCACGAATTCCTCGTCGGTGGGCGCCTTTGCAGCGCGGTGATCGGTCATCGTGATGGCTCCGCGGACAGGGAAGAGGGCAACGTGCTGGTGGTACGAGAGGCCGGCTCAGCTCGGCCCGATGCCAAAAAGGGCCGATCATCCCTCGCCGTTTCGCCGGGAAATTCGACAGTGCGCGTGCCACGATGCCGCCGCCGCAGACGTCATCGTTTTCGTCTGACCGGGGGGATACGGCGTCGGCGGTATCGCTGCATTGACCCAGATCAAGCCTTACTCCACGTTGATACGCCATTCTGCGCACGCAGTTCCCGTCGGGACCGTTGCGGAATTCCGAAGCACGTCGAACCTCGCTACCATCGCAGCTGTTCGCTGCCGGGCGGGCTCACGTACGTCCGCGGCGAGGCGCACACGAACACGGTTGAGGGTTATTTCTCGATCCTCAAGCGCGGCATCGTCGGCACCTACCACCACGTCGGCCAGCAACACTTGAAGCGTTATCTTGCCGAGTTCGATTTCCGGTACAACGCGAGGACCGCGCTTGGCATCGGCGATGTAGAACGCACCGAACGGGCGCTTCGAGGCTGACGTATCGTGGCACTGATCGCGAAACCGCCCATGGGCGTGGATACCCTATCTGCTGCTCTCGGCCTGCTGCTCTCGGCTCCGCACCAGGTGTTTGGCAAGTATCTAAATCCCCCTGCGGGCGGCTTGGCCGCGGCTGCATGTCGGCGACCCGGCGGTGGCGCAGAACGGCGACGCCTGGCTGTTTTCGGCGCCGGTCTACTTTGCCGAAATCGTCGCCGGCGACGTGGCGGTCGAGCTCTATGCCGAGCCGCAGGGTAATGATGCGGCGCCTGCCGTCATCGCGATGAAGCAGGAAACACCGATCCCCGGCAGCATCAACAGCTACATCTATTCGGCCGGCGTGCCCGCGACCCGGCCGGCCCGGGATTACACGATCCGGATCAGGCCGGAGAGTGTGGGGGCCGAATTGCCCGCCGAACTGGGCCTGATCCTGTGGCAGAAATAGCCGGCGAGGCGGTCGCGCATCATGACGCCGGCCGGGCGTCGAGGATGCAACGCATGTGGCGGGCGACGACCAGGTTTTCGTCGGTCGGGATCATCCACGCCGACACCGGCGAGCTGCGGGCCGAAATGCGCGGGCCGCCCGCATCGTTGGCGGCCTCGTCGAGCCTGACGCCGAGCCAGTGCGCGTCGCGGCACACGCGGGCGCGGATCGTCGCCGCGTGCTCGCCGATACCGCCGGTAAAGACCAGCGCGTCGAGCCCGCCGAGCGCGGCGGCGAGCGAGCCCAGCTCGCGGCCGAGGCGGTAGACGAACAGATCCACCGCCTCCTTCGCGGCCGGTGTTTCGCTGCCCAGCAGGGTCCGCATGTCGCTCGACAGGCCCGAGACGCCGAGCAATCCCGATTGCTCATTGATAAGCCGCTCAATCGCCGCCGCGTCCATCCCGTCGTGCCGCAGCAGATACAGGATCACGCCAGGGTCGAGCAGCCCGGTACGGGTGCCCATCACCAGCCCGTCCACCGGGGTGAACCCCATCGTCGTGGCGATGCCGGCGCCATCCCTGACCGCGCACAGGCTGGCACCATTGCCGAGATGGGCGATAACCATCCGGGCGCGCGGCGCATCGCCCAGCACGTGCGGCGCGACCGAGACGATGTATTCGTATGACAGCCCGTGAAACCCGTAGCGGCGGACGCCTTGTTCGTAAAATACCCTCGGCAGGGCAAAAATCTGCGCGAGCTTTGGCTGGGTGAAGTGGAACGCCGTGTCGAAACAGGCGATCTGCGGCACCCCGGGCGCGGCCGCGGCGACCGCGCGGATCGCCGCGATATGGTGCGGCTGGTGCAGCGGCGCGAGCGGCACCAGCGCCTCGAGCGCCGCGATCACCCGATCGTCAATCAGCACCGGCTGCGAAAATTCGGCGCCGCCATGCACCACGCGGTGGCCGACGCCGGCAAACGCGGACTCGCTGCCGATATCCGCTGCGAACCAGTCATTGATCGCGGCGATCGCGCCGGCATGTCCGCGGGCTGCGACTGGCCCGCTCGCGAGCGAGCGGCCCTGGGCGTCGACGATCGAGAGCCGCGGCGCCGTGTTGATCTCCTCGACCATGCCGTGCGGGCCGGCGGCGAGCGAACCGTCGGCCGAGGTCTCGAACAGCGAGAATTTTAAGCTCGACGACCCCGCGTTGATGACCAGGAGAGGCTCGCGCATCGCTCTCTCGCGCTTGCCAACCACGCAGCCCGCGGCGCCCTCACCACTTGTTGCGCAGTTCACGCAGCTTCAGAAACACGGTGCGCGGGTCGGGATGCTCGGCCACATCGGGAAAGGTCTCGCGCAATCTGGCGATGACGCTCGGGCTGGTCAGCCGGAAAAACGTGTTGATTTCGCGCTCCAGCGCCAGGTTCGTCACCAGCGGGTGGTTGGTGTCCTGCTTCTCGATCGCCGGCAGCATTTCCGCCGCCTTGGCGTTGTCCGGCTCGCGCGCCAGCGTGAAGCGCAGGTTGTTGGCGATATAGTCATGCCCCGGGTAGATCAGCGTGTTTTCCGGCAACCCGGCGAGCTGCTGCGAAAACGTGTTGTAGAGCTCGCTCGGATGCCCGCCATTGTGGCAGTTGCCGGCGCCAGCGTTGAACAGCGTGTCGCCGCAGAACAGCGCCGGATGGTCGCCGTGCGCGCGCACGCAGATATGCGCCATCGTGTGCCCCGGGGTGTCGAGGCATTCGAGCTCGGCGGTGCGGCCGATCTTGATCACGTCGCCGGCCTTGAGCCCGCGGTCGATGCCGTCGATGCGCGCGCTGTGATGGGCCAGGAGCTTGGCGTGGGTGGCCGCGATCACCTGGTCGTTGCCGCCGGTATGGTCGCGGTGCTCGTGGGTGTTGAGGATCTGGGTGATCGTCCAGCCTTTGGCCTTGGCTGCGGCCAGGCATTTCTGGTGGTCGAGCGGGTCGATCGCCAGCGCCTCACCGGTTTCGGCACAGGCTACCAGATAGTTGAAGTTGCGGCCGTTGTTGCCGGTCCAGATCTGTTCGACGAGCATCGTTGCTCCTTTGCTGCGCGCTTACCCTGTTATGCCGGCGAAGGCCGGTATCCACGGCAGGCCTGGGTCCCGGCCTGCGCCGGGACGACATGGAAAGAGATAGCGCGAAGAAGCGGGGCCGGCCACCCGCTCAATCGTGTTGCCTATCGTTTCCGCGCCGGCACCGGGATGCCGGCGATCCCGACCTTGACCGAGCCGAGATGGTTGCGGCTGGTGAAATAGAGCGTCTTCCAGTCCGGCCCGCCGAAGGCGATGTTGGTCGTCGCCGAGGCGCCGTGGACGATGCGGCCGAGCTTCTTGCCGGACGGGTCCATGATCCAGAGGCCGCCGGCGCCGCCGCAATAGACGTTGCCCTCGACATCGACCTTCATACCGTCGGGCACGCCCGGCTCCGGCCCGCGCAGATCGACGAAGACGCGGTCGGTCTGGTGCGCCAGCGTGCCGTTGGGCATCAGGTCGAAGGCGCGGATGTGGCCGCGCCGCGTGTCGTTGATGTAGAGCACGCTTTCGTCGGGCGAGAAGGCGAGCCCGTTAGGCAATACGAAATCCTCGACCAGCAGGGTCAGCGTGCCGAGATCGGGGGTCAGCCGGTAGACGCCGGAAAACGTCAGATCCCATTGCTGGCGCGGGTTCGGGCTGGTCCACGGGTCGGTGAAATAGATGCAGCCGTCGGATTTGACGACGACATCGTTGGGTCGGTTGAGCTGGCGGCCCTGAAAGCTGTTGCAGATCACGGTCAGGCTGCCGTCGAGCTCGAGCCGGGTGACGCGGCGGCTGTCGTGCTCGCAGGCCAGCAGGCGGCCTTGCAGGTCGCGGGTCAGCCCGTTGGCGCGGTTGGTCGGTTCGAGGAATAGCGAGGCGCCCTTGCCCGGCTCGTATTTGTAGCGCCGGTTGTTGTGGATGTCGCTGAACAACAGGTAGCCGCCCTCGTGCCACCACAGCGGCCCCTCGGCCGGCCCCTGCTCGCCGCCATAGCCGTCGCACAAATACTGGATCGGCTCCGAGGTCGAGACGATGCGGTCGAGCGCCGGGTCGAGCCGCTCGATGCGCGGCGAGGTGTCGGCGGCCATCGTGTTCCTCCCTGATCGTTGCGGTTTGGCGGGGCGGCGCGCTCAGGCGAGCGCGCGGCCCTTGCGCGCGATGAATTCGGGAAACGCATCCTCGGCCTTGGCGCCGCGCACGACATGGGTCGTGAAGTCGTGCTCGGTCTCGTACTGCTCTTCGAGGTTCTGGCTCATCTGCTGCAGCATCAGGGTCTTGATGCCCACCACCGCGGCGCGGTTGTTGGCGGCGATCATGCGCGCCAGCTCCATCGTCTTGGCGCGCAGCTCGGCGCGCGGCACCAAGTGGTTGAGGAGGCCGATGCGATAGGCCTCCTCGGCCTCGACGATGCGGGCCGAGAACAATAATTCCTTGGCCATCGGCCAGCCGACCTGGTTGGGCAGGGTCCAGGTGCTGTTGATGCGCCCGTAGGCCGCGGCGAGAAAGCGGAAGCGCGTGTTCTCGCAGCCGATCCGCATGTCGAGCGAGGAGGCGAGCACCCCGGCGCCGCCATAGGCCAGACCGTTGATCATGCCGATCGTCGGCTTGGCACTGGCGGCGATCTCATAGCTGCCGCGGGTGCGGCGGGCATCGAGCTCTTCCTGCGTATAGCGGCGGTCGTCCTCGCGCTGCTCGTGGATGTCGCCGCCGGCGGAAAACGCCTTGTCACCGGCGCCGGTGATGACGATGCAGCCGATACCGTCATCGGCATCCATCGCTTTGACCGCATCGCGCAGCTCGCTCGACAGCCGGCGGTTCATCGCATTGAGCTTGTCGGGGCGGTTCATCGTCAGGATGCCGACCCCGTCCTCGCGCTCGACCAGGATGTGCTCGTAGCTCATGCGCTTCCTCCGCTTGCCGCCTGGCTGCTATCCTGCGGCGAAACCGACAACCGCGCCAGAGGGGCTTGCGCATGGCGACGATCCGAACCGGCGGGTGCCTATGCGGCGCGATCCGCTACGAGGCGGCAGGCGAGCCGGTGTTCTCGCTGTTGTGCCATTGCCGCGACTGCCAGCGGCAGAGCGGCAGTGCCTTTATCGCTGCGGTCCGATTGCCGTCCGCCGGTTTTCGCATCACCAAAGGCAAGCCGAAACACTATGTCGGCAAATCCGACACCGGCAACGACATCACCCGGGTCTTCTGCGGCGATTGCGGCGCGCCGCTCTATGTGCAGGTGTCGACCCGGCCCGACCTGATCGGGCTGCGCGTCACCAGCCTCGACGACCCGAGCTGGTTTCGCCCCGACGCCAACATCTTCACCAAGAGCGCGCAGCCCTGGGACCACATGGACCCGGTGGTGCCGCAATACCCGACCTATCCGCCGGGCCACGCCTATCCGCCGCCGAAGCCATAGGAGAACGATGCGATGCTGACCCTCTATTTCTCGCCGGGATCGAGCGCGATGGCGACGCATATCGCGCTGCACGAGGTCGGCGTGCCGTTTGAGCGCAAGCTGGTCTCACTGTCGGACAAGGCCCAGTTCATGCCCGAATACCGGGCCATCAACCCCGAGGCCAAGGTGCCGGCGCTGGCGATCGACGGGCGCGTGCTGACCGAGGTCGCGGGGACGCTCTATTACCTCGCCAAGCGCTATCCCGAGGCGCGGCTGTGGCCCGAAGGCGGGCTCGAAGACGAAGCGCAGGCGATCTCGTGGATGTCGTTCATCGCCTCGACGATCCATCCGGCGCGGCGCGCCGGCGACCAGCGCTGGAAGGAGGCGTTTCTGCTTGCCGAAGAGCGGCTCGGCGGGCGCGAGTGGACCGTCGGCGGGCGCTATTCGATCGCCGATATTCATCTGTTCCGGCTCTTTTGGCGCTTTGTCGACGCGCTGGGCCCGATGCCCAAGGAGTATCCCGGGCTGACCGCGCATTACGACCGGATGATGCAGCGCCCGGCGGTCAAGAAGACGATCGAGGTCGAAAGCGGGATCGGCTACAACCTGCCGCGGTGAGCCTCACACCGTCGTCGGTTCCTGCGCCTCCTGGTGCCAGACGAGCAGGTGGCGGCGCAGCATGCCGATGCCTTTGACAAAGCAGAACCCGGCCGCGCCGATCTCGATAATCCCGGCAAATACGCCCGGTGAATCGGCAAAGCGCGAAGCCTGGATCATCGCCCCGCCGATACCGGTGCCGCCCATCAGCACCTCGGTAACGATGTCGACGATCATCGATACCGGCAGCGCCACCTGAAGCCCTGTCAGGATCTGCGGCAGGGCTGCGGGCAGCACGACCTCCCACAGCAGGCGCCGCTGGCTGGCGCCGAGGCTGCGCGCCGACCACAGCAGCTCTTTTTCGACCCCCTGCGTACTCGTCACCGTGGCGGTGATCACCGGAAAGATCGCGCTGAACGCGATCATCGTGAGCTTTGAGGTGTCGTAAAGGCCAAACCACAGCATGAAGACCGGCAGAAACGCGAGTTTCGGCATCGGAAACGCGACCGAGATGATCGGGTCGAAAAACCACCGCATCACCTTGTTGCGGGCGATCAGGATGCCGAGAACGATGCCGAGCGACCCGGCGATCGCAAAGCCGAACACGGCGCGATAGAGCGTATCGCCCAGGTTGATCAGCAGGTCGCCGGAGAGCGCGTCGTCCCACACCCGCTCCATGACCACCGAAAACGGCGGCAGCAGAAACGTTGTCACCGCGCCGCTGCGAGCGAATATCTCCCAGGCGGCGAGCAAGACGATCAGCGTCAACGGACCGGTCGCGTTGCGGCCGAGGCCGCGCAGCAGGCCGCCCAGCCATTGCCCGGCCCGGCGCTCGGGGGGGGCGAATGCCGCCGGGGCGGCCACCTCGTCTACTCGCGCCACCGCAGCACCCAATTCATCAGCTTAAGAAAACCCCGGTCGGCGGCGAAGCCGAGAAAGGACACCGTCAATACCACCGCGAACATCGCGTCGTAGACGCCGCCGTCGCCGAGCCAGCCGATCATATAGCCGAGCCCCTGCCGCGCGACGATCAGCTCGGTCGCCACCAGCAGCACAAAGGCAAAGGCGATCGCGGTGCGGATGCCGGCGAGGATTTCAGGCAGCGCACCAGGCAGCACGATCTCAATGAGCGTCCGGAAGCGAGTGGCGCCGAGGCTGCGCGCCGACCAGATCAGCACCTGGTCGATGCCGCGTGCGCCGTTAAAGGACGACAACGTGATCGGCAGCAGGCAGCCGATGAAGATCATCAGGATCTTCGACGCGCTGCCAAAGCCGAGCCACAGCACGACCACCGGGATCAACGCCGATTTCGGCATCGGATAGAATGCCTGCACGATCGGGTTGAAGAACGCGCGCACCGGCTTGTACCATGCCATCCCTACCCCGAGAGCGACGCCGACGACGACCGCCGAGCCGAGCCCCGCCGCGGCGCGGGACAGCGACACGATCGTGTTGGTCGTCAGATCGCCGCTCGCCGCCAGCCCCCACCACGCCGTCACCACCTTGTCGAGCGCCGGCAGCGCCAGCGGCGACACCAAGCCGAGCCGGGTGACCCCCTCCCATACGAGGGCGAGGATGATCAGGGGCGTGTAGTGCCACAGCAAGGCAAGGAACCGGGTCGAGACCAGCCATTGCGGCGCCCGCAACGGCCCGAGCCCGAACATCCCGGCGCTGCGCCGGCGTCCCTCCAGCGTTACCTGGCTCTGTTCAAGCGCCATGGCCGTCTAGTCGCCCCTTTGCTTCCTTGATCAACGAGAGATCGACGTATTTCGGACTGATCACCACCCGCTTGGGCAGCACCCCGAGCCCGACATCCTCGTCGATCTCCTTCTGGATCGCGCCGATAAGCGGCACCAGATCGGGCGGACGATAGAAGTCGTGGTCGGTGAACGCATAGGCCAGGTTCTTGGGCGGCGCATGGGTCACCGCGGCAGCGATCGCCAAAGCCTCGGTGCGGTTTTTCTTGTCGAGGAACCAGTGCAGCGCGCGCATGTAATCGGTGAAGAAATCGACCAGTGCGGGGCGGTGCGCGGCGATAAAATCGGCCCGCATGCCCCAGAACACACCGTCGGACACACCATGCACCTGCCCGGCGGTGAACAGCACCCGATATTTCCCGGTATCCATCAGCGGCGCGGCGAATTGCGGCAACAGCTCGATCATGTCGACCTTGCCGCCTTCGATCATCGCCGGCTGGTTGGCAAAATTGGCCTCGACCGTCGTGACATCGCTGTCCCGGATCCCGTGCTTGCGCAGCATCGCGCGCATCGTCGAATCCGCCTCCGAACCGATCGCGTTGGTGGCCACGCGCCGGCCCTTCAAATCCTCGATCTTCTTAACCGGCCCATCCTTGGCGACGATGTATTCGCCCGACCAGTAGCCCGGCTTGCCGGTCTGCAGCACGTCGGCGACGATCTGCACGTCAAGATGCGCGTTGGTGATCGCCAGCGCGAACGCCGAGTCGGAAAACGCCGCGATCTCGAGCTGCTTGATCGCCATCGCCTCGATCTGCGGCGTGCTGCCCGCATAGCGGATCGGCTCGAAATCGTAGGTTTTGCCCTGGTTGGGCAAGACTTGCGGATGGCGCCGAGCGAGTTCGGCGACCAGGGGCGCCAGATGCCCCGGCGTCTGCGCCCAGCCGACGCGGACCTTGACCGGCGCAGCGGCCGCGCGCGCGACGGGCCCGGCAGCGCCAACGGCCAGGCACCCTGCGATCCCAGCTAGGACGGTTCGTCTCCGCATCGCCTCCTCCGTCAGCAATTATCGCATTACTCGGGGCGGCACCTCCAGCGCGCCGAACGGGTCATCCGGCGGTACGCTGCGCCGCGATCGCCTCGACGCGCACCAGGTCCCACACCCGGTCGACCATTTCGACAAACGGCGTGCTGCGCATCAGCCCCGGGTCTTCCCGGTCGAAACGCGCCTCGACGACCTCCTTGATGTGCCCAGGCCGCGCTGACATAACCGCGATCCGTTCCGACAGGAACACCGCCTCCTGCACGTCGTGCGTGACAAAGATCACGGTCTTGCGGGTGCGCTGCCAGATGCGGAGCAATTCGACCTGCATCAGGCTGCGGGTCTGCGCGTCGAGTGCGCCGAACGGCTCGTCCATCAGCAGAATGTTCGGATCGATCGCCAGCGTACGGGCGATGGCCGCACGCTGCTTCATGCCGCCCGACAGCTGAGAGGGATAGCTGTCCGCGAACCCGCCGAGCCCCACGAGCTCGAGGTATTCGCGGGCCCGCTGCACCCGCTCGTCACGCGGCATCCCCTGTTTTTCGAGCCCGTAGAGGACGTTCTGGATCACCGTCTTCCACGGAAACAGTGCAAAATGCTGAAATACGATACCGCGGTCCGGCCCGGGCCCAGAGACCACGCGGTCCTCGACGCTGATCGAGCCGGCCTCGACCGGCAGAAACCCGCCGATCAGATAGAGCAGCGTGCTCTTGCCGCAGCCGCTCGGCCCCAAGAGCGAGACGAACTCCCGGTCGCGTACCTCCAGCGAAACATTGTCGAGCGCCAGAACCGGCCGGCCCCGTGCCGGCCGGTAGGTGTGGCAAACCCGATCGACGACAATCTGCGCAGTCAAATTGCGGCCCCTCCGTAGCGACCTTAGTTATTTGCCGTCGATCCGCTTTTTCGCCGCCTCGATCAAAGAGAGATCGACATATTTCGGCATGAAACTGACCGGTTTCGGCAGCACGCCGAGCTTGACCGAGTCGTTGACCTCTTTCTGCATCGACACGAGATCTGGCCGCGCGTCGGGCGAACGGTAGAAATCTTCTTTGGTAAAGGCGAACTCGAGCCGGCTGACCGGCAGCTTGGTCACCTCGGAGGTAATGGCGAGCGCCTCGGCATGGTTCTTGGGGTCGAGGAACCAGCGCCGAGCCCGGATATGGTCCTCAAAGAAATCGATAAGCGCTGCGCGATGCTTGGCGATCGTATCCGCACGCATCGCCCACACCACCGCCTGGGTCGGGCCGACCGCGTCGACCGCGCGGAACAGTACGCGGTATTTCGGGTTGCCAATGATGCCGGCGGCGAACTGCGGCAGCACGCCGATCAGGTCCACCTTGCCGCCTTCCAGCATCGCCGGCATGTTGGCGAAGCCGGCCTCGACGGTGGTGAAATCGCTGTCCTTGATGCCATGGCGCTGAAACATCGTGCGCATCGCCTCGTCGCTGGCCGAGCCGATCGTGTTCGTGGCGACGCGCTTGCCCTTGATGTCTTCGATCTTTTTGATCGGGCCGTCGGCAAGGACGACGTAGGCCTCGCTGAAATAGCCGTCATACCCGTCGGAGACGACGTCGGCGACGACGCGTTCATCGAGATGCGCATTGGTAATTGCCAGCGCCAGCGCCGCCGAGGAAAACGAGGCGATGTCGAGATCATTGATCGCCTGTGCCTGAATTTCCGGGGTGGTGCCCTGGAAATGGACGGCATCCATCGTGTAGCTCTTGCCGAGATGCTTGAATATTTCCGGATGCTTCTTGGCCAGTGCCACGATCAGCGGTGCCAGATGACCCGGGGTCACCACCCATCCGACCCGGATATTATACGGATCAGCATGCGACGGCGCCGCCAAGCCCATGGCCGCGACCAGCATCACTCCCGCAGCCATCCATCGTTTTGCGTTCATTCCGGTTTTCCCCCCATGCGCTTCTGACGCCTTCGTCCAGGCACGGCGATCTTAGCAGACGGTTTAGCGCCGCGGCTTGTGCAAAGTCACCGCACCCCGATACTTCGGGCTATACTAGCCGGTAACGACGCGTCGGGAGGATGCGATGACGGTGACTGTGCAGCGCCTGGCCGCGACCTTTTGCGGCGAGGTCTCCGGGATCGACCTCAACCGGCTCGACGCGGCGCAGATCACCGCGATCAAATCTGCCTGGCTCGCCAACAAGGTGCTGGTGTTCCATGACCAGGACCTCGACGAAGACGCGCTCGTCGGTTTTGCCCGTCAGCTCGGCGAGATCGAGGTTCACCTGCGCCAGACCCGCACCAGCGGGCGGCGCGAGGTGATGCTGGTGTCGAACAAGAAGGAGAACGGCCAGCCGATCGGCCGGCTCGGCAACCAGGAACTCAACTGGCACATGGACCAGATATTCATGGCCGAGCCGACCGCCGGCACCGCGCTCTACGCGGTCGAAGTCACGCCCGAGGGCGGCGACACCTGGTTCTGCGACCTCGGCGCCGCGTATGACGCGCTGCCGCCTTCCCTCAAGGACAAAGTGGACGGCCGCCGCGCGGTACATTCGGCCGCGACCGCCGACCGCCGCGTCGGCATCCACCTGACCGACGAGCAGCGCGCCCGGGCGCCCGAGGCGGTTCACCCGCTGGTCCGCACCCACCCGCTCGCCGGCGAAAAATCGCTCTATTTCAGCATGAACCACACCGCCCGCGTCGACGGCTGGTCGGAGGACGAGAGCCTGAAGCTGCTCGACGATCTGCGCCGGCACGCCACCGACCCGCGCTTTGTCTATGTGCATCATTGGCAGGTCGGCGATCTGGTGCTGTGGGACAACGCGGCGACGATGCACCGGCGCGACCCGTTTCCCGACCATCACGCACGGCTGATGCGGCGGGTCGGGGTCAGCTTCCCGGCCGGGCGCCGCGTGCCGTTCTAAAAGGCCCCGCCCCCCGCAACGCCATCACCTCCTTCGACGGAGAACCCAATGATCTGCGACGTCCACGCCCATTACATCCCGCAAGCGTTCGGCGATTTCATGGGCGACCGTTGGGGTCCGCGGGTCGGCCAACCGGTCAAGAGCGGCATTGCCAAACATCCGACATCAGATTCGCCGTCCGACGTCAGCGGTCGCCTCGAATGGATGGACGCCGCCGGGGTCGGCCGCCAGGTGCTGTCGCCGCATCGCCCGCCCTATCTGCCCGACGAGGCCGAGGGGGTAAAGGCGATCACCCTGCTCAACGACGGCTATGCCGAGCTGGCGCACCGCCACCCCGATCGCATCTCGTCCTACGTGATGCTGCCGCTGCCGCATATCGACGCCAGCCTCAAGGAGATGGAACGCGGGCTCGACCAGCTCGGCTGCGTCGGCGTCAACATGCACGTGACCTGCTTCAACCGCTCGGTCGCCGAGACCGAGTTCGAGCCGATCTATCAGGAGCTGAACCGGCGCGGCGCGATCCTGTTCGTCCATCCGTCGACCAACGGCGCCTGCACGCCGCTGATCAACGACTACAAATTCACCGCCGCGGTCGGCACCTCGGTCGAGGACGCGTGCTTTGTATTGCACATGATCGCCAAGCAGATCCCGCACCGCTATCCGAACATCAAGATCATCGTGCCGCATCTCGGCGGGCCGAT
The DNA here is from genome assembly GCA_035534855.1 of Allostellaceae bacterium. Lineage (GTDB taxonomy): Bacteria > Pseudomonadota > Alphaproteobacteria > ATCC43930 > CGMCC-115725 > DATARH01. The sequence goes on along the minus strand of DATLRD010000004.1, from coordinate 1,356 downwards.
CCCGATGCTGCTGCACCGGCTCGATGCGCAGGGCCAGAACGCATCGCACCACCCCAACCTCGCCGAAAAGCCGAGCGTCACCGCCAGGAAATTCTATTACGATACGGTGTGTTACGGCTCCAAGGCCGCGTTCACCTGCGCGCTCGAAGCCTTTGGCGAAGACCATCTCGTTACCGGCAGCGACTATCCGGTGTTGCAGGATTACGAAAGCTATGCCGAGACCTTCGCCTATATCGAACGGCTCGGCCTGCCCAAATCGGTCACCGACAAGATCTTGCACCACAACGCGCAAAAGCTGTTCGGGTTCGACCACTGAGGAGAGGCGCATGGTGCACACGCGAACCCACATCAAGCGCGAGCGGGCGCAATCGCGCGGCTATTCGCAGGCGGTGATCACCGAGGGCGGGCGAGTGATCTGGCTTGCCGGGCAGATCGCCGGCGAAGACGCGCAGGGCCGCTCGCTCGCCGGCGATTTCGACGGCCAGGTGCGTGAAATCTTTGCCCAGCTCGACCAGACGCTGAAAGCGGCGGGGTCCAAGCTTGCCGACATGGTGACGATGACCGTGTTCATCACCGACCGGCGTTATGGCGACCGATTCTGCGAACTGCGCTGTGAAATTTTCGGCGACAATTTCCCGGCCAGCGCGCTGATCACCGTCGCCGGGCTGGCGCGGCCCGATTTGCTGGTCGAGGTGCAGGGGATGGCGGTCGCCGGCTGAGGCGGTCCATCATCACTGCGGCCGGTCGCCGGCCAATGTCACCCGGTGCATGACCCGGCGAAAGCCGTGATAGTCGTTGATCGGGTTGTGCTGGACGCAGCGATTGTCCCACAGCACCAGCGTGCCCGGCTGCCAGCGCAGGCGGCAGGTGAATTCGGGTCGTGTCTGGTGGGCGAACAGAAAGCGCAACAGCGGCGCGCTTTCCTCCTCGGTCATGCCCTTGAAGCGGACGGTGTGGCCGAGATTGACGTAGAGCGCCTTGCGGCCGGTCTCCGGGTGGGTGCGCACCACCGGGTGTTCGGCGACGTAGTCGCGGTTTGCGCCGCTGCCGGCGCCGCCGCGCATGCGGTCTTCGCGGGTCTTGCTGGCGTCGGCCTTGCGCGAGCTGTTGACCGCGACGAGCCGGTCGAGCAGCCCCCGCATCGCCGGCGACAGGGTTTCGTACGCCAGGTACATGTTGGCAAACAGCGTGTCGCCGCCATAGGGCGGCACCTCGCGCGCAACGAGGAAGGTGCCCATCGGCGGCGTGTCGAGATAGGCCGTATCGCTGTGCCAGATGCCGCCGAAATTGACCCGCTCGTGTTCGAGCTTGACGACCGGGGTGACCTCGGGAAACCCGTCGAGCCCGGCGACAAAC
>DATLRD010000003.1:0-46388 GCA_035534855.1 Allostellaceae bacterium | reverse complement strand
TCGCGCCGCGGAGGAAGGCGCCGACGCGGTGGCGATCTCGAACCATGGCGGGCGTCAGCTCGATTGGGCGGCCGCGCCGCTCGACCTGCTGCCCGCGGCGCGCGACGCCGTCGGCAATCGCATCGCGCTGATCGTTGACGGTGGCATGCGGCGCGGCAGCGACGTGCTCAAGGCGGTGGCGCTTGGCGCCGACGCGGTATTCGCCGGCCGCGCCCCGCTTTACGGCGTCGCCGCCGCCGGGCGGGCCGGGGCGGCCCGGGCGCTCGACATTCTGCGCGCCGAGATCGAGCGCGATCTGGGCCTCATTGGTGCCCCGTCGCTGGCCGCGCTCGACCGCAGCCGGCTGATCCGACCTTGGCCCGGGCCGAGCCTATTTCCGGCGCGCGGCGGCGAGGCCTGCGCCGATCCGCGCGAGCGCGCCGAGCGCGCCGAGCGCGCCGGCACCAGCCAGGAGCGTCACCCTTTCGCCGGCATTGAGCACCTCGGCCGCCAGGCGCAGTGGCGCCTGGGCGGGCACATGCCTCCTTCCGCCATCAGCAACGAGACATGGTTCGGCTTGTTGCGTTCCGAGCGGTGTCGGCATCGCGCGGCAGCGACTGCATGTCGACTGGGATCGTCAGGTGCGAGACGCCGCGATGGGCCAGCGCGGTGCGGCAGGCGAGTTCGGCGGCGTTGCGTATATGCGCCGGCCCCATCACCCGCACGTTGTAGACCGCAACGTCAATGAACAATTTGTCGAGCTCGACATCCTGCTGGGTAGGCATCGTAAAGCCCGTTGAGCAGGTGGATGCCCCCCGGGGTGGCGAGGCAGCAACCGAGCCTGCCGGCCCATTTGGCGTAGGCGCAGGCCATGAACGCCGCGGCCTCTTTATGCCGCACCTGGATGAAGCGGATTTTGTCCTGACGGGGGCGCAGCGCCTCGACGATGCCGTTGATGCCGTCGCCCGGCAGGCCGAAAATGACCTAGACGCCGAAATCGATCAGCGTTTCAGCCAGCACGTCGGAGGCGGTGATTTTGCCCATCGTCTGCTCCCGGAACTCTGCGGATGACGCGGTCTACCGGGTAATGCGGTGGGGCTTCGGCTGTTCCGCCGGGCGCTGCCGCCGGGCAAAGCCGTAGCGCATGATTTGCCCGGTAGCGGCGACCCCCAGCATCAGCGCGTTGGTCACGACGAACACCCAGTTGCCGAGCAGCCAGCTGTAGACGACGAACCCGGTCGAGGCGGCGATCTGGCCGACGAACAGCCAGCGCGACACGCCCTGAAAGCTGCAGTCGCGCCATTGGGCATAGACCTGCCGGCTAATCGTCGCGAGCAGGATGGCCGCCGCACTCCAGCCGATCCAGTCGGCGGGGTGGGCGGTCATCGCCGCGGTCCGCCGGCGCGCGAAAGTGCCGGGCGGCGGCACCGCCCGGCACATCGTCTCGAGCTGCCGGCCGAACGGGCCGCCGGCGGCCGCACCCGGTTAGTGGCCGGCCTGGTTGGTGTTCTCGTTCTTCGGCGTGAGGTTGTAGGCCTGGGCCGATTTGAGCTGAGCCTTGGTGCGGTCCAGGGTCAGCCGATTGTTGTCGGTCTTGATGTCGGCCAGCGAGACCGCGACGAATTTGCCACCGACGCCGAGGAAACTGCCGACGTCGAGCACGACCGCGGCGATCTTGCCATCGCGATCGAGAACCAGGTCCTTGACACTGCCGATATCCTGGTTCTGCACGTCATAAACGCTGCTGCCGATCAGCTTGCTGGCGCGCATCTGGTTGGGCTGCAAGGTCAGCGACGCCGGCGACGTGCTCATCGGCCGGCTGGCCAGGGCGGGCTGCGCCATATTCTGTGCGAACGCCACCGGAGCGGCCATCGTCATCAAAACTGCCAGCGCCGCGGTAACTGCGGGTTTGCTCAATGCTTTCACTCCTTTTGGTAGAGCATCTCCGGCCCAAACGAGCTCCTGAGAGGATTGGTTCCGAGACAGCCGACTTTCTTGCCGTGAGTGGCCGAGTACTTTTCCGGTCGGATGCGGGAACCGGTTGCTCTTGCGGGTGGTTGACCGAGCACGATGCTTTGTGGAGGTAAATCATGCCTGATGCAGCAACCCGCGAAACCGCGCGCCTGATCGCCAGCGACAAGGTGGAAGGGACGGCGGTGCGGCGGAGCAATAGCGACAAGGTCGGTGCCATCGAACGCGTCATGATCGACAAGCGTACCGGCCGGGTGGCCTATGCCGTGATGTCGTTTGGCGGCATCCTCGGCATGGGATCGGATTACGTGGCGCTGCCGTGGAATGTGCTGCGCTACAACGAGGCGCTTGACGCTTACGAGCTCAACATGAGCGACGATCAGCTGCGCAATGCGCCGGTCGCCACCACCGGATTCTTCACTACTGGGATCGCCGACCGGCAGTGGGAAGATAACATTCATCGCCACTACGGGACGGCGCCATACTGGTAGTCGTCCCTGCAGCCAACTCCCGGCGGAGCGGCGCCATGCCGCTCCGCTATTTCCTGGAATCCGCGATGCGCCGCGCGATTTGAAGACATTCTCTTCGAGGTTCAAGGCGTCGCTTGTTTGCATCACCTTGGCCGACCAGTTGCCATCCGTCTGCCGTTTTGCCGTCTTCGGTAAACCGCGAGCCGACTGAAGGGAAAACTGCGTCACGGCGTCCGGCGTTTCCTGGAACCCGATTTGCCGGCGGGGTTTCCCTGTCGGAGGCCGATGAACGCGCAGGGCGAGGGGTTGGCGTTGTCCGCCGCGAACGAGTATGAAGAAAAACAAGGCCTTTAGGGGGTCGAACGGGTTGGAATCCGCCGAACCGATTCTTGCCACCGGCTGCAACGCCGAACCCACCGCCGCGGATATGGATATGGAGCTGGCGCTGGAGGCCGGCGAAATCGGCACCTGGGACTGGGACCTCTCGACCGGACGAATGCGCTGGTCGGCTCAAATGGCCCGCAACATGGGCCGTCATCCTGACAAGGACGACGATGTTTTCAGCCTGCTCCTGGAGGCGGTGCATCCATCGGACCGCGCCGCCGCAAGCGCATTCGCCGCGTTTCGCACGCGCATCGGGCCGATACGGATCGAAGCGCGGCTCGTCTGGCCTGGCGACGAGCCGCATTGGGTGGTGTTTTTGGGCCGCACCCTTGCCGGCCCCGGCGGCGTGCCCGCGCGGATGGTCGGCATCACCATCGACAGCACCCGGCGGCGCAAGACCGAGGAGGCGGCGGCGGTAGCGCTCCAGGAAAGCGAACAGCGCCTGCGCGAGGTCAATCGCAAGCTGCAGCAGCGCGCCGAGCGCCGGGTTCAACAACTCGGCGCCAGCCGGGCGCAAATGCAGGCGATCTTCGACAACACGCCGGATTGGCTGACGCTGTTTCGCGCAACCGCGGATGGCCGCTTTATCTACGAGGATCTGAACCACGCAACCGAACGCGCCTACGGCCTCGATTACGACCAGATCGTCGGCCATCCGCTCGAGGATATCCTCGGCGTCGAGCAGGCGCAGCTACCGCTGCGGCTGATGCGAGCCTGCATCGAGACCGGCGAGAACCAGCGCTACACCGCGCGGCGGACACTGGCCGGCGTCACCCGCGCCATCGATGTAATGTTCGTCCGCGTGCCGGAAACGCAAGATGGCGACTACTTGATCATGGCCACGGCGCGCGACATCACCGAGCGCGAGGAGATGGAAGAGCAGCTTCGCCAATCGCAGAAGATGGAGGCGGTCGGCCAGCTTACCGGCGGACTGGCGCACGATTTTAACAATCTGCTGACCGCGGTCATCGGCAATCTCGACCTGCTCGCGCCGCGCGTGGCCGACGACGCAATCGCCACCCGATATCTTAAGGCGGCACAGCGGGGCGCCGAGAACGGCGCCAAGCTCACCGAGCAGCTTTTGGCGTTTTCCCGCCGTCAGCATCTTCATCCGCAGGCGATCAACCTCAACGCCATCATTTCCGGCATGCGCGAGCTTTTGGCGCGGACGATCGGTCCGACGATTCGCGTGCGCACCGCGCTGGCGCCGGACCTGTGGCCGGCATTGGTCGATCCTATCCAGATCGAGGTCGCCATCTTGAACCTCGCCCTGAACGGGCGTGACGCGATGCCGTCTGGAGGCACACTGACGATCGAGACGGGCAATCTCGCCGGTGGCGACGCCGTGCCTGCGGACCTCGGCGACAAAGACTGTATCCGCCTCTCGGTGCGCGACACTGGGATGGGGATGAGCGACGAGGTGATGCGCTCGGCGATCGAGCCGTTCTTCACGACGAAGGAAGCGGGGAAAGGCAGCGGCCTCGGGCTCAGCCAAGTCTACGGTATGGTGAGGCAGTCCAACGGCGGCCTGCAGATCGAGACCCGCGTCGGAGCGGGGACAGCCGTGCACGTGTATCTGCCGCGGTCGGCGGAGATTGCCGCCTCCGGCGACACGCCGGACAAGCTCCGCGAACAGGAGCGAACCGGTGCCCGCATCATTGTTGTAGATGACGATCCCGTTGTGCGCGATGTGATCCTGCAAATGCTCGACGAAGTGGGCTACTCGGCGACCGGCGTCGAAAGCGGCCAGGCGGCATTGGACCGCCTCGAGCGTGGCGAAACATACGACCTCATGGTCACCGACATCGCCATGCCGGGGCTAAGCGGGATCGAAACCGTGCAGCGGGCGCGAAAGAAATGCCCTGAGCTGCGCGTCCTCTATGCTACCGGCTATGCCGATATTGTCGGAGACGATCATCACACCGGCAGCGACCCGCGCCTCAAAAAGCCGTTCCGGCTTGCCGAACTTGCCACGGAAGTACATCGCGCGATAACGCGCCCGCCGCCACTGCCGTAGCCGGCTTAAGGTAGGAGTCCGCGATGATTGGGGGCCTCTATGGCCCTGCTCTATGCCAGCGGCATTCGACGACCCCGGGCAATCCCGCGAGCCGAAATGAGGCGGCCAAGCCCACCAGCAGCGTCGTACGCAGCCCAGCGGCCTTGCCGTGCTCGCCGCGATCCCAGCCGATCAGCGCCGCGGCGGCGACCGCCAGAAACAGCCGCAGCGTAACCTGAAACCATCCGATTGTGAGCGGCATCGATTGCACCGCCTTGGCCTAGCCGTGCGCGTGAGCCCGCTCCTTGGCATTACGCTTGCGGGTCGCGGCGGCTTTCTCGGCCGAGGCCGAGCGTTCGGCCGCCGAGCGCGAAGCCGACGCCTTTCCGCCGATCCTGCCCCCCTTGCGCGAGGACGCATGGCTCACCGGGTGGCCGCGTCCCGAGCCGCTTTTTTTGCCACCGCCGGTTTCCTTGTTGACCGTGGCCCAGGCGCGCCGTTCGGCTTCCTTCTCCGAAACGCCGCGTTCCTCGTAACCTTCGGCAATATGGTCGGCCATCCGTTCCTGCTTGTCGGTGTATTTCGATTTGTCGCCGCGCGGCATGGCGATCCTCCCGCTTGCGGAAAAGGCGATGTCCCATCTCTAACCGCCCGGCGGTGCGGTAGTTCCCGTCAGCGCGAGGATGCAGTCTTGACAATTTCGGCCGGATCTCAACCCAGAGATAAAGGCGACGACGGTGCCGATTTCGGTTCGGCCCGCATCACGAACCAGCCTCCGAAAAAACAGAATGCCGACGGTGCCGAGGTGATAGAGGAGGTTGATCAGGAAATTCATCGAATATTTGCGCCGGCACGGCAGGTCCGAGATTTTCAATACCGACCAGGGCAGCCAATTTACCAGCGTCGACTTTACCGGCCTGCTGCTCGACAACGCTATCGCGATCAGCATGGATGGCAGGGGCGCGTGGCGCGACAACGTCTTCGTCGAGCGGCTTTGGCGCTCGGTCAAATACGAGGAAGTGTATCTGCGGGCCTATGATTGTGTCGGCGAAGCATGCGCTTCGATCGGCCGATATCTGGACTTCTACCAACCGCAGGTGCCCGCATTCGAGCCTTGACGCTCGCACGCCGGATCGCGCCTATTTCGACCACCTGCCGCAGGTCGCGGCAGCATGAATTCCGCCGTCGTTTTCGGCAGCCCACCACGGCAACCGGCGTGAGCGATATTGTCCCTTGACTAATTGTAACCCACTCTTCATGAGGACCATCTTGATGAACCGCATTGTGGAGTCCTGCTGGGCTCAAATGCGGACTCGGTCGGGGTCGCACAAGCCGCAGAAACGCCGGAACTGCGGGGAAACAGGCCGGGCGCGTAGCTCAGCGGGAGAGCACACCCTTCACACGGGTGGGGTCGTAGGTTCAATCCCTACCGCGCCCACCACCGGCCGGGCAATTGGATGAGGGCGGCCCAGCGTACCCGTGAGATCGAGACGGACGTCATGCTCGATCTTGGCGAGGATGGTGTGCCGGTCGGATACGATATCCAGCATGCCTCGACCAAAGGAACGCTGATCCTGTCGATCATCCCCGCCGACGAGCGGCAGGCGGCGGCTGAATAACAAGGCGCGCTTTTTGGCTCGACCGCAGCGGCCGTCGCGCCCTTTGCCAGCCCAGGCTCGCCCGGGTAAGCTCGGCGAGAATCTGCAGGAGGAACGCCCATGCGCCGCGCCGTCATCGTCTCCACCGCGCGCACGCCGATCGGCCGGGCCTATCGCGGTGCCTTCAACGACACCCAGGCGCAGACGCTGGCCGGGCACGCGATCGCCGAGGCGGTCAAGCGTGCCCAGGTCGACCCCGGCGAGATCGACGATGTGATCATCGGCGCGGCGCTGCAGCAGGGCAGCCAGGGATCCAACGTCGCCCGCCAGAGCGCCTTGCGCGCCGGACTGCCCGACACGGTCGCGGCGATGTCGATCGACCGCCAGTGCTCATCGGGGATGATGGCGATCGCCACCGCCGCCAAGGAGATCATGCACGATGGGATGCAGGTCGCGGTCGGCGGCGGGGTCGAATCGATCTCGCTGGTGCAGAACGAGCACATGAACCGCTATCGCGCCCAGGACCCCGGCCTCGTCGCAATGGCGCCGGCGATCTACATGACGATGATCGAAACCGCCGAGACCGTCGCCGAGCGCTATGGCATCTCGCGCGAGGCGCAGGACGAATACGCGCTGCGCTCGCAGCAGCGCACCGCGGCGGCGCAGCAGGCCGGGCGGTTCGACGACGAGATCGTCGCGCTGCCCTCGACGATGCTGGTCACCGACCGCAACACCGGCGAGACCGCGCCGAAGGCGGTGGCGCTGGGCAAGGACGAAGGCAACCGCCCTGACACCAACCTCGAAGGCCTCGCGGCGCTGAAGCCGGTGTTCAAGGACGGGCTGCGCATCAAGGAAGGCCGCTTCATCACCGCCGGCAACGCCTCGCAACTGTCCGACGGCGCCTCGGCCGCCGTGCTGATGGAGGAGAAGGAGGCCGAGCGCCGTGGCCTTGCCCCGCTCGGCATCTATCGCGGCATCGCGGTCGCCGGCTGCGGGCCCGACGAGATGGGGATCGGCCCGGTTTTCGCGGTGCCCAAATTGCTGGCGACGCACGGCCTCAAGATCGACGACATCGACCTGTGGGAATTGAACGAGGCGTTCGCCTGCCAGGTGATCTATTGCCGCGACCGGCTCGGCATTCCGCACGACCGGCTCAACGTCGACGGCGGTGCGATCTCGATCGGCCACCCCTACGGCATGTCGGGGGCGCGGATGGTCGGGCACGCACTGATCGAGGGCAAGCGGCGCGGTGCGAAGCTCGTGATCTGCACGATGTGCGTGGGCGGCGGAATGGGGGCAGCCGGGCTGTTCGAAGTGGCGTAGTTGCCACGGCTGCCCAAAAGCTGGACAATCGGCATGGTTGTTGCCGCATGCGGCCAAACAACATGATTCCGAGGCGCGCAATGATCGCCAGGATTTTCTGGACCGCGGTATTGCTGCTGGTGGCCGGGATCGGATTTTTCGGCAGCGGGTCGACGCAGGGCGGCCCGCTCAACCCGTTCGGGATCATGCTGCTGGCCCTGTCCGGCGTCGTGTGGTTCGGCTGGGAGCCGATCCGCGATGCTTATGCCTATCGCGAGGAGGTGTCGGGCGCCAATCGCGGCCGCTCGTACCTGATGCTGGTCCGCCTTGGCCCGGTGCTGGTCAACCGGCTGGTCCGCAAGGACGGTGATTAACGGCGCATCGCCGGCCGCGAGCGCCGATGCCGGAAAGTCGGAGACGATGACACTGCTCAACCAGATCGCCGCGAACATCGCCGCGATCCGCTTTGACGATCTGCCCGACGAGGCGGTGCGCGCCGCCCGGCTGGGGGTGTTCGACACGGTCGGGGTGACGCTCGCCGGCGCGGCCGAACCGTGCGCCCGCATCGTCGCGCAAACGCTTGGCAGCGGCCACGGCGATTGCCTCGTGTTCGGCAGCGACCGCCGGGTGCCGGCGCTCGATGCCGCGCTGATCAACGGCACCGCCGCGCACGCGCTCGATTTCGACGATGTCAGCAATTCGCTCGGCGGGCACCCGTCGGCGCCGATCCTGCCGGCGCTGTTTGCGCTGGCCGAGACCCGCGATTCGACCGGCCGCGATTTCATCGCCGCCTTTGTCGCCGGGTTCGAGACCGAGACGCGGATCGCCCGCGGCGTGCATTTCCACCATTACGAAAAGGGCTGGCACCCGACCGCGACGCTCGGCGTATTCGGCGCCGCCGCCGCATGCTGCCACCTGATGCGGCTCGACCCGGCGCAGACCGCACAGGCGCTGGCGATCGCCGCCTCGTTCGCCAGCGGCATCAAGGCCAATTTCGGCACGATGACCAAGCCGCTGCATGTCGGCCACACGGCGCGTGACGGGCTGTTCGCCGCGCAACTGGCGGCCGGCGGGTTCACCGCCAACCCCGGCGCGCTCGAACACAAGCAGGGTTTCCTGATGGTGTATAACGGCGCCGGAAATTTCGACGCGGCAAAGATCACGGCCGATTGGGGCCGGCCCTACGACATCGTCCGCCCCGGGATCGGCGTCAAACAGCACCCGTGCTGCGGCAGCACGCACCCGGCGGTCGATGCCCTGCTGGTATTGCGTGAGCGCGACGGGCTGCCGCTCGACCATGTCGTCCGCATCGATTCGTGGACCCACCCGCGCCGGCTGGCCCACACCGACCGGCCCGATCCGCAATCCGGGCTCGACGCCAAGTTCAGCGTGCAATACTGCTTGGCGCGCGCCGCGCTCGCCGGGCAGATCGTGCTCGAGGATTTCGAGGACGACAACTGGCGCGACCCGGCGAGCCGCGCGCTGATGCGCAATATCCACGCCGCGCCCCACCCCCAAATGGCGCCCGACAGCGCCGAGGCGCTCGGCGCCGAAATTCGCGTGACCTATGACGATGGCCGCGTCGCCCGCGAGACGATCGGCGCCGCGCTCGGCCGTGGCCCCGACAACCCGTTGCCGCCGGCGGCGCTTGCCGCGAAATTCGCCAATTGCGCCGCCCGCGCGCTGCCGGCCGACGCGGTCGCCCGGCTCGAACGCATCCTGCTGACGCTCGACGAGGCCCCGAGCCTGCGCGATGTCACCGCAGCAATCGCCGTGCCGCCGCCGGTACTGCGGGCGGCGCGGGCTTGATCCGAGGCCAGATGATGACCCTCGATATCCGCCCGCTCCACCCGCTGTTTGCCGCCGAGGCTGGCGGCGTCGACCTGCGCCAGGCGCCGGGCCCGGCGCTCGTCGCGGCGATCGACCGGGCGATGGACCAGTACGCCGTGCTGGTGTTTCGCGGCCAGGCGCTGACGCAGGATGAACAGATCGCGTTCAGCTCGGCGTTCGGCACGCTCGATATCGGCCTCGCCAAGCTCTCCAAGACCAAGGGGCGGCTCGACTACGCGGAGCTGATCGACATCTCAAACGTCACCCGCGACGGCTCGATCGCGCCGTCGGGCGACAAGCGGATCGCCGGCGCGCTCGCCAATCAGCTGTGGCACAGCGACAGTTCGTTTCAGGCGGTGCCGGGCAAGTATTCGATGCTGTCGGCGGTGATCCTGCCCGGGCCCAGCGTGCTCGGCGCCGGCGAGACCGAATTTGCCGACATGCGCGCCGCCTATGACGCGCTCAACGATGCGATGAAGGCCAGGCTCGAAGAACTGGTTGCCGAGCATTTCGCGCTCTATTCGCGCATCTGGCTCGGCGACGAAGACTGGACCGACGAGCAGAAGCACGGGATGCCGCCGGTGCGCTGGAAGATCGTGCGCACCCACCCCGGCTCCGGGCGCAAAAGCCTGTTCGTCGGCTCGCACGCCAACCGCATCCTCGGCTGGCCGGTGCCGGAAGGCCGCATGTTCCTCCTGGACTTGCTGGAGCACGCGACGCAGCGGCAATTCATCTATCGCCACGAATGGCAGGTCGGCGATCTGGTGATCTGGGACAACCGCTGCACCGTGCACCGCGGCCGTCCCTACGACATGGCCCAGCGCCGCGAATTGCGCCGTACCACGACCCGCGACCTCGACGCGGTCAACGAAGGGCTGGCTTGGGTCGCCTGAGCCGGATCAATCCAGAGTCTTTTCCAGAAACACGCTGACGCCGTCATCGGGATAATCGCCGAACGGGCCGCGGTCGCGGTATCCGTTGCCGCGGTATAGGCGCAACGCGGCATGGTTGAGGATCCCGGTTTCGAGCCGGATGATCCGCATCTTTTCCTGCCGCGCCGCCGCCTCGGCGGCGGCCAACAGTGCGAAACCGACACCCTGGCCGCGCACCGCCTCGGTGACGAAGCAGCGCTCCAACTCGCCCTTGTCGGGGCCGGTGCGCACCAGCGCCATACAACCGATCGCCGCGCCGTCGCGACGCGCGACAAAGAAGTGGACATTGTCGGCGAGCAGCGCCGGCAGATCGACCTGCTTGCGGTAGTCCGCCGGGTAGAGGCTGATCACGAACGCGTCGGACTGACGCAAGAGCGCGATCGCCTCGCCCTGGTCGGGCCGCTCTTCGGCGATCGAAACCGGCGTCGCGCTCACTCCGCTGCCTGCTGCAGCGGCCGTACCGAGACCTGCATCTGGCGGTCATAGGCGCGGCGCCAATCGAGCCTGCCCTCGGTGACGAAATCGCCGCTACGCACCGCATACATCCGCTCGGGATCGTCGACGCCGGGCGGCACTGTGCCGTCTTTCGCCAGCGCCCGCGCCACCTGCAACAGCCGGCGTCGGGTGCGCATGATCATCATGTCGCTGGGGCCGAGATGCTCCCACAGATGGTTGGTGATCGGCCCCATGCTTTCGGTGACCGCCTGATCCTGGGCGTGAATGCCGTTGATGCCGGTGTAGTTGCCGCCGCGCGCCTGCGACTCGCGGTCGATCAGCCAATCGTTGGCCGGGTTGCGGGTCAGCCGCCAGCGGCCATACCAGTCGGTGGTGTTGGGCAGGTATTCGAACACCCGGCTGAACCCCGGCATCATGTTGCCGCTCTTGTCGGGTCCGAGCGAGGGCGGGTGCCGCTTCCACGTCAGGCTGACGAACATCGTGTGGTGGTCGTCCATCGGCACCCAGGCGCGGTTGTGCAGATGCTCGGTAAATTTGCCCTGCGGCGTCTGGGTCCAGAATGGCAGCATGAAATTGGCAAACCGCCAATAGGTCTCGCCCGGGTCAGCGTCGCGATAGGCGGCATACATCGTACCGACTTCGGTGTCGGTGACGTGATAATCGGGCGCGCGGTCGGTGACGGTATATTTGAAGAGGCTGTCATCGGGCACGATATCGGGACTGATACTGCCGGCGTGCAGAAAGCCGAAATGGCAGGTGTCGATATCGCCCTCAAGCGCCTGCAGCCAGTTGCATTCGCGCTGCACGAAGTTGATCGTCACTTCCGCTTCCGGCAATAGCGTCGCCTCGATCTGCGGCAGCGGCGGCGCCTCCTTGCGCTCGCCCATATACACCCAGATAAGGCCGTTGCGCTCGACCGCCTTGTACGCCTTGGCATGAACCAGATGCTTGAAGTCGCGGTCCGACGGCACGCTCGGCATGTCGACGCAATTGCCGTCAACGTCGAACTTCCAGCCGTGATAGACGCAGCGCAGCCCACCTTCCTCGTTGCGGCCGAGAAACAGCGAGGCGCAGCGGTGCGGGCATTTGTGGTCCATCACCCCGACCCGGCCGATGCTGTCGCGGAACGCGATCAGCGGCTCGCCCAGCAGCATCAGGCGCACGGGTTCGCCATCGGCCTTCAATTCGGACGACATCGCCGCCGGCAGCCAGTACTGCCGCATCAACTTGCCCATCGTGGTGCCGGGGCCGACGCGTACCAGATCGTCGCTGTCTTTCTTGCGCATCTCTTATCCCTTTATGACCAGAGGGCGAAACCGAGGCCGGTTCCGGTGCCGGCCGGGGTGCGGTAGCCCGGCTCGTAATGCGACCATTCGAGCGACAGGTGCTCGACCGCGCCGGCGACGCAGATCCAGTTGCGGATCTCCGAGCTGCCGGAATTGAGCCGCGCGCGCGGCAGGTTCTGGATCGCGTCGGGATCCTTGCGCCGCAGCATGTCGAGAAAGCCGCGGTCGAGCGCTTCGTCTACGACGAAATGGCTGAGGCCGCCAGAGCCGGCGATGCCGACGCGGATGTCGCGCGGATAGCTCTCGACGGCACGGCGGATCGCCTGGCCCAGGCGATAGCAGCGCCGTGGCGTCGGCTGGTTGGGCGGGTAGTAGGTGTTGACGCAGACCGGCACGATCGGCACCACCTCCTTCATGATGCGCTTGTGGACAAAGCCGACCGCGTGCCCCTCGCCTTCGCCGTCGGGCACACCGCGCGAGGCGGCAAGGTCGAACTCTTCGTCGATTAGCGCGTCGATCAGATACCGCGCCAGCCGGGCATCGACCGGATAGTCGCGCGGCTCCTTTTCCTCGTGCCAGCGCGCGCTCGCCCGCCAGCCCCAGGTCGGGTCCGCCACCGGCGCCAGTGGCATGTTGCGGATCGTGTCGCCGTAATAGACGAGGATGCCGGGCATATTTTCGGGATGGTACAGCTCGTCCTGGTCGTCACCGATGATGATCAGGCAATCGAGCCGCGCCGCGCGCAGGTCATCACCGAGCCGCGACATCGCCGCCTCGACCGAGGCGTGCCGCACCGCCATCCGCTCAGGCGCGATCTGCGCCGCGATGTCGGCGGGCGCGCGGCCCAGCTGCGCCTCGTAGGTCGTAGGGTTGCCGTCGGTGTCGAGCAGGTTGGTGCGCTGGGTGTCGCGTTCGATAAAGCGCGGCCAGTCGGTCGGCGGCGCATTCAGCATTGGCGTGTGCGAGGTGCCGATCCCCAGGACGAGCTTGGCCATTCCCGATCTCCCGGTTGCGCCGGCGAGAATATCCGCAACACGGGCCGGATTGAAGGCGCTTGTCCCGCCTCGCGGCCGCGCGTCACGCCGGCGACGGAGCGTCCTCGACCGTGCTGCGCCGCATGTCGCGCCGCTGCGACAGATCGTAGCGTCGGCCGCGGTGCAGCACCGCACGGTTGTCCCACATCACCAGATCGCCCGGCCGCCACGGATGCGCATAGACGAACCGTCGCTGGGTCGCGTGCTCGAGCAGGTCGGACAGCAGCACCCGCCCCTCGGGCAGCGACAGGCCGACGACATGGGTCGCGTGCGCGCCGATATAGAGCAGCTTGCGGCCCGAGCCGGCATGGGTACGCACCAGCGGCCAAGCGACCGGCGGAATCGCGCCGGCGATCTCGTCCACGCTCGGCGCAAAACCCAGCGTCGCGCGCGAATGATGCACATAGTGCTCGGCCTCGCGACCCTCGGTCTCCTCGCGCAGCCGTTCGGGCAGCGCGTCATAGGCGGCGCGCATGTCGGCGAATTCGGTCTCGCCGCCCCATTCGGGGATCGCGCTGCAATAGAGCAGCGAAAACTTAGCCGCCGGCTGCTTGTACGAGCTGTCGGTGTGCCACAGCCGGGTCGCCATGTTGGACAGGATGCGGCGATGGCTGCGGTCGGCGACCCGGCCCTCCTCGTCGAGGTTTGAGACGTCGGCGAATTCCGGCCGCACCCGGCGGTGCTGCCGGACCGCGAGATGACGGCCGGGGTCGAGCGGCCCGAAATTCCGGGTAAAGGCGAGTTGCTGGTCCTGATCGATCTGCTGGTCGCGGAAAACGAGCACCGCATAACGGTTCATCGCCGCCTCGATCTCGCACACGCTTTCGGCATCGAGCGGAAGCGACAGGTCGACGCCCTCGGCCACGGCGGCGAAGACGGGATGCAGCGGCGAAAAGGCGAGCGTCATGGTATCGGCCTATGCGGGAGCGGCACGACTGTGAGATTTCTTCACCTGAGCCTGAGAACGTCTTGTTTGCCGCCCGCGCCGGGCGGGCGCATCGTGGCGCGGAAAGCGGGCGGCGCAGCGGAGGGTGTCCATGCTCAAGACCTATGAGGGCGGCTGCCATTGCGGCCGAATCCGGTTTCGCATCCACGCCGATCTCGACTCGATGCCGATCGGGGAATGCAACTGCTCGATCTGCACCAAAAAAGGCATCCTGCACCTGCCCATCGCCCGCGACCGGCTGGAAATCCTCAGCGGCGCCGACGACCTGACGACATACACGTTCAATACCGGCACCGCGCGCCACACCTTTTGCCGCCACTGCGGCATCCACCCGTTCTATCACCCGCGCACCGACCCCGAAAACTACAGCGTCAACGTGCGCTGCCTCGACGATTACGACCCGAAGACGATGGCTTCGCGGCGCCTGTTCGAGGGCCGCAACTGGGAAGAGGCGTTTGCCCGCAGCCACGCCGAATGGGAAGCCAAGGGCTAATGGAAAGCCAGGGGCTAATGGAAAGCCAGGGGCTAGGGTAAGTCCGCCGGCTAAATCACGATCTCCCGCGCCACGCCGCGCACGTCCATCTCGAAATCGAGGCCCTGCACCGGCGGCCGGCAATAATGCCAGGTGACCCCGGCCGCCGCGCCGCCGCGCCCGACGATCTCGCCTGCCATCGCCGGATGGACGTCGAACACGGTGTAGATCTGGGTCGCGGTCACATCGCCCCAGCCGAAACCGAGCGGCGCCATCCGCTCGCCCATCACGTCGACGACAAGCCGCACCTTGTCGTGCATGCCGGCCGGCGACTGGTCGCCGAACCGGACGATGCGCTCGGCATAAGGGCCGCCCTCGCCACGCGCCTCGCCGCTGCCGGCGGCGACAAACCCGCCCGGCCCCGGCGCGCCGGTCGGCAGCGTGTAGCAGAAGGCGTAAAGCGACGGCTCGGCGGGCGCCGCAATCTCGGGGCAGACATTGGAGCGCGCCACCGGGTTGATGTCGTCGCGGAAGATGCCCCACCGCTCCAGCCGCTGCACGTAGACCCGATTGAAGGCGATGAACCCGGCATCGGTAAACTGCGCTGGCGAGCGCAGTTCGCAGGCGCAAAACGCCTGGAACGGCCGGCCGAGCGATTTGAGGTGCGCCTCGACCGCGTCAAACCCGGCCTGCAGCGGCAGCGGTTGCGCCAGCCGCGCGCGCTCGATCATGAACCCCGGCTCGGCCGCCACCCCGCCCGAGTACTGGAACGCGTGCGTCAGAAATCGGTAGCCGCCGGCGGCGAAACTCTGCACGGGCATGCGGTTCTCCCTCCGTTCATTCAATCGGCGCGGTCGCCGCATCGAGCCAGGCGGCGGTCTGCGGATCGACCAGCGGCGTAAGCTCGGCGCAGACGCGAGCATGATATTGGTTGAGCCAATCGCGTTCGTTGCGGTCGAGCAGCGCAGTATCGACCAGCGCGCGGTCGATCGGCGCCAGGGTCAGCGTCTCAAAGCACAGCATCTCGCGCGCGTCGCCAGTTTGGGCGGGATGCGCCCACTTTTGCACAACAATCAGGTTTTCGATGCGTATGCCGTATTCGCCGGTTTTGTAGTACCCCGGCTCGTCCGACACGATCATCCCGGGCAGCAGCGGCTGCGCGTTCGGCGCCTTTGAGATGCGCTGCGGCCCTTCATGCACCGAAAGATAGCTGCCGACGCCGTGACCGGTGCCGTGATCGTAATCAAGCCCTTCCTGCCACAACGCACGGCGGGCCAGCGCGTCGAGCTGGGCGCCCGTCGTGCCCTTCGGGAACCGCGCCGTCGCCAGCGCGATATGGCCCTTGAGCACGCGGGTGAAGCGGTCGCGCATTTCCGGCGTCGGCGTGCCGATTGCGATCGTGCGGGTGATGTCGGTCGTGCCATCGAGGTATTGCGCGCCCGAATCGAGCAGATAGAGCGTGCCGGGTTCGAGCCGCTTTTCGGTCTCTGGGCTGGCGCGGTAGTGCACGATCGCACCGTTCGAGCCGGCCCCGGAAATCGTCGGAAAGCTGAGGTCGCGAAAATGCTTGCCGGCGCGGCGCAGGGCTTCGAGCCGGTCGCTGGCGGCGATCTCGCACAGTTCGCCGTTGGGCGCCTCGCGCGCCAGCCAGGCAAGAAACCGCGTCACCGCGGCGCCGTCGCGGCGGTGCGCGGCGCGGGTGCCGTCGAGCTCGACCGGGTTCTTGCACGCTTTCGGCAAGAGGCACGGGTCGGCGTCGCGATGGATCGGCGCGCCGCCGGCGCCGAGCCGGTCGAACACCCACGACGCCGCGGTCGCCGGGTCGGCCTGGATCTTGCCGTCCGCCGCCGCCAGCGCATCAAGCGTCGGGCCCAATCGCTCCGGCGGCTCGATCGCCACGGCGTTGCCAAGGTGCGCGTCGAGCCCCGGCGCGAGCTTGCGGCGATCGACGAACAGCGTGACCGACGCATCGCCGCTCAGGATCGCGTAAGACAACGGCAGCGGCGTGTGCGGCACGTCGCCGCCGCGGATATTGAGCAGCCAGGCAATCGATTCCGGCATCGTCAGCACCGAAGCCGCGATGCCGTTGGAGGCCAGGGCCTGCGCCAGCCGGGTGCGCTTGGCTTCACTGCTCTCGCCGGCGAAGCGTAGCTCCTGCGGCGTCACCGGCGCCAGCGGCGGCGCCGGCTGGTTCTGCCACACATGGTCGAGCGGATTGCCGTCGACCGCGCGCAATTCGCCGCCGGCGCGCGCCGCCGCCTCACGCACCCGCTCGACCTCGACCGGCGTGTGCAGCCACGGGTCGTAGCCGACGATCTCGCCCTTGCCGAGCGCGCCGGCCAGCCAGCGCGTCGGCGGGTCTTCGACGAGATGGCGGATTTCGAACAATTTGCCATCGACCTGTGCCGCGGCCTGCAACGTGTAGCGCCCATCGACAAACATTGCGGCGCGCTTTGCCAGCACGACCGCGGCACCGGCCGAGCCGGTGAACCCGGTCAGCCAAGCGAGGCGCTGGCCGCGCAGCGGCACGTACTCGCCCTGGTATTCGTCGGCGCGCGGTACGATGAACCCGGAAAGGCCGCGCCGCGCCAGCTCCTTGCGTAGCGCGGCAAGACGCGCTTCCCGCGGCAGCCGGGCGAAATCGTCCGGGCCGAGCCCGTCGCGATGCCCAGCGGCGAGCTGCCGGCGCAACGCTTCGAGCGCCGCGGCAAGCTCGGCCGGCACGGGGTCGGCGACCAGCCGGTGCCAACTCGTGCCGATTTCCTCCGGCGCTGCCAGTACCCCGGCGATCAGCCCCGCGACGCCGTCAGGGTCGTAGGCCGAGCCCGCCTCCTTCAACAGCCGGGCTAGGTGTTCGCGCGTCGCCTTCATTTCTTGTCCTCAATCCGACCCCCGGCCGACAATGCGGCACAGCGACACTCTACCCGCATTCCGGAAGCGGACGCACCCCCGTTGGGGCGTGTTTGCGGCGCAACACAATTTTGCCAAATTCTGTCAGTGAGACTGACCTTATGCATGGCTGCAATGCACAATTTCGCATGGGAAATTCTGCTTCTTTGCCCATTTGTGCGATGCACAATAATGCTCAGGAGGCGACGATGTCGCTGATCAGCCTGTTTGCCGCCGCGCGTGAAGCCCTTGCTGCTCGCCACGCCCGCCGGCGCGCCTATACTGAATTGACCGCGCTCGACGACCGCGCGCTGGCCGATATCGGGATCCACCGTTCACAGATCCCGGCAATCGTCGAGGGCGCGGACTGCAGCCGCCGCAAGGCCAAAAAGGCCGAAGCCGCCGCGATCGGGCCCCGGCCGGTCAGCCCGCTGGATCTTCTGCCGTGGCTCGATCACAAGGCCGGCCGGCGCGCATAACCAGCGTCGACCAGCCGTCGATCGTAATGCGTCCGGCGAGGCGAAGCCGGCGGAGCCGATAGGCCGCCAGCACAAACGCCTCCTGTCGACGCAGCAGCCCCGACAGCACCGCAACCCCACCGGGGGCAATGGCGCGCGAGAGATCGCGCGCCATTTGCGTTAAGGGCCGCGCCAGGATGTTGGCGAAGATCAGATCGTAATGCCGGCCCTTCAGCGCGCGACCGCGAAACCCCGGTGTGCACTCCGCGCGCACCAGTGCGGCGACGCCGTTGCGGCGAATGTGGTGCCGCGCCACACGCACCGACCCGGCGTCGATGTCGCTGGCCCGCACCCGCCGGTGCAGCCGTTTGGCCGCGGCGATCGCCAGGATGCCGCTGCCGGTGCCGATGTCGAGCGGGCGGGCAAAGCGCCGGCGCCGCGCCATCCGGTCGAGCGCCAGCAGGCAGCCCGCGGTCGATTGGTGCTCGCCGGTGCCGAACGCGCTCGCCGCGTCGATCTCGACTGCGATCGCGCCGGTCCGCGCCGGCGGCTGCCAGTGCGAACCGTGCACGAGAAACCGGCCGATCCTCAGCGGTGGGAACGCGCGCCGGGTCTCGGCCAGCCAGTCGCGCTCGGCCACGGCCTCTTCGACCAGCGCAAGGATTTCCCCGCCCGCCGCCGCGACGGCGAGCCTGAGCTGGATTTCCAGCGCCGCGTCGAGCCGCCCGCCGGACGCATAGGCCTCGAGTCGCCAGGTGTCGGCGGCCTCGTCGGTCTCGAACAGCGCGATCCCGCTCGCGCCCTCCTCGATCAGTTCGGCCGCCGCGGCGGCGGCCGCCACGCCGTGGATTTCGGCGGTAATGCGCCGGATTGGCGAAGCCATCAATAGGTCGGGCCTGTCATTGCGAGCGCAGCGATCCAATCGCGTTGCGAAGGAGCCTTGAGCGGCGAGATTGCTTCGCCGGGTCGCGCTTCGCAATGACGGCGTCGGTCATGCCCGCTCGACAAAGGCGTCCATCACCTTCTTGTCGCCGGCGTGCTCGAAATCGATCGACAGCTTGTTGTCTTCGACGATACGGATCACGCCATAGCCGAATTTCTGGTGAAACACCCGGTCACCGACCGCAAACCCACCGATCTTTGGCACCTCCTGGCCGCGCAGCGGCGCCCGCGTGCGTTCGACCAGCACCGGCGGCCGCGGCGGCGTGCGGAGCAGCCGGGTGTCGCCCCCGCTGCCGGTATTCCAGTTTGTGCCCCACGGCGAGGACGCCGCCCAACTGGTCGTGCCGCCAAGGCCCGGCTCGGTCACCATCTCGACATGCGTCGCCGGCAATTCGTCGACAAACCGGGCGCGCGCCGAGCTTTGCCACTGGCCGTGGATACGCCGATTGGCCGCGAACGAGACATAGGCGCGGCGGCGTGCCCGGGTCAGTCCGACATAGGCCAGCCGGCGCTCCTCTTCGAGTCCATTGAGCCCGTGCTCATCGACCGAGCGCTGGCTCGGAAACAACCCCTCTTCCCACCCCGGCAGAAACACCGTGTCGAATTCCAACCCCTTGGCGCTGTGCAGCGTCATCAGACTGACTACATCACCGCCGAGATCGGCGGCGTTGTCCATCACCAGGCTTATGTGTTCGAGAAACCCGGTAAGGTTTTCGAACTCGGCCATTGCGACGACCAGTTCCTTGAGGTTTTCGAGCCGGCCCGGCGCGTCGGGCGCGGTGTCGGCCTGGAGCATCCCGGTATAGCCCGACTCGTCGAGCACGGTCTGCACCAGGTCGGTGTGCCCGACATGCGCGGCTTCGGCGCGCCAGCGGTCGAACATCTGCAGGAAATTAGCGAGCGCATTGCGCGCCGCGCGCGACAGCTGGTCGGTCACGATCAGATCGCGCGCCGCATCGACCAGCGGCACCCCGGCGGCGCGCGCGACCGCGTGCAATTGCTGCAGGCTGGCGCTGCCGATGCCGCGCCGCGGGGTGTTGATGATGCGCTCGAAGGCGAGGTCATCGGCCGGCTGTTGGACCAGCCGCAAATAGGCCAGCGCGTCGCGGATTTCCTGGCGCTCGTAAAACCGCGGGCCGCCGATCACCCGGTACGGCAGCGCCAGTGCGATGAATCGCTCCTCAAACTCGCGGGTCTGAAACCCGGCGCGCACCAGGATCGCAATTTCCCTGAGCGCGTGGCCCTTGCGCTGCAATGCCTCGATCTCGTCGCCGACCCAGCGCGCCTCCTGCTCGGCGTCCCACACGCCGCGAACCACGACCTTCTCGCTGTCGGCGGCATCGGCGCGGGTCCACAACGTCTTGCCGAGCCGGCCGCGATTGTTGGCGATGATTCCGGCGGCGGCGCCAAGGATGTCGGGCGTCGAGCGATAGTTCTCCTCCAGCCGCACGATCAGCGCGCCGGGAAAATCGCTCTCGAATTTGAGGATGTTTTCGATCTGCGCGCCGCGCCAGCTGTAGATCGACTGGTCGTCGTCGCCGACGCAGCACAGATTGCGGCGGCCCTGCGCCAGCAGGCGCAGCCACAGATACTGCGCGACGTTGGTGTCCTGGTATTCGTCGACCAGCAGATAGCGGAAACGGTGCTGATAGCGGTCGAGGATTTCCGGCTCGGTCGTGAACAACGTCAGATTGTGCAGCAGCAGGTCGCCGAAATCAGTCGCGTTAACCGTGCGCAGACGCTCCTGGTACTGGCGGTACAGCTCGACCGCACGGCCGTCGGCGAAATCGCCGGCATCGCCGGCCGGCACCTTGTCGGGGCCGAGGCCGCGATCCTTCCAGCGTTCGATGATCGCCAACAGCACCCGCGCCGGCCAGCGCCGCTCGTCGATATTGGCGGCGACGATGATCTGCTTGACGAGCCGGAGTTGGTCGTCGGTGTCGAGAATCGTAAAGCTGGAATTAAGCCCGACCAGCTCGGCATGGCGCCGCAGGATGCGGGCTGCCAGTGCGTGGAACGTGCCGAGCCACACCCCGTCGGCGGCGCGGCCGATCATCGCCTCCAGCCGGTAGCGCATCTCGCGCGCCGCCTTGTTGGTGAAGGTGACGGCCAGGACCTCGCCGGGATGGGCGCGGCCGCTCGCCAGAATGTGGGCGAGCCGCGTCGTCAGCACCCGGGTCTTGCCGGTGCCGGCGCCGGCCAGCACAAGCACCGGGCCGTCGACGGCCTCGACCGCGCGGCGCTGGGCGTCGTTAAGGCCGGCGAGATAGGGCGCGACGGCATCGCTGTAGAGGGCGGCGGCAAGTTCGGGCATGTCCGCATCATATAGCAAGCAGGCGACGCCCGCACACCAGGGCTTGGCAACGTAACGAGTTTCGGCTTCAGATCGGCCGTAGCGTTGCTTTATACGCGCCTCGATAGCGACGATGCGCTGAGAACGGCCGCCGCGGGACCGGCCCGATACCTCGCGGCTTAGACTGCGCGAGGCTCAGGCGGCGGAAGCGCCTTCCCTCAGCACTTGCGTCCGGTGCTTGAGGTAGACGGCGGTGACAACCGTTCCCCCGGCCGGACGGCGCCACGGCAGCAATAGACGGTCGTAACGGTGGCGAAAAACGGCATCCTTTCCGTCCGCAACGACCAAGTGCACCTCGCCCGCGCAGGGCCGACCATCGGCAGCGGCTTCCCTGTGCGCGGCGACGACCCCGGAGGCGATTACCGGTATCGGGAACGTGTGCAAAGATCGCCCCACGGCGACCTGGACCCAATCGGACCCGGCGATATCGAGCTTTTTGCCCCACTGCCAGACGACAAAATCCCGTTTGCCACGGTCGGCTTGGCAGATTCGGGTGTGATCGAGGAGATTCATTTCGCAAAGAGCGCTTTGGTGCTCGGGATGCCACCGGCCATCGACGTTGTTCCATAGGCGCAGGAGCGACTCGACACGGCCATAGAACGTCGAGGAAAGACCGTCGAGCGATAGCGGCTTGAATAAATAGAGCGGCCTTGGCGGCCTCCGCCCAGCCAACTCCTCAATTCGATGGATCGCTCGCTCGATGTCGGTAAAAAACTCCCATCGATCTGAGCCCACAGCCTGCACGAACACCCGATCAGGCCGATCGCGAAAGATTAAGTCGAGAGTCCCGATCATCGCCAGTCGGCTTACCAATTGGGACCGCAATGACACCGCATACACGCGCGGTGTCGCTCGGACGTGAACAAAGCCAAGTTTGTTTACGGCATCAGTTGCAACGTTGCCCTCGCTACCGATTACCCGAAGGCGCCGCGCGATTTCCGGCGCGCCCGTCTCCCAAACCCGACCATTATCATCGACTAAGAGATTTACCATCATGGCCCCACCGCTATTGAAAGTTGTCGGGGTTGGTAAAAAATGCATCGGTTCTGTTCATATTTTATTCCATAAATAATATCTTAAAAAGTATGAAAAAATGCTTAAAAAAGGGTAAAGGATCCCCTGTAAAGGTGGGTGACAAAAATACCTGCTTGCGGCAGCCGAAATATTGTCTAAATCTCGTTTCGTTGGCGTGACGGCGCAGACCGGGCGTTAACGCTAGGACAATAAGTATGCCGCTCAGCACGGCCGACTCGCATGTAGGGCAGCGACTTCGCGGCCGGCGCCTTGAACTGCGGTTGAGTCAGCGAGCGGTTGCCGCGGCGCTGGGGGTCAGTCCCCGTATGATTGGCCTATACGAATCCGGAGCTCGACGTATCCCGCCGAAGCGAATCGACCCGCTGGCCGAAATTTTAGGTGTTCGCGTCGCATATTTTTTTTCGGGTGCCCCAACCGATCATCGAGGCGATTGATCCTCGGCGACAAAGCCCCGCGCGCCCTGCGCAATGTGTCCGCGATGCCGGGAAAGCCGGAAGCCGCACCGGCGGCCAATGCGCGCAGCGTGACGCTGCACGCTTCGCAGAACCCAGGGTTGCCCTATGATCGCCGGCGGTTTCACCGGATGTGTATGCGATGCACGCGGCGATCGCGCTTCTGGTTTTGATTCTGACCTATTTCGGCATGGCGGCCGGGCGAATCGCCTGGCTGCGCGTCGACCGGACCGGCATTGCGCTGCTCGCGGTGATCGCCCTATTGGCGACCGGCCAGATGACGCTCGACGATTTCGGCAGCGCCGTCGACATGCCGACCCTGGCGCTGTTGTTTGCGATGATGATCATCTCGGCGCAGTTTGCCGAATCCGGATTCATCGATTACTGCGCACGGACGATCATCGGCTCGCGCGGCGGCGCCGCCGCGCTGTTGGCGCTGACCGTGGCGATCGGCGGCGCGCTGTCGGCGGTGCTGGCCAACGACATCCTGATCGCGGCGATGGCGCCGCTGCTGATCGCCGGCGCCCAAAACCGCGGCCTCGACCCGCGGCCGTTTGCCATAGCGCTCGCCGCCTCGGCCAACGCCGGCTCGGCCGCGACGATGATCGGCAACCCGCAAAACATGCTGCTCGGCACGATGGGGCGGCTCGATTTCTGGCGCTTCCTGACGATCGGGGCGGTGCCGGCGCTGTTTGCGCTCATCGTCGTGTTTGCGGTCGTGTGGTGGCAGTGGCACCGCCGCATCGACGACGGCACCGGCGCGTCGGACGGCGCCGGTGCCGCGGTCGATACGCCGGCGATCACCGGCCACCCGTTCGACCGCGTCCAGACGATCAAGGGCGGGGTCGCGCTCCTGCTCCTTCTGCTGCTGTTCCTGACCCCGCTGCCGCGCGAGATCGTGGCGCTGTTCATCGCCGCGCTGCTGCTCGCCAACCGCAAGATCACCAGCGGCACGATGATCGCCGCGGTCGACTGGCCACTGCTGCTGCTGGTGTCGTGCCTGTTCGCGATCACCGGCATGCTGAACCATGTCGGCGTCGCCGCACAGCTGTTGGTGTTTCTGCACAAGCATGGCCTGCTGCCCGACAGCCTCGTGCTGCTGGCCCCGTTCAGCCTGGTGACCAGCAATGCGATCGGCAGCCTGCCGGCGGCGATGCTGCTGTTCCAGGTATGGCAGTTGCCGCCCCATGCGGTGCTTTATGCACTCGCCGTGCTGTCGACGCTGTCGGGCAATCTGATGCTGTCGGGCAGCCTGACCAACATCCTGATCGCCGAGCGGGCCGAACGCATGGGAGCGCCGCTGAGCTTTTCCGACCATTTGCGCGCTGGCGTGCCGATTGTCGCGATCTCTTTGCTGTTTGCCGTGCTATGGCTCGACCTGACCGGCGTGCTGCCGTGGTTTTCACCGCCGCCGCCGCCCGCCATCCCGTGATGGCGCCGGAGGGCATGGCGCGGTAGAACGGCGCCGTCACCGCGACAAAGGCCCATCGTGTCGTCAGAACCCCTCCGCATCGGCACCCGCGGCAGCCCGATGGCGCTCTATCAGGCGGGGCTGGTGCGCGACCGGCTGGCCGCGGCGCACCCCGAGCTTGCCGTGCCGGACGCAATCTCGGTAATGCCGATCCGTACCACCGGCGACCGGGTGCAGGACCGGCTGCTCGCCGAAATCGGCGGCAAGGGCCTGTTCACCAAAGAGATCGAGGCGGCCCTCATCGACCGCCGCATCGACCTTGCGGTGCATTCGCTGAAAGACATGGAGACGGTATTACCCGACGGGCTGGTGATCGGCTGCGTGCTGCCGCGCGACGACCCGCGCGACGCGCTGGTGGCGCGGCACGGCGGGCGCCTTGCCGACCTGCCCGCCGGCGCCCGCATCGGCACCGCCTCGCTGCGCCGCTCCGCCCAGTTGCTGCGGCTGCGCCCCGACCTTGCGGTCGCGCCGATCCGCGGCAATGTCAACACGCGGCTCGCCAAGCTCGCCGCCGGCGAGGTCGATGCGCTGATGGCGGCGCTGTGCGGGCTGCAGCGGCTCGGCCGGGCGGCGGTCGCGACCGACATCCTGGCGCCAGAGACCATGCTGCCGGCGGTCGGCCAGGGCGCGCTGGCGATCGAGTGCCGCGCCGGCGACGCGCGGGTGCAGCGCCTGCTCGCCCCGCTCCACGATTCGCCGAGCGCCGCCTGCGTCACCGCCGAGCGGGCGATGTTGGCCGCGCTCGACGGCTCGTGCCGCACCCCGATCGCCGGGCTGGCGACCCTCACCGGCGACCGCATCACCCTCGACGCGCTGCTCTTGACCCCCGACGGGCGCAAGGAATTCCGCGCCAGCGGCACCGCCGCTTCGGGCGACGCGACCGCGCTCGGCGGCGAGATCGGCGCCCGGCTGCGGCGAGATGCCGGGCCGGATTTTCCGGTCGGCTAGGTCACCGCCGCGGCGGGTGGGCGCGAACGAAGGCTTCGTTGACCTCGGCGCCCCAGCCCGGCCCGGTCGGCAACAGCAGATCGCCGCTGTCGATCACCGGCGGTACGGTCACGATGTCGTCCTTCCAGGTCACGTCGTCGATGTCGATCTCCATAACCTTGAAGTTGGGCACGACGGCGCAGAAATGCGCGCTGATCAGCGAGCCGAGATGGCCGTTGAAATTGTGCGGGGCGACGTTGACCTCGTAGGAATCGGCCATCGCCGCGATCTTGACCGACTCCAGAATCCCGTTCCACGCCACGTCGATGATCGCGAAATCGACCGATTGCTGCTCGAAATACGGGCGGAACTGACGCCGTCCGTAAAGCGATTCGCACGACGCGATCGGCGTGCGCGCCGAGCGACGGATCAGCGACAGGCCTGCCGGGTCGTAAAGGTCAATTTCGAGCCAGACGAGATCGAGCGGTTCGAGCGCCCGCGCCAATTTGATATAGCCGTCGGTCTTGTAGTTGAAGTTGGTGTCGAGGTGCAGCCCGACCCCCTTGCCAGCGCCCTCGCGGAACGCCGACAACTGGTCAACCGCGGCATCAACGATCGCGCCGTCGACGTTGAGCTCCGGAAAGCCGGGCGGGTTGCCGGTGCCGGGCCCGTAGGTATAGGGCCGGTCGCGGTCGAAGCGGATGAGGTTGGTCTTGAGCCCCCTGAAGCCCTTGGCCTTGACCTCGGCGCCAAGCCGCACGATGTCGTCGCGGCTGCGGATCGGCTCGACCCCGGCCCATTCCTTGATGCGGTCGGCATAGCGTGCGCGATAGCTGCCGCAATGCGACCAGTAGACCGGCAGCCGGGTGCGCACCGGCCCGCCCAGCATCTCGTATACCGGCACGCCGAGCGCCTTGGCCTTGATGTCGACCAGCGCGTTTTCGATCGCCGCGACCGCCTGCGCATTAAGCCCGCCGGCGGCCTGGCGCGTCGCCGCGTAGAGAGTGGCCGAATGGCGCTCGACCGGGCGCGGGTCCTGGCCGACGAGCCGCTCGCCGAGCCGCTCGATGACCCCGGTCAGCCCCTGCGCGCCATAGCCCTCCATATATTCCGACCAGCCGACCAGCCCGTCGTCGGTGGTGACCTTGAGAAACGAGTTGACCCGCCAGCCGGCATCGCAATGCAGGGTTTCGAGCTTGGCGATCTTCACGGCATGCCTCCCCTCTCGCGCACGGCACCATCATGCGCCGCACGCGACCCCGGCTCAACCGCGAGCCGGGATCGTGTCAGATCTGGTCGATCGAGGAGAAGTTGAAGGTCGAACCCTTGGGGTTCTCGCCGACGCGGATCGTATTCTTGTTGACGAAGTGGTAGGGCGGCACCGGCAGATTGTACGGCGCCGGCACGCCCTGAAACACCCGCCCGGCGAGATCGTATTTCGAGCCGTGGCACGGGCAGAAATAGCCGCCCGGCCAGCTTGCGCCCATGATCGGCGCTGCTTTCTCCTCAGGCATCGGGATGCAGCCGAGATGGGTGCAGATGCCGACCACGACAAAAATGTCGGGCTGGATCGACCGGTGCCAGTTCTGCGCGTATTTCGGCTGCTGGTGCTCTTCGGATTTCGGGTCGCGCAGCAGCCCGAGATCGGCCGGCGATTGCAGCATCTTCAGCTGTTCCGGCGTACGCCGCGCTACCCACACGGGCCGCCCGCGCCAGATCACCGTGATCTGCTGCCCGGGCTTTACGGGGGTCAGGTCGACGTCAATCGGCGCCCCGGCGGCGATCGTATCGGCGGCGGGTTCGAGCGTATCGACCAGCGGCCATACCGCTGCGCCGGCGCCGACGACCCCGAGCGCGGTACTGACCAGCAAGAGGAAATCGCGGCGCGGAGTGCCGGGAGCTCCGTGAGAAGTGGTATCGGTCATGTGCGGGAAAACCTCTCGCCCTGTCGGTTGCGCACGCGCCGCCGAGCGAACACTTTCTGTCCCCGTCTTTTCTACCCCAAAACTGCGACGCCGGCATGCGACGAGTTCTCGCATCACCGGCCCGGCCTGATCGAGTTGATCGAGTGGCAGCGCCCCCGCGATCTCGCGGAAGACCCCGGGACGCTCGACAGCACGCTCGCCGCCGCGGCACGAGCCGAGGGCGTAGCGGTTGTCGGCGATGCAATCGCCTGAGCGGATCTACACAGAGAAATATTTCGCCTGTGGGTGGTGGACGACGATGGCCGAGGTCGATTGCTCGGGGTCGAGCTGGTCTTCCTCGCTGAGGCCCACGCCGATTTCGCCGGCGTTCAGCAGGGCCAGGAGCTGGCCCTGGTCGGTGAGGTTGGGGCAGGCCGGGTAGCCGAACGAATAGCGGCTGCCGCGATAGCCTTGAGCCAGCATTTCATCGTGGTCGCGCGCCTCCTCGGCGGCGAATCCCAACTCGCCGCGAATCCGCTTGTGGACGTATTCGGCCAGCGCCTCGGCCATCTCGACCGACAGCCCGTGCAGGTAGAGGTAATCCTGGTAGCGGTTGTCGGCGAACCATTCGCGCGCCACGTCGGAGGCGCGGCTGCCCATCGTCACCACCTGCAGCCCGATCACGTCGCGCTCGCCGTCGTCGACATCGCGGAAGAAATCGGCGATGCACAGCCCGCCTTCTTTGTTCTGGCGCGGAAATGGGAAGCGCGCGACCTCGCGCCGCCCGTCGTCGCCAAAGAGGATCAAATCGTTGCCTTCGGCGGCGCAGCGCCAATAGCCATAGACCGCCTGCGGCTGCAGAATCTGCTCGCGGATCGCGGTGTCCATAATCCGCGACAGCACCGGGCGCAACTCGTGCTTCGCCCATTTCCGGTATTCGGCGAGCGAGCGGCCGTCCTTTCGAAACCCCCACTGGAATTGATAGAGCATGCGCTCGTTGAGGTAGGGCGCGACCGCCTTTGGCGCGATGCGGTTGATCGTTCGCGGGCCCCAGAAAGGCGGCACCGGCACCGGCACGCCGCGCGCCAGTTCGGCGCGGCGCAGGCGGATTTCGGCAAAATCCACCGGGCGCGCCGGGCGCGGGTCGGCGGCGCGGCCGAGTTTGCGCGATTCGTTGACCGGCCGCCCGGCGTTCTTGCGCTGGACCTCCGCGAGATAGCCCTCGAAATCGTTGCCGACGATGCGGTCCATCAGCGCCAGCCCCTCGAACGCGTCGCGGGCATAGGCGACCCGCCCGCACTCGTAGGCCTTGACGCAATCCTCTTCGACATAGCGCCGGGTCAGCGCCGCGCCGCCGAGCATGACCGGCACGTCGAGCCCCTGCCGCGTCATCTCTTCGAGGTTTTCGCGCATCACCACGGTCGATTTGACCAGGAGACCCGACATGCCGATCGCATGCGCATGGTGCTCTTTCGCGGCTTCGAGGATCGTGCCGATCGGCTGCTTGATGCCAAGGTTGACGACGCGGTAGCCGTTGTTGGTCAGGATGATGTCGACGAGGTTCTTGCCGATGTCGTGCACGTCGCCGCGCACCGTGGCGAGCACGACAGTGCCCTTTTCGGTGCCTTCGAGCCGCTCCATGTGCGGTTCGAGATATTTGACCGCGGTCTTCATCGTCTCGGCGGATTGCAAGACGAACGGCAGCTGCATCTTGCCGGCGCCGAACAGATCGCCGACCGTCTTCATGCCATCGAGCAGGATTTCGTTGATGATGTTGAGCGGCGAATGGCTCTGCATTGCCAGCGCGAGGTCGGCTTCGAGGTCGAGCCGGTCGCCGTCGACGATGCGCTGCGTCAGCCGTTCTTCGAGCACCTCAGGCCGACCCTTTTTCTCCGCCTTTTCGATCGTGCGGTCCTCGAACAGCGCGAGGAAGGCCTGCAGCGGGTCGTACCCGTCGCGGCGGCGGTCGAAGATCAAATCTTCGGCGACCTGAAGCTCCTCGGGCGGGATGCGATGCAGCGGCAGGATGCGCGAGAAATGCACGATCGCACCGGTCAGCCCGCGCTTGAGCGCGTGGTCGAGGAACACCGAATTCAGCACCTGCCGCGCCGGCGGGTTGAGCCCGAATGAAATGTTCGACAGGCCGAGGATGATCTGGCATTCGGGCAGGGCCTGGACGATCCGCTCGATCGCCTCCAGCGTGTTGAGGCCGAGCTTGCGGTCGTCCTCATTGCCGGTGCAGATCGTGAAGGTCAGCGGGTCGAACAGCAGATCGCTCGCCGGCAGCCCATGCTTGACGCAGGCGAATTCATAGAGGCGCTGGGCAACCGCGAGCTTGTGGTCAACCTCCTTGGCCATGCCGGTCTCGTCGATCGTCAGCGCGATCACCGCGGCGCCAAAGCGGCGCGCGAGCCTGAGGCGCTTGTCGGCCGCGTCCTCACCGTCTTCGAAATTGATTGAGTTGATGATCGGCTTGCCGCCGTAGAGTTTCATCGCGGCTTCGAGCACCGGGTATTCGGTCGAATCGATGACGAGCGGCGCGTTGACCGCCCCGCGCATGCGAATCACCATCTGGGTCATCTCGGCGATCTCGTCGCGCCCGACAAAGGCGGTGCAGAGGTCGAGCGTGTGCGACCCTTCCTTGACCTGCTCACGGCCCATCTCGACGCAGCCGTCCCAGTCGCCCTGCTCCTGCAAACGGCGGAAGGCGCGCGACCCGTTGGCGTTGCAGCGCTCACCGATCGAGAGGTAGGCGTTTTCCTGGCGCAGCGTCACCTGGCTGTAGAGCGAGGCGACCGACGGGGTCCAGCTCACCGCGCGGCGCTTCGGCAGCGGGCGCGGCCGCCCACTCTTTTCTTTGGCGCGGCCGATGCGGCGCAGCATCTGGTCGAGCGCGGCGATGTGCGCCCCCTCGGTGCCGCAGCAGCCGCCGATGATGTTGACCCCGTCCTCGATCACGAAGCGTTCGAGCCACTGTGCCAGCTCCTGCGGGTTCAGCGGGTAGTGCGTCTTGCCGTCGACCAGCTCCGGCAGGCCGGCGTTGGGCTGCACCGAGATGATCCCGGGCCAGTTGTCGCCGAGCCATTTGACGTGCTCGGCCATCTCGCGCGGGCCGGTAGCGCAGTTGAGGCCGACGCCGTCGACCCCGAGCGCGCGGATGATCGTTGCCGCAGCGGCGATATCGGCGCCGACCAGCAGCGTGCCGGTAGTCTCGACCGTCACCTGGACGAAGATCGGCAGATCGTCGCGATCGGCGCCGGCACGTGCCCGCCTGGCACCGTTGACCGCGGCCTTGATCTGCAACGGGTCCTGGCAGGTCTCGATCAGGATAGCGTCGACGCCGCCAGCGACGAGGCCGGTGCATTGCACGGCGAGCGCGTCTTCGAGCGTCTGGTAGGCGACGTGGCCCAAGGTCGGCAGCCGGGTGCCCGGCCCGACCGAGCCGAAGACGAAGCGGGTGCGGCCGTCATGGGCGAATTCGGCGATTGCCTCGCGCGCCAGCTCGGCCGCCACCTTGTTGAGCTCTAAAGCGCGGTCGGCGATGCCGAACTCGCCAAGGGTGATCGGCGACCCGCCGAAACTGTTGGTCTGGATCGCGTCGCAGCCGGCTTCGAGATATCCCCGGTGGATTTCCAGCACCAGATCGGGCCGGCTGACCGAAAGGATCTCGGTGCAGTTCTCGTGGTCGTGGAAATCGCGCGCGATGTCGAGGTTGCGCGCCTGGGTCTGCGTGCCCATCGCGCCGTCGCACAACAGGACGCAGTCTTGCAGGTAATCGAGCAGATGGGTCATCGGGGGTGCGGCACAATTCGGGCTGGTTCAGGCGGGTGTGGCGGCCCTGCGCGGCGCGCGGACGCCGAGCAGGTGGCAGATCGCGACGATCAGGTCGGCGCGGTTCAGCGTATAGAAATGGAATTCGTGGACCCCGTTGGCGTGGAGCCGGCGGCACTGCTCGGCGGCGAGCGAGGCGGCGACCAGCCGGCGCGTGTCGGGGTCGTCGTCGAGCCCGTCGAAATGCACAGCCATCCAGTCGGGGATCGAGGCGCCGCAGACACCGGCCATGCGACGCAGCTGGGCGAAATTGGTGACCGGCAGGATGCCCGGCACGATCGGCACGGCGATTCCAGCGGCGGCGACGCGATCGCGAAATCGCAGGAACACGTCGATGTCGAAAAAGAACTGGGTGATCGCCCGGTTGGCCCCGGCATCGAGCTTGCGCCGCAGATTGTCGATGTCGTGCCCGGCGCTCTGCGCCTCGGGGTGGGTTTCCGGGTAGGCGGCAACCGAAATCTCGAAATCGGCGACGCGCCGCAACCCCTCGACCAACTCGGCGGCAAAGGCGTAACCGCCCGGCTGCGGGAGATAGGTCTCGCCGCCACCGATCCCACCGGGCGGGTCACCGCGCAGCGCGACGATGTGGCGGATGCCAGAATCCCAGTAATCCTGGGCGATGCGGTCGATCGCGTGGCGGGTGGCGGCGACGCAGGTCAGATGCGCGGCGGGTTCGAGGCCGGTTTCCTGGCGGATGCGGCGCACCGTCGCGTGGGTGCGCTCGCGGGTCGAGCCGCCAGCGCCGTAGGTGACCGAGACGAAGCGCGGCCCCAGCGGTTCGAGCCGTTTGATCACCTCCCACAGCCGCTCTTCCAGCTCGGGGGTCTTCGGCGGAAAAAACTCGAACGAGATGCGCGGCGGCGCGCCGTCGAAATCGTGTACCGGGTCGGCGGCGAGCAGGCCGCGAGGGGGGACAGCCGACAGGCTCATTGCGGCAACACCCGCTCGGAGGAAGACGCCGCGACCAGGGCGGCGTCGGAAGGTGCCGCCGCCACCGGGCCGCCCGGCGAAAACGCGGTCCAGATCGCCACGGTCAGCGGATTGCCCGGCAGATGGCGCGGCGCCGCGGGGACAAGCCCGAAAGCGACGAACCATTCGGCGACGTGAGCGTCGCCGAAGCCGAGGCGCCGATGCGCGTGCTGCTCGCGCAGGAATTCGAGCTCATGCGGCGCGAAATCGACGACGACGAGCACCCCGCCCGGGCGCAGCACCCGAGCCGCCTCGGCGATCACCGCGGCCGGGCGGTCGGCATAGTGCAGCACCTGATGGATCACCGCGGCGTCGAAGCTGCGATCGGGCAGCGGCAGCTGGTACATGTCGCCGCGCCGCACGATGCCGTTTTCGAGCCCGGTGCGTTCGAGGTTGACCCGCGCGACCGAAAGCATCTCGCGCGACAGGTCCACCCCCAGCGCGTGCCCGACCGCCGGCGCCAGTACCTCGAGCATGCGGCCGGTGCCGGTGCCGATATCGATCAGGTCGCGCGGCGCCGCGGCGGTGATGATCTCGGCGATCGCCGCCTCGACCTCACGCTCATCTATATAGAGCGAACGGATCTCATGCCATTGCGCGGCATTCTCGCTGAAATACGCGGCAGCCTGCTCGGCGCGCTGGCGCTTGATCGCGGCGAGGCGCTGCAGATCGAGCGCGATCGTCGCATCGCTGTCGCTGCACGCCGCGACGAGGTGCCGGCCGAGCGCGCTCGCCGTGTGCCCGCCGCTAGCCCGGTAGAACACCCAGCTGCCCTCGCGAAACCGGTCGACCAGCCCGGCCTCGCACAACAGCTTGAGGTGGCGGGAAACGCGCGGCTGGCTT
Source organism: Allostellaceae bacterium (assembly GCA_035534855.1). GTDB lineage: Bacteria > Pseudomonadota > Alphaproteobacteria > ATCC43930 > CGMCC-115725 > DATARH01. The sequence goes on along the minus strand of DATLRD010000003.1, from coordinate 13,658 downwards.
TGCCCGAGTATGTGGGCCAACTCGCTGACGGTCAGCTCGCCCCGCGCGCACAGCACCAACAGCCGCAGCCGTGTCGGCTCGGCGACCGCGCGCAACGCGGCGAGCAACGCATCCAGGGAGGCCGGGGCTTCGTCCAGGTTTTCCATGGACCAAAAGATATAAACATATCTTTAATTCGTCAACACTACGCTAACCATGCTGGCGGGAGCCGGCACGGATCAATCGGGCGTCGCGGGCGCAGCCACTTCTATGCCACAAACCCTCTCCAAGGATTGCTTGCCCGACCGACGCGTTTTTGGACATTATCCGCTGCCGCCGTCACGCTCCCCCCCTAGACGCGAGGCTCGCTAATGAATGTGCGCCATTTGACCGCCGCCCGGCCCGGGCACTTTTTCGCCATGGGCTTGGGCCTGGCGATTATTGGCTGCGCCGCTCCCGTCGCAGCGTGGGCGCAGCAGCCTGCGCCGGCGACGGCCGTGTCGGAAGAGAACTTCGGTGACCCGCTCGAAAACACCAATCGGGCGATCTTCGGTTTCAATCAGCAGGTCGACAAGATCGTACTGGTACCGCTTGCCACGACCTACAAAACGGTCCTGCCCGGCCCAGTGCGCGATTCGGTCCATGATTTCCTGCGCAACCTCGACGAGCCGATCATCTTTGCTAACGACGTACTGCAGGCGCGGCCCGACTTGGCGTCGACGACGCTCGCCCGCTTCGTCGTCAACTCGACGATTGGAATCGGCGGGTTGTGGGATCCGGCGACCAAGATGCATCTGCTCTACCACAGCAACGATCTGGGCGTCACCTTTGCGGTCTGGGGCATCGGCAGCGGGCCCTACTTGATCCTGCCGATCCTCGGCCCCTCTAATGTGCGCGACGCGATCGGGTTGGCCGGGGATGGCTATGCCGATCCCGGCAATATAATCGCCAGCGACAACCACGTGGTATGGGCCGCCTTTGCCCGCGCCGGCACTGAAGGCATCGATGCGCGCTCGAGCAATATCAAGACGCTGGCTGATATCGAGCGCACCTCGCTCGACTATTACGCCACGATCCGGTCGCTTTACCGACAGCGGCGGGCCGCCGAGATCCGCCACGAATACACCAACATACCCAACGTATCCCCGGTCCAAGGCGGCGACGATACCGCAGCCCCGCCGATCTCGTATCAGGTCGCCCCAGGATCTTCCCCGGTCGAGGCCCCGAAAAAATGATGCGACGCTATAGTAAAGTCACTGCGATCGTCGTTTTGGCTGTTGCCTGCCTTGGCGGCAGCCCGCGCGCCAATGCCGCGCCGGACCCGGTGGCCTTCGTCACTGCGCTCGGCACCCAGGCGATCCAGGTGCTCGGGCCGCAAGTCTCGGAAGAGCGCCGACTGGCCCAGTTCCGCGAGTTGTTTCGCGACGATTTCGACGTGCCGCGGATCGGCGCCTTCGTGCTCGGCCGCTATTGGCGCATCGCGACCCCGCAGGAGCGGCAGGAATTCCTGCGCCTGTTCCAGGAATACATCGTCCAGGCCTACAGCGCGCGGCTCGGCCAATATGCCGGGCAGCCGTTTCGCGTCCTCGGCAGCCGGCCGGCCGGCGACGAGATCATCGTCCGTAGCCAGGTGGTCCGCAACGACGGGTCCGCGGTCACGGTCGACTGGTACCTCGTCAACGATGGCGGGCGGCTGAAGATCACCGATGTCTATGTCGGCGGGGTCAGCATGAAAGTGACCGAGCGCGACGAGTTCGGCGCGATCATTCAGCGCAACGGCGGCCGGATCGAGCCGCTGCTGGCGGCACTGCGGCAGAAGGTCGGCGCGGCAAACTAGCCGCGCCAGCCGTGCGGGTCAGGTCCGGGTCAGCGGCTTGTATTTGATGCGGTGCGGCTGCTCGGCCTCGGCGCCGAGGCGGCGTCGCCGGTCGGCCTCGTAATCGGCGTAGTTGCCCTCGAACCACACGACTTGGCTATCGCCCTCGAAGGCGAGGATGTGGGTGGCGATGCGATCGAGAAACCAGCGATCGTGGGTGATGATCACTGCGCAGCCCGGGTAATCGAGCAGCGCCTCTTCCAGCGCGCGCAGCGTATCGATATCGAGGTCGTTGGTCGGCTCGTCAAGCAGCAGGACGTTGGCGCCCTCCTTGAGCATCTTGGCGAGGTGGACGCGGTTGCGCTCGCCGCCCGAAAGCTGGCCGACCTTTTTTTGCTGGTCGGCGCCGCGAAAGTTGAACAGCGCGCAATAGGCGCGGCTGGCGATCTTGCGGCGGCCGAGGTCGATCTCCTCGCGCCCGCCGGAAATTTCCTGCCACACCGTGTTGACGGGGTTGAGCGCGTCGCGCGACTGATCGACATAGCCGAGCTTGACCGTCTCGCCGAGCCGGAAACTGCCGCGGTCGGGGGTGTCAGCGCCGGTAATCATGCGGAACAGCGTCGTTTTGCCAGCGCCGTTCGGCCCGATCACCCCGACAATGCCGCCGGGCGGCAGCCGAAATTGCAGATCCTCGACCAGGAGGCGGTCGCCGAACCCCTTGGCGACGCCCTGCGCCTCGATCACCAGATCGCCGAGCCGCGGCCCGGGCGGGAGCACGATCTGCGCGGTCTCCGGCGCCTTCTCGCGGCTTTGCGCGACCAGCGCGTCATAGGCCGACAGTCGAGCCTTGCTCTTGGCCTGGCGCGCCCGCGGGCTCTGTCGCACCCATTCAAGCTCGCGCTCCAGCGTGCGGCGGCGCGCCTCTTCCTGACGCCCTTCCTGATCGAGCCGGGCCTGTTTCTGTTCGAGCCAGCCGGTATAATTGCCCTCGAACGGAATGCCGTGGCCGCGATCCAATTCGAGAATCCAGCCGGCGACATCGTCGAGGAAATAGCGGTCGTGGGTGACCGTGACGACGGTGCCCGTGTAATCCCGCAAGAAGCGCTGCAGCCACGTCACCGATTCGGCGTCGAGATGGTTGGTCGGTTCGTCGAGCAGCAGCAGGTCAGGACGCTGCAGCAGGAGCCGGCACAGCGCCACCCGACGCCGCTCGCCGCCCGACAAATCGGTGACCGGCGAATCGCCGGGCGGACAGCGCAACGCGTCCATCGCGATCTCGATTGTGCGGTCGAGCTCCCAGCCGTTGGCCTGCTCGATCTTTTCCTGCAATTCGCCCTGCTCGGCGATCAGCGCCTCCATCTCCTCGGGCGACAGGTCCTCGGCAAAACGGGCGCTGACCGCGTCGAACCGGTCGAGCACGGCGCGGATTTCGCCGAGCCCCTGGCGAACATTGCCGGCGACATCGAGCGTGGGGTCGAGCACGGGCTCCTGCGGCAGATAACCGACCGTCGCCCCTTCGGCGACCCAGGCCTCGCCACCGAAATCCGGTTCCTCGTTGGCCATGATGCGCAGCAGCGTCGATTTGCCGGCACCGTTGAGGCCGAGCACGCCGATCTTGGCGCCGGGCAGAAACGACAGCCAGATGTCGCGCAGCACCTCGCGACCGCCGGGATACGATTTCCCGAGGCCCTTCATCACATAGACGTACTGGTAGGCGGGCATCTGACCTGCTTTCGCTCTTGTTGCGTGGTGATGGCGACGCGTTGCGGCCGGGAAAACACGCCGGCCGCCGCACGCCCTGCGGCGCCCCCCTATATCGAAACTGCGCCCGGCTTTTCCAGCCTCACGCGCCATTCGGCGATTTGCATGATCGCGCGCAATCGCGCACGATGCCCGCAATACCGCGAAGGAGCGCGAGCGTGACACCGTCTGACATCCTTGCCCACCCCACTCGCGTCCTGAGCCAGGAGCAGCGCCGCCGCTATTTCGACACCGGATACCTTGCCGCACCCGGGCTGATCCCGCCGGCTTGGCTCGACCGGCTCAACGCACTGTCGGAGGAGTTCATCGCGCAGAGCCGCCGGGTCGCCGCCTCGAACGAGACCTTCGACCTCGGGCCGGAGCATCGCCCAGACCGCCCGCATGTCCGCCGGCTGCGGCTGCTGGTCGACCGGCACCCCGATTTCTGGGGGTTCGCCAGCGAAAGCGTGCTGGCCGACATCGCCGCCGACCTGGTCGGCCCCAACGTTAAGTTTCACAGCAGCAAGCTCAACTACAAATGGCCGGGACACGGCGAGATCGTCAAATGGCACCAGGACATCCCGGCCTGGCCGCACACCAACTACAGCCCGGTAACGCTGGGCGTGTATCTCGGCGATGTGCCACCCGAGCAGGGGCCGCTGACCTGCATCCCGGGCACTCACAACGGGCCGATCTTCGTCCACCGTGACGCGAGCGGGGCGTGGAGCGGCTCGGTCAGCGATGGCGACATGGCGACGGTCGGCACCGACGGCGCCGAGGATCTGACCGGCCCGGCCGGTACGGTGATCGCAATCAACTGCCGCACGCTGCACGCCTCGCGCGCCAATTTCACCGACCGAGTGCGCCCGGTGGCACTGTTCGTCTATAGTTCGGCCGATGCGTTCGCCTGGATGCCGGCGCCGAGCCCGACCCGCCACACCGGCGAAATCGTACGCGGAAAGCCGGCACGAGTGGCGCACCTCGACCCAACGCCGTGCCCAGTGCCACCTGATTGGAGCCGCGACGGGTACGGGTCGATCTTTAGCGCGCAGCACGCCGACCTGTAGATTCTTGTTGCTGCAGTGCAGCAACAAATCGCTTGACGCCAAGTAAGTAAGCGCTTACTTGGCGCGTCATGGCATTGACCAGGCTCGATAGCGATGAGCGCCGAAAGGCAATCGTCGCCGCGGCGGTGCCGCTGTTTGCCCGCAATGGGTTTACCGGCACCACGACGCGCGAGCTGGCGGAGGCCGCCGGCATCTCGGAAGCCCTGCTGTTTCGCCATTTCCCGAGCAAGCAGACGCTCTACCGCGAAATCCTGCGGGCGGCCTGCGACGGAGACCCGGCGCTCGAGCAGCTGGCGATGTTGCCGCCGACGCGCGAGACGCTCGTTTGCATGGTGCGCTTCATGGTGCGCCGCTTCGTGCTCGGCGGTGAGACCGAGCGCGCCGCGCTCGACGCACGGCTGCGCCTGGTGCTGCACAGCTATCTCGAAGACGGCGCCTATGCGCGGGAATTGTACGAAACGATCGGCGCGCGTGTCGTGCCGCTGTTTGTAGCCTCAATCGCCGCCGCCCAGGCAGCCGGCGATCTGGTTGCGACGCCGGGCGCCGCGGCCAACCGGTTCTGGTTTGCGCAGCACGTCGCCGCAATGATGGCGTTCGCCAATTTGCCAAAAGATCGGTGCGTTCCCTATGAAGGAACTACCGAAGATTTCGTCGAAGAGGCAAGCCGCTTCGTGCTCCGCGGCATCGGAATGACCGACGCGGTGATCGACGCGGCGACCCCGCCTCTTCCGGTGGCGGCAGACTAGCGCGAGGTCGAAGCGATGGACGGGGACCTGAAAACCGCGCCTCCGGCGGAGCCGATTGCCCCGCCACGCAGCGATATCGACCGGCCGGCGACCGCGCGGCCCAAGACCGTGCGCTGGTTCATCATCGTCGCGGTGCTGATCGCGCTGGTTCTCGGTGGGCTTTACGAATTCAACCGGTTTCGCAGCCAGGCGATCACCAGTTTCTTTGCCCACAACAAGCCGCCGGCGGCGGAAATCTCCGCGGTCGTCGCCAAGACCGAGATTGTGCCGCGTTCGGCCCCGGCGATCGGCTCGCTCGACGCGGTGCAACAGGTCACGATCAGCCCCGAGGTCAGCGGCCGGGTGACGCAGATCCTGTTCAAATCCGGCGCGGAGGTGAAAACGGGCGACAAGCTGGTTCAGTTCAACGACGCGCCCGACCAGGGCGATTTGTTGAACTACCAGGCCCAGGCCCGGTGGCAGGCGATCTCGCTGAAGCGCGCGCAGACCTTGGCGAAAAGCCAATATGCCGCCCAGGAAACCGTCGACCAGACGCAGAGCCTGCTCGACGAGGCCCGCGCCGAGATTCAAAAGACCGAGGCGATCATCGCGCAAAAGCTGATCCGGGCGCCGTTTGCCGGGCGCCTCGGCGTACGCCAGATCAATCTCGGCCAGTACCTTAACGCCGGCGCGCCGATCGTGACGCTCACCAACCTGGCGGAATTGTACGTCAACTTCACGCTGCCGTCGCGGGACCGCGCCGAGATCAAGGTCGGCCAGCGTGTCACCGTTACGGCCGACGCGTTCTCGGGGCGCAAATTCACCGCGACGATCACGACGATCGAGCCGCAGATCAGCCCGCAGACGCGGACGATCACGGTGCAGGCCAGGATGGCCAACCCCGAGGAGGCGCTGCTGCCCGGCATGTTCGTCAACGCCGACGTCGAGCTGCCGCCCGGGCCGCCGGAAGTCGTGCTGCCGCAGACCGCGGTCGACTACACGCTCTACGGCGACAGCGTCTACGTGATCCGCGAGGCGGGCAAGGACGCCCAGGGCAAGCCGATCCTCAAGGCGGTTCGCGTGCCGGTAACCACCGGCACGCAGTGGGACGGCAATGTCGCTATCCTTAAAGGCGTCAAGCCGGGCGAGCAGGTCGTTGCCGTCGGCCAGAATAAGGTGCAGAGCGGCGGGCAGGTGATCGTTACCGGCAACCCACCGCCCGCCCCGCCCAAACACCCGACCCTCGAATAGCCGGCGGCGCCCGCGATGCGGTTCACCGACCTGTTCATCAAGCGCCCGGTATTGTCGCTGGTCGTCAGCCTGCTGATCCTGTTGATCGGGCTCAGAGCGATGCTGGGCCTGCCGATCCGGCAGTTTCCAAAACTGTCGAACACGACGATCACAATCACCACGGCCTATCCGGGCGCCTCGCCCGAGCTGATCCAGGGCTTTATCACCACCCCGATCGAGCAGGCGGTCGCGACCGCCGAGGGCATCGACTACCTGACCTCGACATCGGTCCAGAACACCAGCACCGTCACTGCCTACATCAAGCTCAACTACGACCCCAACGCGGCGATGACCGACGTGATGGCCAAGGTGCAGCAGGTCAAATACCTGCTGCCGGCCCAGGCCCAGGACCCGATTATCGTCAAGGCGACCGGCCAGACCACGGCGGTCATGTATATCGGGTTTTCCAGCGCCGAGCTGCAGAGCGCGGCGATTTCCGACTATCTGACACGCGTCGTGCAGCCCCTGTTGTCGACGGTCGACGGCGTCGCCTCAGCCGACATCCTCGGCGGCCAGACCTTTGCGATGCGGCTGTGGCTCGATCCGGCGCGGATGGCGGCGCGCGGGATCACCGCCGACGATGTCGCCGCGGCAATCCGCGCCAACAACTTCCAGGCCGCGGCCGGCCAGACCAAAGGCTTTTACACGATCGCCAATGTCGATGCCCGCACCGGTCTCGAAGACGCCGCGCAATTCAAGCGCATGGTGGTCAAGACGGTGAACGGCGCCGTCGTGCGCATGGAGGACATCGCCACCGTCAAGCTGAGCGCCCAGAACTGGTCGTCGAGCGTGATGATGAACGGTCTGCACGCGGTGTTCATCGGCGTCCAGGTGACGCCGGACGGCAACCCGCTGACGCTGGTCGCGGGCATCCGCAAGCTGCTGCCGGATATCAGGCGGACGCTGCCGCCCGCGGTAAAGATGCAGATCGCCTATGATTCGACCCGGTTCATCCAGGCCTCGCTCGACGAGGTGCAGTGGAGCCTGGGGCTGGCGGTCGGCATCGTCGTCATCGTGATCTTTCTGTTTCTCGGCAGCTTCCGGTCGGTGCTGATCCCGATCGTGACGATCCCGCTGTCGCTGATCGGCGCCGGCACGCTGATGGCGGCGCTGGGCTTCAGCCTCAACTTATTGACCCTGCTGGCGATGGTGCTGGCGATCGGGCTGGTCGTCGACGACGCGATCGTCGTCGTCGAAAACATCTACCGCCATATCGAAGAGGGGCGAAGCCCGCCGCAGGCGGCGCTGATCGGGGCACGCGAGATTGCCAGCCCGGTGATCTCGATGACACTGACCCTGGCCGCGGTCTATGCGCCGATCGGATTCCTCGGCGGCGTCACCGGCGCGCTGTTCCGCGAATTCGCCTTCACGCTGGCCGGCGCGGTGCTGATCTCCGGCGTTGTCGCGGTCACGCTTTCGCCGATGATGTGCTCGCTGCTGTTGAGCCGCACGATGACCCAGGGCCGCTTCGCCCGGCTCGTCGATCGAAGCTTTTCTGGGCTTTCCCGCTGGTATGGCAGGCGGCTCGAACGCTCGCTCGACTACCGTCCGGTAACCGCGCTGTTCGCGCTTGCAGTGTTCGTCGCGCTCGGCTTCATGTACCTCAACACCAAGAAGGAACTGGCGCCGGAAGAGGACCAGGGCGTGTTGTTTGCGCTGACCAAGGCGCCGCAATATTCCAACCTCGACTACCAGGATTATTATGGCGAAGAGATCGACAAGGCGCTGAGCTCGTTTCCCGAGGCCGATCTGCGCTTTATCGTCAACGGCCGGTTCGGCCCTAATCAGGGCATCGCCGGGGTGATCCTGAAGCCGTGGGACGAGCGCAGCCGTACCGCCCAGCAGATCAAGCCCCTGCTCCAGAAGAAGCTGAACGGCGTCGAGGGCATGAGCGCGTTCGCCTTCTCGCTGCCGCCCTTGCCGGCGTCGATCGGCGGTTTACCGGTGCAGATGGTGATCTCGTCGACCGGCGATTACCTGACGATCTACAAGGCGATGGAGCAGATCAAGGAAGCCGCGCGCAAAAGCGGGCTGTTCATCGTCGTCGACAGCGACCTCGCCTTCAACCAGCCGACCGTGCGCATCGACATCGACCGTTCCAAGGCCAATGCGCTCGGCATCACGATGCAGTCGATCGGCGACACGCTGGCGCTGCTGGTCGGCGAAAACTACGTCAACCGCTTCAACCTCAACGGCCGCAGTTATGAGGTGATCCCGCAGGTGCCGCGCGCCGACCGCCTGACCCCCGAATCGTTGGCCCGGTACTATGTCAGCTCGGCGGCGGGGCAACCGGTACCGCTGTCAAACCTCGTGCACATCAAGGTCGTCACCGACCCGAACGCGTTGACCCAGTACAACCAGCTCAACTCGGCGACGTTCCAGGCGGTACCGATGCCGGGCGTGACCCAGGGCCAGGCGGTCGATTTCCTCGAAAAGCAGGCCGCGCAACTGCCGCACGGATTCAGCCACGACTATCTCTCGGATTCGCGCCAATACGTGCGCGAGGGCAACGCGCTCGTCGCGACCTTCGTGTTTGCCCTGATCGTGATCTTCCTGGTGCTGGCGGCCCAGTTCGAAAGCCTGCGCGACCCGTTGGTGATCATGATCAGCGTGCCGATGGCGATCTCGGGCGCGGTGCTGCCGCTGTTCATCGGGCTGGCGACGATAAACATCTATACCCAGGTCGGGCTGGTCACGCTGATCGGGCTCATCAGCAAGCACGGCATCCTGATGGTCGAGTTCGCCAATCAGCTGCAGCTCGAAGAGGGGCTCGACCGACGCCGCGCGATCGAGCGGGCGGCGCGGGTCAGGCTGCGACCGATCCTGATGACGACCGCCGCGATGGTGGTCGGGCTGGTGCCGCTGGTGACCGCGACCGGCGCCGGCGCCGCAAGCCGGTTCTCGATCGGCATCGTCGTCGTCGCCGGCATGTCGATCGGCACGCTGTTCACGCTGTTCGTGCTCCCGGCGGTGTATACGGTGCTGGCCAAGGACCACCTTGCCGCCACGCGCTCGGTGCGGGCCCGCGAGATCGCTCAGATCACCTGAACCTGGCGGGCACGCCGCGTGAGGCGGAAAAACAGCAGCGCCGCAACCGTCGCCAGCCCCAGCACAAAGCCCCACCACAGGCCGATCGGGCCGAGCCCGGCGCGGAACGCCAGCGCCCAGCCGCCGGCAAACCCGATGCCCCAATAGCCGATCGCGGCGAGCAGCATCGGCACCGCGGTGTCCTCGTACCCGCGCAACCCGCCAACCGCGACCGCCTGCACGCCGTCGGCGATCTGGAAGATCGCGGCGATCATCAGAAACCGGCCCGCCAGGGCGACCATCGCACGGTTGGCCGGATTGCCGACCGCGACATAGGCGCCGATGATCGCGCCGGGCATCGTCCAGATCGCCAATGCCGACAGCGTCATAAACCCGATGCCGAGGCCGAGCGCGACATACGCCGCCTGCCGTGCGCCGCGGCCGGAGCCGGCGCCGCGATCCGCCGCGACCCGCACCGTCGCCGCCTGGCCGATGCCGAGCGGCACCATGAACGTAACGCTGGCGCAGTTGATCGCGATCTGGTGCGCGGCCAGCGCGTCGGCGCCAAAGAGGCCCATCAGAAACGCAGAGACCACAAAAACGCCGACCTCGAGCGCCACCAGCCCACCAATCGGCAGCCCCAGCACCAGGATCCGCCTTATATCCGCGGCGACCCCGCCGCTACGCAATCGCGGCGCTCGGCCCTGCCGCCGCAGCCGCCACAACGCCGCCGCAAGGCCGATGAACATCAGCCACTCGGTCGTCGCCGAGGCATAGCCCGAGCCGACCACGCCGAGAGGCGGCAGCCCGAGATGGCCAAAGATCAGCACCCAGTTGAGCGCCAGGTTGACCGGCACGCACAGCGCCAGCACCAGCATCACCGCACCCGTCCGCCCCAGCGCCGCAAAAAGGCTGCGCAACACGGCGAAGGCGACGAAGCCCGGCGCACCCCAGGCGATCACATGAAGGAAGCGGCCGATCGCGCGCGCCAGGGCCGGGTCGTAGCCAACGCCGTCGAGCAGCCGGTCGGCCATCAGCAGCGCCGCCACGATCGGAACGGCGAGCAGCGCTGCGAGAATCAGCGCGCTGCCGGCGATCCGCCCCGCCGCGTCCCGGTCGCCCGCGCCGATCTCATAGGCGGCAAGCGGCGCCACCGCGGTCAGCACGCCCTGGCAGATCACGACGCTGGTGAAATAGATGCCACCGCCGAGCCCGACCGCGGCGAGCGACACCGCGCCCAGCCTTCCGACCATGACCGTATCGGTCACCCCCATCGCCATCTGCGACAGGTTGGCCGCGGCGAGCGGCACGGCGAGCGCAAGCGTCGCGCGGATTTCGGCACCAAGTCCGGGCATCGGATGCAATTGTCTGAAGCAGTGGTGCGGCCCGAGGCGGGGGCGCGCCGCGCTCTCTAACGGCATCGCCGCAGATGGTCAACGCGCGAGCGGTTCTTGCGGCGTCCCCGGCGCCCGCCTATCTAGCGGGCATGACATGACCACCCGCCCTTTCTCCCGATCGACGGCCGCGACGCAACAGGTGCGTCTGCGCGGTCGCCAACGAGGAGGAAGATCATGTCGCAGCACCCGTCCGATCCTGGCCTGATTACCCAGTTTCGCCGCCGCTGGGGCGCCGGATCCTCGGTTATCAAGTTTCTCTCGGAGCTGAGCGAAAACCAGCTCGACCGCCTCGCGGTCGAGCGCGGCGAGGCCGTCGTCCGCGCGCTGTCAGCGGCGCTGACCGCAGCCGAGCGCCGCGAGTTGGCGCGGGCCTTCGGCCGGCCGATGATCGCCGACTGTGCGAGCGGGCCGCGGCGGGGCGGTTTGACGCCTCCGGCCGAAGCCCATAAAGTCGGCGGAAACCCTCAGCCGGAGGAAGCCGCCATGGCGTACAGGATCACCCCGCTGACCGAGCACACTGGGGCCGAAGTGACCGGAATCGACTTGGCCCAGCCGATCGACGCGGAGGCCCGGACGGCGCTCAACGCCGCCTGGGCCCGCCACCACGTGCTGGTGATTCGCGACCAGAAATACGAGCCGCCCGATTTCATCCGCGCCGCGCAAGTGTTCGGCGAATTGCAGCCGCACGACAAGAAGGACCACCACATCCCCGGCTTTCCGGAGATGTATTACGTCACCAATCAGGAATTTCTTGGCACAAGGCGGATGATTCCGGGCGAGACCTTTCACACCGACCACTCGAACCATCCGGCGCCGCCGAAGGCAACGATCCTCTATCCGGTCGATCTGCCGAGCCACGGCGGCGACACGCAATACGCCAATATGCACCTCGCCTATGACGAGCTGCCGGAGGCGACGAAGCATAAGATCGACGGGCTCAAGGCGGTTCACGTCTATCTCAGCAAATACAGCCCGCGGCCGCTCAAGCCGCTAAACGAGGAAAGCCTCAAGGCACTACCGCCGCCGGGCATCCATCCGCTGGTGCGGGTACATCCCGACAACGGCCGCAAGGCGCTGTACCTCAACCCGGTGCGGATCGAATCGATCGTCGGCATGCAAGACGACGAGGCGCTCGACCTCGTCGCCGAGCTGATGGCGCACGCGACGCAGCAGAAATACGAATATCGCCACCAGTGGCGCCGCGGCGACATGGTGATCTGGGACAATCGCAGCGTGCTGCACAAGGCGAACCCGGATTACGACATGAACGAGCGCCGCTACCTCTATCGCCTGATGCTTAAGGGCGAGGCGCCGATCCCGGTGCGGGCGGCGGCATAGGGCGTTAGCAGGCAGGGGCGATCGCCGGTTCCGCTACGCCCGCAATGGCGAGGCTCATTCAACGGCGGTCGCCTTCCCCCAGGCGCCGCCGGAAGAGATCGAGCACCAGCCCGTAGCAAAGCCCCGCAAGGCCGGGGTCGTAGCGCAGTCCTTCGTCGCGCATGAAGGCATGTGCCGCGTTGAGTTCGTGCCACGTGTAAAGCGTGCCGGCCTGTTCGAGCCGATCGCGGATCAGGGTGCGCCCGGCAAGCGGGATATGCGGGTCCTGGCGGCCCCAGATGCAGAGCAGTTCGCCGCCGATCTCCCCAGCGCGCGTGAGGCTGTCGTCGGAACTGCCTTTGCCGAGCGCATGGTCGTGAATGTCGGTCGCATAAAAGCAGGCGGTGGCCTGCACGTCGGGATTGAGGGCGGCGCGAAACGCGAGATGCCCGCCGAGGCAGATGCCGATCGCACCGAGCCGCCCGGTCGAGGCGGGATGCGCGGCAAGGAAATCGAGCGCGGCGCGGGTATCGCCGTCGAACCCGGCAACCGGCTTTTCATATTTGAGATGGTTGCCGCGGTCCGTGCCCGCGGTGTCGTACGCCAGCACCGTGCCCGCCGGCTCGTACTCGTGATAGATCTCGGGCGCGCCGACGACAAACCCCTGGCCGGCGAGATACGCCGCCATGCGCCGCACCGGCCCGGTGATCTGATAGATCTCGGAATAGAGCACCAGCGCCGGAAACCGACCCGCTGCCGCGGGCTCGAACAGATGCAGCCGCATCGCCCCGCTCGGCGTCGCGATGTCGGCGTATCCGTGCTCCTTGATAATCATGCGACACCCCCTCCTGCCGTGATCACGTGGCGCGGCGCAGCCGTTCGACGCGCAGCGGCTGTGCCGCCCCGAGCCATGCCGCATGCGCGGTGTGATCGGCGTATGCATCGTCGGTCTCGGGGTGAACCAGCACGCTGAGCTCGCCGCGATTCAGCATCAGCCATGGCACAAAACGCGGAAAATCCGCGACCTCGAACACCACCTGATACATCGCCACGCCGTGCGGACCGACCGGCTCGTCGTGCCACGAGCCGATCCGCATCGTCGGAAACCCGGCGGCGATCGCCTCGCGCAGCCGCGCGGCGTCGCCCCGGGTAGCCTTCGGATCGTAGTAGATGTGCGCGTGGTAGCCGGTGATCGTCGCCGGATCGGCAACCGCTTCCATCCCGTTCTCCCTCATCTCCCGGCCGTGCCGGGCAGGGTCGTATTCCCGTCGTCCAGCGCGATCTGCATCAGCACGATATC
>DATLRD010000002.1:0-4639 GCA_035534855.1 Allostellaceae bacterium | reverse complement strand
TCGGTCAGGGAGCTGGCCGCGTTTCTCGGCCTGCGCGATTCGACCGCGTCGCAGCACCTGGCGCTGCTGCGCAAGGATGGGCTGGTGCAGGCGCGCCGCGACGGCCAGACGATCTGGTACTCGATCGCCAGCGGTCCCGCGCAGCGGGTGCTGGAGGCCTTGTTCGAGAGCTTTTGCAACCCGGCCTCCGCGAGCGAGGACGCCTCGGCGCGGGCCGCGAACCGCGCCCGGGGATAGAGATGCGGGCAAATGAAAGAATGGCCGCGCTTTCCGGTTCGCGCCTTGACCCAGGTCAATGTCCGGTCACGCTATCCAGCGTTGCCTGGAGGGGCAGAGGCGGCGGCGAGCGAAGCTGATCGGCTTCGCGGGAAGGGCTGCAGATGCGCATTCGCCTGCTTCTGATGTTCCTGTTCGGCTTTGGCGCGCTGGCCGCGGCCGGGGCGGAGCGGGATTTCACCGTCAAGCTGGTCGATCTGCCCGACGAGAAGGCCGTCTTCGCCACGGTGGAGAGCCCTTATGTCGTTCCGGCCCGGGCACGGATCGGCGGCACCATCGCGAGCCTGTCGGTGCGCCAGGGCGACGCGGTCAAACAGGACCAGGCGATTGCCGTGGTCGGCGACGAGCGGCTGATCCTGCAGATCAACTCGCTCGATGCCCAGATCGCCGGGTTGCAGAGCCAGCTTGCCCAGGCCCAGATCAACCTGTCGCGGGCGCAGACCCTGTACCGTCAGGGATATGGCTCGAAAGCCGTCTACGACCAGGCGAACACGGCAGTCGAGGTGGCGACCGCCGCCTTGCGCGCCCGTACCGCCGAGCGCGCCTCGGCCAAGCAGAACCTGCAGCAGGGGCAGGTGCTGGCACCGGTCGCCGGCCGCGTCCTGACCGTGTCGCTGACCCAGGGCACGGTGGTGCTGAATGGCGACACAATCGCGACGATCGCGGAGGAGCCGTTTCGGCTGCGCCTGCGGATACCCGAGCGGCATGCGCTGTACCTCAAGACCGGCGATCCGATCCGCCTCGCCGCCCATCAGCTCGGCGCGGAATCCGGCGCCGCCGGCACGATCACCCTCGTCTACCCCCTGATCGAGGACGGACGCGTCATGGCCGACGCCAAGGTCACCGGTCTCGGCAATTATTTCGTCGGCGACCGCGTCCTGGTGTGGATCAACGCCGGGGCCCGGCCGGGCTATGTGGTGCCGGAAGATTTCGTCGAGACCCATTTCGGCATCGACTACGTGCGGCTGCGCCAGCCCGGCGGCGGCATCGTCGATGTTCCGGTGCAGCGCGGCGAGAAGCGCGCCACCCGGGCGCTGCCGGACGGGCTGGAGATCCTCTCGGGGGTGCATGACGGCGACGTGCTGGTGCACCCATGAACCTCGGCCTGTCCGGCCGGCTGACGCGCGCGACAATCCGCTCGCCGCTGACCCCGCTGTTTCTGCTCGCGGCACTGGCCGCCGGCCTCCTCGCCCTGTTGACGATCCCGCGCGAGGAAGAGCCGCAGATCAGCGTGCCGATGGTCGACATCATGATCCAGGCCAACGGCCTGAAGGCGCCCGACGCGGTCGAACTGGTGACCAAGCCGCTCGAAGCCATCGTCAAGGCGATCAGCGGCGTCGAGCACGTCTACAGCCAGACCCAGGACGATCATGTCGTGGTGACCGTGCGGTTCGCGGTCGGCACCAACGAAGACGACGCCGTGTTGCGGGTCGATGACAAGGTCCGCGCCAACCTCGACAAGATCCCGCTCGGCATCCCCGAGCCGCTGATCGTCGGCCGCGGCATCAATGATGTCGCGGTCGTCGTGCTGACCCTGTCGCCGCAGCCGAACGCCGCCGCGCGCTGGACCGACAAGGACCTCTACGACCTCGCGGTCAAGCTGCGCACCGAGCTGACCAAGGTCGAGAATATCGGCACGTCATACATCGTCGGCACCGGCGCCGAGGAGATCCGGGTCGAACCCGACCCCGAGAAGCTGTCATTGTTCGGCGTCACCCTGCAGCAGCTGATCGCCAAGGTGCGGGGCGCCAATCGCGAGTTCGTCGCCGGCGCGGTGCGCGACGCCGGGGTGATGCGCACGCTCGCCGCCGGCCAGACGTTGCGCGGCGTGCCCGATATCGGGCTGTTGCTGCTGACGACCCGCGATGGCCGGCCGGTCTATGTGCGCGACGTGGCGCGGGTGGTGATCGGCCCGAGCACCGCTGAGAGGCGGGTGTGGAACATGACACCGGCCGCGCACGGCTGGGACCGCGTCCCGGCGGTGAGCCTGGCATTGGCGAAACGCAGCGGCGCCAACGCCGTGGTGGTGGCCAAGGCGATCCTCGCACGGGTAGCGACGCTCAAAGGCAGGCTGATCCCCGACGACATCCGGGTCGCCGTCACCCGCGATTACGGCCAAACCGCCAACGACAAGGCCAACGAGCTGCTGTTCCACCTCGCGCTCGCGACGGTGTCGATCGTCGTCCTGATCGCGGTGGCGATCGGCTGGCGCGAAGCGGTGGTGACCCTGGTGGTGATCCCCACGACGATCCTCTTGACCCTCTTCTCCGCCCTGATGATGGGCTACACCATCAACCGGGTCAGCCTGTTCGCGCTGATCTTCGCGATCGGCATCCTCGTCGACGACGCGATCGTCGTGATCGAGAACATCGCCCGGCACTGGGCGATGGGCGACGGGCGCAGCCGCCGGCGCGCCGCGGTCGAGGCGGTGGCCGAGGTAGGCAATCCGACGATTGTCGCGACGATGACCGTGATCGCCGCCTTGTTGCCGATGCTGTTCGTCTCGGGGCTGATGGGGCCGTACATGGCGCCGATCCCGGCCAACGCCTCGGCGGCGATGCTGTTCTCGTTTTTTGTCGCGATGGTCGTGGCGCCCTGGCTGTTGTGTCGGCTGCACCCCGAGACCAATCCCGAAGCGGCCCGGCGCGACGAGGAGGTCGAGTGGGTGCCGATCACCACCGAGGGCGTCGAACATGCTCTCGCAACACACCACGAAGGCCGGCTCGGCCGCCTGTACCGCGCTGTGGCGACGCCGCTGTTGCGGACGCGCGGGCGCGCCTGGGCCTTCCTCTTGATTGTCGGGGCCGCCACCATCGTTGCCTGCGCGCTGTTCTACACCGAGGCGGTAACGGTGAAACTGCTGCCGTTCGACAACAAATCCGAGCTGGCGGTCGAGCTCAACCTGCCGGAAGGCAGCAGCCTCGAAGACACCGAGCGCGCCCTGTTCGCGGCCGCCGGCATCGTCCGCGGCTTGCCCGAAATACGCTCCGTGCAGGCCTATGCCGGCACCGCGGCGCCCTTCGACTTCAACGGTCTGGTCCGCCATTACTACATGCGCCAGTCGCCCGAACTGGGCGACCTGCAGATCAACCTTGCCGACAAGGGCGAGCGTGAGCGCAGCAGCCACGCGATCGCGCTCGATCTGCGGCGACGCCTGCAGGCGCTGACCCTGCCGGCGGGCAGCACCTTGCAGGTGGTCGAGGTGCCGCCCGGCCCGCCGGTCTTGGCGACATTGCTGGCCGAGATTTATGGGCCCGATGAAAAGACCCGGCTGGCCGTCGCGCAAGAGGTCAAAAAGCTGTTCAAGTCGGTGCCCTACATTGTCGATGTCACCGATTCCTACGGCCATCCCCGACCGCGGCTGCGCATCAGCATCAACCAGGACGAGCTCGAATATTTCGGGGTCGAGCCGAGCGACGTGTACGACACGATCCAGTCGCTGTTCGGCGGCATCCCGGTCGGCTATTCGCATCGCGGCGCAGAGCGCGACCCCATTGAAATCCGCATCGGCCTGCCGAAGCGCGAGCTGAGCTGGGATCAGCTTCTGGCGTCAACCCCGGTCCCGGCCAACACGGTGCCCGGCAGCAAAACCGTCGTCGAACTCGGCCAGGTCGTGCATGCCGACAAGGAGCTCGGCTCGCGGCCGCTGTTCCGCCGCGACGGGCATTTCGCCGACATGGTGATGGGCGAGTTGGCCGGCGAGTTCGAGGCGCCGATCTATGGGATGCTGGCGGTCGACAAGGCGATCGCGCGGCACGATTGGGGCCAACTGCCGAAGCCGGTGATCCGCTTTCGCGGCCAGCCCGACGACGAGTCGCATGCCAGCCTGCTGTGGGACGGCGAGTGGGAGATCACCTATGTCACCTTCCGCGACATGGGGGCGGCGTTCGTCGTGGCGATGCTCGGCATCTACGTCCTGGTGGTGGCGCAGTTTCGCAGCTTCAAGCTGCCGCTGGTGATCCTGACCCCGATCCCGCTGACGCTGATCGGGATTGTGGCGGGCCACTGGCTGTTTGACGCGCCGTTCACCGCCACCTCGATGATCGGCTTTATCGCGCTCGCCGGGATCATCGTGCGCAATTCGATCCTGCTGGTGGATTTTGTCCGCCACGGCGCGGGCCGCGGCCAGACCCTGCGCGAAGTCTTGCTGAATGCCGGCGCGATCCGCTTCAAGCCGATCCTGTTGACCGCGCTCTCGGCCATGATCGGCGCGGCGACGATCCTCAGCGACCCGATCTTTCAGGGCCTGGCGATCTCATTGCTGTTCGGGCTGGCCTCGTCGACCCTGCTGACGGTCCTCGTGATCCCGGCGATCTATGTCGTCCTGCGCGACGCCGACCGCGTCGCCGGCAGCTAACCGCCG
>DATLRD010000001.1:0-30402 GCA_035534855.1 Allostellaceae bacterium | reverse complement strand
ATAGTACTCGTTACCAAAGATGAGACACCAATATATCCGGAGGGATCAATATGATGAAGGTGATGCGCACGAGCACATATGAACCGATGAAATCCCCAGCGATGGAACAGATACTCGAACACAGACCAAAAAATCAGACCTAATGCAAGCCATGCCAAATATAGCGGAAACATATATTTTGCGATAATGACGACAATCGTTGCCGAAATCATTACCGGGAAGGCAAAAAAGTCGAAATGATAGGACCAGAAATGCAATTTCGACAGATTCATTGGATCCCCCTAGTGGAAAAAATCTGACGGAAGGGTCCTTTGTGGGATTCCCGACGGCTCGCTGCGTGCGAGTTTGCGGGACGCGCACAGGGATCACCGCAGATGTGAGTGCCGCCGATCGTGTTCGGCTCGAAGCGATCGTCGCCGACAGCACGGACGCAAACCCGGTGAAGCTACCGTGGCGTCGCGAACCGCCGAAATCGGCGCAAAAGGCGTCCGGTCTCATCCGACCCGAGTCATCAGATCAAAATATCATGGACATGCACATCGCGGGCTGAATGGGCCTTGAGGATATCGACCGCCGTCTCCTCTTGGGCGGCGTCGCGCATATTGACCCATAACAAAATCCCGCCCCGCACCAGCTGCTCCTCTATTTGGCGGGCGTAACGGCGGTGCATCATGCCACCGAGCACCGCGCCTATGGCTGCGCCGCCGCCGGCTGTGACCAAGACCGGCAACGCGCCTCCGATCCCGCCGAGCGCTATGGCCCCGATAAAAGCGAGGCCGATAGGAAGGCCGTATTGGGCTTCGGTCCTCGATACCCGGGAGAAGAAGGTCGCGCGCGGAGCGGAAGGATCGTTTTCCATTTCGGCGACGCGCTGGTAGCGATGTCCAAGCTTGTGCTCAACCGTAGCCTCATCGGCCAACAGGCTGAAGGCAGCGCGATCAAAGCCGTGCGTTTCCAGCGCGAAAACGGCGTCTTCAAGCGTCTCGGGATCGTCGAACACCGCAACAGCTTCACGGATTGTCTGGGCCATCGTGCAATACCCGCTCCTCTACAAACGAGTATCAACCCCGCCCGTCCCAGGCGTTGATACAAATCGAACCACGCCGGTCCCTATCCTTGTGCGCGATCGGCCGGTCGACCGCTATCGGCGCGTCTTCCTCCTTGTCCCCTATCCCGGCGAATGTCGCCTCACCCAACCGAAAAAACGGCCACGCATACTTGGCGGCGGGAACTGGGCTTCATGCCCCGAAGCCGACCTTGTCGGTGGGCTGGAGAACCGGCGCGGCTGGGTGTCTGATCTGTCTGGCGTGGAACGCCGACGGCGTCAAAGCGGTCATTGATGGCCTGAACCTCACTCGCCCGAAAATACGCCCATGGCGCTGCTCAACGAACGGTCCATGCGCCGGGGGCTGTCGTACGACGCAGCTTGTCGACCACTCAGCGTCAGCAGATGATTCAGAACGCGCCCTTTATTGACATGATATACCGTTCGCATTGAAACTGTTCCCTTAATCGCGTCGAAGCATCAAATAACTGCGCTTTATCTGCAAAAACGTTTCGCCTATTTTGTTGACTCGCATCATCAATCGATTCGAAACGCAAATGTAGATGTTCGAATCGCCGGCAAATCGCTTGCGCAACAGGGGAAGCAAAAAATACAAAGGCAAGATCATCTGCTACCCGGACATTGAGGAGAGTCCTTCTGGCCGGGGCAACTGGATTAGCGACTGGGGCGGCGTTCATGGCGGCGATCGTCTTCGCGCCTCAGCGAGCCTGCCACAGGCCCATTTTCAGCAGCAACGGGCCAAGATTGTGGCTTCTGCCATATTCCGGGTACCCAAGGCGCAAGTCTGCTTCAACTCGATAGCACGGGTCGCACGGGTCTCTACTACAAACAAAATTGTCTTCCGACCGGATCTCTCCAGATCTGCTGGCCCAGACGAACGCAGCGACTGCCAAAGAGAACTTTCATTTGGCTCGTCGCGATGATCGCGACCGTGACGGCCAGGAGCTGCCCCGCCGTTTGTGCAACGGCGGCTCAGCAACGGCGGTTCGGCAACGGCGGCTCGGCAGCGATAGCCGATCATCGCCGCGGCCAGCGGCCGGCGCGCTCTCGGCCATTTGGAGGCGGCCTCACAGGCCGCATCCCCGCGACGGCAGGCGGGCGATACTTACCCGCAGCCTGATGCCCGAATAGGTTGCCCCGGTTCTGGATTAGATCAGCCGCAAGCTCACCGCTTCGGGACCCTTCTGACCGTCGGCGACGTCGACCGAGACGCGCTGGCCCTCAGCCAACCCCGTCACCCCGGCCCGCTCCAGCGCGGAAGCGTGCACGAAGATATCCTTGCCGCCTCGATCGGAGGCTATAAAGCCGAACCCCTTGTTGGCATTGTACCACTTCACCGTGCCCACCTCTTCGATCGTGGCTCGGTCGGCCTCACGATAGGCCGACCGCTCCGGCCGGGGGCGCCGGGCCGGCTCCGCCTGAGCAGTGCTGGTGTCTACACTGATCAACTCGGTCACCTGCGGGCCGCGCTGTCCTGGACTGGTGCGGACTTCAAGCGTCGCTCCCGGAGGCACGGTGCCATGGCCGCCGCGCTCGATGACGCTGACATGCAGGAAGGCATCGCCTGACCCGTCGCCGAGCGAGACGAACCCGAACCCTTTCTCTGGATTGTACCATTTGACGGTGGCCTGGATCGGTGGTCCGGACGGGCTGTCGAACTGTGGCCCGCGTGGAGGGGCATATCCGAAGCTTCTGCTGGGAGCTTGATAGTTGTCGTCGTCAAATCCACGACGGCGGGGTGAACGGGAATCTCTGTCGCGGCTGCTCACGTTTGGTATCCTGCACAAAAGGTTGGTCACACTTTTGAGCAAGTAACATCGGCCGTCAACTCCATCGCGCTCCCGCGGCGAACTTACCCGCATCATTCGTCATCCGGCTCCGGCGAACTCGCGGAACCGCGACAGGAATGGGGCGCCTACACCCGCGGAGATGAGGCACAGCCGATCTCATTTGCACCTACTCAACGATGCGCTGAGCTTGCTGGACGATGGCGTCGGCGACCTTGATCCATATCAACCGGTTGTCGGGAGGCGGTTGTCGGGAGGCGGTTGTCGGGAGGATGCTGCGACGCAGCCTGCCGCCCGACTGGGCCAAAGCCGATCGGCACATGTGAAAAATCACCGCTACGGGCGATAAGCGGTCTATGTCCCCGCGGGCAACGATTGTCTGGTCAGGGTCGAAGTCTGGTCAGGGTCGAAGAACGAACCCGCTCTCGCGGGATGACGCCCGTCCGGGTCCGCGCGCGTTTGGCAGCGGTGGTGAGATCGAACCATCCGAACCCGAGCGTCGAAGGTCCAGCAACCTATAGCCGCTCGTCAATACCTAGTATGCCACTAAAGAACGATCGCAACTTGTAGGACTCGATGATGGAGAGATCAGGTGACGGTTTGATGGAGTTTTTGCACCCGTTTCTCTTAAACCAGCAGAAATTCTATAGAAAAAGGCGGAAGAGGCAGGAGTCGAACCTACCGAAGACGCCGAGGCGCCCTCCAACGGGTTTGAAGCCCGCGCGCCCCACCGGGAGCGGTACTCTTCCGCAGAGCAGGATCGCGGGGATTGCCGGTGCCGTCAACCGGCCGCGCGCGCCCGCCGCGGGCTAGCGTCGCAGCGCGTCCAAATCTTGATTAGAGAACAGTAAGAATATATTTACTTCGATTGCGACGGCTTAAATAAAAACCGGCCAAAAATCGCAGCGAAACTTCAGGCGCTGCTCAAGAATCGCGTTATAAGCCCGGGCTGCAATCGAAGTAACGGATAGTCAGGGTATGACTCAGCGCGAGCCCCCCAGCGTATTGGTCGTTGCCCACGACAGCGGCAGCGGCAGCCGCATCGCCACGATGCTGGAAGAGGCCGGGATCGCCGTGACCGCCGCCGAAGGCGGTGCGGCAGCGTTGGCCGCGGCGTCGCGCAAACGCTACAACCTGGCGATCGTCGCGGCGGGCCCGGCGGGTTGGCCGGATGTGGCCGGTCTCGCCGAGGCGATCCGCGCCCGGCACCCCACCCTCGAGCTGCTGTCGATCAGCGACACCGCGATCGGCCCGACCGGCGCCGGGGGCGCCGAGCCGCGCCGGCGCTTTGTCGGATGCGTGCGCGAGCGGCTGTTGCGCTGCGGCACGGCCGCCGGGACGGGGGACGAGGCCGAAGCGGTTATCGCGGTGGCCCAGATCGCCTGCCTGCATCGCCGGCGCGAGGCTGCCCGCGCATCCGGGGCGCATCGGCTGGCCGACGAGCTGCGCCGGCAGATCGACCGGGTGGCGGGGCGCCACCAGGGCCGCCTGCCGCACTAGCCGGGCTTGCCGGTTCCGACGCAGGCGCACGCCAGCTTAAGCTCGATCCCGGCTTAAGCTCGATCCCAGCTTAAGCTCGATCATCGCCAACACGTTGGCCGCGCCGTGGCGGCGGCACAGCGCGGCAAGCCCGACCGGGTCGAGCGCCTCCGGCGCGTAGTTGATCGCCGCGCGCAGCTTCTCCGGCAACTGGTCGAACACCGCCATCAGTTCGCGGCGCAGTTCGCCGGAATCATCCATGCGCCGGTCCTTTGGCGGGTCGACGAGCATTCGCAAAGTCCACGTTTTGCTGATATTTTGCGGTCATAATACCGTTCGTCCGGGTTCCCGGGCAATCCGCCACAAGTGGGCCCCGGGATGGATCTGGTCATCAGACAGGCGCGGCTGGCACACGACCCGGACGGGGCGGCGTTCGATATCGGCGTCGCCGGCGGCCGCATCGCCGCGCTCGCGCCGCGTCTCGACGTCGAGGCCGAGGCTTACGACGCCGGCGGGCGGCTGGTCTGCGCCGGCCTGATCGAGACGCACATCCACCTCGACAAATCGCGCATCATCGGTCGCTGCCCCCCGCCGGCTGATGGGGAAAATGGCGGACGCCGGGTCAATCCGGTAACGCTGACCGCGCCGCTGAAGCGGGGCTTTACGGTCGACGACATCTATGCGCGCGCCGAGGCGACGCTGCGCGAATGCCTGGTCAACGGCACCACGCGGATGCGCACCCAGGTCGAGATCGACCCCGGGATCGGCCTCAAGGGGTTCGAGGCGCTGCAGGCACTCGCCGCCGCCTATCGCTGGGCGATCGACATCGAGCTGTGCGTCTTTCCGCAGGAAGGGCTGACCAACTATCCCGGCACCGAGGAATTGCTGGTCGCGGCGCTGAAGGCCGGCGCGCCGGTGCTCGGCGGCGCACCGCGTTACGACACCGACCCGTCGGGTCAGCTCGACCGCGTTTTCGCCCTGGCGCACGAATACGATGTCGATCTCGACCTGCATCTCGATGTCGGCGACAGCGCCGAGCACATGGACATCCACCACGTGCTGGCCTTGACCGAGCGCTACCGCCGCGGCGGCCGGGTCGCCGTCGGCCACATGGCAAAGCTGTCGTTGCTACCGCCCGCCGCGGTCGCAGCCCTGGCCCGCCGCCTCGCTGATGCCGGGGTCGCGGTCAGCGTCTTGCCGGCGACCGACCTTTACCTGATGGGCCGCGACCAGGACCACGCGGTGCGCCGCGGCGTCGCCGACGCCAATTTGCTCGCCGAACACGGCGTCGCCTGCGCGCTGTCGAGCAACAACATCCTCAACCCGGCGACGCCCTATGGCGACGGCGCGCTGATCCGCATCGCCAATTTGCAGGCCAATCTGTTGCAGATCGGCGACCGCGCCGGGCTGCGCGCGCTATTCGGCATGTTGACCGAAAGCTCCGCGCGGGTGCTGAACCTCGCCGATTACGGGCTGGCCCCGGGCAACCCGGCCGACCTCGTCGTGCTCGACGCTGCGACGCCGGAGCAGGCGGTCGCAGAGCTGCGCCCGCCGCTCGCGGTGTGGAAGCGCGGCCGGCGCACGGTGACCCGCCTGCCGGCCGAGCTGCACCGCCCCGCCTGAGCGGGACACCAGGCGCTACATCATCCGCTCTTCGTCGCGGGCGAGGTGCAGGATCGGCTCGCCGAGCAGCGCGCGCCGGCAATTCGCCACCGCGCGGCGCAGCGACACGTCGCGCCACACCCCGCCGCCGGCCGAGTTGTGCGGCGAGCCGATCACGTTGGGCAGGTCGAGAAACGGATGCCCCATCGCAAACCGGTGGTGCCGCACCGGCTCGATCCACCACGCGTCGATCCCGGCATAAAACCGCTTGTGGGCGACGAGGTGGGCATAAAGCGCCGCCTCGTCGACGATCTCGCCGCGCGCGACGTTGACGAGGATCGCGTCGTCCTTCATCAGCGATAATTCGCGCGCCCCGATCATGCCCAGCGTGTCACGGGTCAGCGCCACGCACACGACAAAGAGGTCCGCCGCCGCCAGCATCTCGTCGAGCCGGTCGGGCGTGCCGATCCAGTCGAGCGGTTCGTCGCTCTTTCCGCTGCGGTTGATCGCATGCACCGTCATGCCAAAGGCGCGCACCAGCCGGGCGGTCGCGACCCCGACCCCGCCAAAGCCGAGGATGCCGCACACCCCGCCGCGCAGCATCTTGTTGGGGGTGCGCTGGTTAAACTCGCCGTGCTTCAGCTTGTCGTGCTCGATAAACAGGCGCTTTGCCGCGCCCAGCGCCAGCGTCACGACATGCTCGGCCATCGGCTCGGCCGAGGCGCCGCCATTGCCGGCGACCGGCAGGCCCGGCGGCAGGTCGAGGATCGGCACCCAGTCGATCCCGGCCGCGGTGAACTGCAGCAGCCGCGCGCCGCCGATCAGCGACCGCTCCGCCGCCGACAACTCGTCGCCGATATCGTTCGACAGCACCGCGCCGGCCCCGCGCAACATGTCGCCGCGCGCTTCGGCGGGCGCTTCGGTCAGATACGCGGCATCGGCCGCGCCGCCCAGCTCCTCGGTCACGATCGCCTTGCTGCGCTCGCTCATCGGAAAGGTCACCACCAGCGGCCCGACGTTCATCCGATCATCCCCGTTTTGAATCACTGGCGTGATCGTAGAATGGCAGCGCCGACCTTCGCGATATCAATTTCCCGTCGTGCCGGCAAAGGCCGGGGCTCACAGGATCGACGCCGCGACCGCGCAACCGGTCTGACTGATTTCCTGAAACCGGACCTTCCATCAGACCACCTGCCGGCCTAGCCTCGGCGGCTGACGACCCGAGATGCGCCGAGCCATGCCCGACACCGCGCCCCCCTCCGCCTTTGCGCCGAACCCGCGCACCGCGTCCGAGGCCGAGATCGGCCCTTTCGCCGAAGGGGCACGGTTCGACGGGGCGTTGCTGACGCTGGCCCGCCGCGAGAGGAATTGATGGACAAGACCCCACCGCCGCTGTCGCTCGCCGCCGCATTGGCCCTCCCGCTGCCCGAGGGGCGGCGGTCGGCCGAGGTGTTTGTCGACGGCGACCTCGAAATCCGCCTTTACGCGCCGCAAGGGCACGACCCGCAAACCCCGCACGACCGCGACGAGCTGTACGTCGTCGCCGCCGGCAGCGGCCATTTCCGCGTCGGCGACCGGGTAACCAAGGTCGGTGTCGGCGACCTGCTCTACGCGGCGGCGCACGAGACCCACCGCTTCGAGGAGTTCTCGCCGGATTTCGCGGTGTGGGTGGTGTTTTACGGGCCGGCGACATGAGCGACCACGTCAATTCCCTGGGCCAGCCGATCGGGTTTCCGGTCGCCGGCTGGACGCCCCGCCCGCTGCCGCCGCGCACCGCGATGGTGGGCCGGTTCTGCCGGGTCGAGCCGCTCGACGCCGCGCGCCACGCGGCGGACCTTTACGCCGCCAACAGCAAAGACCGCGACGGCCGCATGTGGACCTATCTGCCGCAAGGGCCCTACGCCGACTTCGCCTCCTATCGCGCGGCGAGCGAGGCGGCGGCGGCGAGCGAGGCGCGTATCGCCCATGCGATCGTGCCGGCCGATCGCGGCCGGTCGCTCGGCGTCGCCAGCTATCTCAACATCAACCGCAGCGCCGGCAGCATCGAGGTCGGCTCGATCGCCTATTCGCCGGCACTGCAGCGCACACCGGCCGCGACCGAGGCGATGTATCTGATGATGCGGCGCGCCTTCGACGAGCTCGGCTATCGCCGCTACGAGTGGAAATGCAATGCGCTGAACGCGCCGTCGCGCGCCGCCGCGCAGCGCCTCGGCTTTACCTATGAGGGGCTGTTCCGCCAGGCCGATGTCGTCAAGGGGCACAACCGCGACACGGCCTGGTTCTCCATCACCGACGGCGAATGGCCGCGCCTCAAGGCGGCGTTCGAGCGCTGGCTGGCGCCCGGCAATTTCGATGCGGACGGCCGCCAGCGGGCGAGCCTGTCAGCGCTGACCGCCCCACCCTGACTAATCGCCGCCCTGACTAATCGCCGCCCTGACTAATCGCCGACCTGACTAATCGCCGACCTGACTAATCGGCTGCCCTGACTAATCGGCTGCCCTGACTAATCGGCTGCCGCCGTCGCGGCACGCCGGCGCGCGGCATAACGGTCGCCGACGAGGGCGACCAACGCGACCAGGATCATCACGATGACGCTGGCGCCAAACACCCAGCGCGGGGCGCCGTGGTCCATGATGAACCCGAACATCAGCGGCCCGACCATGCCGCCGATGTTGAACCCGCTGGTGACGACGCCAAACGTTCGCCCCACCGCGCCCGGCGGGGCCGCGGCGCGCACCAGCATGTCGCGCGACGGCATGATCATCCCGCCGAGAAACCCGGCGCCGGCCATCGCCATCATCAGCGGCACAGCGCCGAACCCCGCCGTGCCGATCGCCAGCACGATGCAGGCGTTGATCGCATAGCCGACCGAGGCAACCTCGGCATGGCGCCGCGTCTTGTCGGCGACCAGCCCGCCGGCCAGCACGCCCAGCGCCTGCGCGCCCAGATAGACCGTCAGCGCGACGCTGGCAACCGCGATCGGGGTGCCGAAAGCGGCGCCGAGTGCGACCACCGAAAAATTGCTGATGCCGCTGCCCGACAGGCTCAACAGCGCGAAGAACCCGGTCAGAAAGATGATCATCGGCGTCAGGATCGAGGTCAGGCTGCCGCCGCCGCCCGCCGCCTGGCGCGCCGCCGCGCTGTGCTGGGCGTTGACGTCGAGCCCCGGCGAAAGCGCGAGCGGCACCATGGCGACGAGGCCGATGGCGCCGGCGGCGACGAGCGCCGGGCCGAGCCCGAACCTCGCGCTGATCGCGATCAGCGTCACCGGCGCCAGCGCGTTGCCGACAAACCCCGAGAAGGTGTGGATCGAAAACGCGCGCCCGACCCGCGCCGCCGGCACCACCGCCGACAGGATCGCGTAATCGGCCGGGTGAAACGCGCTGTTCGACAGGCCGATAAAGATCATCGCGATCAGCAGGTGCGGGTATGACGGCGCCAGCCCGAAGCCGGTGAACGCCAGCCCCGCGATCAGCATCCCTGCGATCAGCATGCGCCGCGAGCCGAGCCGGTCGACGAGTAAGCCGACCGGCAATTGCGCCGCGACCGAGACGACGTTGGCGACCGTCAGCGCCAGGCCGAGCGCAACGAAATCGACGCCGAGCTGCGCCTTGAGCAGCGGAAACAGCGGCGGCAACACCAGGTTTTGGAAATGGTTGGTGAAATGGGCGAGCGATACCAGCGTGATCGCGCGGTATTCCCCGCCCTTGCTACCGCCCATCCGACCGCCGGCGCCGGGGAAAGCGGCCGCGTCCGTCGTCATCGGCGTATCGCCTCCCGGGACCACTCTGTCTGATCTGCCCAAAATTAAGGCTGCGGAGCCGACTGGACAAGCGCCGCTTTGGCAACCCTGGCGTGTTCGCCGGCCACGATTGACATCGGCGCGAGGCGACCATTACCAATCCGAGCGAAAATAAGGTTAGGGCGAACGCATGGCGAAGAACGCTCAATCGAAGCTCGGCCCCGACGCGGCCGGCGGCCTGTTGCTGATGCTGGCTTCCGCCCTGGCGATCGGCCTTGCCAACTCGCCGCTCGCCCATGCCTACGACCTGTTGCTGAGCGTGCGCGGCGCGGTGCTGGTCAACGGTGTCGGGATCGAAAAGCCACTGCTGCTGTGGATCAACGACGGGCTGATACCGATCTTTTTTCTGCTGCTGGGGTTAGAGATCAAGCGCGAGATGATCGCCGGCCACCTGTCGAGCCCGAGGCGCGCGATCCTGCCGGTCGTCGCGGCGGCTGCCGGCATGGCGGCGCCGGCGATTGTTTACCTCGCCTGCACCTGGCATGCGCCGTTCGCCCGGGCGGGCTGGGCGGTACCGGCGGCGACCGACACCGCCTTCGCGCTCGGCATCATGGCGCTGCTCGGCAGCCGGGTGCCGACATCGCTGAAGCTGCTGCTGACCGCGCTGGCGATCATCGACGATTTGGGTGCAATCGTCATCATCGCGATCTTCTACACGGGCAGCCTGTCGTGGATTTCGCTCAGCGGCGCGCTGGTGGCTCTGATC
Source organism: Allostellaceae bacterium (assembly GCA_035534855.1). GTDB lineage: Bacteria > Pseudomonadota > Alphaproteobacteria > ATCC43930 > CGMCC-115725 > DATARH01. Next base: position 19,960 of record DATLRD010000001.1, on the reverse strand, counting down.
GTGCTGTTGGCGCTCAACCTCTGGGGGGTGCGGCGGCTGATCTGGTATGTGCTGGTCGGCATCGTGCTGTGGGTTTTCGTGCTGAAATCGGGCGTCCACGCGACGCTGGCGGGGGTCGCCCTGGCGGTGGCCATCCCGTTCCGGGGAGGGCCGGGCGAGACATCACCGCTGCTGCGGCTCGAGCACGAGCTGCGCCCGTGGGTGACGTTCGGGATCCTGCCGATATTCGGCTTTGCCAATGCCGGGCTCTCTTTCGCCAATCTGTCGGTGTCCGACCTGGTTAACCCGATCCCGCTCGGCATCGCCGCCGGATTGTTCATCGGCAAGCAGCTCGGCGTCTTCGCGGCGGTTGCCCTTACCGTCCGCTTCGGCTGGGCCGGCCTGCCAGAAGGGGCCAGCTGGCGAGCGGTCTACGGCACCAGCGTGTTGACCGGCGTCGGCTTCACGATGAGCCTTTTCATCGGCACCCTCGCCTTTGGCCAATCCCCGCATGAGGCCACGATGCGGCTCGGCGTGCTCGCCGGCTCGGTGCTGTCGGGCCTGCTCGGCGCCGCGCTGCTGCTGAGCGTCAGCCCGCCGCCGCAGACCGCGAGTTGACCGGCGCCATTCCCGCAGGCCTTTGTCGTATCGGGTGTCATGCCCGCCTGGACGGATTTGCTGGTCGGGCAGCGGCACGAATAGAAGGCGGATATGACCGGGACGCACACGGCGCGGATGGTTCTGCCGCCCACACCAGACGCGACCGAGGCCGCGGCGCGGCACCTGCGCGCCGGCCGGCTCGTCGCGTTTCCGACCGAGACGGTGTACGGGCTCGGTGGCGACGCGACCAGCGAACGGGCGGTCGCCCGCATCTTTGCCGCCAAGGGCCGGCCGCGCTTCAACCCGCTGATCATCCACGTAACCGACCGCGCCGCGGCCGAGGCGATCGCCGTGTTCGACGGCCGCGCCCGCGACGCCGCCGCGCGGTTCTGGCCGGGGCCGCTGACGCTGGTTTTGCCGCGCCGCACCGACAGCTCGGTCTCGCTGCTCGCCTGCGCCGGCCTCGACACGGTCGCGCTGCGCGCCCCGGCGCACCCGGTCGCACAAGCGCTGCTGCGCGCGACCGGCCGGCCGCTGGCGGCGCCGTCAGCCAACCGCTCGGGCCGGGTCAGCCCGACCACCGCCGCGCATGTCGCCGCCGAGTTCCGCAGTGGCGTTGCACTGATCCTCGACGGCGGCGCCTGCGCGGTCGGGGTCGAATCGACGATCCTCGACCTCAGCCGCGATCCCCCCGAGCTGCTGCGCCCCGGCGGCGTGACGTTCGAGGCGCTGAACGCGGCGCTCGGCGACATCGCGCTGCCGGTGCCCGATGCGGCGGCGCCGCGTGCGCCGGGCCAGCTCGCCAGCCATTACGCGCCGCGCCTGCCGGTGCGGCTCGACGCGACCGCGGCGCGCCCGGGCGAAGCGCTGCTGGCCTTCGGCCCGGGGCCGCCGCCGGCGGGTTTCGCCGAAATCCGCTTCCTGTCGCAGCACGGCGACCCGGTCGAGGCGGCGGCCAACCTGTTTGCGCTGCTGCGCGCGCTCGACCGGCCGGAATTCACCGGCATCGCGGTGATGCCGATCCCCGAAACCGGGCTCGGCCAGGCGATCAACGACCGGCTGCGCCGCGCCGCCGCGCCGCGCTGATCGGTCAGCCAAGGCCGAGCGCCGCCCGGTACAGCGCGAGCATAGCCGCGTCGAAGCACACAAAGATCACGCTCGCGGGCGTCGCGCTCGCGGCAAGATGGTCCTGCACCGCGGCGACCGCGATCTTTGCCGCGGCGTCGCGCGGAAACCCGTATATCCCGGTCGAGATCGCCGGAAACGCGACCTCGCGAAATCCGTGCCGCCCGGCGAGCGCGAGCGAGGCGCCGTAGCACGCGGCGAGCGTCTCGGCCTCGCCATGGGCGCCGCCCCGCCACACCGGCCCGACCGTGTGGATGACATACCCGGCTTTCAGCCGATAGCCGCGGGTCAGCCGTGCCTCGCCCGCCGGGCAGCCGCCGAGCGTGCTACACTCGGCCAGCAGCTCAGGCCCCGCCGCGCGATGGATCGCACCGTCCACGCCGCCGCCGCCGAGCAGCGATGAATTTGCCGCGTTGACGATCGCATCGACCGCCAGCCGGGAAATATCGCCTAGATCGAGACGGATACGCCCGAATGATCGCGATTCGGCGGACATCGGCCACTCCTGCCTATCGACAGGCAATCGTAGCGCAAGGCGGCGGCCGGCCCCAAACCAAGGCTGCACGGCGGCCCGGCGGCGGGAACCGCCCGCCGAAAAATCGCGTTCGTTTGACAAACCCGCGCAAGCCGGGCTTTGAAGATCAACCCATGGGGCGATCTGGCGTCGAAGATCAACCCATGGGTCGAGCGGACATCGCGAGGCCGCAGCATGTTGCAAAGGGGACGTGGATGGAACGATTGGTCATCGTCTCGAACCGGGTGGCGTCGTCGCTCCGAGCAGACGAGGGGGGCCTGGCCACCGCGATGCGGGCGGCGTTGCACCGGCGGCAGGCGATGTGGTTCGGCTTTAGCGGCAACGTTACCGAGGATGAGCCCGGCCCGGTGCAGATCCATCAGGAAGGCGGGCTGACACGCGTGCTGCTCGATGTCCGGCGCGAGGATTACGAGGGATATTATCTTGGCTTTGCGAACCGCGTGCTGTGGCCGCTGTTCCACTATCGGGTGAACCTGGCCGAGTACGACCGCGAATCCTGGGCAGCCTATTGCCGGGTCAACGACCTGTTCGCCGAGCGGCTCGCCGCCGCGCTCAACCCCGACGACGTGGTGTGGATACACGACTACCAGCTGATCCCGCTCGGCGCCGCGCTGCGCCGCCGCGGCATTGCCAACCGGCTCGGCTTTTTCCTCCATATCCCGTTCCCCTGCCCCGAGGTGCTGACCACGCTGCCGGTGCACGAGACGATCGCGCGGTCGCTGTTTGACTACGACCTCGTCGGCTTCCAGACCGAAACCGACCTGCAGTCCTTCACCGACTACGTCACCCGCGAAGGCGACGGCTGGATGACCGGCGACGGCAACGCCCATGCCTATGGCACGCATGTCCGCGTCGGCACCTTCCCGATCAGCATCGACACCCGGGCGGTCTCGTCCCACGCGGTCCGCGCCGCCGGCACCGGCATCGCGGCGCGGCTGCGCGACAGCCTGTCGGGGCGGCAGCTGATCATCGGCGTCGACCGGCTCGACTACACCAAGGGGCTGACCCGCCGGCTATTGGCGTTCGAGCGGCTGCTCGAAACCCGGCCGCAGCATCACCGTGCCGTGGTCATGCTGCAGATCGCCCCGCCGTCGCGTGAGGACGTCCCCGAGTACCAGCAGATCCGCGCCGAGCTCGACTCCGTTGCCGGCCGCATCAACGGCCGATTTGCCGAGCCCGACATGCAGCCGGTGCGCTACCTCAACCGACGCTTTCGCCAGGACACGCTGTTCGGGTTCTACCGTTCGGCGCGGGTCGGGCTGGTGACCCCGCTGCGCGACGGCATGAACCTGGTCGCCAAGGAATACGTCGCCAGCCAGGACCACGAGGACCCCGGCGTGCTTGTGCTGTCGCGCTTTGCCGGCGCAGTGCGCGAGCTCGACGCTTCGGTGATCGTCAACCCGTTCGACACCGATCAGGTGGCCGACGGCCTCGACCGGGCGCTGGCCATGCCGCTCGACGAGCGCCGCGAGCGTCATGCCGCGATGATGGCGCAGCTCGAAGAGCACGACGTGCACGCGTGGTGGAACAGCTTTCTCGGCGCGCTCGAACTGGTCGACACCGGACTGGCGCCGGTCCAGCCGGCTGCCGCGACACATTCCGCCTGGCACTAGGTGATGTTCAGCGACGCCGCACTCCGCCGCCCACCCGATCTGGCTTGTGACGACGCGCTGTTTCTCGATTTCGACGGCACCCTCGTCGAACTCGCCGCGACCCCCGATAGCGTGCGGGTAGCCCCCGAAGTGCCGCGTCTGCTCGCGGCGCTGTCGGACTGGCTGGGTGGCGCTGTTGCCGTGGTGAGTGGCCGGCCGGTCGCCGATCTGCTGCGCCTGCTGGCGCCGTTTTCCGGCGTGATGGCCGGGCAGCACGGTAGCGAGCTGCGCCACGGCGACGGACGCCTCAGCCGCCGCAAGCGCGATCCGGCCCTGACCCGCAACCACGCCGCGCTCGCCCGGCTTGCCGCGCGCCATCGCGGCGTGATGCTGGAAGACAAGGGCAATACGCTGGCCCTGCACTACCGCCAGGCGCCCGGCTTTGGTGCGGCCTGCCGCGCGGCGGTCCGCCGCGCCGCGCTGGCGAGCGCCGGGCGCCTGCGCGCCATCGACGGCAAGCGGGTCATCGAGCTGATGCCGCGCGGCGTCGGCAAGGGCGCCGCGATCGCCGCGCTTTCCGCTGCGCCGCCGTTCCACGGCCGGACGCCGGTCTTTGTCGGCGACGACGTGACCGACGAGGACGGATTTGCCGCAATCGAGCGCCTCGGCGGCATCTCGATCCGGGTCGGCGCCGGCCCCTCGGCCGCGCGGTATCGCCTCGCCGACGAGCATGACGTCGCCGCCTGGCTGGCACAGAGCATCGGGCGATGAACACACTGGACCTTGCCGTCGTCGGCAATTGCAGCTTTGGCGCGCTGATCGACCGCAACGCGCGGATCGTCTGGGCCTGCTTACCGCATTTCGACCGCGACCCGGCGTTTTGCGCGCTGTTGGCCGGCGACGACGCGGATGCCGGCTTCTTCGAGGTCGAGCTGATCGGGATCGAACGCGCCGAGCAATCGTACTGGCGCAATGCGGCGATTCTGGAGACGCGGCTTTACGACAATGCCGGCAATGCCGTGGCAATCGTTGATTTCGCGCCGCGCTACGAGCTGTTCAACCGGGTCTTCCGCCCGAGCATGCTGGTACGGCGGATCAGACCGCTCGCCGGCGCCCCGCGCATCCGCGTGCGGCTGCGGCCGCGCTACGATTACGGCGCGGGGGTCCCCGAGATCACCCGCGGCAGCAACCATGTCCGCTTTGTGATGCCCGGCCTGGCGCTGCGGCTGACCACCGACGCGCCGATCTCATACATCGTCGACGAGGTGCCGTTCATCCTGTCCCGCCAGATCGACCTGATCCTCGGCCCGGATGAATCGATCTCGCAATCGCTCGCCGACCTCACCCGCGAATTCGCCGAGCGCACCGACGCCTATTGGCGTGACTGGTGCCGCACGCTGTCGGTGCCGTTCGAGTGGCAGGAGGCGGTGCTGCGCGCCGCGATCACCCTCAAATTGTCGAGCTTTGAGGATACCGGCGCGATCATCGCCGCGCTGACCACCTCCATCCCCGAGGCGCCGAACACCAGCCGCAACTGGGACTACCGTTTTTGCTGGCTGCGCGACGCCTATTTCGTGGTCAGCGCGCTCAACCGGCTCGGCGCGACCCGGATCATGGAGCACTACCTCAATTTCATCGTCAACATCGTGTCGACCGCCGATAACGGCTATCTCGAACCGGTTTACGGCACGCTGCGCGAAACCGAGCTTCCCGAGCGGCTGATCGCAAACCTGCCGGGGTATCGCAGCATGGGGCCGGTGCGGGTCGGCAACGAGGCGGCGCAGCAGGTGCAGAACGACGGTTACGGCAGCGTCATCCTTGCCTGCGCCCAGACCTATTTCGACCAGCGCCTCGACAAGCCCGGCGACGAGGCGCTGTTTCGCCGGCTCGAACTGCTCGGTGAGCAGGCCGCCGCGCGCTGGAACAAGCCCGACGCCGGGATCTGGGAGTACCGCACGCGCCAGTCGGTGCACACCCACTCGGCGATGCTGTGCTGGGCGGCGTGCGACCGCCTCGCCTACATCGCGCTGTCGCTTGGCCTGGGCGCGCGCGAGCAGGTGTGGCGCCAGCGTGCCGACCACATCCGCACCGAAATCCTCAAGCACGGGTGGAGCGAAAAGCACGGCAGCTTCGCCACCTCGTTCGGCGGCGACCACGTCGACGCCAGCCTGCTGCTGATGCAGCATATCGGCTTGATCGACCCAAAGGACCGGCGCTATGTCGCCACCCTTGAGCGGATCGAGCGCGAGCTGCGCCGCGGCCCCTACCTTTATCGCTATGCCCAGGCCGACGACATGGGCGAGCCGACCAGCGCGTTTGTCGTCTGCACCTTCTGGTACATCGAGGCGCTGGCCGCGGTCGGGCGCCGCGACGAGGCGCGCGAGCTGTTCGAAAATCTGCTCGCGCGCCGCAACCACGCCGGCCTGCTGAGCGAGGATATCGACGTCAAGACCGGCGAATTGTGGGGAAATTTCCCGCAGACCTACTCGATGGTCGGGCTCATCCGCTGCGCCACCTACCTGTCGCGCTCATGGGAAGGCGCGTTCTGAACCTGCCTTCCCGACCGGGCCGCCGCCGGCTACTGCCGCGAAGCCGCGGCGACGCGATACGCCTCGGCGCGCTGGCGCTGTGCCGCTGGGCGTTTGCCGGCATGCACGGCGGGATTGGGCGCGGGGCGGGCGGCGGCGCGCTGGCGGCTTTCGAGCGCTGCCCCGTCGGGCCGGCGGCGCAGCGCGCAGGCCTCGGCCATAATGTGCTCGGCGCGGCGATCCTGCACCGACCCCACCAGCCGGCGCAGCGCCTCGCGGCCCCGCGACAGCCGCGAGCGCACGGTGCCGACCGGCACACCGAGCACCTCGGCAACATCCTCGTAGCGCATCCCTTCGAGGCCGACGAGCAGGATCACCGAGCGCTGCTCCTCGGGCAGGCTGGCCAGCGCGCAATGAAGATCGCGCAGCTCTAGCCGCCGGTCCTGGCGCGGCGCCTGGGTCAGCAGCGGCTCGCTTTCGCTCAGCTCGACCGCAGCGCCCTCGCGCACCGCGCGGCGGATGCGATTGACGTGCTGATTGTGGAGAATTGTGAACAGCCAGGCGCGCAGGTCGGTGCCTTCCTGCCACAAATGCATTTTTGCGAGCGCACGGGTCAGGCAATCCTGGACGAGATCGTCAGCCGTCGCGAGATCGCGACACAGCGCCCGCGCATAACGCCGCAGGCGGGGGATTTCGGCTTCGATGCTCTGGTGCAGATTGGCCATAAGCGGACTCCTCTTAACGGCGCGTCTGGCCCTGACGGACCGTTCCGCGCGGAGAGGACTCTAGCGGCTGGGAATAATCGGATGATGGCAGGCGAGGTGGTTTTGTGTAAGAAATTGTAACCGTGTGTGGCGCTCCCGGGAGGGGCCGGTGGGTTTGGGAGCCCGCCGAGGGACGCCGGACCGGACGCGCAGTGCTTTAAGGATCTGAGGGGTGAGCGACAGCGGTCACATCCTGATTGTCGATGATCAGCGCGAGGTGTGTGAGGCCATTCAGGATTACCTGACCGGGGAGGGCTATCGCGTCTCTACCGCCGGGAACGGCAGCGAAATGCGGCGGATGTTGGCGCAGTCGCCGGTCGATCTCGTGATACTCGACCTGATGCTGCCCGGCGAAGACGGCCTCACCCTGGCGCGCAGCCTGCGCAGCGAATCCGAGGTCGGCATCCTGATGCTGACCGGCCGCGGCGATCTGGTCGACCGGATCATCGGCCTCGAAATGGGTGCCGACGACTACCTGCCCAAGCCGTTCAACCTGCGTGAATTGCTGGCCCGGGTGAAAAGCATCCTGCGGCGGCTGCAATCGGCGCCGGCGGAGCGCGCCGTTCCGGCTCGCCCGCGGCTGCGCTTTGCCGGCTGGGAAATCGACCTTGCCGCCCGCGTGCTGGCGGCCCCGTCGGGCGAGGTCGTGCGCCTGACCACTGGCGAATTCGACCTGCTCGCGGTGTTTGCCAGCCACGCCAACCAGGTGCTGTCGCGCGCGCGGCTGATGGACCTGGCGCGCAATCGGGAAACCGGCCCGCTCGACCGCACGATCGACGTGCAGGTCGGGCGGTTGCGCCGCAAGCTCGACGAAGACCCGCAGAACCCGGCGATGATCAAGACCGTGCGCGGTGGCGGCTACATCTTCGTGCCGCTGGTCGAGATGGTATAGGCGCCGGTTTTGTTCACACGGTCAGGTAGCCGCGCACCGCGGTCTCGTCCATCGCGTCGCCGCGACCGGCTAGCACCACCTCGCCCCGCTGCATGACGACATAGGCCGCGGCAAGGTCGCGGGCGAAATCGAAATACTGCTCGACCAGCAGGATCGCCATGTCGCCGCGCTCTGCGAGGCGGGCGATGACCCGGCCGATATCCTTGATGATCGAAGGCTGGATGCCCTCGGTCGGTTCGTCGAGGATCAACAGGCTCGGCCGCATCACCAGCGCCCGGGCGATCGCCAGTTGCTGCTGCTGCCCGCCCGACAGATCGCCGCCGCGGCGGCTGAGCATGTCCTTCAGCACCGGGAACAGTTCGTAGATCTCGTCCGGCACATGGCGCTGGCTGCGCGGCAGGATCGAATACCCGGTTTCGAGATTTTCCAGCACGGTCAGCCGCGGAAAGATCTCGCGGCCCTGCGGCACCAGCGCGAGCCCGACGCGGGCCCGGTCGTATGGCGCCAGACCGTTGAGCATCTTGCCGTTCCAGCGGATCTGCCCGGCACGGATCGGCTGGATGCCAAAGATCGCGCGCAACAGGCTGGTCTTGCCCACCCCATTGCGGCCGAGGATGCAGGTGACCTCGCCCTTTTTCGCGGTCAGTTCGACCCGGCGCAGCGCCTGGCTGGCGCCGTAGTAAAGATCGACCCCTTCGACTTCGAGCATCGCTTAGCGTCCGAGATACACTTCGATGACCCGGGCGTCGTTCTGGATCGCCTCGATCGACCCCTCCGCCAGCACCGAGCCTTCATGCAGCACCGTCACCTTGACCCCGAGTGCCCGCACGAAGGCCATGTCGTGCTCGACGACGACGACGCTGCGGGTGCGGTTGATCTCGCGCAACAAATCGGCGGTCTCGGCGGTTTCGGCGTCGGTCATGCCGGCCACCGGCTCGTCGACCAGCAGAAGGCGCGGCTCCTGCGCCAACAGCATGCCGATTTCGAGCCATTGTTTCTGGCCGTGCGACAGATCGGCGGCGGGCCGCGCAGCCTCGGCAGCCAGCCGGATCGTCGCCAGCAATTCGTCGAGCCGCGCCCGCTCCGACGCCGTCTCGCGTGCCCACAGCGCAAAGCGCGGGCTGCGGTCGCCGGCCAGCGACAACAGCAGGTTCTCGCGCACGGTCAACGGCTCGAACACGGTCGGGCGCTGGAATTTGCGGCCAATGCCGAGCCGGGCGATCGCCGGTTCGTCGAGCTTGGTCAGGTCGGTATCGTCGCCGAACACGACCCGGCCGGTGTCGGGCCGGGTCTTGCCGGTGATCACGTCCATCATCGTCGTCTTGCCGGCGCCGTTGGGGCCGATCACTGCGCGCATCTCGCCCGGTTCGAGCACCAGCGACAGCCCGTTCAACGCCTTGAACCCGTCGAACGAGACCGTGACGCCATCGAGGTAGAGCAGCGTATCGCTCATCCGGCGGCCTCCCGCGCGGTCGATTCGATGGCGGCGGGTTTCGGCTCGGCCGGGTCGGCGGGCTGCGGCGCACGCGCCGAACGGCGCGACGTGAACAGGCCGATGATCCCGCGCGGCAGGAACAGCGTCACCACGATGAACACGGCACCGATCGCAAACAGCCAGATCTCGGGCAGCGCGCTGGTCAGCCAGGTCTTGCCGAGATTGACCAGCACCGCGCCGAGGATCGCCCCGGCGAGCGTGCCGCGTCCGCCGACGGCGACCCAGATCACCGCCTCGATCGAGTTCGCCGGGGCGAATTCCGACGGATTGATGATGCCGACCTGCGGCACGTAAAGCGCGCCGCCGATCCCGGCGATCACCGCCGAGAAGACCCACACCACCAGCTTGTAGGATTCCGGGCGGTAGCCGAGAAACCGGGTGCGCGATTCCGCGTCGCGCACCGCGATCAGCACCCGGCCAAAGCGCGACCGGGTCATCGCCCGCGCCAGCACAAACACCAGCGCCAGAACCACGGCGGTGACCAGCATCAGCCCGACCGAGGCCGAGTCGCGGTTCAGCGGGATGCCGACGATGTCCTTGAAATCGGTCATCCCGTTATTGCCGCCAAACCCCATATCGTTGCGGAAGAAGGCCAGCAGCAGCGCGTAGGTCAGCGCCTGGGTGATGATCGACAGATAGACGCCCGAGACGCGCGAGCGGAACGCGAGCCAGCCAAACGCGAAGGCCAGCGCTCCGGGCACAATCATCGCCATCGGCAGCGCAAACCAGAAATGGTTGAAGCCGTACCAGTACCAGGGCAGCTCCTTCCACCCGATGAACACCATGAAATCGGGCAGGACCGGGTTGGCATAGACGCCGCGCGTGCCGATCTCGCGCATCAGGTACATGCCCATGCAGTACCCGCCGAGCGCGAAGAACGCGGCATGGCCCAGCGTCAGGATGCCGGCGTAGCCCCACACCAGGTCGACCGCCAGCGCGAGGATCGCGTAGCACAGGTATTTGCCGACGAGCGAGATCACAAAGCCCGGCACGTGCAGCGCGCTCGCCGGCGCGGTGAGCACGTTGAGGGCCGCAAGCAGCGCCGCCCCGCCCAGGACGCACGCCAGTGTCGCGACCGTAAGGCGATCGCGCATCATGCCTCCGCGACCCGGCCCTTGGGCGGGAACAACCCTTGCGGCCGCCGCTGGATGAAAAGGATCAGCAGCACCAGCACAAGGATTTTTGCGAGCACCGCGCCCTCGAACGGCTCTACGAACTTGTCGACGACGCCGAGGATCAGTGCCCCCAAGAGCGTGCCCCACAGATTGCCGACCCCGCCGACCACGACGACGATAAAGCTGTCGATAATGTAGTTCTGGCCGAGATTGGGGCTGACGTTGTCGATCTGCGACAGCGCCACGCCGGCCATCCCGGCAACGCCGGAGCCGAGCCCGAAGGTCAGCGCGTCGATCACCGGCGTGCGGATGCCCATCGCCGCCGCCATCCGGCGGTTTTGCGTCACCGCGCGGATGCTGCGCCCGAGCCCGCCCCAGCGCAGCGTCGCCATCAAGGCGCCGAGCACCAACAGCGCGAACAGGATGATCCACAGCCGGTTGACGGTCAGCACCAGCCCGCCGAGATGGACCGCGCCGCTCATCCAATCCGGCGAGGTGACATCCTGGTTGGTCGGGCCGAAGATGCTGCGCACCGCCTGTTGCAGAATGAGGCTCAGCCCCCAGGTCGCCAGCAGGGTTTCAAGCGGCCGACCATAGAGAAAGCGGATCAGCGTCCGCTCGATGATGACGCCGAGCAGCCCGGCGGCGAGAAACGCCGCGGGCACCGCAAACAACAGGCCGAACTGGGTCAGCGCCGGGGCGAACGCGGCGATCAGCTGCTGCACGACAAAGGTCGTGTAGGCGCCGACCATCACCATCTCGCCATGCGCCATGTTGATGACGCCCATCACCCCAAAGGTGATCGCCAGCCCGGTGGCGGCGAGCAACAGCACCGCGCCGAGGCTGATCCCGTAATAGACATTTTCGAGCAGCCCCCAGAGCTGCAGGCTCCGGTCGATGCTACGCACCGCGGCGGCGATCGCCGCGGCAACCTGCGGCGGCTGGCCGTGCAGCGAGGCGAGCAGGCCGCGCGCCAGCAGGTCGGCGCGTTCCGCCAGCTCGTCCACCGCCGCGAGCCGTGCCTCGGTCGATCCGGTGTTGGATTTCAGCAGCGCCGCCGCATGCGCCTCGCGCAGCACCCGGGCGACCGAGGGGTCGTGCTCCTTGGCGAGCGCCTGCTCGATCAGCGGCAGCGCGCCGGCATCGGCCGACTGGAACAGCGCCTCGGCCGCCTTGAGCCGCGCTGCGACGACCGGCGAGACCAGGTTGAGCGCACCCTCCGCGGTCTCGATCGCGGCGCGCACCGAATCGTTGACGATGACCCGGCGCAGGTTTACCGGCGCCGGCGCGGCGACGGCCGCCCCGGTGCGCGCATCGACAATCCCGCTGTCGGTCCGGATAAACAGCGGCGCATCGGGCCGCGGCCATTTCCACGCCCACAACTTGCCGTCGCGCAGCGCGTTGATCACCGCATGAGCGCGCGGGTTGCCGGATACCGCGAGGTCCCTCACCCCCTGCGCCTCGACGTCGAAATTGGTCGCGGCGAGTTCGGCAAACGGGTCGGCTGCCGCCCGCGCCGCGGTCGGCAACGCGAGCAGCAACGCAAACAATGCAGCGGCGATCACGCCGGCTGGGAGGAGGCCTCTCCTGCGGCCTCCTCCCGATGAGCGACAAGCCATGATCAGGCCTTCTTCGCTCCGACGCACTTGCCGGCGACGACGTCGTAGCTGCCGCACGACATCGGCGGCAACCAATCGCCGATCAGGTTCTTGCTTTCCGGCAGATAGGGCGACCACGGCTGGGCAACGACCAAGCCCGGCGTCTGCCACACGACGTTGAACATCCCGTTGCCCTGGATCTCGCCGATCAGCACCGGCTTGGTCAAATGGTGGTTGGGCATCATCGTGGCGTAATCGCCGGTCAGGTTCGGGTGGGCGACGCCGATCATCGCATCGATTACCGCGTCATGATCGGTGGTGCCGGCCTTTTCGACCGCCTTAACCCACATGTTGAAGCCGATGTAGTGGGCCTCCATCGGGTCGTTGAAAACCCGCTTGTCGTCCTTTGCAAACTTCTTGAACGCGGCGACCACCTCCTTGTTGAGCGGGGTATCGACGCTCTCGAAATAGTTCCACGCGGCGAGGTGGCCGACCAGCGGCTTGGTGTCGATGCCGGCCAGCTCCTGCTCGCCGACGCTGAATGCCACGACCGGGATGTCGGTCGCCTTGATCCCCTGGTTGCCGAGCTCCTTGTAGAACGGCACGTTGGCGTCGCCGTTGATCGTCGACACCACCGCGGTCTTCTTGCCGGCCGAGCCGAACGCCTTGATCTTGGCGACCTCAGCCTGCCAGTCGGAATAGCCGAACGGGGTGTAGTTGATCATCATGTCGGCCGGCGCAACGCCCTTGGCCTTCAGATAGGCTTCGAGGATCTTGTTGGTGGTGCGGGGATAGACGTAGTCCGTGCCTTCCAGCACCCAGCGCTTCACCCCGACCTGGTTCATCAGGTAATCGACCGCCGGGATCGCCTGCTGGTTCGGCGCCGCGCCGGTATAGAACACGTTGCGGCTGCATTCCTGGCCCTCGTACTGCACCGGGTAGAGCAGGATGCCGTTGAGCTGCTCGAACACCGGCAGCACCGATTTGCGCGACACCGAGGTCCAGCACCCGAACACCGCCGCCACCTTGTCGACCGACAGCAGCTGCTTGGCCTTTTCGGCAAACAGCGGCCAGTTCGACGCGGGGTCGACCACGACCGGCTGCAGCTGCCGGCCCATCACGCCCCCCTTGGCGTTCTGCTCGGCGATCAGCATCAGCATCACGTCCTTCAGCGGCGCCTCGCTGATCGCCATCGTGCCCGACAGCGAATGCAGGATGCCGACCTTGATCGGCCCGGTTTCGGGCGCAGCGGGCGCGGCCTTTGCTTCCGTAACCACGCCCGGCATCGCGGTAAGCCCGGATGCGGCGGCGACTGCTATCCCGGCGCCGAGGAGCTGACGGCGGTCGAGTGTGAAACGTTCGGATGACATGCGGTTTCTCCCCATTCTGTAAATCAGACCGCCGCGGCACCAGGGTGGAGGACCCGCCGCGGGAGGGCGCGGACCCCCGCGCTCACCCCGTAACGACGCAAGCCTTATGCCAGGGCAGATCGCGGCTTCAGGGCGGATTGGAGGTACCGTTGTGCCCGCTATCCGGGCGATTGCGCTCCGGTTGCACCGGGTACTGCGCGCAAAAACCCTGGCTGGAGCTTGCCGAAATTGGCGCCCGTTTTTTAGGCAACAATATATGCCCAATATTTAGGCAATAGGCTCGCGGCTTGGTCCCCGGGAGCCGCGGGGCTAGACTGCGACAGCGAACCACAGGGTCGATCCGATGAACGACGCCGATGCCGTGCTCGCGGCCAATCTCGAATTCTACCGCGCCTTCACCGCCCGCGACCTGGTTGCGATGCAGGCGCTGTGGGCCGAGCGGGCGCCGGTCGCCTGCATTCATCCCGGCTGGCCGCCGCTGTGCGACCGCGACGAGATCATGCAGAGTTGGCAGGGCATCCTCGCCAGCCCGGATGCGCCGCGCATCGCCTGCTACGACGAGCGGGTGTTTCTCTATGGCGATACCGCACTCGTGGTGTGCGAGGAGGAGCTTGAGGGCGGCACGCTGGTCGCCAGCAATTTCTTCGTGCGCGAGGACGCGCGCTGGCGGCTCGCCCACCACCAGGCGAGCCAGCTCATCGCGCGCCGTCCGCGGCGCCGCGAGCCGCGACCGACGCGGCTCAACTAGCCCGGCCGCCGGCCGATCCCACGGGTCAGGCCGCTGCCGGCCCGCGGCGGACGGTGCGAAACAGGTAGATGCCGGGGATCACCAGAACCGCGGTCAGCGACATCATCGCGAAGCAGTCGCGATAGGCGTGGATCGTCGCGAGATTGGCCAGGCTGCGCGACACCGGCCCGTGCGATCCGCCACGCGCCGCCGCAAAATGCGCGAGCTGGGCGGCCACCCGCAGCCGCAGCACCGCGGTCATCACCGCCACTCCAGAGGCATAGCCGAGCTGGCGCAGCAGGCTGAACAGCCCGGCTGCATCGGTCCGCAGCTCCACCGGCAGGGTCGAAAACGCCAGCGTGCTCAGCGGCGTGTACAGCATGCCGGCACCCGCCGCCTGAACTGTGCTGCCGACCAGTACCCAGACGATGCCGCGCTCCGGCTGCAAAGCCGAAAGGATCGCCAGCCCGGCGGCCATCAGCAGCCAGCCGCTCGCCAGCAGGATGCGCATGTCGACGCGGTTGATGATCTGCCCCATCCCCAGCATCATCACCATCATCAACAGCGCGCGCGGCACCACCATCGCCCCGGCGAGCGTTGCAGGCAGCCCGAGCGGCCCCTCGCCGAGCAGCGGCACGAACAGCACCGAGACGAACAGCAGCGCGCTCAGCATGAAATTGTAGAAGGTCGCGGTGGCGAAGTTGACGTCGCGGAACACCGCGCCGCGCACGACCGCAAACCGCGTCCGCCGCGCCCGGAGCAGCAGGAATGCAAAGGCGAACACCGTGATCGCCGCCTCGGCGATGAGCTCCGGCGACTTGAGCCACGACCGCCCGATCCCGTGCTGCAGGCACAACTGCAGCGCGCCGACGCCCAGGATCAGCATCACGATGCCGATCCCGTCGATCGACAGATCGCGATCGCCTTCGGCACGCGTGCGCGCCCGGCGCAGGCACCATACCGACAACGCTCCGAGCGGCAGGTTGATCGCGAACACCCAGCGCCACGAGGCGAGGTCGGTGATCGCGCCGCCGATCACCGGGCCGAGCACCGGCCCGAGCATCGCCGCCGCGCCCCACAGCGCCAACATGCGGCCGTGCCGCTCCTTGGGGTGGATATCGAGCAGGATCGCCTGCGACAGCGGGTGCATGACCCCGCCGCCGGCACCCTGCAGCACGCGGAACAGGATCAGCAGTCCGGCATTCGGCGCCAGCGAGCAGCCGAGGGAGGCGGCCACGAACAGCCCGATCGCGCCGGGAAACAACCGCCGCGCCCCGTAGCGCCGACGCAGCCAGCCGGTCAGCGGTGCCAGAACCGCGGTCGCGCACAGATAAGCGGTGATCACCCAGGCGCCCATCAGCGCGCCGCCGCCGAGATCGGCCTCGATATGCGGCAGCGCGACATTGGCGATCAGCGCGTCGGCAGCCTGCATCGCCACCGCAATCATCAGCCCCGTCGTGGCGATGTTGCGGTCGAGGCGGTCGGGTATCGCGGCTACGCTGATCGCTGCCGCGGCGGCAGGTTCTCCCATTTTCGCATTCCAGCCCTGCGCGATGCCACGCGGGATAGCCACCCGGGTCAGGCGACCGGCCACACCGCCTTAACTGTCTATTTACCGCAACTCCGTATCGTTTTCGGCACAGATTGAAGAGGTCTTCGCAGCCGCGTGCGGCGAAGGAGGTTCCGCTGAATCCCCCGACAATGTTGGTCACCGCCGACGGCCAATGGGTATTGCCGGACAGCGAGGAGTTTCTGGCCGCGCTCGGCGATCCCGACCCGGATTACGACGCGGTTGGCTTTGCCGTCAAGAATCTCGGCTTCATCAAGCTGCGGTTCTTCGACCAGGCGCTGATCGAGATCGAGCTGCACCCGCGCAACGTCCAGCTGCCGGCGCTGCTCGCAACCCAGCATCAGCTGATGACCGCCGCGGTCAAGCTGTTTCGCATCAAGCACCTGGATACCGGCTGGCGCTCGGAAATCTCGTCCTCGGCCGAGCAGGTCATCGCCCGGCTCTCCGAGCTGTGCGCACCGGCCTTCGAGCCGCCGCGGACCGAGCGGTTCCACATCGTGCCGCGCGATTTCTCCGCGATCTTCGCCGATGACACGAACCCGATGCGGCCCTTGGCGCAGAAATGGCGCGTGGCCTTTGGCCATTTCGATCCGCAGATCCTGTCGATCGCGATGCAGAACAAATTATTGCCACGCCTGATGATCATCGGCGTGCGGCCGCAGCAAAGTGAGCCCGAATGGCGCTTCATCGGCAGCGGCCATCGCTGGCTCCGTGAGGGCTACCACTACAACGGTGTTGGCGACAAGGTCGGGAACCTGCCCGACCGCGAGTACGGCGCATGGGTCCGCGAATTCTACAAATCAGTCGCCGAGACCGGTCAGCCGCGCTACGACCTCGTCACCGCCGACATGCAATACGACGCCGAAGAAGGCACGCCCCGCCGGCTTGTCCACTACGAGCGGTTGCTGTTGCCGTGGAAGACCCCGTCGGACGAGGTGTTCGTGACGTCCTGCGCCAAGCTGACCGAGGGCAGCACCAGCTCCGATGCGATGTCTTCGTCGGGCAGCTTGTCCGACAAATAATTCGCCAGATCCCGGTAGACGTCGTCGACGCTGGTATAGACCAGCGCCACCTCGCCCCACGACGAGCCGGGATAGACGATGCTGTAGCTGAGGTTCTTCTGGCCATAGCTGCGGGCCAGGCCCTTGTCCACGTTGCCGAGGCTGATGAACCCGATCGCCCAGTCGAGCGGCCAGCGCGAGCAGGCATAGGCCTTGCCGATCCGCGGCATCAGGTGCGACAGGTGCTTGCCCCTGAAATCGGGCCGCACCCACGACGCCCCGGCACAGGAAACGATCCCGCTGATGCGGTGCGCTGCCTCGGCCGTGACGACGCAAGGCTGGCCGGTGTCCACGCCATACCAGGCGACGCGGATCTGCTCGGCCAGCGTCGTGCCGGTCCAGTTGTAGATGCGCGCCGCCCAGGTCACGACGATCTCCCCGCTTTCGTCCTCGCCCGCGACCCAGAACGAATTCTCTTCGTTCAGCTCGGCCACGTTCGGGTTGAACGCGTCGGGAATCGTCAGCCAATCGCCGGCCGCGACGTGCTGCCGGTTTACATAGAGCAACTCGTCGAAATCGGTGCGGATGCGCAGCAGCAGCCCCATGTCCCGCACGGCCCGGTCGCCGGAGATCACAAACCGGCTCAGCAGCTGTGCCGGGCCGTGTTTGATGGTCAGCGCGTCGGGGAGGCGCAGGTTGTTCGGCGGCACGATATTCGGATAAGCGAGAGCCATCGTCGACCCTCCCCGGGCCCGCAACATTGGCTAGGCCCGTATTGGTGGTAACGGGGAGACGCTCTTAAAATACCGCTAAAATGTCAATGATCATCACCCGACCGCTCCCAAAAATGATGGTTAACAGCAACTTGCGCCGGGCGCAGACGGGTCAGCCGACCAGCCACACCGCAACCGTCGCGAGCGCCAGCCCCATCGCCACCGCGTAGAGCACGATCGCCGCGCGGCGCAGCCCGGCGCGATAGCGCGCCGTCGCGAGCCCGGCCGACAGGAACACCGCGATCGTCAGATAGCTCAGCGCCGCGATCAGCTGGGTGTGGTCGACACGCGGCATCGGTGTCCTCCGGCGTCGCTTTGCTCGCAATGCCGCGCGATCGGGGTATCATCGCGGCGCAGGCAAGCGAGGGGGGCGGGGATGAGCAAGGAAGCCATCAAGCGCGCGGTATGCGAGGCGATCGACCGCCGCGGCAACGAGATCATCGCGCTCGGCGAAACCATCCTGCACCACCCCGAGACCGGGTTCAACGAGTGCAAGACCGCGCACCTCGTCGCCGAAACGATGCGCGCGCTGGGGCTCGCGCCGCAGACCGGGCTGGCGCTGACCGGGGTCAAGGGAAGGCTCAAATTCGCCCGCCCCGGGCCGCGCCTCGCGCTGATCGGCGAGCTCGACAGCCTCAGAACCTCCGACCACCCGCTTGCCGACCCGCACACCGGCGCGGCGCACAGCTGCGGCCACAACGCCCAGATCGCCGGCATGCTCGGCGTCGCGATGGGCCTGTCGGCGCTCGCCGACGCCAAGGCCGACCTCGCCGGCGAAATCGTATTCTTCGCCGTCCCGGCCGAGGAGTTCATCGACGTCGAAGAGCGCCTGCGCCGCAAGGCCGCCGGCGAGATCGAGTTCCTGCTCGGCAAGCCCGAATTGGTCGCCAAAGGGCATTTCGACGATATCGACATGGCGATGATGATCCATGTCGGCTCGCACGATCAGATGGACAAGCGCAGCTTTATCGCGGATTCGTCAAACGGCGCCCTGGTCAAGCAGATCCGCTTTCTCGGCCGCGCCAGCCACGCCGGCGGCGCGCCGCAGCTCGGCATCAACGCATTGAGCGCGGCGATGATCGCGCTCAATGCGATCCACTGCCAGCGCGAGACCTTTCACGACAGCGACACGATCCGCATCCACCCGATCATCACCAAGGGCGGCGACGCGGTCAGCGTCGTGCCGGCCGAGGTGACGATGGAAACCTTTGTCCGCGGCGGCAGCCTCGAGGCGATCATCGACGCCAACATAAAGGTCGACCGGTGCCTGCGCGCCGGCGCGATGGCGATGGGCGCCGAAGTGGAGATCAACACGATCCCCGGCTACCTGCCGCAGCGCAACGACCGCAAGTTCGGCGAGATTTTCGGCGCCAATGTCGCGGCGCTGTTCGGCGAGGGCCAGTTCGATATCGGCGGCCACCGCACCGGCTCGACCGACATGGGCGACATCGCCCACATGATGCCGGTGATCCACCCCTATGTCGCCAGCGCGCGCGGCAAGACCCACGGCGCCGATTTCCGCATCAACGAGCCCGAGCACGGCTATCTCAGCCCGGCCAAGCTCCTGGCGATGACCGCGATCGACCTGCTCTACGGCGACGCCGCCCCCGCCCGCCACATCCTCGCCGAGTTCCAACCCGCCTTCACCAAGGACTCCTACCTCGAATTCGAACGCGGGTTGTTCAAGACCGAGCGGTGGAAGGGCACGGAGTAGAGCGGAAAACGCAGCGCCTTCCGCCGTAATGGCCGTCGTCTATCGTCCGTGGATTTCCCCTTACGGCGACGACGATTTCGAGTGGGACCGCAACAAGAGCCTTCGCACCTTCGGCGATCGCGACCTGGTCTTCGAGGCGGCGCGGATCGCGTTTCGTGGCCCGCTGGTACGCCGGCAAGACAGCCGGCGCCGCCGCTCGCCCGAGCCCCGGTTCATGGTCCTGGGCGAATTGCACGGGCGGGTCATGGTCATTATCTACACACCACGAAACCGCAAATGCCGTATCATTTCGTTACGTCCAGCGAACACCATCGAGCGCGAGATTTATTATGAGCACACGATCTGACCGCCCCCGCGCGTACTTCGCCAGGCTGCTCGACCAGCCGGACGACCAGATCGACTACTCCGAAATCCCAGCGACGACCGCGGCCGATTGGCAGGATGCCGAGGTCCTTTTGCCCGTAACGCCGGAGGAATTCCGCGCGATCAAACGGTTCGTCGAAGCGCGGCGTCGGCAGGAAGACACGGCCGCGCGCCCACACGGCCCGGCAGCGAAATAACCCGTCCCTCGCCGCCCGCCAC